>NZ_JBYSYT010000005.1:0-368822 GCF_058783685.1 Allobosea sp. FW305-C-101 | reverse complement strand
CTGCCACCCTTTTGGGCGACGGCCGGAACTGGACCCTAGCGAAAGCTCCGAATTGGACCTTGGGGGGCCATGATCCGCCTCACATTCTGCCGTCAGCAGCGGAGTCCTCATGAACGTCGAGCGCAGCACCGTCCTGGAAGTCGAGGGCATCCGGAAGAGCTTCGGGGACCTCGCCGTCCTCAAGGGGCTGGACCTGACGGCCCGCAGCCATGATGTCGTGACGATGATCGGCGCCAGCGGCTCGGGCAAGAGCACCTTCCTGCGCTGCATCAACTTCCTCGAATTGCCCGATGCCGGCACCATCCGCTTCGAGGGCGAGACGGTCCGGCTGGCGCAGCAGGGAGCCGGCCGGGGCCAGCTCGACCGCAAGCAGATCAACCGGATGCGCAGCCGCATCGGCATGGTCTTCCAGAGCTTCAATCTCTGGACCCACCTCACCGTGCTGGAGAACGTCGCGGTGGCGCCGATCAAGGTGCTCGGCCTCAGCCGCAAGGAGGCGACGGAGCGCGCCGAGGCCTATCTCGAAAAGGTCGGTCTGATCGAGAAGCGCAATGCCTATCCCGCCCATATCTCCGGCGGACAGCAGCAGCGCGTCGGCATCGCCCGAGCGCTGGCGATGGAGCCGGCCCTGCTGCTTTTCGACGAGCCGACCTCGGCGCTCGATCCCGAACTGGTCGGCGAGGTGCTCGCGGTGATGCGCACGCTCGCCACCGAAGGGCGCACCATGATCATCGTGACCCACGAGATGGGCTTCGCCCGCGAGATCTCCAGCGAGGTCCTGTTCCTGCACCGGGGCGTCGTTGAGGAGCGTGGCCCGCCCGAGCAGGTCCTCGGCGATCCGCGCTCCGAGCGCTGCCGGGCCTTCCTCCAACGCGTCCTGTGAACCGAGCCGTCAAATAAAAGGGGAGAACGACATGCTGAAGCCAATTCTCGTCGCCGCCGGATTGCTTGGCGCCTTGACCGCGGGCGCCGCGGCAAAGGACGTCAAGGTCGGCAGCGAATGCACCTACCCGCCCTTCAACTTCCGTGATGCCAAGGGCGAATTGCAGGGCTTCGACATCGACGTCGCCCGCGAGATCGGCAAGCGCCTGAACGTCAATCTCGTCTTCGTCTGCCAGCAATGGGACGGCATGATCCCGGCGCTGCTCGCCGGCAAGTTCGACCTGATCGTGGCGAGCATGTCGATCACCGACGAGCGCAAGAAATCGATCGACTTCAGCGTGCCCTATCGCTCCTCCACGGCCCGCTTCGTCGGCGCCAAGACGCTCAACGTCCAGCCGATCGGGGCCGACGGCAAGCCGGACCCGAAGGCGCTGGCCGGCAAGACGGTCGGGCTGCAGCGCTCCTCGACCTACGAGCAGTTCATGACCAAGGAATTCCCGGGCGTGAAGCTCGCGCAATACGACACGGTCGACAACCTGCTGCTCGACCTGCAATCGGGCCGGATCGACCTCGCTTTCGCCGGGCCGATCAAGCTCGACGGCGATTTCCTGCAGAAGCCGCGCGGCGAGAGATTCCATTTCGTCGGCCCCGAGATCAACAACATCGCCCTGTTCGGCCCCGGCGTCGGCGTGGCGCTCCGCAAGGAGGACAGCGCGCTCCGTGACCAGATCGACGCAGCGCTGAACGCCTCGTTCAAGGACGGCTCCTTCAAGGCGATCAACGATCGCTACTGGTCGTTCAGCGTCCTGCCCTGAGCGCGCGACGAGGCAGCGGACCCGAGAGCGGCGGAGGTCGTGACGATGGATGTCCTGATGGGCTGGGGCGGCCAGCTCCTGCACGGTACGCTGGTGACCCTGGAGGTCGCCTTCGCCGCGCTGGCGCTCGGGCTCGTCTGGGGCATCCTCGGTGCGCTCGCCCAGCTCTCGCGCTGGTGGCTGGTCCGGCAGCTCGGCTTCCTGTTCACGCTGATCATGCGCGGCACGCCGGAGCTGCTGATCATCCTGATCATCTATTTCGGCGGCTCGGTCACGCTGACTGGGCTCGCCAAGTCGATCGGGATGGCAGCGGGCTTCGTCGAGATCCCCGCCTTCGCCGCCGGTGTCTTTGCGCTCAGCCTCGTCTTCGGAGGCTATGCGGCGGAGGTGCTGCGCGGCGCCTTCCTCGCCATTCCGAAAGGCCAGATCGAGGCGGCGGAGGCCTTCGGCTTCTCCTGGTGGGACGCCTTCACGACGGTGCGCCTGCCGCAGATCTGGCGCTTCGCCCTGCCGGGACTCGGCAATAATTGGATCTCGCTGATCAAGGACACCTCGCTCGTCTCGGTCGTCGGGCTGGAGGAGATCATGCGGGTCAGCGGCATGGCGACCGCGGTCACCGGCGAGCCCTTCCGCTTCTATCTGATCGCGGCGATCATCTTCTACGCGCTGACCACCAGCAACGGGCTCATCGTCGCGAAACTGGAACGCCGTGCCAGCCGCGGCGAACGGGAGCTGGCGCGATGAACCCGGCCCTGATGATCGAGAGCCTGCCCGCCCTGATCGAGGGCACCTGGGTCAGCCTGCAGCTCCTGACGGCCGCTCTCGTGTTCGGGCTGGCGCTGGCCGTGCCGATGGCGATCGCCAGGCTGGAGGCGCCTGCCCCGGCGCGCGCGGTGATCGCCTTCTACATCTCGTTCTTCCGGGGCACGCCGCTCCTGGTCCAGATCTTCCTGGTCTATTACGGCCTGTCGCAGTTCGATTTCATCCGCGAGAGCGCGCTCTGGCCCTTCATCCGGGAGCCGTGGTTCTGCGCCGTCCTGACCTTCGCGCTCCACACCGCGGCCTACACGGCGAACATCCTGCGCGGCGCGATCCAGGCCGTGCCGGCCGGCGAGATCGAGGCGGCCCATGCCTGCGGCATGTCCAGCCCGATGGCCTATCGCGTCATCATCCTGCCGCGCGCCTTCCGGCTCGCCCTGCCGGCCTATGCCAACGAGATCGTCAGCATGCTCAAGGCGACGTCGCTGGCGAGCACCATCACGCTCATGGAGCTCACGGGCACGGCGAACACGATCGTGGCGCGCACCTTCGCGCCCTATGAGCTCTTCGTCACCGCGGCCGCGATCTACCTCGTCATCGCCGCCATCCTGACCGCAGCCCTGCGGGCCCTCGAATACCGGCTCGCCAGACACCAGCGCCCGCTCGCCACGACGGCGGTGACCGCCGGAGATACCCATGTCCAAGCCTGACATCCATGCCTTCGCCGGCTTCGCCGAGCGGCTCGCCGATCTCAGCGGCACGATCATCCGCGAGGCCATCGCCAAAGGGCGGAGCTTCGACACCAAGGCCGATCGCAGCCCGGTCACCGAGATCGACCGCCGCGTCGAGGATCGCCTGCGCCGCGAGCTCGCGGCCATCCATCCCGATCACGGCATTCTCGGCGAGGAATACGAATCCATCGGCCTCGACCGCGATTTCGTCTGGATCATCGACCCGATCGACGGCACCAAGGCTTTCATCACGGGCATTCCGACCTTCGGCACGCTGATCGCGCTGGCCTATAAGGGCACGCCGATCCTGGGCGTCATCGACAACCCTGTCACCGCAGAGCGCTGGATCGGCGGCGACGGGCTGCCGACACGGCGCAATGGCGAGGCGGTGCAGACCCGTAAGGGCGCATCACTGGCCGAGGCCATTCTCGGCAACGGCAATCCAGAGCCTTTCAATGCCGGCGAGCGTGCCGCCTTCGAGCGGCTGCGCGGTGACACGAAATGGTGCGTCTATGGCGGCGGCTGCCACGCCTATGGCCGGGTTTCGGACGGGGCACTCGACATCAGCATCGATGGCGGGCTCGACCCGTTCGACTACTGCGCGCTGACCCCGATCGTGCGCAATGCCGGCGGCGCGATCACCGACTGGCAGGGCCGCGAACTGACGATCCATTCCGGCCATCGCTGCGTTGTGGCGAGCGGCAGCCCGGCCTTGCACGCGGAAGTCCTGCAGAAGCTGGCACACTGACGGTTTCGGCGCGCCTGCTCGCCGCCTGCCCCGTCCCGTCGCGTCCCCGCTGGAAAACCGGCACGCGAACAAATGAGATAGCCAGCCCAATGCCGGGATTCTGAGCCAATCCGCATTCCCTCCGGTGTTGCTAGCGTGGCCCGATGACTTGGGGCACGGCGCTCTTCTCGAAGGCGGCGGCAACAGGAGCGGCGGCGACATGACCTTCGACTGGAGCCTTGGATCGGAGGCCTCCGCCTGGGCCGCCTCGACCGCCCGGCTCGATGACTTCCGGCCTCTGCTCCCGGCGGAGGAGGAGATCGTCGCCAAGCTGCGTTCCGGCAATTTCGACAAGCTCGGCGACGGTGCGCTGCCGGCCGAACGGACTCCGGATCGGGAGGTCCGCGCCGGCTTCCTGCGGTTCCTGATCCTGGGCGGCGAGGCCGGCTGCCGGCCCCATGAGAAAGGCGTGCTCGTTCGCGGCGCCTGGATCACGGATGTGCTCGACCTTGAAGCCTGCCGCGTGTTCCGCGATATCGGCCTCAACGATTGCCATTTCGAGGCCACGCCGATCCTGCGCGCGGCCATCATCAACCGGCTGTTTCTGGACGGCTCGCGCCTTCCCGGCCTCCAGGCCGAGCGGCTGGAGGCTCGCGGCGGGATCTATCTGCGTGGAGCGGAGCTCGAAGGGACCGTCAATCTCGATCAGGCGCGCCTCGGCGGAAACCTCCAATGCGACGGCGCCACGATCCGCAGCCGCGGGGACTACGCCGTGCTGGGGCGGAGCCTGGAGGTTCGCAACGTCCTCCTGCGCGGCGCGGCGCTTCGTGGCGGCCTCAGCCTGTCGGGCGCCGTGCTCGCGGCCGATCTCGATATCGCCGGCGCGACCGTCGTCGCGTTCGAGAGCATGGCGCTCGATGCCGGCGAGATGGCCTGCCATGGCAGCGTGGTCCTGCGCAGCGCCCGCATCACCGGAGAAGCGAAGCTCACCGCATCAGACATCTCCGGCGACCTCGATTGCTCCGGTACGATCGTCGACAACCCCGGCAAGATCGCCATCGAGGCCAGCCGGATGGCCGTCCGCGGCGCGTTCTTCCTGCGTCGCGAGGCCCGCCTCGACGGCACGCTGGCGCTGACCGGAGCCTCGATCGGCACCATCCACGACGAGGCGGCCTGCTGGCCGAAGCCCGGCGACCTCATGCTCAACCGCTGTCGCTACGGTGCCTTCATCGATGCGCCGGTCGACGCCGACAGCCGCCTCGACTGGCTGTCGCGCCAGACGCCCGCGCGCTGGGGCGAGGATTTCTGGCCGCAGCCCTATGAGCAGCTTGCCACCGTCTTCCGCGAGATGGGCTATGGCGAGGATGCCGCCTCGGTGCTCGCCATCAAGGAGCGCCTGCAGCGCAGGGCGCGCCGGGCTCGCGCCGGGAATCCGATCTGGCGGGCGCTCCTGTTCGTGTCCGACGGCATTCTCGGCATCACCCTCGGCTATGGTCGCAGGCCGCTTTTCGCCCTCCTCTGGCTGGCCTTCTTCTGGCTGACGGGGACCGCGGTCTTCACCTATGCCGAGCGCCAGGGCGCGGTGATGCCGAACAGCGCCGTCGTGCTGCGCGCGCCGGAATGGACCCTGTGCGGCCTCCCGCAGGACGAACAGAGGCCGCTGCTCGCCAGTGGAGTGTCGCAAGGGCTGGCGACACCGGGACAGACCCAGCTCGCCTGCTTCCGCGAACGCTGGGAGGCTTCGAGCTTTCCCGCCTTCAAGCCTTGGGCCTATTCGCTCGACACGCTCCTTCCCGTCCTCGACATGGGACAGCGCAGCTTCTGGCGCCCGAACCCGACGAAGCCCGGCGGGCGGCTCGCGATCAACTATTTCTACTTCCAGTCGGTCGTCGGCTGGGCCTTGAGTCTGCTCGCCGTCGCGGGCTTCTCGGGCCTGGTGAAATCCTCGTGATCCAGCCGCGGCCCGAGCAGGCGGCGATGCGGTGACGATGTACTGGAGTCCTGGCGGGCCGTGCCAACGCCCGCGCGAGTTTCAAATTTTGGGACGCGATGCTCAGCCTCTGGGATTCCCTGCCGATGTCCTTTCCCGAGAGGCACTTAATGATCGCACCAGAATTCGGGATTCTGTCTGCGCCCATGTGAAGCCGAAGGCCGGCACAGGTCGCGCGCCTGAATAGCGAAGACTCTGGCTTGAGGGGGATGCGCGATGGCGACTGCAGCCGCACCGAAAACGGTCATGCAACGGTTTCTCGACACGGTCGAGAAGGTGGGCAACATGGTGCCCCACCCCGTCATCATCTTCCTGATCCTGATCGGGATCGTCATTGCCCTCTCGGCCGTGCTGGGCCTGTTCGGCGCTGCCGTCACCTTCGAGCGGATCAACCCCGATACGCACAAGATCGAGACCGCGAGCACGGCGATCCGCAGCCTGCTCACGATCGACGGCATCCGCTTCATGTATTCGTCGCTGATCCCGAACTTCATGAGCTTCACGGCGGTCGGCCTCATGATCGTCGCCATGATCGGCGCCGGTGTCGCGGAGGAATCCGGGCTCGTCACCGCGCTGATCCGCAAGCTCGTGATCATCTCGCCGCGCTGGGCGCTGACCTATATCCTGTCCTTCGTCGGCATCATCGCCAGCATCGCGGCCGATGCCGGCTACCTCGTCCTGATCCCGCTGGCCGGCATCGCCTATCTCGCCGTGGGGCGCCATCCCGTCGCCGGGCTGGCCCTGGGTTTCGCGGCGGTCGCCAGCGCCTTCACGGTCAACATGCTGATCAAGCCGCTCGATGCGGTGCTGGTCGAGTTCACCAACGATGCCGCGCGCCTCGTCGATCCCAACCGCACGATCGGCCTCGCGTCCAACCTCTGGTTCTCGATCGCCTCGGTGCTGTTCCTGACGGTCATCATCGCCTTCATCACCGACAAGATGATCTCGCCGCGCCTGGGCGCCTATGATCCGAAGCTGGCGGCCGAAGGCACCGTCACCGAGCAGGGCGCGGTGCTGTCCGAGGCGGAGTCGCGCGGCCTGCGCTTCGCGGGGTTCGGCCTGCTCGCGCTGGTGGCCGTGTTCTGCCTGCTGACGATCCCTGCCGGCGCGCCGCTGCGCAACCCGACGACCGGCGAGCTGATCGGCAACTCGCCCTTCATGAACGGGCTGATCGCCCTGATCATGCTCTTGTTCCTGGTCACGGGCTGGGCCTATGGCATCGGCGCCGGCACGCTGAAGACGTTGGCGGAGGTCATCGCGGCGATCGAGAAATCGATCAAGAGCATGGGCGGCACGATCTTCCTGTTCTTCGTGCTCAGCCAGTTCGTCGCCTATTTCACCTATACCAATATCGGCACCGTGATGGCGCTCAGCCTCTCGGGCGCGCTGCAGGCCGCCAATATCGGCGCCCTGCCGCTGCTGCTCGGCTTCATCGTCGTGGTCGCGCTGATCGACCTGCTGCTGACCGGCGCGATCGCGAAATGGGCGATCTTCGCCCCCGTCTTCGTGCCGCTGCTGATGAAGCTCGGCGTCGAGCCGGAGGCCGTGCTCGCGGCCTATCGCATCGGCGATTCCCCGATGAACGCGATCACCCCGCTCAACGCCTATTTCGCCCTCGTGGTCGGCTTCATCCAGAGATACGACCGCAATGCCGGCGTCGGCACGGTGGTGTCGCTGATGCTGCCCTATGTCGTCTGGATGTTCGTGCTGTGGACCGCGCTCTTCGCCGTCTGGAAGATGCTCGGCCTGCCCTGGGGCCTCTGACCTCCCACGCCACCCATTCCGTCGCCCATTCAAACCGCCCGGATGCAGATCATGACGACACCGTCCATTCCCCTCGACGTCGAAGCTGCCATCGCGCATCTCATGCGCTTCCTTTCGGTCGAAGGCGTCACCGGCAAGGAAGCCAATATCGGCGCGGCCGTCAGCGACGCGCTGAAGGCGGTCGGCGTTCCCGCCTCCGCCATCCGCTTCGACGATGCCAACAAGCGCATCCCGCTGCCGACCGAGACCGGCAACCTGATCGTCGACCTGCCCGGCACCAAGGCCGGGCCGCGCCTGCTGTTCTCGACCCATCTCGATACCGTGCCGCTCTGCGCCGGCGCCAAGCCGGAGCGCAAGGGCAACCGCATCGTCTCGGACGGCACCACGGCGCTCGGCGGCGATGCCCGCACCGGCGTCGCCCTGCTGGTCGTGCTGGCCGAGACGCTGATCAAGAACAAATTGCCCCACCCGCCGATCACGCTTCTCTTCACCGTGCGCGAGGAAAGCGGCCTGCACGGCGCGCGCGAGCTCAACCCCAAGGATCTCGGCGGCGCGGCGATGTGCATCAATGTCGATGGCCAGCTCGCCTCCGAACTGCTCATCGGCGCGGTCGGCCAGGAGAACTGGGAGGTCGAGATCACCGGCAAGGCCTCCCATGCCGGCGTCGCGCCGGAAAAGGGCATCTCGGCGACGCTGGTCGGCTCGATCGCGATCACCGAAGCCCGCCGCGAAGGCTGGTTCGGCAAGATCGTCAAGCCCGACGGACGAGGCACCAGCAATGTCGGCATCTTCGGCGGCAAGGGCGGTACGACCGCCGCCGGCGACGCGACCAATGTCGTCACAGACTACGCCTATATCCGCGGCGAGGCGCGCAGCCCCGAGGCCGCCTTCGCCACGAAGATCGCCGAGGCTTTCAAGGCCGCCTTCGCCAAAGCGCAAGCCGAGGTCAAGGACGATGCCGGCGAGACCGCGCAGGTGAAATTCAGCCACAAGCCGGCCTATCCGCCCTTCGAGCTCGCCAAGGATTCGCCTGTGGTGAAGCGCGCCACCAAGGCGCTCGGCCTGCTCGGCATCGAGCCGAACTACCTGTTCTCGAATGGCGGGCTCGATGCCAACTGGCTCGACAAGCATGGCGTGCCGACCATCACCATCGGCGCCGGCCAGGCCGAGATCCACACCATCAAGGAATATGTGAATCTCGACGAATATGAGAAGGGTTGCCGCCTCGGCATCCTCATGGCGACGATGGAAGACTGAGACCCCAACAGGGCCTGCGATCGAACAGGACCCACAAGGAGCCGCCGCTTGAGCCCGATCGCCTATACCGGCCTCATCATCGCCATTGCCGTCGTCCTGTTCATCACGAACAAGGTGCCCGTCGTGCTCGTCGCGATGGGCACGGCGCTGGGCCTCTGGGCGACCGGCGTCCTCACCTTGCCTCAGGCCCTCGCTGGCCTGGGCGACCCCGCTGTCATCTTCATCGCCTCGCTCTTCGTCGTCAGCTCCGGGCTGGAGGTCACCGGCGTCACCGCCTGGGCGGGCCAACTCCTGATCAGGGGCGCGGGCGAGGAAAGCCGCACGCGCCTGCTGCTCCTGATGATGGGGCTGGTCGCCCTGCTCGTCGCGCTGATCAGCCTCAACGGCGCGGTCGCGGCCTTGCTGCCGGTCGTCGTCGTCATCGCGGTCCGGCTCAAGCGCAACTCCTCGCAATTGCTGATGCCGCTCGTCTTCGCCGGCCATGCCGGCTCGATGCTGGCGCTGACCGGAACGCCGGTGAACGTGCTGGTCTCCGAGGCCGGGCTCGATGCCGGCGTCGGCGGCTTCGGCTTCTTCGAATTCGCGCTGGCCGGCATCCCGCTGCTCGCCGGCACAATGGCGATCATCATCCTGTTCGGCGAGAAGCTGCTGCCGCAGCGCAATGGCGCGACCATGCCGGCGGATTTCAGCCGCCACGCCAAGACGCTGGTCGAGCAATATGGCCTCGCCAGCGGCATCCACCAGCTGCGCGTCCGCGCGACCTGCACCTATATCGGGCAGCCCACCAGCGAGGTCGATCTCGGCTCGTGGTCCGGGCTCCAGCTCGTCGCGATCCAGGACGGCGACACCGCCGGGCCGCTGCGCCGCACGACCATCGCCGAGGGCGACCATCTCCTCCTGCGCGGCGATGCCGAGGCCGCGGCCCATTTCGCGGCGCAGATGCATCTCGCCTTCCGTGAGGAAGGGGCCGGCGACAGCGAGGAGACCTTGTTCAATCGCCGCTCCGGCCTCGCCGAGGTGGTGATCCCGCCGCGCTCCGGCCTGATCGGCCAGACCGTGTTCCCGGGCATGGTCACCGAAAGCGGGGACCTGATCGTGCTCGCCGTCCAGCGCGGCGCCAACGACGCGCAAGGCTCCGGCGAGGCCAAATCGGCCGGCGTCGTGCTGCAGGCCGGCGACACCATGCTGTTGCAAGGCACCTGGAAGGCGCTCGACACCCATCTCGACGACCCCGACGTCCTCGTCGTCAGCTCGCCGGAGCTGGTGCGGCGTCAGGCCGTGCCGATGGGCCCCGGCGCCAAGCAGGCCATCATCATCCTGTTCGCGATGGTGCTGATGCTGGCGACCGGCGTCGTCCCCTCCGCCGTGGCAGGCCTGCTCGCGGCCGGCGCCATCATCCTCTGCGGCATCATGAACGTCGAGCAGTCCTATCGCGCGATCAGCTGGACCACCGTCATCCTGGTCGGCGCGATGATGCCGCTCTCGACCGCGATGATCGAGACCGGCGCGGCCAAGATGCTGGCCGATCGGCTCGTCGCCCTGGTCGGCGATGCCGGGCCGACGGCGCTGCTCGCAGGCCTGTTCGTGCTGACGGCCGTGCTCGGCCAGCTCATTAGCAACACGGCGACGGCGCTGATCATCATCCCGATCGGCGTCGCGGCCGCGACGGCCATGGGCATCTCGCCGCGCCCCGTGCTGATGAGCACGGCCGTCGCCGCCGCCGGTGCCTTCCTGACACCGATCGCGACGCCGACGAACCTGATGGTGATGGGACCGGGCGGCTATGTCTTCAGCGATTACTGGAAGCTCGGGCTGCCGCTCCTGCTCTGGTTCTTCGTCGTCGCCGTCTTCATCGTGCCGCTGATCTGGCGCTTCTGAGAACAGCGCTGCGTGCCGGCGCGTTCGCGCGCGGCACGTCGCTGAAGCATCGTGCAACTGCCCGGAAGCCCCGGAAGCAGGCGTTGGATCTGGCCCGAAGGCCGACGCTCATGCGGCCTCGGTTAACAGAAGCGCTGCGCCATTGACCGAGACGAAGACCGTGCTTCCGATCGCGGGAGGGTCGATGCTCGACACATGCGCGGTGAACCGGCTTTCGGCGCCGTCATCGTGCGCCCGCAAGGCCGCCGCGCATTGCCCGCCCCGAAAGGCGATATCCTCGATGACGACCTTCAGGCCAGGCCCGTCCGGCGAGAGCCGGAATTGCTCCGGCCGGAGCCTGATCGTGCAGCGGCCGCTGCGACCGCCCGTCTCAGCGGCGAGCCGGCCGAGCGCGCAGGAGACGCCCACCGCCTCGATCCTCGCCTCGAACAGCACGGCATTGCCAAGGAACTGCGCCGTCTCAAGCGGCCGGCCGCCGTCATCAGCCCGGTGACCTTCTTGCTGTCGAGCTTGGCGATCGGTTCCAGCTTGGCGTTCGAGGCCTCGCCGACTGTCGATGGCGTTTTCGTCAGCCCCTCGGACCTCTCGCTGACATGCGGCCGCGGCGGCTATCGCTTTACCGACGACGACCGCGCCGACATCGCCCGCATCACCGCCGCCTGCGCGGCGGCAGGCAAGCCATGGATCATGCCCGCCTGGAGCCCCACGGAGCGGGCTTTTGCAGCGGCCCATGGCGCTCGTCGGGCCGCCCGACGACCGACAACGTCGCCAATCGACGCCCCGGCGAGCGCCCGCCCTTTCGTTCGATCGCCCAGCGCATCAAGGCGAGCAGCGGCCAATGCAGAACGGCCAGATCCAACGCGACAACGATATCACCGCGAGCGTCGATCGAGTGAGCGATATTGTGCTTGATGACGGAGCCTGGCTGCTGCCGAACGAGAACATGAGACCGTGCCACCGGCCAGCTCAGGAAATTGAACGAGCAGACCGCCTCGCTGGTTGGCTCGAAACCCGGAGGCACGCTCAGCGCCGCCGGACGCCTCGTCGCAGGCCTGCACTCTCTAAGGAACGCACTGCTGTCCTGCACCAGTCCACCGGTAGGGCCGTACAGGAATGCCGCCAGCGCCTGCGTGAGCAGCATCACCAGAAGGTAGTCGACAAGAAATCCACCGGCGCGGCTGAGAACACCACCCCTTACCCAACCCGGCGTTTCTCTCATCACTGCCCCCGACAGAAGAAAAGAGCTCACCGGCAGCCTGCTGAGAGGCAAGAGCGTTGGAGGGAGCAGCGATGCCGAAAACAAGCTCGGTTTTCGACGGCCGAACCGAGTGTCAGGCCTTGCGGAGAAGGCGTCGTAGATTTGCCGCGCCCTCAAAGCGTCACCACGACCTTGCCGAACTGCTCGTTCGATTCAAGGTAGCGGTGCGCCTCGGCGATTTCGTGGAACGGAAAGGTCCGGGCGATGATCGGCTTCAGCGAGCCGTCGCTCAGCCCTTCCAGGACGAAGGTCTTGGCAGCGGCGAGCCGCGCGGGATCGCCGGTGACCTCGTGAACGAGATAGCCGCGCAGCGTCAGCCCTTTGCTCAGCACGTTGAAGAATGGGAAGGGCGTCGCTTCGGAACTCTGGCCGCCATAGTTGATGAGGATGCCACCTCGGGTCATCGCAGCGGTAAGCGGCATGAAGGCAGGGCCACCGACTGCGTCGAAGACGACCCGGATCCCACCATCGCCAGCGATATCGTTCAGTCGGGCTTCGATATCCTCCTCGGACGAAGCAACGACATGGGCGGCGCCGGCCTCCCGTAGCGCCGCAGCCTTCCGCGCGGTCCGCGTCACTGCGATTGGGATTGCAGCGAGGCGATTGGCGACCTGGATCGCGGCGAGCCCCACGCTGCTGGATGCTGCGGTTATCACCACATACTCGCCGTGCTTGATACGGGCGAGGTCGATCAGCGCACCATAGGCGGTCAGATACTGCATCCAGCTCGCCGCGGCCGCGTCCCAGCCGAGCATCGGCGGGTGCTTCACGGCCAGTTCGGCCGGGGCGATGACGATCTCGCCGTGCATCGGCCAGCTCACCATCGAGCGCGGCGGCACCAGGCTGACGGCATCGCCAGGCGAGAAGCCTTCGACGCCTGCGCCGACGCGATCGATCAGGCCGGCGGCTTCGAGGCCGATACCGGAGGGGAAACGCGCCTGCTCGATATAGCTCCCGGAGCGGAACAGGGCCTCCGCTCGGTTGAGGCCGAGTGCCTTGGTCCGGATCCTGATTTCACCGGGGCCCGGCGGCGGTACATCGATGTCCTCGATGGTGAGGACCTCTGGACCGCCATGGCGGTGAAAGCGGACCGTGCCGGCCATGCTCATGACTCCAAAATAGAGCGAATGAATGAGCTATGACAGCGCGCCGTCCCACGATAAACATCGCTCCCCGATCGATAATCAAAATCAGCAGTTCTGAATGATGGATCGCCTTACCAGCATGGCCGTGTTCGTCAGGGCGGTCGATCTCGGCTCTTTTGCCGCAGCGGCGGCGACGCTCGGCCTGTCGGCTCCAATGGTCGGAAAGCATGTCCGCTTTCTGGAAGAGCGCCTTGGCGTTCGGCTGCTCAACCGCACGACGCGGCGGCAAAGCCTGACCGAGTTCGGCCAGGCCTATTACGAACGCTGCCGAACCATTCTCGCCGAGGCTGCGGCGGCCGATGCGCTCGCCGCCGACCAGTTGGGCGAACCTCGCGGCAAGCTCCGGGTGGCGCTGCCGGCACTGTTCGGCCGGTGCTGTGTCATGCCGATCCTGCTTGATCTGGCGTGCCGTTACCCGCAGCTGGAGCTCGATCTCGCCTTCGGCGACGGTTTCATCGACCTCACAGAGGGTGGGCATGACCTCGCCATCCGCACCGGTGAACTGCACGATGCCGCAAACCTGGTGACGCGCCGCGTCGCCCGCCAGCGCATGATCGTTTGCGCCGCACCATCCTATCTCGCAGCTCACGGGAGCCCCGCGCTTCTGGGCGATCTCGCCGATCATGACGCCGTGATCTATCGCCGCTCCGGCCGCGTGCGACCCTGGCTGTTCCCGCGCGAGGAGGGACCGCCGGTGGAGGTTATGCCGCGGCACCGGCTGCGGCTCGACGATCTCGAGGCGATCGCCGATGCGGCGATGCTCGGCATGGGCCTCGCCTGGTTGCCGTCATGGCTGGTGCTAGAGCGGCTCAAAGCCGGGGAGCTGGTCGAGCTGCTGCCGGAGGAAGGACGATTGCCCTACGACGTGCACGCTCTCTGGTTGCAGACGCCGCATTTGCCGCCGAAGATGCGTGTCGCGATCGATGCGCTGGCGGCGGATCTGCCGGGGCTGATGTGAAGCGGCCCCGGCGACGGGTTTTCGCATTCGACGGCCAAAGAGGTGCAACTGTAGATCGAAGGCACGTTTAAGGCTGCAGGCCAGAGATGGCCGCCGATGGCGTCGCAGGCTTCCAAGGATTCCCTGGCGACAAGTCTCGAAGCATGCCTGTGCAGATGCGCGGTATATCCTTGCACGTTCCGCCCCTATGAGACCGTCGTTTCCTTCGCCATACTGCTCGCGATCGCATGCGGATTCGAAGGTTGTGAAGCGGCTGCCCCTCCTGCTCGTTGCATTCTGCGTCGTCACGCTCGACGGCGCCGCGCGGGCGGCCACTGATGCCAGCGAGATCGTCCGGCAGAGCATCCGCCGCCACGACATTCAGACGGAGATGCCGGTGCCCGAGCCGCGGGCTTCGAGCTGGCTCGACTGGCTGAAATTCGACATCTCCGCCGATATGGCGCGCATCCTGCTCTGGGGCGCCGTCATCCTCGGTGTGGCCGTGACGATCTGGTCCTTGCGCGACAGCCTGCCGGCCTTCAGCCGCTCGCGTCGGATCGCAGCCGGGCAGATGCCCTCCGGCTTCTCCGATCCCTCTGCCCGGATGGAGGAAGCGCAGCTCGAAGCCGACGACCTCGCGAGCCGGGGCCAATATGGCGAAGCCATGCATGTGCTGCTGCTCAAGAGCCTCGCCGAGATCCGCATGCGGCTCGGCACCAGCTTCGCGGTCTCGCTGACGAGCCGCGAGATCCTGCGCAAAGTCACCCTGCCGCAGACCGGGACCGGCGCGCTCGGCGCCATCGTCCGATCGGTCGAGCAGACCTATTTCGGCGGCAGGCCGGCAGGGCAGGAGGATTATCTCGGCTGCCGCCAGGAATTCGAAACGCTGAAGCGCTCGCTGGCGGCAGGCGCCGCTTGATGGGAGCTGCGACCTTCCAGCCCCGCGTCCTTGCAGCGCTTGCGGCGGCGCTCTGCACCCTCTTCGCGGCATCGCTGCTCCTGACCGGAATGGGTGGGCGCGAGGCGACAGGCCTCGCTTCCGGCGCCAACAGCTATTCCAATTCCGCCGTCGGCCATCTCGCCTTCCATGACCTGTTGCGTGGCTCGGGCTACAGGACGATGCGCGCCGAGGACCGCCCACTGGAGGCTGCCGGTGAAGATGGCGTGCTGATCCTGGCCGAACCGGCAGGGAGCCTGACCAGCGAGGAAAACCGGAACAAGCTCGCGACGGCCAGCCGCATCCTGCTCGTCCTGCCGAAATGGACCGTGCGCGCCGGGGAGCGGCGCAAGGACTGGATCGGCCAGGCGGAGCTTGCGCCCTTGCTGCGCGTCCAGTCTGCCCTGAGCGCGGCAGTCAGCGGCGGCAACGTCGTCCGGACGAAGCCGCCAGTCGCCTATAGCAAGACGATCGCGGCGGCGGACCCAACCGTCCAGGGCGACATCCAGCTCATCAAGGGCTCCAATCTCACGCCGCTGATCTCGACGCCGGACGGCATTCTGCTCGGCGAGTTGCGGCAGGGCGATCGCCGCATCTTCGTGCTGGCCGATCCCGATCCGATCGAGAACCACAGCATCGGCAAGGGCGCGAACGCCGCCTTCGCGCGCGATATCGTCGCCGCCCTGCTCGACGGCAAAAATCGCCCGCTGGTCTTCGACGAGACCATCCACGGCTTCCGAAGGTCGCCCCCGAACCTGCTGAAATTCCTTTATGAATTCCCGCTCAATCTGGTGCTCATCCAGGTCCTGGCTGCGGTCGCGCTGCTGCTCTGGGCGGCGATGGGGCGTTTCGGAGCGCCCTTGCCGGCGCCGCGCCGGCTCGATGCCGGCCGGCATGCGCTGATCGGCAGTGCCGCGGCGCTGGTCGACTATGCCGGGCACCATGCCGCGATCCTGCAGCGCTATATCGCGATGACGCTGCAGGACGCCGCGCGAATTCTGCGGGCACCGGCCGGGCTGGAAGGCAACGACCTGACCGCATGGCTCGCAAGGGCCTCCGAAGCGCGGGGTATCGACCCGAAGCCACTCCTCGGACTGGGTGCCTCCACCTTAAGCTCCCGCAATCTCGCCTCGCTGCTCGCCGCGGCGCAGGCTCTTCATCACTGGCGCAAGGACCTGCCGCATGGAACTCCGCGACGTCTCGACGATCACTGAAGGGCTTCGCGGCGAAATCCGCAAAGCCGTCGTCGGCCAGGACGAGGTCGTCGAGCTGATGCTGGTCAGCCTGCTCTGCGGCGGGCATGTCCTGCTCGAAGGCGTGCCGGGCACGGCCAAGACCTTGCTGGCGCAATCCTTCGCGACCGGGCTGTCGCTCCGCTTCGGACGCATCCAGTTCACGCCGGACATGATGCCGGGCGACCTGCTCGGCACCAATCTCTTCGATTTCCGGACCAGCAGCTTCAACCTGACGCGCGGGCCGATCTTCACCGACATCCTGCTCGCCGACGAGATCAACCGCACGCCGCCCAAGACGCAGGCCGCGCTGCTGCAGGCGATGAACGAGCGCAACGTCACCATCGACGGCACGACCCATCCGCTGGGTGAGGCCTTCATGGTGGTCGCGACTCAGAACCCGATCGAGCAGCAGGGCACCTATCCGCTGCCGGAAGCGCAGCTCGACCGCTTCCTGTTCAAGATCAACCTGAGCTATCCGAGCCGCGAGGAGGAATTCGCCATCGTCGCGCGCCACGGGCACCGCGCCGCCATGCCGAAGCTTGCGGAATTCGGCCTCGCCCCAGTCGTCTCGGAACAGCATCTGCTGGCAGCCCGCGCGCTGGTCGGCGGGATCGCGCTCGGCGAGCCGCTGGTCGGCTACATCGTCGACCTCGTCCGCGCGACGCGCAGCCATCCGGCGATCGAGACCGGCGCCTCGCCGCGCGCCGCGACCATGCTGGCCTCGGCGAGCCGCGCCCGTGCGGCGACGCAGGGGCGCGACTTCGTCATCCCCGACGACGTCAAGGGCATCGCCCTGCCCTTGCTGCGGCACCGGATCGTGCTCGCCCCCAATGCCGAGATCGACGGATTGATCAGCGACAAGGTCATCCTCGAACTGATCGATCAGGTTGCCGCACCGCGATGATCAGGCCGACTCCGCGCGCCGTCCTGCTCTTCGGGCTGACCGTGCCGGTCGCCATCGGCCTGCTGATCCATGACCAGACGCTCTGGCCGATCGCGCTCGATCTCGGCCTGTTCGTGCTGGCCCTGATCGGGCTCGATGCCCTGCTTTGCACCCGGCCGTCACGATTATCTCTGACGGTCGATGCGCCGCCGCGCCTTTATATCGGCAGCGAGGGACACCTGACCGTGAGCGCCGCTATCGAGGGCGCATCGCGGGTAGTGTCGATCCAGGTCCTGCCTGAGCAGAGCGGCGATGCCGCTCCGCCCGAGCTCGCCCGGTTCGATGTCCAGCCCGGGGCCGTGGGCTCGGTCACGTTGCCGCTGCGGCCTTTGCGACGCGGACGGATCACGATCGATGCGCTCTGGCTGCGCTGGCGCGGTCCGCTCGGCCTCGCCGGCCGGAGCCAGCGCCGGCCGCTGGCGCTCACGATCGACGTCGTGCCCGATATCCGCGGCATCGCCTCGGCCGCCGTGCAGTTCTTCAGCCGCGACGCTGTCGACGGCATCAAGGTCCAGCGCCAGAAGGGCGAAGGCACCGAGTTCGAGGCGCTGCGCGACCATGTCCAGGGGCTCGACAACCGCTTCATCGACTGGAAGCACTCGGCCAAGCATCTGAAGCTGCTGTCGAAGGAATTCCGGATCGAGCGTAACCACCAGATCGTGCTCGCCTTCGACACCGGCTACCTGATGGCCGAGCCGATCGACGGTTTGCCGCGGCTCGACCATGCGATCCATGCCGGCTTGCTGCTGGGTTGGGTCGCGCTGCGCAGCGGCGACCATGTCGGCAGCTTCGGCTTCGATTCACGCATCCGGCAATATCTCCAGCCCTCGCCCGGCCGGAGCGCCTTCGCCCGGCTCCAGAATGCCTCGGGCCAGCTCGGCTACCGGGCCGAGGAGACCAATTTCACGCTGGGGCTCGCCGAGCTCAACGCCCGCCTGAAGCGCCGGGCGCTGGTCGTCCTGTTCACCGAATTCATCGACACCACGACGGCGGGGCTGCTGCTGGAAAGCCTCCAGCGCATGGCCAACCGCCATGCCGTGATCTTCGTCACGCTGCGCGATCCGCTGCTGGCCGATATCGTCGATGCCGAGCCGGCGGGCTTCCGGCCGGTCGCCGAGGCGGTCGTCGCCCGCGACCTGCAGCGCGAGCGCGCCGTGGTGTTGGAGCGATTGGCACGGATGGGCGTGCATTGCCTGGAAATCCCGCCGCGGGGCCTGGCCGTTGGCCTCGTCAACCGCTACCTCACCATCAAGCAGAGGGGGCTGCTATAGAACCGAACAGCTCCTTAGCCACGCCTCCGCCCCCGGTCGCGACCGTCACGCTGCGCAGCGCCGAGTTTCGCAGGAACCGCGAGACGGCCTGGCGGGTACTGGACGATCTCGTCTCGCGCATCGAGAAGAAGGGTCTGTCGCGCCTTTCCGCCGCGGAGTTGCAGGAACTGCCCCTGCTCTACCGGACAGCCGCCTCCTCGCTCTCGGTCGCCCGCTCGATCGCGCTCGACCGCAACCTGATCCTCTATCTCGAAGGGCTGGTGCTCAGAGCCTTCTTCGTGGTCTACGGCCCGCGCATCGGCATCCTCGAAGCGCTCGGGGGCTTCCTGAAACGGGGCTTCCCGCAGGCCGTCCGCGGAGCAGGCTGGCATATCCTGCTGGCGACGCTCGCCATCGCGGCCGGCATCGCCATCGGCTACCTGATGGTGCTGCCGAACGAGGCGTGGTTCGGCATGCTCGTCCCCGAAGGCCTGGCGGGTGGACGCGGCCCGGCGAGCACGGCCGACCAATTGCGCCGAACGGAAATCTTCGCGCCCTGGCCCGGCTTCGTCGATTCTTTCGTCGTCTTCGCCAACTTCCTGTTCCGCCACAATGCAACGATCGGGATCATGACCTTCGGGCTCGGGGTGTTCGGCGGCGTGCCGACACTTTTGCTGCTCGGCTATCAGGGCATCGTGCTCGGAGCCTTCCTGGCGCTGCACTACAATCGCGGCCTGCTCCTCGATTTCATCGGCTGGATTTCGATCCATGGCGTGACCGAGATCGGCGCGCTCATCCTGTGCGGTGCCGGCGGGCTCGTCATCGCCGAGAAGATCCTGTTTCCGGGCCGCTACAACCGGCTCGACAGCCTTGCCATGGCCGGGAAGGCGGCGGCCGGGCTCGCAGGCGGGGCCGTGCTGATGCTCTTCGTCGCCGGCATCATCGAGGGGGGCCTGCGCCAGCTCGTCGCCTCGACGCCCTGGCGCTTCGCGATCGGCGCCACGACCGGCGTGCTGTGGACGGTCTATTTCCTCTCGATCGGCAGACGCGGACGCCATGGCCCAGCGACTTGACCGCATCAACCGGCTGCTCGACGGCATCACCCGCAACCGGCGCGAGATCATCACGCCGGAAGGCGTAGCGCTGGAGGTCGATATCGCCAACCATGGCGAGCGGCTCGTCGCCTTCCTGATCGATTTCCTGTTCTGGATGCTGGCGACCGCGCTGCTCTTCCTCGTGCTCGGCCTGACGCTGCTGCACGGCGTCACCGGCTCGGTGACGGTCACGGTCGTGCTGTTCCTGTCCTTCCTGCTCCGGAACCTCTACTTCATCTATTTCGAGCTGCAGAGCCAGGGCGCGACGCCGGGCAAGCGCATCGTCAACCTCAAGGTGATCGACCGCAGCGGCGGCCCGCTCCTGCCTGGCGCGATCGTCGCCCGCAACCTGACCCGCGAGGTCGAGATATTCCTCCCGCTTGGGCTGTTCTTCGCCGTGCCGAAGATCGGCGCCGGCGCCGAATTCTGGACGGCGGCGAGCTATTTCGGCTGGGCGGTCGCACTCTCGGCCCTGCCCTTCTTCAACCGCGATCACCTGCGCGCCGGGGACCTGATCGCGGGCACCATGGTCATCTCCGTGCCGCGCCGCGCCCTGCTCGCCGAACTCGCGGAGGCGCAGAGCCGCTTCGTCTTCAGCCGCAAGCAGCTCGACGCCTATGGCGCCTTCGAATTGCAGGTGCTGGAGGAGTTGCTGCGCCGGCCGGCCTCGCCCGATACCTTCGCCATGCAAGTGCAGGTCTGCGACAAGATCTGTCGCAAGATCGACTGGACGGAGAAGGTTCCTCCAGCCGAGGCGCTCGATTTCCTGAAGGCCTTCTACACGGCCGAACGGGCGCATCTCGAACGCGAGCAGCAGTTCGGCCGCTACCGCGCTGACAAGAACGAACCCGCCGCGACCGGCCCTTGAGAGCCGGCGCGGCAGGCTCTCGCGCGCCTCAATCGAAAACGCTGGCGAGCGTGTCCAGGCCGACGCCTTCCTTGGCCACGCGCAGATCATGGTAGATCACGGCCGAGAGCACGGCGGCGAAAGCGGTCGAGACGACCTGCCAGCCGAAGCTCAGCAACTGTCCGACAAGACCGGTGCCGCCGATCATGGTGAACACGAAGGCACCCAGCACCGAGATCACCACGACGAGCAGGAAGAGCCCGAAGATCTGCCAGCGATAGCCCTTGGTCAGCGCGACGCTGCGGCTCATGCTCTCAGTCACGCCCAGCTTCTCGATGACGCAGGCGGGAATGGCGACATAGAGCATGCAGCCGATGATGACGCCCGGCACGATGAGAAGCAGGAAGCCGAGCATCGTCGCAAGGCCGACCAGGATACCGACGCCGATGACGGGAATCGTGCGGGCGAGCCCGACCCGCAAGGAATCGCCGATCGTGAAGGGCTGCTGGCGCATCTCCTGGAAGGCACCGTAGAGGCTCGTCGCCTGGGCCAGGGTCTGGAGCACGAAGGTCAGGAGCCCGGTCAGAATCGCGCCGAAGGCGATGCCCGATGCCGCAGGAGTGTTCGACGACAGTGCAGTGAAGGTCAGCAGAAGGATCGGGATCATCGGCACGAAGGCCAGCAGGACGAATTTGCCAGTCTGGCGCCCGAGGATCGCCGAGGTCTTGTTCATCACGGCGCCGACGCGGAATTGATTCGATGTAAGGACATAGCCACCCGATGACACGTCGTTCATTCGACCCTCTTTCAAATACGGCGAAATGGTGACCGAGCTGACTGTACAGGGCAACCAAAGTGAAAAGCTATCGCTGCCGAAACGCTTTTTCGATCTGATCCCTGAGCAGCTTAATGATGTATTGCCAGGGCGTGTGATCGTCCGCCTGCACGAAGGCTTCGGCCGGCATGCCCGTTTGAGCAGAAGTAGCTCACCGGCGTGCGTGATCATCTGGCCTTCGAGGTCATGCTCTACACCGGCTTTCGGCGCGGCGATGCTTCCCGCTTCGATCGGCAACATGTCCAAAACGGACTGATCTACATGACGACGGAGAAGGGCCAGGGAAAGGCCAGCGTCGTCCTCCCTCTCCTGCCCCCGCCGGCGGGGTCGATCGAGACCGCCAAGACCGGCGGCATGGCCTTCATCGCCAGGGCTGATGGAACGGCGATGGGCAAGGAAGGGGTCGGGAACTGGTTCGCTGACGCTGGTATGTCTGCCGATATGCCGCGACGCGAACCGAGCCCGGCTTGCTCAGCAGGCCGCCGCGCTCCTGATTCCGGAACCGCAATCGGACGCCTACTCCCGCACCTCATTGTCAGGTACGGGCGTCGTGGCGAGAAAGAAGGAAAATCAAGTTCTTAGGAAAAAGGTGGTGGGGGAAGCAGGACTCGAACCTGCGAAGGCATAGCCAGCGGATTTACAGTCCGCCCCCTTTGCCGCTCGGGACATTCCCCCGCCTGCGCCCTTGATCGGCTCGGTGAGCCCAGGGCCACCGATATGTCACTTTCGCGACGACCGGTAGGCGCGGCCGGACTTATGGTGACCGGGCCGCGCCCTGTCAACGGCAAAAAGACCGATCATGCGAATTCGTTGTGAAGGCCCGGCGAGATGCCCGAAAAATCGATCACTCCCGGACGAGCAGGCGATCGAGCACGAAGCTGACGCGCTCCGCGACGCTCGCGCGGGGCAATTCGACGAGCGCATAGCCGTAGCGGGGATAGATTTCCGCCATGGCCGCATAGGTCCGCTCCGCCTCGGCGAAATCCTGCTTACGCTCGGCATCCTGCGTGAAAATCTCGCGCCAGGGCGGGGCTATGAAGACCGCCCGGCGGTAGCGCAGCTGCTGCGCGGCACGCGCGACATGATCGGGAATCGGCAGGCCGCACAACGCCAGATATCCCGCGATGTCGGGAAGGCCGCGATCGAAGAACACGTTTCCCCGTCCCGCGCGGGCCTCGGCATGGCCACGCAGGTCGGCTGCCAGCATCAACTCGGCGAACAGCGCCGGATCGACTGAGGGCAGCCCCCGGCCACCGATCATCTGCTGGTCGCGGATGATCGCCCGCCCGGCCTCGGGCCGTACCGCTTGGCCGCTGGCCGCCAGGGCCTCGATCAGGCTTGTCTTTCCTGCGCCCGGGCCGCCGGTGATCACGATCAGCCGGTCCGTTTCCTGTGGCATCGTGGCTCCTTTTCTCGTGGGATATGTCGGCAAAGGGTGGTTCGCGCTGGCCAAGCGCGCGATGTCGTGGCACGGCAATCCGGCAATCACTGGAGAGAGCGATGGCTCCGCCGTTCCGCCCGAAACAAGCCAGGCCCGCAGGGGGCAGACAGGGCGCCCGCCGCAGCGACGGGCCGCCGCCGCACCGGCCGGGCGATATCGACGAGGCCGTGCTCTACGGCGTGCATCCCGTCGTCGAGGCGCTGAAGAATCCGCGGCGCCGCCACCGGCGCCTGCTCGCGACGGAGAATGGCCTGCGCCGCCTGCAGGAGCAAATCGACCCTCTGCCGCTCGAGGCCGAGATCGTGCGTCCCTCCGAGATCGACCGGCTGCTCACCCCCGATTCGGTGCACCAGGGCCTCTATCTCGTCTGCGATCCCCTGCCCTCGCCCGATCTCGACAGCCTGCCGGACGATGCGGTTGTCCTGGCGCTCGACCAGGTCACCGATCCGCATAATGTCGGCGCCATCCTGCGCTCGGCCGCAGCCTTTGCCGCTGCCGCCGTGATCGTCACGATCCGGCACTCTCCCGCCGCCACCGGCGTGCTGGCGAAATCCGCCTCCGGCGCGCTGGAGCATGTGCCGCTGATCGCGGTGCGCAATCTCGGCGACGCGCTCGATACGCTGGGCAAGCGCGGCTTCCTGCGCGTCGGCTTCGATTCGGATGGCGACGTTTCGCTGGACGACGTCGCGCTGCGCCGCCCGCTGGTGATGGTGATGGGCGCCGAGGGCAAGGGCCTGCGCCAGCGCTCGCGCGAGCTCTGCGACCATGTCGCGCGGCTCGAAGTGCCCGGCACGATCACCAGCCTCAACGTCTCGAACGCGACCGCGATCGCACTCTACGCGGCCAGCCGGCGCCGCTGACCAGCAGGCTCCAAGTGCCGGAAAAGGGGTTGTTTCCGCGCTTTCCGGCCTGCGAAATCCCCCTCGCCGTTAGTCTCATAGACGAACGGTGCAAGACCAAGTGCCTGATTGCCCCTGCGACAATCCGCGCGCAATCCTCTGAAGCGAGCTGGAGTGACGGGACTCACCCATCTTCCGGCCGCGCGGCCATCGTCACTGAGAACGTGAACCGCGCGAAACGAGGTTGCCGGGCCCGTCCCGGCTTCAGGGCTTCACCAGGGGAGACAAACGCCATGAGCATGGCATCACAAGCATCGGGAACGAGGGCAGCGCCCCGACCGATGACCAAGGAGGAAAAGAAGGTCATTCTGGCCTCGTCGCTCGGCACCGTGTTCGAGTGGTACGATTTCTATCTCTACGGCTCGCTCGCCGCCATGATCGGCGCGCATTTCTTCTCGGCCTTCGACCCCAACACCCGCGCGATCTTCGCGCTGCTGGCGTTTGCGGCAGGCTTCCTCGTCCGCCCGTTCGGCGCGCTGTTCTTCGGCCGCCTCGGTGACCTCATCGGCCGCAAGTACACCTTCCTCGTCACCATCGTGATCATGGGCGCCTCGACCTTCCTGGTCGGCCTTCTCCCCAGCTACGCCTCGATCGGCTGGATCGCCCCGGTGGTCCTGATCGTCCTGCGCATGCTCCAGGGCCTCGCGCTCGGCGGCGAGTACGGCGGCGCGGCGGTCTATGTCGCCGAGCACGCGCCCGTCGGCCGTCGCGGCTTCTACACCTCCTGGATCCAGACCACGGCAACGCTCGGCCTGCTGCTCTCGCTGATCGTCATCCTCGGCATCCGCACCACGATGGGCGAAGCCGAGTTCGCCGCCTGGGGCTGGCGCATTCCCTTCCTGGCCTCGATCTTCCTGCTCGCGATCTCGGTCTGGATTCGCCTCCAGATGCAGGAATCGCCGGCCTTCAAGAAGATGAAGGACGAGGGCACGGGCTCGAAGGCGCCGCTCTCGGAAGCTTTCGGTCAGTGGAAGAACGCCAAGATCGCGCTGCTCGCGCTGTTCGGCCTCACCGCCGGCCAGGCCGTCGTCTGGTACACCGGCCAGTTCTACGCGCTGTTCTTCATCCAGAGCATCCTCAAGGTCGACCTCTACTCGGCCAACGTGCTGATCGCCTGGTCGCTCATCCTCGGCACCGGCGGCTTCATCGTCTTCGGCGCGCTGTCGGACAAGATCGGCCGCAAGCCGATCATCCTGGCCGGCTGCCTGATCGCGGCGCTGACCTATTTCCCGCTGTTCGGCGCGCTCACCAAGGCCGCCAACCCGGGCCTCGCCGCTGCGCATGAGAACGTCAAGGTCCAGGTCGTCGCCGACCCCGCCACCTGCGGCTCGGTCTTCGATCCGGTCGGCGTGCGTACCTTCACGCAGCCCTGCGATATCGCCCGCCGCACGCTGGCGACCCAGGCGATCGTCTACACGCAGGCCCCGGCTCCGGCCGGCACCGCAGCCAAGGTGACGGTCAACGGCACGGAGATCGCCATCGACGGCTCGTTCGCGGGGAACATCGCCAAGGCGGCGGTCGCGGCGGGCTACCCGGCCCCGGGCGATGCGCGCATCGTCAAGACCGGCTTCGTGGGCGCGCTGTTCAACGGCCAGTCCCTGACGATCATCGCCATCCTGACCGTGCTCGTCATCTACGTGACGATGGTCTACGGCCCGATCGCGGCCGCGCTGGTCGAACTCTTCCCGACCCGCATCCGCTACACCGGCATGTCGCTGCCCTATCACATCGGCAACGGCTGGTTCGGCGGTCTGCTGCCCGCCACCTCCTTCGCGATGGTGGCCGGTACCGGCGACATCTATTACGGCCTCTGGTACCCGATCGTGATCGCGCTGATGACCTTCGTGATCGGCATGCTCTTCGTGCCGGAGACCAAGGATCGCGACATCATGACCTACGAGAACGACTGAGCTGAAGCAGCCGGTCCCACGAACGAGCCCCGGCCTCACGGCCGGGGCTTTTCTTTTACCCAGGCCGATCCGCCCGCTCCTGCCGTGTTATTCTGCCCGCCAAGGCCCGGCATTGAGCCAACGCCTATCCGCACTGGCGGTGACGATCTGCCGCCGGCAGATGCTTCCCATAAACAGGCCGGGCCGGTTTCAGGGAGTGGCGCGATGACAACCTACATCATGCTTGCCAATTGGACCGATCAGGGCGCCCGCAACGTCAAAGCCTCGCCAAGCCGCCTCGATGCGGCGAAGCAGGCGCTCAAGGAAATGGGCGGAGATTTCAAGGCATTCTTCATGACCATGGGCAAGTACGACATGGTGATCGTCTGCGAGGCGCCCGACGATGCGGTCCAGGCACGGTTCTGCCTGCAGCTCACCATGCTGGGCAACGTCCGAGCCGAGACCCTCAAGGCCTTTCCCGAGGCGGCCTACCGCGAGATCATCCGCTCCGTGAGCTGAAATACCCCCCGGGCGACATAGTCAGGCCGGTGCTCGAACAGTCTCCATGACGCCATCGCCCGTGCATGCCGCGCCATGGCCGCTTTGCAGCCATGGCGGAGGTGCTTGCTCTAGCGGCCATCGACTGGTAACCGCTACGGCATCGTCGACGAGGAGAAGATCCCGTCGACGGCTTTCTGGCCAACCAGCCAGCGGCGCCGGCGTAGCACAGCGGTAGTGCAGCGGTTTTGTAAACCGAAGGTCGGGAGTTCGATCCTCTCCGCCGGCACCATGTCCCCTTCTCGGGTCTTGCGATCAGCCCGCCTGCCGCCTGCACCTTGTCCTGCGAATTTACGGCGCGGGCTTCGGCGACGGCATCGAGATCACCTTGCCGTCCGGCATGATGATGTCGCCGGGCTTCTGGCCGGGCGCGCATTCGCCGACACGCGTGGCCTCGACGACGAGCTTGCGCTCCACCTGGCCGGTCTGGCCGGGCATGCCGCTGATCTTCGTCGTACCTTCAGTTCGGACCGATGTCTGGAAATCTCCGGTGATGACGCTGTTACCGGAAGCCTTGATCTGGCCGACCGCACATTCCGTCTCGACGGCGTAACCAGTGGCCGTCTTGGTCACCTGCATCTTCGAGCAGGCACCGGCAGCGAGCCCCCCGACGATCGACTGGTCAGTTCCCGGACCGACGCATTGCTTGGCGATGGTCTCGCCCTCGTTGCCCTTCGATTTCGTTTCCCAGAGGCCGGGCTTGCGTTGGGGCAGCTGCTGCGCCGCGGCGGGCAGCGCAACGAGGGCGCCGAGCGCGGCGATCAACACGAGTTTCATGGCGGTGCTTTCCCATGTGAATCGACAAGTGCCGAGACAAGACGGAGGCCAAGGCCAGAATGAGGCAGGGGTACGCCGATCCGGGGTAACCGGATGCCCCTTGACAGATCCACCGCCGGGGGAACGTTTGGCGGGCTAGGCGGTTATCCGGCTGGTCAAGCTTCGGGAGGCTTCGATGAAAGCCCTTGTCCTTACGCTCGCCCTTATCCTCACGGCCGGAAGCGCCGATGCGCAAACGCGGCCCTCGACCGTCTCGCGCCCCTGCGCCGCGAGCCAGCGCGACGTCCAGGCGAATGGTGCCATCGTGCTGGGGACGGGCGGCTTCACCTATGACCGCTTCGTGCGCGACCGCAGCTTCTGCGAGTTCGACGAGGGTCTGGAGCCCGCCTTCGTGCCCAGCCGCGAGAGTCCGACCTGCTTCATCGGCTATCGCTGCAAGACCCAGTCCCGCTGGATGAATGACTGAGGCTACGGCCTCACCAGACGCCCGTGCATTCCATGGCTGGCCGGCAGGCGCGATCATGGGTTAGATGGCGGGATCGCGGTGCCCGCTTGCGGCCCACCGCCCTGATCGATCTTTGCACGGACCGGAATGGACGACCGGACACAACTTCTTGCACTCGCGGCCCGGTGCGAGGCTTCCAGCAAGCCGAACCGCGAGCTCGATGCCGATATCTACGAGGCGCTCGGCTTCGTCGTCAGGCGCAAGCCGGCGCAGCTGGTCAACCGGCGCACGCCGGCCGGCGGCATCTACCAGCACGGCTCGTTCTGGAAGACGCTGGGCACCGTCAGCGCCGATATCGACATCGCCGTCTCCCTGCTGCGGCAGAAGGCGCCCGGCTGGAGCTGGAGCCTGCAATGCCTCGCCAACGAGGAGACGCTCGCCTTCCAGGCGCTGGTCGCTGACTGCTCCGGGCAGGGCGTCATGGGCTCGCTCGCGCTCTGCGCCGCGATGCTGCGCGCGCTGGCCAGGCGCGATCCGCCCGCCGCTTCGGATTCGGGCCTCACGGAAACTTGACCTTCCGGCAAGCCCTTGCGGTTGAAAGCAGGAAGGCCGTCGCTAGTCTGCCTGCGACCCGAGGGGAGACCAGACCATGCAGGACACAGATTTCTCGCGCCGCGCCGCCCTTGTCGGTGCCGGCGCTCTCGTTGCAGCCGCAACACTCGATCTGCCCGGCATCAGCCCGGCCCAGGCACAAGGAGTTCCCGTGAACCAGGCTCCCGGCTTCTATCGCTACAAGATCGGCGACATCACCGTCACCGCGATCAATGATGGCTTCGGCAGGCGCCCGCTCGAAGGTTTCGTGCGCAATGCCGAGCTCGCCGATGTCAAGAAGGCGATGGAGCAGGCCTTCCTGCCGCAGGACGCACTCAGCATCACCTTCACCACGCTGGCGATCCAGCATGCCGGCAAGCTGACCCTGATCGACACCGGCAACGGCGATTCCGGCGCGCCGACCTCCGGCACCTGGATGGCGAATTTCAAGGCGGCGGGCTTCGATCCGAAGGACGTCTCCAGCGTCGTTTTCAGCCATTTCCACGGCGACCACATCAACGGCTTCCGGCTGAAGGACGGCACGGCCGTGTTCCCCAATGCCGAGGTCATGGTCCCGGCGGCCGAATGGGCCTTCTGGATGGACGATGCCAGGATGAACGCCGCGCCCGATGCCATGAAGGGCGCCTTCGCCGGCGTGCGCCGTGTCTTCGGCCCGGTCGCCAAGGACGTAAAGCAGTTCGAGCCGGGCAAGGAGCTCGTGCCCGGCCTGACCCCGGTCGCAGCCCCCGGTCACACGCCCGGCCACACGGTCTTCGCGCTCGGCTCCGGCAACGGCAAGCTGATGGTCATGTCCGACACGACCAACCATCCCGCCCTGTTCGTGCGCAATCCCGACTGGTCGGCGGTGTTCGACATGGATGGTCCGCAGGCCGCGGCGACGCGGCGCAAGCTGCTCGACATGGTCTCGGCCGAGCGCATGCAGGTCGCCTTCTACCATGCCCCCTTCCCGGCGACCGGCTTCATCGCCAAGAACGGCAACGGCTTCGAGATGGTGCCGGTGCAGTGGAGCACCGCTCTCTAAGGATCCTCGGTTCCTCAGCTCATATCGAGGCCGGGCGAAAGCCCGGCCTTTTTCGTTGCCGGGACTTTGTTGCCGCCATGGCCTCGCGGCCTGACGCCCGGACGTGTTAAGCCTGCCCCCGATACCGCAGGGCCTGCCGTTTCAGGACACGCTATGACCGAACGATTCGGCGCGATCTCCTTCGTCGCCAGCGACACCCCTGAGGCTCAGGCGGCGCTCGACAAGCTCGTCGAGCGCTATGGCAATGCCGATCCGGCCGAAGCCGATGTCGTGGTTGCGCTCGGCGGCGACGGGCTGATGCTGCAGACGCTCCACCGCTTCCTCGGTACGGGCAAGCCGATCTACGGCATGAACCGCGGCTCGGTCGGCTTCCTGATGAACGAGTTCAAGGAGCGCGGCCTGACCAAAAGGCTCGACGCCGCCCAGCGCAGCATCGTGCATCCCTTGTCGATGCAGGCCACCGACCGCAACGGCGCGACTGTGCAGGCCAAGGCGATCAACGAGGTCTCGCTGCTGCGCCGCTCCTACCAAGCCGCGAAGCTGCGCATTTCGGTCGATGGCCAAGTGCGCCTGTCCGAGCTGATCGCCGACGGCCTCCTGCTGGCGACACCCGCCGGCTCGACTGCCTATAATCTCTCCGCCAACGGGCCGATCCTGCCGCTCGACGCCCCCCTGCTCGCGCTGACGCCGATCTCGGCCTTCCGGCCGCGGCGCTGGCGCGGCGCCCTGCTGCCGGACCATGCCAAGGTCTTCATCGAGGTGCTGGAAGCCGATAAGCGTCCGGTCAGCGCCGTCGCCGATCACACCCAGATCGACGAGGTCACCTCGGTCTCGATCGAGATCGACCGCGGCGTCGACCTCGTCATGATGCACGACCCCGGCCACAGCCTGGACGAGCGCATCCTGCGCGAGCAATTCGGCTACTGAGCCTCTTCAGGCAGCGTCGCGCAGGTCGCTTTCGGCGAGCTCGATCAGAAAGGACGGATCGGCCTCGACGAGGAGCGCCAGCGCCGCGTCGTCCGCCAGCGAATCCGCCAGACCGCGCGCCTCTTCGCGGGCAGCTTCCGCATCGAGGCGGCGCAGCAGGGCCATCAACGCATCCGCTTCAGGCCCTTCCGCCCCCTCGCAAGCGATCAGCACCGTGCGCAGCAGGCCGCGATCCATGCCGTGCCGGACCGGCGGCCGATCGAAGCCGCGCGCATTGAGCGCCATGATCGCAGCCGAGAAGGCCGGCTCCAGCGAGGCCGGCAAACCCGCCTTGCGGCAGAGCGCCTTGAGCCCGGCGCCACGCCTGTCGCGCAGCAGGGCCGCGACACGGTCCTCCGGCAGGCCGGACAGGGCGACGAAAGCCGCCTCCGCCAGCGCCGGCTCGCCGCTGAGCAGCGAGCGCAGCATCAACCCCGATGTCAGCCGCCCGGTGACCCTGAGCACCTCGACGATCGCCGGCGCATCGCTGGCCTCGCCGCCGGCTGCGAGCGCGACGGCGACCCGCTCGGTCGATTCACGGGCCAATCGGGCACTGCGCTCGGCCGTCAGCCAACCACAGCCTGTGACGAAGCTCGCCAACGTGTCGGAAACCCTGGCCGCGATCGTCTGCCGCAAGCCTCCCGGCAGGTCGGCGCGCTCGAGCAGCGCCTCGCGCAGCGCACCGCTGTCGCCATGGCGCTCGATCATGCGCTCCAGCGAGAAATCGGGGATCTCGGCGGTGCGATTGCCCGCGAGCGTGACCAGCGCCTCCTCGCAGCCGACCTCGGCCAGCGCGGCGCAGACGCTGATCGGCAGGCAGCGGCGCATGGCGATGGCCTTCTGGGCGAGCGCATCGCCGACAGCAGCGGCATCGACCAGGTCGGCCTCGGTCAGCACCGGCGAATGCGCCAGCACCAGCGCCGCGACATCGCTCTGCTCGGCGATCAGGCCGAGCGCGAGATTGCGCGGCGTGCGCATCGAAGGCGCCATTTCCTCGGCGATCGCGCGCCGCACCAAGGGCGAGGGATCGTCGATCAGCGCGATCAGCGCCGTCTCGGCCTCATATCGGTCCTCGTCGGACATGCCGGAACGCAGATAGGCGCCCGCCAGCGCGGCGGCTCCGCTGGCGCGCGCCTCGGCGGGCGCGGTCCGAGCCCAGAGCAGGAAGCGCCGAACGATCATGTTCCGCTCCGCTGGATCATGAAGGAAGACAGGTCGAGCGGCCCGCCGCGCCGCTTGCCCGCCGGCTGTGCGGCCGCGACATCGGGCTGGGACAGGTCGCTCGGACGCGACGGTGGCAACGGCGCGTTGACCGCCTTGGCCGGAGGACTGACGATCGAGCCGGCGGCCGCGGGGCTCGCATCGGATAGCGTGCCTTCGCTCTGGCCGGGCCGCGGGAAATAGCGTTCGCCGCCTTCGAGCGAGGCCATGCGCGTGCCGTTGCGAGGCGGCGTGGTCCAGAGATTGGCGACGGCCTTCGAGACGGGATCGCGCGAGCCGCCCGTCGAGAACAGGCCGACGAGCCCCTTGGCGCGGTCGGGCCGCAGCGCTGCCGCGATCTCGGCAACCGGGATATCGTCCTGCCCCGCCTGCGCGTTCGGCGCCACCTTGGCGGCAACCTGCGTGCTGGCATGGCTGGCCGCCAGCACGCCATAGACCTCCTGCACGCTGCGCGCGCGGCCGGCCTTGTCGTAGAAGATCGAGCGATTGGCAGCGGCGGCCTCTGGGAAATCCCGCGCCGCGACGCGGCTGGGGTCACTGGCCGACGCGCGGATCAGATCGGAGGCGCCGCGCGCACCGAGCACATGCGCCATATAGAGCTCGCCCGCCTGCGGCTGCCGGCCGAGGCTGGAGGCAAGCTGATCGCGGTTCTTCTGGGTCAGCGCGCCAGCCATTACGGCGGCGACCTGCGGGTCGTTGCGCAGCTGGAGGATCTTCTCGCGCGCCGCCGGATCGGAAACGCTGAGGCGCCCGCCGCTCTCCGTGATCGCGTCGGCATATTGCGAAAGGCCTTGCTTCGGCCCCTCCTGCTTCACCATGGCGAGCCAGGTCTGCTCGATGAACTGGAAGAGCCCCGTGGCGCTCGATGTGCTCGCCTTGGCCGTCGGCTCCAGCGACGACTCGCGCTGCGCCGTCTTCAGCAGATAGTCGAACCCCGCCCCCGTCCGCTCCGCGCCCTGACGGATGGCGCTGACGACCGGGTTCGCAGGCTGCGTTTCGCGGCTCTGGCTCTGCGGCGTGGTGAAGAGGAACATCGAGACCTTCGGCGGTGGCCCGCGCGCATTGCGAGGGCACCCTCCAAAATTGCTCCATTATGGTAAGCGAACCGTTAAGATCGGCCCTGCGGCGCAGGCCCCGGGCGCTTTCCGCTTCCCTCTCGCCGGAGGTCCCTCTACGACTTCTGGTTCCGGCTCAGCAGCCGGCATGAAGAAGGCGGAGGCGTCTATGGCGGATGTGGTGCGTCACAAGCGTGGCGGAATCTATTTCGAAGATTTCCAGGTCGGCGCGGTCATCGAGCACGGCCTGACCCGCACGGTCACGCAGATGGACAACATGCTGTTCTCCAACATGACGCTGAACCCGCAACCCCTTCATATCGATGCGCATTTCTGCGCGACCGAGACGGAATGGGGCAAGCCGCTGATGAACTCGCTGTTCACGCTCGGCCTGATGATCGGCATCTCCGTCAACGACACCACGGTCGGCACGACCATCGGCAATCTCGGCATGACCGATGTGCTCTTCCCCACCCCGCTCTTCGAGGGCGACACGATCAACTGCACCACCGAGATCGCGGCCAAGCGCGAGTCGCGCTCGCGGCCCGATGCCGGCATCGTCGAGTTCGTGCACAAGGCCTACAAGCAGGACGGCACGCTGGTCGCCCAGTGCCGCCGCCAGGCCTTCATGCGCAAGCGCGCGGCCCCTGCCACGGTCGCGGTCTGACCGGCATGCGCTCGCTCCTGTTCGTGCCGGGCGACAGCCCGAAGAAGCAGCAGAAGGGCCTGGATTGCGGCACTGATGCGCTGATCCTGGACCTTGAGGATTCCGTCGCGCTCGACGGCAAGCCGCAGGCGCGCGAGATCACCCGTGCATTCCTCGAATCCACCCGCTCCCTGCCGAAGCGCCCGTTGCTGATCGTCCGCATCAACGGCCTGACGACCGGCATGAGCGATGCCGATCTCGACGCGATCATGCCCGGCGCACCCGATGCGATCATGCTGCCAAAATCGGAGGGCGGCACCGATGTCGGCCACCTCGCCGCCAAGATCGCGGTGCGCGAGGCCGAATCCGACCTGCCGGACGGCTTGACGCGCATTCTCCCGATCGCAACCGAGACCGGCAAAGCGATCTTCGGGCTCGGCAGCTACCACCGCTCCTCGCACCGCCTGATGGCGCTGACCTGGGGCGCGGAAGACCTCTCGGCCGACCTCGGCGCCGAGACCAACCGGCTGGAGGACGGCTCCTATGCCGACCCCTATCGCCTCGCCCGATCGTTGACGCTGTTCGCGGCGACGGCCGCGCAGGTCGATGCGATCGACACCGTCTTCACCAATTTCCGCGATGATGCCGGCTTTCGGGCCGAATGCCTCGCCTCGCGCCGCGACGGCTTCACCGGCAAGATGGCGATCCATCCGGCACAGGTTCCGATCATCAACGAGATCTTCGCGCCATCGCCTGCCGCGCTCGCCAAGGCCCAGCAGATCATCGCCCTGTTCGAAGCCAATCCCGGCGCCGGCGTCATCGGGCTCGATGGCGAAATGCTGGATCGCCCCCATCTGATCAAGGCACAGCGGCTCGTCGCGCGAGCTCGCAAACTGGCTGAATGAACCGCCGGAGGCGATTCGAATGACTCAGGTTTTCGAGGTTTCAGGCATGCATTGCGGCGGCTGCGCCTCGCGCGTCCAGCGCGCCGCGACGGCGCTCGCGCCCGGTGCGACGGTAACGCTCGACCCGCCGCGCCTCACCCTGCCGGAGGGCAAGAGCCTCGATGCCGAGGCGATCAACAAGGCGCTGGCGGATTTCGGGGATTATCGCGCCATGCCGCTGGCAGGTTGAAGCCGGCCGCGTCTAAAGGCCGGCCCCTGACGAAAGCGTCGTCCATGAGAGTGCAGCCGACGCGCAGCATTTTCACGAAATGCGACGGCTCCATTGCGAGTCCTTCAGAGCGACAACGCCGCCTTGAATTTGGCCGAACAGCTCGCGGCGGTCCGACCGCGTAAGGTCAGAATCAACGGAACGGATTCGCGCCACTTCGCCAGCGGCATGGTGGACGCTTCCGTTTCCGCGCATGACTGCAGCATCACGACTTCTTGCGTCTTGATGTTCGTGACGTTCATCGCAACGGTGTAGGTCAGCTGGAAATGATCTCCCATTGCAGGCATCAGGCTCCCGCCGCCGGCAACCAGGACTTTGTAGAAATTCTGCGCCGATGCGTCAGGCCGACGGAATTTCTTCTGAAGGCCATCTGCGATCGGCTGGGTGACGTTTCCCGTGTTGAGAATATCGGGCTCGGCCGATGCCGCGACGATGGCCGCCCCGATCAGGACCCCGGCAATACCGCCCTGGCCGTTCATGATCGCGGTGCCCGCAGTTTGTCCTCTGGTGACGACATTCACGGCGTTGCGGCTGGTATTGGCCTCAACCTCCACCGAGCCTTTCGACAGCATGTCGGCGACCTCGATCGACGAGTAGCGCGGTACGCAAGCGCCAAGGCTCGACACGAAAAAAGCCGCCAGCGCGGCGGCTCGGAAAGATGAATGCATTCGGCCCGTCCCCTATCCCAAGGGCATGTCGCATGCCGCGGATTATCGAGTCGAGGCGACCCCTGCGCAGGCCAAGTGCAAATACACAACTTATCCGCCGGCCGGACGGGTGATCGAGAACAGGCTCGTCACCTCGGCATAATCGGCATAGCCGCAGCGCGCGATCGGGTTGGCGCCTGCGGTGTCGAAGCGCCCGTCCTTGACGAAGGCATCGTCGATGAAGATGCCGACGACCTGCCCAAGCACCATCCAGCGCGGCACGGCGTTGCCGTCGACATCGAGCAACTGCTGCACCGAAAGCAGCTTGCATTCGAGCGCAGCCGGCGTGCCGGCGACGCGCGGCGGCTTGACGAAGCGCGACGGCGCCATCTCAAGCCCGGCATGGGCGTATTCGCTCTCGCCCCGCGGCAGCGGCGCCGAGGTCAGATTCATCGGATGCGCCAGCGCCTTGGTGACCAGCGAACAGGTAAACTCACCGGTCTCCTCGACGAAGGCGACGGCGTCCTTCTTGTTCTCCGAGGAGAACATCACGATGTTCGGCCGCGACGAGATCGCGTTGAAGAAGCTGTAGGGCGAGAGATTGACCTCGCCTTTAGCGCTTAGCGCCGTGATCCAGCCGATCGGCCGCGGCGCGACGATCGCCTTGAATGGATCATGCGCGAAGCCGAGATCCTCTTGCGTGGCCGAATAGATCATCGCGTCAGGTCCCGTAATAGCTGACGATATCGGCCATTACCGGCCGGTCGCGATCGGTGATCGGCGCCGTCGGCGTGCCCAGATGCACGAAGCCGGCCATCCGCTCGTCCTCAGCCAGCCCGAAGGCGCTCAGCACCTGCCGGTCGAAGGAGAACCAGTTGGTCAGCCAAGAGCCGGCATAGCCCATGGCATAGGCGGCGACGAGCATGTTCATGCAGACCGCGCCGGCCGAAAGCTCCTGTTCCCAGAGCGGGATCTTGGCATGCTCGCGTGCCCGCGACACCACGGCGACGATGACCGGCGCGTGCAGCAGGCGCTTGCGCTCGAACTCGACCTGGTCCTCGCTCGCCTGCGGGTTCTTCTCGCGGAAGATGCGCGCGACGATCTCCGCCGCCTCCTCGCGGGCCGCGCCCTTGAAAACGATGAAGCGCCAGGGCGCGAGCTTGCCATGGTCGGGCACGCGCGCGGAGATGGCGAGCAATTCGTCGAGCTGGGCGCCGTCGGGGCCGGGCGCCGTGAGGAACTGCGGCGGCACGGAGCGACGCAGCTTGAGCAGAGAGAGCGTATCGGTCATGAAACATCCTGACTATGGCTTGGGAACTGACCTATTCCTTCGCCATGATGAGGACAAGCGGAGCTGCTCATACATCGCCGCAGAGCCGCCGAGGACGAAAAGCATGCTTGAATTGGAGGGCTTTAAAGCTCGCCGCCTTATCGGAGCCGCCTTCGCCATGGCCGTCCTGCTTGCGCCGAACCTCGCCGGCGCCCAGTCCGCCGATCCCGGCCCCGGCGCGGACACGCCGCCTCCCGCGCCCCTGCAAGGTCAGCCGGTCGCGCCGAGCGGATTGGCGCGGCTGTCCGTCTCCGCCCAGTTCGCCGCCGACCGCAAGCCGATCCGCTCCGGGCTGAATTGGCGGGTTCTCAGCGAGGGCGGCGACGGCGCCTCGTCGCGGATCGTCGCGCGTTCGTCAGAGCCGGAGCCGGCCTTCTCGCTGCCGCCCGGCAATTACGTCATCCATGCCGGCTACGGTTTCGCCAGCGGCACGAAGCGCGTCAGCCTCGGCCAGCAGGGCCTGCGCGATCAGGTCCAGATCAGCGCAGGCGCGCTCTCGCTCGCCGGCTCGATCGGGGATGCCCCGATCCCGGCCCCGCTGCTCTCCTTCTCGGTCTTCGTGCCGCTGCAGGGCAACTCGGAAGGCCGTTTGATCACCAGCGGCGCCAAGGCGGGCGAGGTCATCCGCCTGCCCGAGGGCACCTATCACGTGGTCTCGACCTACGGCGATTCCAACGCGATCCAGCGCGCCGACGTGAAGGTCGAGACCGGCAAGGTCACCGACGCGACTTTGCATCACCGCGCCGCGAAGGTGACGCTCAAGCTCGTTGCCAATGCCGGCGGCGAAGCCTTCGCCGGCACCGCCTTCAGCGTGCTGACGCCGGGCGGCGACGTCATTCGCGAGGCGATCGGAGCGTTCCCACAGGTCATTCTGGCGGAAGGCGACTATGTCCTGATCGCCCGTCAGGAGGGGCAGGTCTATTCCCGCGACTTCAAGGTCGAGTCGGGCAGCGACCGCGATATCGAGGTTTTGGCGAAGTAAGCCGGCAGCCGCTTCGCAGGCCCATTGTCATTCCGGGGCGCGCTACAGGCGCGAACCCGGAACCCTCGACTGGGTGAGGCCTCCAATACCCAGTCGCAAGCTGCTCACCCAGTCGTGAGTTCCGGGTTCTTCGCTGCGCGAAGCCCCGGAAGGACAGGGCCTCAGTTCGTCGGCTTCACGGCACCCGCCGCCTCGATCCTGACCGGACCGATCCCCGCGACGATCCCGTCGGCCAGCCGCAGCGCCAGGCAGCGATAACCGGCATCGACCAGATGCAGGCCGTCCATGCCGACGAGCTCCTCCGGCGTGAACTGGCGCGAACTCGACCAGCCCTTCATCATCGCATAGCGCGGGAACAGCGAGATGCCCTGGTCCTGCGCCGTCTTCGCCAGCACGGCGCGGTAATCGTCGTAGTGGGGATAGCGCCCTTCACGCTGCAGCCAGGGCAGGTCCATCAGGATCATCTCGATACCGGCCGTGCGGGCCTTGCTCACACCCTTGCGCAGGATCTTGCCGAGCTTGTCCTCGCCGATATCGCGGATCGCGTCGTTGATGACGGTCTGCCAAATCACGATCGCCGGCTTCTCGTCGATGACGTCTGTCTGCATGCGCAGCAGCATGTCATAGGCCGACTGGCCGCCGACGCCCTTGTTGACGACCCGAACCTCCGCACCCGGCAGGCGCCGGCGCAGCTCAGCCTGCAAGACGGCAGGATAGCTCTTGTCGTCGGCGCTGGCGCCGGAGCCGGCTGTCGCCGAGGAGCCCAGCGCCACGATGGTCAGGCGGCCGGTTTCCTGCAGCGCCTTGCGTGCGGCCGGCAAGCTCGGCTGAAAAGCGGCTTTCGCGGCCTCCGCACGGCAGCGCACATCGAGCGGCGGCGGCAGCGGCGCGGCACTCGATCCGGAATTCAGCGCGAAGAGAAGGAAGGCCGCGGCGACGGCGCGCCACGGGCCTGGGTAGACTCGGCGCCTGCGCCGCGTTTCGTGATCGAACGGTACCACGACAGGAAAATCCCTAACCCTGTCAGAATTGTAGCGCCACCGGCGCATATCAGCAACTGAACGCCCAGATCGAAGGATGTTTCCGCCAGCACGATCTGCCCGATGATCGAGAGCACGACACCCGCGCAGAAGACATGCAGAGAGTTCTGCCCGGCATTGGCGAGCATGCGGCCGGGTGCGGCCTTCGCCAGCCCCATGCCCGACGGCAGCCAGCGGATCGCCAGCCAGGCCAGCGCGCCGATATGCAGGATGCGCGTCCAGGCGAGATTGGTCTTGTCCGAGCCGAGCTGCACGGAATCGAACCAGTCGTTCAGCGCCGCGATCCCGGTCGGATTGCCGCTCGACGTCTTCACCACCCAGGCGAAGACGATGAAGGCGACCGCCGCGACGTCGAGCCACGCCAGGCGCGGCGCATGGATGCCGAGCTGCGCCGCCCGGCCGATGATGATGCCGAGCGTGAACACGACCTGCCAGGCGAAGGGGTTGAAGAACCAGACACCGGCATTGCCATTGGGCAGATTGAGCTCGAAGGCGAGCGCCATCTGCCAGATCGCCAGCGAGCAGGCGAGCGTCAGCAGCGGGCTCAGCCGCGCCGCGTAATAGATTACCGGGAACAGCGCCAGCAGCACGATATAGAGGGGCAGGATATCGAGATAGGACGGCTGATAGGTCAGCGTCAGCGCGCCGATCAGCGCCTCGACCGTGTCGCGGAAGAAGGGCTGGATATTGATCGCCTCGATATAGAGCGGGTTCTGCGTCCGCGTCACCGCCGTGGCGACGACGCCGCAGACGATGATGAACACCGCGAGATGGGCGATATAGAGCGTCCAGAGCCGCGCGCCGAGCTTCAGCCCGGCGACCGCGAAGCCGCGCTGCTCGATCAGCCCGCCATAGGCCAGGGTAGCCGAGACGCCGGCCAGCAGAACGAAGATGTCGGCCGCGTCCGAGAAGCCGAAATTATGCGGCATATAGGCCGAGACCACGTTCCCCGGCATGTGGTTGATGAAGATGATCAGCAGGGCTAGCCCGCGGATCACGTCGATCCGCGCATCCCGCCCCGGCGTGGCCAGCACCGCGTCCACGGCCGGTCGGCCGAGAAGCAGGAAGCGCCTGAAGGAAGAATGGGAGGACACGGGACAGTAGTCCTTCAGCAGGCCGGAAAATCCAGGATCGAAACGCCGACGGCCGATGCATGTTCCCGGCTCGCCGCTCTCAAGATGAACGCTCGTTGTCGAACTCGTTCATCTGCCGTTCATATAACTCCTGAGGATTCGCGTCACGCGGCGTGTTGTCACAAGCGCGTGTGGCGGATCATCAGCGGCTTTGCGGCAGGGTTGAGACGGGGCGAGGATGACACGGCAATGTGATGCCGGGTGCCTCTCAGAGCCCACTGAGGTTCAGGGAAAATACGCGAGTCATCCCGGGCTTGACCCGGAATCCATGCCGGAGCGTTTCCGGTTGAGATTCAGGAATGGATCCCGGATCTCCGCTTCGCTCCGTCCGGGATGACTCGCGTTTTTAAGAGACCGCAGCGCCTTAATGCGAACGGCCAATGCGCCTCAATACGGCGGTTCGGCGTAGACCGGCTTGCCGTCGATCAGCAGGCGCTTGATCGCCGCCTCTCCCGAGGGCGATACGGCGGCCACGACCTCGATCCGGGCCTTGTCGGTAGTCTCGATCGCCTTGCCCTCGCCTTGCGGCACGAAATAGCTCTCGAGCCCATAGGCGATGCGCAGGCGGTTGCGCTGGCCGCTGCAATCGAAGGCACCATCCGCATTGGTGGCACAGGCCGAGGTCGCGGTGACGCGCCCAGCGATCACGACGATACCATCGCCGGCCTTGGACCAGTCCCGCGAAACGCCGGTCGCCTTGGCAAAACCCTGCTCGTCCCGGCCGAGGCTGACATAGACCTGCTCGCCGCGCTGGAAGCCCGGCTGGCCGGGAGCACCGGTCTCGACCGTGCTGATCGGATAGCTCAGCACGACATAATCGCCGCGGAAGAGGTCGCGCGGATCGACCGGCACGCTCCGCAGCCGGATCTCGGTGCCGCCGCGCAGGATGCGCGCCCGCTGCTCGACGAGCGCCAGCAGGACGAGCCCCAGCAGCAGCGCGGTTGCCAGCGCGCGCCAGACCAAAGGCACCTTGGCGATGAGGCTATCGGCCGAAAGCGCGCGCATCAGGCGGCTTCCTTCTCAGGCGGGTTGAGCCGGGCGAAGAGCCGCCGGGCTCCGGAGGCGATCGCCAGCAGGGCCGCGCCCGCGACGAGGAAGAACAGCGACTGGTCGAGCAGCGTGCCGATCGTCTGCCAGAGCAGGATCAGGATCGCGACGCCGAACAGCACCGAACCGGCCAGCACCAATCGCCGGATGCCGCCGACGGACCCGGCCACCACCAGCGCCGTCGCAGCCAGCAGGACAAGGCTCGCGACGATGATCTTGCCGGCCATCGCGGTGACGATGCCGGTCCAGAACACGACCGGCACCAGCAAGGCGAAAGCAAGCCCCGCCGCCAGGGGCCAGGCGAAACGCCGCTCACGGGCGAGCCCCGCCAGGGCGGCCACGACGGGAATGGCAACGGCATAGGCCATGAAAACGAAGCGGAAGGCGTGGCCTGCCCGTGCCTCGTCCCGGTCGAGGATGCGGATCAGCTCCGTGTTCAGCACCAGCACCAGCCCGAGCAGTCCCCAGGGCAGGCAGGCGGTCAGCACCGAAGGCAAGCCCCGGTCGAGTGCCAATGCGCCCAGCGCCACATAGAACACGGCGAGCGCCAGCCCATAGGCCAGGAGCCCGTAATCGAAACGGTCGAACAAGCCATAACCCGGCGCCATCGCGAGCCAGGCGGCAGCCGCCAGCACGACGAGGTGATGCACCAGCCGATTGTCGCGCGACAGCGAGAGCCACAGGGCCGGCAGATAGAGGATGAAGAAGCCGAGATGGGCACCGCTGCGCGCCTCCTCCCAGCGCCCGCCGCTCCAGGCGCAGATCGCGATCAGTGCGATCGCCAGCGCGCCGTTCGAGCGCATCAGGACGGCGGCGATCAGGCCACCGAGCGCCACCAGCAAGGCCCCGCCCGGCCAGTCGGCGGGCAGGTGGTACATCTGGCCGACCAGCGCGAGTCCGGCACCGAAGATCAGCACGCCGCAGGTCACGGCCGCATCGGCGCCGCGCGGCGAGCCCTGCCGCTCCAGCCGGAAGGCGTAGGCGATGCAGATCGCGATGGCCGCGAGGATCATACCAAGCTTGACGAGGCGCGGGATATCCTCCCAGCCCGCTGCGACGAAGGCGGCGACGCTCGCCGCGATCAAGAGGCCGCCGAGCAGGCCGAGCACGGCCGGCAGGCGGATGCCACCCTGCTCGCGCGCGACCGAGCGCCGGATCGCGCCGGCATTCTCGGCGCTGAGCCAGCCTTCAGCGACCCAGCGGGGAAGATCGGCCTCGAGCCGCTTGCGATAGGAGCCTGTCAGCATCGCCGGCAATCTGGCATGGCGAGGGCTGGATTCGCTAGGGGCGCCAGATTGTACCAGAAACGCTCCGTCATCCCGGGCTTGACCCGGGACCCATCGTAAGGCTCCGGAGCTCTAAGATGGATCCCGGATCGGCGCTGCTACGCAGCTTGTCCGGGATGACGGTGAGGTTCCGTCAGAAATCAGCAATCCCAGCCGCTCGCCGTCATTCTCGGGCGAAGCAAGGCTTCGACCCGAGAATCTCAGGCAGATCAGGCTGGTTTCCGAGATGGCCGGGTCGAGCCCGGCCATGACGGCAAGTCGTCAGCCCGCCTTCACGGCCTTCCGGCGCGCCAGATCAGGCGCCAGCGCCTCCTGGCCCAGCGCCGCGAGCGCCTCGTCGAGCGTCATCACGGTCTGCGCCTGGCTGCCGAGGCGGCGGACCGTCACGGTCTTCTCCTCGGCCTCGCGCTTGCCGACGGCGAGGATGACCGGGACCTTGGCCAGCGAGTGCTCGCGGACCTTGTACGAGATCTTCTCGTTGCGCAGATCGGCGCGGGCGCGCAGGCCAGCGCCCATCAGGACCATCGTCACCTCCTCGGCATAGGCATCGGCCTCCGAGGTGATCGGGCAGACGACGATCTGCTCGGGCGCCAGCCAGAGCGGGAAATGCCCGGCATGGTGCTCGATCAGGATGCCGGTGAAGCGCTCCAGCGAGCCGCAGATGGCACGGTGGACCATGACCGGCTGCTTCTTCTCGCCATCGGCGCCGATATAGAAGGCGCCGAACCGCTCCGGCAGGTTGAAGTCGACCTGCGTCGTGCCGCACTGCCAGTCGCGGCCGATGGCATCGCGCAGGACATACTCGAATTTCGGCCCGTAGAAGGCGCCCTCGCCCGGATTGATCTCGGTCTTGATCCGGTTGCCGGACTGCTTGGCGATCCGCTCCAGCACGCCGGTCATCACCTGCTCGGCATGGTCCCAGACCGCGTCGGAGCCGACGCGCTTCTCGGGCCGCGTCGAGAGCTTGATGACCAGCTCCTCTGTGAAGCCGAAATCCTCGTAGACCGACAGGATCAGGTCATTGATCTTCAGGCACTCGGCCGCGAGCTGCTCTTCCGTGCAGAAGATATGCGCGTCGTCCTGCGTGAAGCCGCGCACGCGCATCAGCCCATGCAGCGCGCCGGACGGCTCGTAGCGATGGACATTGCCGAATTCGGCAAGCCGGATCGGCAGATCGCGATAGCTCTTCAGGCCGTGCTTGAAGATCTGGACATGGCCCGGGCAGTTCATCGGCTTCAGCGCGAAGACGCGATGGTCGCGCTCGGCATCGGCCGGGTTCTCGAAGGCCGAGGCAGACTTCACCGCGAACATGTTGTCCTGGTACCAGCCCCAGTGGCCCGAGGTTTCCCAGAGCGACTTGTCGAGGATCTGCGGCGCGTTCACCTCCTCGTAGTCGGCGGCGAGGCGCCGGCGCATATAGGCGATGATCTCCTGGAACAGGCGCCAGCCCTTGGAGTGCCAGAACACGACGCCCGGCCCCTCCTCCTGGAAATGGAACAGGTCCATCTCCCGGCCGAGCTTGCGGTGGTCGCGCTTCTCCGCCTCCTCGAGCTGCTTGAGATAGGCGTCGAGCTCTTCCTGCTTCGCGAAGGCGGTGCCGTAGATGCGGGTCAGCATCGCGTTGTTCGAGTCACCGCGCCAATAGGCGCCGGCCGTCTTCATCAGCTTGAAGGCGTTGCCGACCTTGCCGACCGAGGTCATGTGCGGGCCGCGGCAGAGGTCGATCCAGTCGCCCTGCGCATACATCTTCAGCGTCTGGTCGGCGGGGATCGCATCGACCAGCTCGACCTTGTAGGCCTCGCCCTTCGCGGCAAAGAAATCCTTGGCCTTGTCGCGGCTCCAGACCTCCTTGGTGAAGGGTTTGTCGCGCGCGATGATCTCGCGCATCTTCTTCTCGATCGCCGGGAAGTCTTCGGGCGTGAAGGGCTCGTTGCGGGCGAAATCGTAGAAGAACCCGTTCTCGATCACGGGACCTATCGTCACCTGCGTGCCGGGGAACAGCTCCTGTACGGCCTCGGCGAGGACGTGGGCGGTGTCATGCCGGATCAGTTCCAGCGCCCGCGGGTCTTCCCGGTTCAGCAGCTCGATCTTGGCGTCAGTGGTGATCGGGTCGGAGAGATCGACGACGGTGCCGTCGAGCGCCATCGCGACGGTGCGCTTCAGCAGGGAGGGAGAGATGCCCTTGGCGATCTCGGCTCCGGTGATGCCGGAGGGGAATTCGCGCTTGGCGCCATCGGGAAATGTCAGGGAGATCGTCATGGATCGCTATCCTGCTCACTCGGGGATACAAGCCCCGTAAGACTAGGCCGGCTACGGATGTGAGGATTGCGCTCCGTCGCCCGTGGCCGGTTCGGCGTCGGAATCGAAAGCCGCCGGCACATTCGTCCCGCGCCAGCGGCCATAGGCCCACGGCCTATACCACCTCGCATCGGGCGGCAATGCCTCGCAGACGATGTCGACGCCGCTCGTGCCCCACGGATTGCAGCGGCAGATTCGGGCAAAGCCAGCCCAGCCGCCGCGCCACAGCCCGAAGCGCAGGATCGCCTCGTCGGTATAGGCAGAACAGCTCGGCCAGTGCCGGCAATGCCGCCCGACGAGCATGGAAAGGCTCAGCTGATAGCCGCGAATGGCGAAATGTGCGGCTTTTCGGGGGAAAAGCGCGACGCTTCGCAGCAGCGAAAATCTTTGCTTAACAAAGAGACGCTGGAATAGATCGTCTGCTTCGTTTCGTTCAGCCACAACCAGAACCGCTTCCCTTGCTCGATACCGGAAACATGATGCGCGCCGCTCGCTTTCGCCAAGCCCTCGTTCGCAAGGCTTCCGTCAGGACCGCCCTCCTCGGCGCCGGCCTCGCGCTTGGCCTCGGCCTCGCCATGCCGGCATCGGCCCAGCAGCGGCCATACCTGCTCTGGCTCGACGGTGCCAAGCTCGACATCGCGCATATCATCGGGCTGCCGCCGGCGCAGAACAGCCCCGAGGGCAAGGCCGAGTTCGAGCAGGTCCAGCAGATCAGCGCGAACCGCACGCCCGAGCGCGAGAAGGCCGCCATCGCCGACCAGCGTCTCGCGCTGGTCAATTTCCTGAACGGCATGGATACCGGCTATGTCGACAACACCCATCGCGAGGTCAGGCTGCTCTTCCGCGAGGCGCAGGTCGAGCTCGGCATCCTCCTGAAGAGCGTCCACCGCCTGACCAGCCGCCAGCGCCCGTTCCAGCTCTGGGCGAAGGTTCGCGTCAAGCCCTGCCCCGGCGCCCGCCCGGAAGGCACCTCCTTCCCGTCAGGTCACGCGGCAACGGCGGCGCTCTATGCCGAATTGCTGAAGGCCGCGGCGCCCGAACTTTCGGACAAGCTGGAAGCGCGGGTGAAGAGCTATGGCGAAAGCCGCCTGATCTGCGGCTTCCACTATCCGAGCGATCTCGTCGCCGGCGACAAGGTCGGCCGCGCCGTTGCCAAGGCCCTGCTCGCCGACCGCGCCTTCAAGGCGCGCTTCGACGAGACCGTGCCGGAAATCCGCGTTGCCTTCGGCGTGAAGTGATATCCCGCTAGGCCGCAGCCTCGCGCCGCTTCGCCTCGATCTGGTCGATCGCATCGACCACCGCATCGAAGGTCAGCATCGTCGAGGCGTGGCGCGCCTTGAAGTCGCGCACCGGCACGAGCACCGCGAGATCAGCCCATTTGCCCTCGGGCGGCGCGGCATTCTCCTTCAGGATAGCGCGGGCCTGCTCGCGCACCTCCCGCAATTCATCGGCCGTGGCGCCGACGACATGGCGCGCCATGATCGAGGACGAAGCCTGCCCGAGCGCGCAGGCCTTCACCTCGTGGCCGAAGCCGGTGACGACATCGCCCGCCATGGTGACATCGACTGTCACGGTCGAGCCGCATAGTTTCGAATGCGCGCGCGCCGTGGCATCGGGCGAAGGCAGGCGCTGCAGCAGGGGGATGTTGGCGGCAAGCGAGAGGATGCGCTTGTTGTAGACGTCGTCCAGCATGGTTCGATCTCTCGCCGGTCTGGAATGACCGGCACGCAGATCCAATATAGGGTCGATCGTCGTATGATGGGAGAGCCTGAATGCCTCTCCCGCCGCGAGGTATCAGACTTGTCGTTCCGGCCTTGGGAGTTGCAGCCTTTGAGGGGCATCTCGCGAGGCTTCATCGTCCCAACGGGAGGCACCACATGATCCCTGTGGTTAAGTCCTTGTCCGTCGAGGGGGCCATCGGCCCCTCCGCCGACAAGTTTCTGGTCCGCACGCCGACGCAGGAAGAGGCGGAGGCCGCTGTCCGCACGCTCTTGCTCTGGGCGGGCGACGACCCGTCGCGTGAAGGCCTGGCCGACACGCCGCGTCGCGTCGCGAAGGCCTACAAGGAATTCTACAAAGGCTATGCCGAGGATCCGCACCATATCCTCGACCGTGTCTTCGAGGAGGTCGAGGGCTATCGCGACATGGTCCTCGTCCGCGACATCCCGTTCTATTCGCATTGCGAGCACCACATGGTGCCCTTCGTCGGGAAGGCCCATATCGGCTATTACCCGGCGAAGGGCGTCGTCGGCCTCTCGAAGCTTGCCCGCATCGTCGATGTCTATGCTCGCCGCCTGCAGACGCAGGAGACGATGACGGCCCAGATCGCCGACGTGATCGAGGAGGTGCTGGAGCCGCGCGGCATCGCCATCCTCGTCGAGGCCGAGCACATGTGCATGTCGATGCGCGGCGTGCAGAAGCAGGGTTCCTCGACGATGACCACGCAGTATCGCGGCATCTTCCGGGACGACCCGGCCGAGCAGGTGCGCTTCTTCACGATGGTGAAGTCGCCGGGGCTGTAGCATCTCGGGTTGGCCGCCACCTTGGACAAGCCGTCATGCTCGGGCTTGACCCGAGCATCTCAGAACGAGAAAGCGCCTTTTCCTGCTGGAGATTCTCGGGTCTGCGCTTCGCTCCGCCCGAGAATGACGGCAGGACCACGCAGCAGATCGCCCTTCCCTGGAGCCTCCATGCCCCCCTTCCCCGCCGCGCCCGACAAGCACGCCCTCGAGGAGGGAGCCGTGCTGAGCCCGCGCTTCGATGCGAACGGCCTCGTCACGGTGGTCGCGACCGAGGCCGATAGCGGCGCAGTGCTGATGGTTGCCCATATGAATGCCGAGGCGCTCCAACGCTCGATCGAGACCGGCGAGGCCTGGTACTGGTCGCGCTCGCGCCAGGAGCTCTGGCACAAGGGCGCGACCTCCGGCCAGATCCAGACCATCGTCGAGATGCGGATCGACTGCGACCAGGATGCGCTCTGGATCAGGGTGAAGGTCGCCGGCGACGGCGGCTGCTGCCACACCGGGCGCTGCTCCTGCTTCTACCGGGCCCAGCCGCTGCGGAACGAAGCCGGCAAGCCGCTGATCGTTTGCGACTGACAGGCTCTGAAGCAGGCGCACATCGCTGATGCCGCCGGCACGCCTTCACCAATCCGTCAAATACAGGCGATAATCGCCGAAGGCTGAGCCGTTCATCTTTCGCTCATCGGCTTCTGAGACCCTCTCATTCTACGGAGGGACGAGCCCATGCGGTGGGATGGTGTCGCGCGGCGAGCCTTTGGTCTCGGCGGAGGTGGTGCCGCAATGAACGATATGCGTCCGGTCGAGGGACAGCCGGCCCTGATCAGGCCGAAGATCGGCCTCGCGCTCGGCGGCGGCGCGGCACGCGGCTGGGCCCATATCGGTGCGCTCGAAGTGCTGATCGAAGCCGGCTTCGCCCCCGATGTCATCGCCGGAACCTCGATCGGCGCGGTGGTCGGTGGCTGCCTCGCCGCCGGCAAGCTGCCCGAACTCTCCGAATTCGCCACCAGCATGACCAAGCGCCGCATCGTCGGCCTGATGGATTTTCATATCGGCGGCGCCGGCCTGATTTCCGGCGGACGCCTGAAGCGCCTGCTCGAACAGCATCTCGACGGCATCCGGATCGAGGACCTGAACCACCGCTTCGTCGCGGTCGCGACCGAGCTCGGCTTCGGTCACGAGATCTGGCTGACCCATGGCCCGCTGGTCGAGGCCCTCACCGCCTCCTACGCCCTGCCCGGCATCTTCGATCCCGTGAAGCTCGGTGGCCGCTGGCTGATGGACGGCGCGCTGGTCAATCCGGTTCCGGTCACGGCGGCGCGCGCGCTCGGCGCCGATGTCGTGATTTGCGTGAACCTCAACAGCGACCTCACCGGCCGCGGCACGACGATCCAGGACCAGAGCTCCGATCCCGATCCGCTCGTGCCGGAATTGCAGATCCAACCGGAGCCGCGCTGGTATGACGGCATCAGCGGCGCGGCCAAGCGCGTCCGCAACATCGTCGGGCGGCCGGCGGAGAACCGCCCCGGGCTGGCCGGCGTGATGATCGACGCCTTCAACATCACGCAGGACCGGATTTCGCGCTCGCGGCTGGCGGGCGATCCGCCCGACGTGATGATCGGCCCGAAGCTCGGCCGCATCGGCCTGTTCGATTTCCACCGCGCCGGCGAGACGATCGAACTCGGGCGTCAGGCCGCGCGCCGGTCCCTGGACGATATCGCCGCCTTGGTGGCCGCAAACCATATCGTGCCGGAGAGCTGACGCTCCCCGGCCGTTACGCGCTCCCTTCAGGCCATCGCGATGTAATCGCGCATCGCCTGGCTCTCGGCCTCGATCGCAGCCACGCGATGCTTCACCACGTCGCCGATCGAGACGAGACCGGTGACACGACCGTTCTCGACCACCGGAACATGGCGGAAGCGACCGGTCGTCATGATCTCCATAAGTTCGTCGACGCTGGTCTGCGGCCGGCAGGTCACGACCTTCGACGTCATCGAGCGCGAGACCGCGCTCTCCAGCGCGCCGGCTCCCAGTTCGCCAAGCGCCCGGATGATGTCGCGCTCGGACAGGATGCCCACCAGCGCCCCGTCCGCTCCCATGACGACGACGGCGCCGATGCGCTTCTCGCTCAGCGTGCGGATCGCCTCGGACAGTGTCCGATGCGGCTGCACCGAGATCACATCGTGCCCCTTGCCGCTCAGCAACTGCTCGACATTCATGGCCAGTCCCTCCTCGCAGGCGCGCCGTTGCCGGCGCGCGGTTTCGCTGGAACTTCGCGAGGGCCGGCAAAACTCCTCATGCCGGGCCGGCTCGGGAAGTGCTTCGCAATGAGGCGAGTGTGGGCGAAGACCTTGGCGCAGGCAAGGTTTCCGAAACGGTTCTAAAGAGCCTTGCGGGCAGGGCCGCCGGCCGCGTCAGCGCCGCTGCTGTCCCCGGTCGAGCAGCGGAAACAGCAGGAGCCCGACGACGAAGCCGCCGATATGGGCCTCCCAGGCGATGCTGGTGTCCTCGCCGAAGATCGGCACCAATCCGGCCCCGAACAGGATGTTCGTCACGAACCAGATCGCGATGAACAGCAGGGCGCGCGAGTTGCGCCAGAGCTGCCCGAGCGGCTCGGCCGGAATCGCCTGAACGACCGCGTCATTGCCGAGTTCGCCGAAGCGCAGGCCGGGCGCGAAGACGAAGCGGATCGCGGCCGCCGTCGCGCCCGAGATGCCGGCGGAGGCGCCGACCAGCGGCAGCACGTCGAGATCGCGCGACCACCAGTGCAGCAGCGCGCCGCCGATCGTCGCCAGGCCCATGAGGTTGAGGAAGCGCCCCGGCCCGAGCCGCCGCGCGACCGGGCTGCCGAAGGCCGCAAGCCAGACCGCGTTGGAGACCAGATGCAGCCAGGAGCCATGCAGCAGGCCATAGGTCAGGATGGTCCAGAGCCTGACCCCGCCATCGGCCAGCAACAGCCGGACGAGCTGGAGCCGCTCGACCACGTCCTGCCCGGCCGTGACCTGCGCCATCGCGCCGACGACATCGTCGATCCGCCCGGGCGAGAGCCAGAGCGTCAGGCGCGCCGGCACGAAGGCGAGCCAGGACATCAGCACGTAATCGTCATAGTCCGACAGCAGCGAGCGCCCGGCCTGGATCAGGACCAGTACCGCCAACAGCCAGACCACGGCGGAAGGCAGGTTGAAGACGGGCTCGCGCCCTGGCGGGGAAGGATTATGGGAAGCCATGCGGCGGTCACACTTGCCGAAGCGCCCGCAGGGCGCAAGCCGCGAGCCCTGCACGAGACACGAAAAAGGGGATCGGCTCGCGCCGTCCCCTTTTTCGCCGGCTGTGACGCCGCCCGGTCATGCCGGGCGGCCGGCTCACGCCCCCTCCACCTCGTCTTGCGGGCGCCATCGGCAACCGCGAATCTCGAGGCTGATTCATGCGCATTTTAACGATCATCCACAATCGTAAGACTTGATTAACCCTAACGCCCCTGCCGCCTCCCCCGACTCAGCGCGGGGTGGCAAGACGGCACGGCGAATGCGTCAGCGCTCTTCCGAGAGATTGATTCGTCCTCCTTTCGAACGGTTCCGCGTCATCATTGGACGCCGGCCCGCTCCAGGGAGAGACAGACGGCGAATATGGGCACAGGATGAAGAACGCGAGCACTAAGCTGGTTTTCGACTATTGGGACGCGCTGCGCGGCGACCGCGCTGCGCCGGAGCGCGGCGAGATCGAGCCCGGCGCCTTGCGGCATGCCCTTGCCGATACCTTCGTGCTCGAGAACGAGCCGATCGGCCCGGTCTTTCGCCTGGCGGGCACGCGGCTCTGCGCCCTGATCGGTAGGGAATTGCGCGGGCGCGCCTTCACCGCGCTCTGGCCTGATGTCGAGGCCCAGGGCGACATGCGCCGCCTCGTCCAGACCGTGATGGACGAGAGTGCCGGCGCGGTCGCCGGGCTCTCCGGCAAGTCGGTCACCGGCACGCCGATCTATCTTGAATTGCTGCTGCTGCCGCTGCGCTATCGCGGCCGCACCCATGCCCGCGTGCTGGGTTCGCTGTCCCCTGCCCTGTCGCCGGGCTGGCTCGGCCTCGACACCATCGAATCGATGCGAATGATCTCGCTTCGGATGCTCTGGCCCGCAGCTGCCGCGCGCCCCCCCGTCGCGTCGCGCCGTGCCGAACCGCCCCGTCTCGTGGTATTACCGGGCGGGCGGGCCTGATCGGAACGATACGTTAACCGAAACCCGCCTAGGATTATCGAGGAATCTAGGTCGGTTATTGATGTTGAGCGCGCTCAAAACGCCCCGTGCGGCTGCCTTCCCTGCCGAGCGCAGGCGGCATTTCCGTATGAAGGTCGTGCTGCTGGGCCGCTACATGCTGCCGAACCGCATGGAATACCCATGCCAGACGATCGACATCTCGCCCGGCGGCGTCCATTTGGCGGCGCCCGCCAAGGCGAGGCCCGGCGAGCGCGTCATCGTCTATCTCGAGCATCTCGGCCGGATCGAGGGCAACTGCGTCCGCACCACGGCCGAAGGCTTCGCGATGACCATCACCGCGACCAGCCGCAAGCGTGAGAAATTCACGGCTCAATTGACTTGGCTCGCCAATCGCGAGGAGCTCGGCCTGCCCGAGGATCGCCGCCACGAGCGTATCGTGCCGCGCAATCCGCGCTCGACGCTGGTGATGGAGGATGGCGCCGAACATATCGTGCGCGTCATCGACATCTCGCTCTCCGGCGCCGCTTTCTCCAGCGATCTCGACCTGCCGCTCAACACCCCGGTTCGGCTCGGCACCACGCCGGCCCGTGTCGTGCGTCGCTTCGACGGTGGCTATGCCGCCGAATTCCGCTTCCCGCTCTCGGCCGACCTGCTCGACGAGAACCTGGAGCTCTGAAGCCCGCCTCGCGGGCTTTCAGCTTCCTTCATAACGTCAGTTCGCGGAGCGCCGCTTGGCGTCAGCCGCCTCGAAGAGCGCGATCTGCTCGGCCTGCGCCTTCCTGAAGGCTGGGCGACCGGTGACGCGGGCGACATAAGCCTCGCTCGCCGGCCGGTCGCCGAACGCACGGACCTTCTCGACCCGCAGCACATCCGCCATCAGCAGATCCGCGACGGTGAAGCGGCCGGCCGCGAGCCATTCCCGTTCGCTCAGGACCTGTTCGAGCTGGCCGAGGCGCAGGCGCATCCAGTCCGTGAGCTTATTATCCGCAGCGCCCGTCACGGTCAGGAACCACCAGGGCACGGACACCATCTCGATCGAGTTGAGCGCAGCCAGCGTCCATTGCAGCGTTTCAGCCTCTCCCACCGGATCGATCGGCATCAGCTTCTCGCTCTTCCGCGCCAGATGCAGCAGCCCTGCTCCACTCTCGAACAGCTTCACCGCGCCATCGTCCAGGAACGGTATCTGGCCGAAGGGCTGGCGCGCGAGATGGTTGGTCTCGCGCCCGTCGAAGGGAACGGTGCGGACGTCATAGGCGAGGCCCGCCTCCTCGCAGGCCCATCGGAGCCTGAGGTCGCGCACGAAGCCGCGCGGCCCTTCCGGGACCCAGTCATAGCTCCAGATCGTCAGCTCGCTCATCGCAGCAGGCCTTTCCGACACGCACTGATCACGAACAATTCCTGATCGAGGCCGGGCGTTCCACCCACGAGCGGTCGTTCGAGCTGCAATGCCCCCGTCAAACGGCCGGAGAACAGGCTCCCGATGCCAGCTGACAGACACGGCTCCCGCGTTAACGGCTGCGTAGGTTAATCACTCCTTTCAGCATAACCAACAATTAATAGTTAACAATCGGTTTTACGATCGATGCAAAACGTTACTTCCGGCTTTGAACAAGGTTGATCCTGATTTTTACTTGGCTGCCACGCAGCTCGAATACATAAATTTGTACGTTTCCATTTCAGCTCGAATCCATCCGCCGCCGCGCATCGTCTCCCCGGGACAGAAAGGGGACGACATGCTCTCACTCCATCGCAATCTGATTGGCACCGCTCTCGCCGCCATGGTCATGATGACCGGCGCAGGCACGGCTCAGGCTCAGGGCTCCGCTGGCATTCCCGTCGCGAGCCTCCCGGCCGAGGCCTCCGGCGACGCCCGCGCACCCTATGCCTGGGTCGATTTCTGCAAGCGCACGCCAGCCGAATGCCGCGTCGATACCCGCGAGGCAGAACGGATCGAGCTGAACGCCAAGACCTGGAAGACGATCGTCGGCGTCAACAACAACACCAACCGCGAGATCGAGGCGATCACCGACCAGGACCACTGGGGCGTCGTCGACCGCTGGGACATCCCGACGGACGGCAAGGGTGACTGCGAGGACTATGTGCTGCTGAAGCGCAAGCGTCTGGCCGAAGCCGGCCTGCCGCGCCGCGCCATGCTCGTCACCGTCGTGATCGACGAGGAGAATGCCGGCCATGCCGTGCTGATGATCCGCACCGATCGCGGCGACTTCGTCCTCGATAACAAGCGCAACGCGATCCTGCCCTGGAGCCAGACCGGCTACGTCTACGTCAAGCGCGAGTCCCAGTATCGCACGGGCTGGACCTCGCTCGGCGGCGCGCAGACCCCGACCGTCGCTTCGGTGCAGCGTTGATGAAGACCGCCGCAGCCACAAGCCGGCTGCGGGCATAAGGACGGCGAGGCTCGGTCACGTCCCCACCCACCCGTCCCCAAGGATCGGGTTTCGCCAAGGGCCGGCTTTCCCCAGCGGGAAGCCGGCCCGCTTCTTTTGGAGCATTTTCGAGCGAAGTGGGCACCGGTTCGCGTGAAGAAAATGCTGTAGATGAAAGACTTGCAACAATTCCGCGTTTCGAAGAATTGCGGAATTGTTGCAGAGCGTCAGTCGAGCCGTTCGAGCCCGGCCGCGAACTGCCTCCAGCGCTGGACATAGGCCTTCGCCGAAGCGGTGATCCCCGCTGCCGCCTTGTCGTCGAGGGTCCGGATCGCACGGGCAGGCGAGCCGACGATCAGTGAGTTGTCGGGGAATTCCTTGCCTTCCGTCACCAGCGCATTGGCGCCGACGAGGCTGTTGCGGCCGATCTTCGCGCCGTTGAGCACCGTGGCGCCCATCCCGACGAGGCTGTTCTCGCCAATCGTGCAGCCATGAAGGATGGCGCGATGGCCGATCGTGCAATTGGCGCCGACCGTCAGCGGGTAGCCCATGTCGGTGTGCAGGACGCAGCCTTCCTGAAGATTGCTGCCCTCGCCGATGGTGATCCACTCGTTGTCGCCGCGCAGCACCGCGCCGAACCAGATTCCCACTCCGGCCGCCAGCCTAACCCGGCCGATGACATGCGCGTCGGGCGCCAGCCACCACTCTCCGGCCTTCGCGGTTTCGGGCCTTGTTCCATCGAGCGCATAGAGTGGCATCGGCTTGTCCTGACGGTTCGAGCCCTCAGGATTGCAGGCGGGCAGCGCCTGCCGTCAAGCGCCGAGGAGATGCAGCAGGTCGAGCACGACGCGGCCCGAGACCAGACTCCAGATGCCGGCCGTCAAACCGGCGAGCATGAGAAAGGAGAACGGCCGCCCGTCGCCCTGCCGGCCCTGCATCATGTTGCGCAGGATCAGGAAGGGCGCGCTGAACACCACCACCGGGACGCTGGCGATGGCGGCAAGTCCGCCGGCCTGGAGCAGCTTGAAATCGGCACGCCGCTCCGTGAACAGCTCGAACGCGCTCGCCAGAAGCCCGGCAAAGGCAAAGCCGAGGAACAGGGATTGCAGCGCCTCGACGGCAGAAGGCTGGAGGGTCACGGACGCAAACTCTCGACCAGAGCGACGCCCGAACCTGCCGCATCGTCCCCGGCCTGTGAAGGACAGAGTTTACCGATGGTTAACCGTACCGGCCCGGTTATGGTTTACGCGGCATTAAGCCGGCGATGATTCAGTGGTTGCCACTTGAGTACAAGGCACCGGAATGACCGCATCGCTGCCCTATCATCGGCCCGGCCACCAGGCCGCCCATCTGACCTCGATGGTGCGCATGCGCCTGCAGCAGAAGGCCGCCCCGCTGCCCCGGGCAGATTGGGCGCTGCTGAAGGCGATGCTGCTGATCCTGACGGCTGGCGCACTGGCGACGGCGCTCGCCGTCTACCTCACTCATCGCCGCGACGAGCCAGTGACGGCGCCTCAACCGGCGCGCGTCGGCGATGTCGCGCTGATGATCCCGAAGGATCTCACCGGCATCGAGGATGATGGCGAGACGAGCCGGCTGGTGGGCATGGTGCGCCTGCGCCTGGATTGGCCGAGCCTCGGCCCGGCCCAAACGGACAATCGCCGGCGGCTCTTGATCACGCTGAGCCCGCCTGACCGGGTCAACGAACCGGCCCGGCAGCTCGCGACCTATGCCCGCTTCCTGACCCCGACCGTCTGGTCGAATCCCGGCGGCCTCGTGGTGCGCGGCTTCCGCAAGGGCTCGCCCTTCGAGAACGACGAGTTCTACGTCTCCGTCCCCGACGGCAAGGGCTTCGCCGCGCGCTGCCCGATCGACACCGGCACGGGCCTTGAGGAGCCCTGCCGCATCACCTTCCAGCATCGCGGCATGGATGTGAACATCCGCTTCCCCCGCACCATCATCGCCGATTGGGCGCTGATGCTGGGAGGCGTCAGGCGGACGCTCGATGGGCTGATCCGGTAGGATCAAGCGTCATTCTCGGGCCTGACCCGAGAATCTCCGGCATAAGCAAGCGCAGGAGCCTCACCTTCACGAGATGCTCGGGTCGAGCCCGAGCATGACGGCTTTGGCGCCTCAGTCCTCGAGATCGACGTCGAGGATCGCCATGGTGAAGTTGAACGAGCGGTCACCGTCCTCGTCGTCGACATGGATGATGCCGATGAACTCCTCGCCCAGATAGACCTCGGCCGAGTCGGTCTTCTTCATCCGGGCGCGCACGCTGATCGCATGGTTGTTGAAGGTGCGGCGCAGATAGGTTTCGAGCTTGGCGAGTTCTGTCTTGTCCACGGTCCTGGGTCCTTTCGAATTGGCCGGGAGCGATGCCACGGCAGGCCACGAAGGGCAAGCGAAAGCAGCCGCTGCCGGCATGGCAGGCCCCATCCATCCGGTGGTTGTGGATGCCCTGCGGAATCGTGCCATGTTCGCGAACCTCCGGAACCTTGACGGACCTTGAGACCATGAAGCCGTGGCTTGCTCCCGCCCTCGATTATGTCGCGTCCTGGCTCGATTTCCAGCGCAGCCACCATGAGCAGCCGGGCTGCGCCATCGCGATCGCCGATGGCGAGGAGATCGTGCTGGAAGCGGCCTTCGGCAGCGCCAATCTCGCGACCGGCGAGGCGCTGACGCCGCGCCACGGCTTCCGCATCGCCTCGCATTCCAAGAGCTTCACCTCGGCCGGCATCCTGCGCCTCGTCGACGAAGGCCGCCTGCGGCTCGACGACGAGGTCGGCAGCCTGATCGACGGCCTGCACCCGGAGGTCGCCAGGGTCACCGTCGGCCAGGTCCTCTCCAACAGCGCCGGCCTGACCCGCGACGGCCCCGATGCCGGCCAGTTTCTCGACCGCAAGCCCTTCTGCAGCAAGGCGGAACTGCTCGCCGATCTCGCCAAGCCGCCGGTCCTGCCCAGCTCGCAGCGCTTCAAATACTCGAACCACGGCTTCGCCCTGCTCGGCCTCATCATCGAGGCCGTGACCGGCCAGAGCTACAATGAATGGATCACCGACGAGGTCGTCGCCAGGGCCGGCCTCGCCGAGACCAAGCCCGATATCGGGCTCTGGGGCCCTCGGCCGATGGCGAAAGGCCATACCGGCAGGCAATTGCTCGGCCGGCGCATGGTCATCCCGGCTGACAATCACTGCCATGCCATGGCGTCCGCCACCGGCTTCGTCGGCACCGCTGCGGATGTCGCGCGCTATTTCGCGCAGCTCTCGCCCCATGCCGAGCGCAGCATCCTCTCCGCGAAGAGCCGCCGCGAGATGGTCCGCCGGCTCTGGCCCGACGACGAATCCAGCCTCGGCCGCCATTACGGGCTCGGCACGATTTCCGGTGGCGAGGGCGACTGGCGCTGGGTCGGCCATTCCGGCGGCTTCCAGGGCTTCATCACCCGCACCGCGATCATCCCGAAGCAGGGCCTGACGGTCTCCGTCCTGACCAACGCCATCGACGGCCTCGCCCATCCCTGGCTCGACGGCGTCGCACATATCCTGAAGGTCTTCGCCGAGCGGGGCGGCCCGTCTGCGCAGACGCGGGATTGGACCGGACGCTGGTGGACGCTCTGGAGCGCGACCGATCTCGTGCCCGTCGCCGACCGCGTGCTCTGCGCCGCCCCGGCCCTGCTGACGCCGTTCCTCGACGCCGCCGAGATCGCGATCGAAGCGCCCGACAGCGGCCGCATCGTTCGCGCGTCGGGCTTCCACAGTCCGGGCGAGACCGTCGCGCTGGAGCGCGAGGGCGGCAAGGTCCGCTCGGTCAGGTTGGCCGGCTCGCGCCTGCTCGACGCCGACGCGATGCGCGCCGAGATGGAAGAACGCTACGGCGAGGCAACGAGCTGAAGGCGGGTCGGCTTTTCCAGGAAACACGGGTCATCCCGGACGGAGCGAAACGGAGACCAGAGAATCTCGTGACGGAAGAGGCTCGGGAGCCTCCCTGGGCAAGAGATGCTCGGGTCGAGCCCGAGCATGACGGAGCGGATACTCCGCCACGCATTCGCCGCCTTCCGGTCGCAGCCTTCGTCTCGAGGGCTGGCCGATGCGTGTTCTTGCCTCGATGATCGCCGCTGTCCTGATCGCGGGAGCGACGGTCGCGCGCGCCCATCAGGCGCCGAGCGGCTGGGACTATCCGTTCTATTGCTGCCTCGATTCCGACTGCGCCCAGATCGAAGCGGAAGCCGTCCGGGAAGTCACCGGCGGCTTCGTCGTCACGATCGCCCCCGGCAAGCACCCGATGTGGTCGAGCGAACGCAAGAAGCCGCTGACGCTCGAGATTCCACAGGACAAGGCCAAGCAATCACCGGATGGTCGCTGGCATCTCTGCATAGACGATTCCGGCGAATTGCTCTGCTTCTTCGCGCCGGGGAACGATTCCTAACGCATGAAATGCAGGTCTCGGAACCGCCCGCGGAAGGCCGTCACGTCCTTCGCAACCGCCTCGGCCGGACGGGAACCGCTGAGCCCCTCTGCGATATGGCCGGCTAGTTCCGGCATATCCGCCACCGTCATGCCGAAGCGGACGATCTCCGGCGTGCCCAACCTAAGGCCGTTCACATCGCCCTCGACAGCCGGCAGCGGCAGCCCGATGCCGCAGGACAGGATGTTGACCGCGCGCAGCGTCTTCGCCGCCGCCTGCCCGCCGCCATAGGCCGCGGCCTCGATCGCGAACTGATGCGAGGTCGTCATGCCCCGGTCGCGGGCGAAGACCGGCACCTGCCGCTCGCTGAGGGCTTCGGCCAGCGCCTTCGCGGTCTTCGCCATCTCCTGCGCATAGGCGCGACCATGCGCCTTCCAGTCGAGCAGCGAGACGGCGAGCGAGGCCGATTTCGCCGCGTCGAAATTGGCGGTGAGACCGGGATAGGCGATGGCGTCGAGCTTCCTGGCGATCTCGGCGTCGTTGGTCACGATCAGTCCCGATGGCGGCCCGCCCAGGCTCTTGTAGGTGCTCATCGTCATCAGATGAGCACCCTCTTCCAAAGGTTGCTGCCAGCCATGGCCGGCGATCATGCCGGACATATGCGCCGCATCGAACAGCACGAGCGCGCCGATCTCGTCGGCGATGGCCCGGATCTCGCGGATCGGATGCGGAAAGAGATTGAGGCTGCCGCCGATCGAGATCAGCTTCGGCTTCAGGCGCAGCGCGTCCGCCCGCAATTTCTCGACATCGACGGTATAGCGCACCGGATCGATCGGCGCGGGATGGGTGACGATGCCGTAGAGTCCGGCCGCGCCCGCACCGTGATGGGTGACGTGGCCGCCGATTTCGCCGGGCGGCGCGATGATGCAGTCGCCGGCCTTGGCCGCGATCATGAAGGCGTAGAGATTGGCGATAGCGCCCGAGGGCACCCGGATTTCGGCATATGTCGCGCCGAACACCTCGGCCGCGAGCTCGGCAGCGATGATCTCGATCTGCTCGATCGCCTCCAACCCCATCTCGTATTTGTCGCCGGGATAGCCGAGCGAGGGTCGCGCCCCGATCCCCGCCGAGAGCAGCGCCTCGGCCTTCGGGTTCATGACATTGGTGGCCGGGTTGAGATTGACGCAGTCGCGCTCATGGATCGCCCGGTTCTCGGTCGCGAGCGCATCGATCCGCGCTGCGATCGCATCGAGCGGCTGGCTCGCCGTCTCGCCCGCGACCTTGAGCACATAATCCTCGCTCGCTTGGGGAACCCAGTCGCGCCTGCCCAGTGCCGTCATCTCGCTCGTCTCCCGAACCGCCAAATCCCTCGTTGGCGTCATAACAGCGGTTTGCCGGCCCGCGCGCAAACGAGTATTCATCGCTCGCAGACTGAGGAATTCTCAGCCTCGATCTGGAGTCTCGCCTTGCCGGTCAAGCCGCCGCGTCCGCGCCTGCCTTCGCTCAACGCCTTGCGCGCCTTCGAGGCCGCGGCGCGATTGGAGAGCTTCAGCAAGGCAGCCGACGAGATCGGCGTCACGGCCGGCGCCGTCACCCAGCAGATCCGGCAGCTCGAAGCGACCTTGGGTTTCGCGGTCTTCCGTCGCCTGCCGCAAGGCGTCGCCCTGACCGATGCGGCGCGCGAAGCCCTGCCGCGCCTGACGCGCGGCTTCGACATGCTCGGACAGGCAGTGCAGGCCCTGCGCGAGGCGCAGCCAAACCGACCGCTCGCCATCGCCGCCCTGCCCTGCATCGCCCAGCTCTGGCTCTCGCCGCGTCTGCCGGCGTTGCAGGCGGCGTTTCCGGACTTGCAGGTCTCGATCTCGGCGATGGAAGAGCCGCCGGATCCGCAGCGCGATCCCTATGATCTCTCGCTGTTCTATCGCGAAAGCCCGCCGGCCAGCAGCGGACCGCAACTCGAAGCCGACGCGATCCTGCCGGTCTGCGCGCCCGCTCTCGCCGCAAGGCTCGCGACAGCGGCCGATCTGTCCGCGCAAACGCTACTACACGATGCGGTCTGGCGCAGCGACTGGGCGCGCTGGCTTGCCTTCGCCGCGCCCGGCACCAAGGTCGATCCAGGCCGGGGCCCGGCCTTCTCGCTTTACAGCCTGGCGCTGGATGCCTGCCTGTCGGGTTCCGGCGTGCTGATGGGGCGCATGAGCCTCGTCGGCCCTCATCTCGCGACGGGCAGGCTCATCGCGCCCTTCCCGCAGGCGATGCCGACGCCGGACCGCCTGACGCTCGCGACAGCGACGGCAACCGGCGCGCATCCGCGCCGGGCCGAGATCATGGACTGGCTCGCCGGCTCGGCCGGCTGAGCGCGTCAGATATAGGCGCCACAATCGCCGGCGAGCGTCTGGTCCATCGAGCGCGAGGGCTCGGCACAGCCCGCCTCCCCGACCACCTTCGCCGGCACGCCCGCCACGGTCTTGTTGCGCGGCACGGGCTGGAGCACGACCGAGCCGGCCGCGATGCGGCTGCACTGGCCGACCTCGATATTGCCGAGGATCTTGGCGCCGGCGCCGATCAGCACGCCCTTGCGGATCTTCGGATGGCGGTCGCCACCCTGCTTGCCGGTGCCGCCCAGCGTGACGCTGTGCAGCATCGAGACGTCGTCCTCGATGACGGCGGTTTCGCCGACGACGAGCCCCGTCGCATGGTCGAGGAAGATGCCCTTGCCGATCCGCGCCGCCGGGTTGATGTCGGTCTGGAAGACCTCCGACGAGCGCGCCTGCAGGTAGAGCGCGAAATCGCGCCGATCCTGCTTCCACAGCCAATGCGCCAGGCGGTGGCATTGCAGGGCGTGGAAGCCCTTGAAAAACAGCACCGGCTCCAGCACCCGGTAGCAGGCGGGGTCGCGGTCCAGCACGGCCATCACGTCGGCGCGCATGCCGGCGCCGATCGTCTCGTCGCTGGCCATCGCCTCGGCAAAGCCCTGCTCGATCAGGTCGGCGGTCACGGCGGGGTGCCCGAGCCGTGCCGCGACGCGATGAGCGACGGCAGCCTCGAAGCTCGGCTGGTTGAGGACGGAAGCGACGATGAGCGTACCGAGCGCCGGCTCGGCGGCGACAGCCGTTTCCGCTTCAGTGCGCAAGCGGGTCCAGACGGGATCGACCCGGTCGAGCCCGGTTGCGAAGTCGCGTGCTTCCACGACGGAGCGCCCTGACGGCATGGTCATTCTCCGGAAAGGGTGGTTCGGCGGAAGGACAGCCTAGCGCAAGGCAGGTGTCCGCATCAAAAGCTCAGGCCGAACCGAAGTTGAATCGAAAAGCGAGGCAGCGGAATCAGATTTTCAGGGAAGATCGACAACACATTGGCGTCGCCCGCTTTTCCGGATTGCCTCCAGTCATCGCCGAGGTTCTCACAAACGCGCGAGGAAGTCGAGGACGGCCTGCTTGTGGCTCTTGTCGCCGACCGCGAGGTTGTGGTCGCGCCCGACGATGTCGAAGGCTTCGGCACCGGGAATGAGCTTCGCCAGCTCCGGGCCGGAGCCGGAGACATCATCCTTGGTGCCGACGCTGATCAGGGTTGGCACGGCGATCTGCCCGACCTGCTCGGCCGTCAGCGTCTGGCGCGAACCGCGGATGCAGGCGGCGAGCGCCTTGAGATCGCTCTTGGTCTGCTCGGCGAAGGCGCGAAACATGCGCTGCATCGGATCGGTGAGGACGTCGAGCGAGGGCGCTTCCATCGCGTCCGCAATGCCGAGCGGCAGTCCGACGCCCTCGACCAAATGGATGCCGAGCCCGCCGAGCAGCAAGGCCTCCAGCCGACGCGGATGCGCCAGCGCCAGATGGGCCGAGATGCGCGCGCCCATCGAATAGCCCATCACCGCCGCCCGCGGGATGTCGAGATGGTCCATCAATCGGCGCACATCCTCGGCCATGACCTGCGAGGAATAGGCGGCGGGATCGTAGAGCTTCTCGCTCTGGCCATGGCCGCGATCGTCGAGCGCGACGACGCGGTAGCCGGCATGGGTCAGGGTCTTCGTCCACTGGGTGTTGACCCAGTTGATCATGTGCGAGGAGGCGAAGCCGTGGACCAGCACGACGGTGCGGTGCTTCGGCTCGTCAGCGGTCGGCGCCATGTCGATGAAGGCGATCTTCACGCCGTCGGAAGAAAAGCTCTGCATGCGGGTCTCGGATCGCAAGATCGGAACGGTCGCCCTTCCCTGCCATGACCGGGCGGCTTTGGGTACCCGCCATGGCGCCGCTTGCTTATGAGCGCCCGCCATGATGAACGATGGCCGCATGACCCAGCCCGCCCCTCGCGAATCGTCACGCCTCGCCATCGTCGACATCGCCCGCGGCGTCGCGCTCATGGCGATGTTCGTCTACCATTTCGCCTACGACCTCTCAATGTTCCGGCTGATCGAGACCGATATCGTCACCGAGCCGGGCTGGCGCCTGTTCGCGCGCGGGATCGCCGGCACCTTCCTGACGATCGTCGGCTTCAGCCTCGTGCTCGCGACGCGCAAGGGCCTCGACCTCAAGGCCTATCTCAAGCGCCTCGCCATGGTCGCGGGCGCGGCCGCCCTGGTCACGCTCGGCACCTGGCGGTTCATGCCGGGCGACTTCATCTTCTTCGGCATCCTGCACCATGTCGCGGTCGCGAGCGTGCTCGCCCTGCCCTTCCTGCGCCTGCCGGTCATCGCCATCGCCTTGGCCACCGTGCTCGCCTTCGCTTTGCCCTCCTTCGTCACCCATCCATTGCTCGACCAGCCCTGGGCGGCCTGGCTCGGCTTCTCGCAGGCGCCGATCCACACGGCCGATTTCGTACCCCTCTTCCCATGGTTCGGCTGCGTGCTGAGCGGCATCGTGCTGGCCCGCCTCATCCTGCCGCGCCTCGCCGGTACAACGCTCGCCGGCTGGCGGCCCGGCAACAAGGCGACCCGAATCGTCGCTTGGGGCGGGCGCCACAGCCTGCTGGTCTACCTCGTCCACCAGCCGCTCTTCATCGGCACGCTGATGCTGGCGACCCAGATTATCGCTCCGACCTCGCCGGAGGAACGCGCCTTCCGGAACGAATGCCAGCGCAGCTGCTCCGGCCCCAACGTGCCCCAGGATATGTGCCGGATGGTCTGCGCCTGCACCGTCGATGGTCTCAAGCGCGAGCAGCTCTGGCAGAAGGCACTCGACAACCTGCTCTCGCCGCAGGAAAGCGCCCGGATGACCGAGCTTGCGCGCGGCTGCCTGCGCGACGGGCGCTGATGCAAAAGAGCGCACTGGCGCCCGACGGGCGCACGCGATAGGTTGCGGCCGCATTCCAGACCTTCGAAGAGCGACGACCATGGCCGCGACCGGCATCCCGCATTTCCACAATGACCTCGGCGTCCCCGTCATCAAGGTCGGCGCGCATGAGTTCATGTGCATCGGCGCCAAGCCGCCCTTCGACCATCCGCATGTCTTCCTCGACATGGGCGCGGACCATGAGATCATCTGCCCCTATTGCTCGACGCTGTTCACATACGAGCCGTCGCTGAAGGACGCCGCCTGCATCCCGCCGGAATGCGCCTATACCGATCCGGCCAAGGCGGCCTGAGGCTCGCCCACTGCATCCGGCGCGCGGGTTCTGAGGGGCACCCGCGCCTCGTCTTCCAGCACCATCATCGAAGGCGTCCGATCACGTGTCCGCTCCTCATTTCGTCATCGCCGGCGCCGGTATCGGCGGCCTGACCATGGCCCTGTCGCTGGCGCGGCGCGGCATCGCCGCGACCGTCGTCGAGAAGCGCACCGGATTCGGCGAGACCGGGGCCGGCCTGCAGGTCACCTCCAATTCCGGCCGGGTGCTCGATGCGCTCGACCTCGCCTTGCCGCTGAAGCGCATCAGCGTGACCTCGCACGGGCTGATGATCCGGCGCTGGGCCGATGGCTCGCAGGTGCTGGAGATGCCCTCCAGCCCCGAGCGCATGCCGACGCCGTTCCGCATGATGAAGCGCAACGACCTGCATACCGTGCTGCTCGACGCCGCCCGCGCCATGCCGAATATCCGCCTGATGGTCGGACGCAGCGTGGACGAAGTCAGCCAGAATGCCGATGGCGTAACGGTTGGCCTCACCGCGCGCGACGGTGTCGGCGGGACGCTCTCCGCCCTCGGCCTGATCGGTGCCGACGGCCTGTGGTCGCGCGTGCGCGATCTCACCGGCGACGCCTCCCCGCCCGTCTTCACCGGCTACGAGGCCTGGCGCGCGATCGTGCCGGCCCGCGCCGGCGACAAGCCGCGCGTGACGCTGCATATGGGCTCCGGCCGCCATGCCGTGCATTACCCCGTCGCAGGCGGTCGCGAGATCAACATCGTCGTCGTTCGTCAGGCCAAGGAAGCCCGCGAGGGCTGGTCGCGCGACGGCGACCTCAATGTCGTCACCGAGCATCTCGCCGGCGCCTCCCCGGCCCTGCGCGAGCTCACCGGCGCGGCCGAAAGCTGGCAGGTCTGGTCGCTGTTCGACCGCAAGCCCGCCGCCATGGCCAAGAGCCGGGTCGCTCTGCTCGGCGATGCCGCTCACCCGATCCTGCCCTTCCTCGCGCAGGGCGCCTCGCTCGCCATCGAGGATGCCGCGGTGCTCGCCCGCCTGCTGGCCGAGACGCTCGGCCGCGAGGGCGCTGCCGGCGTGCCCATGGCCTTCGCCGCTTATGCCGCCGCCCGCGCCCAGCGCGTCGCCCGCGTGCAGGAGGAAAGCCGGGGCAACGGCCGCAACTACCATATGGGCTGGCCGCTCAGCATCGCCCGCGATTTCGCGCTGAAGCGGCTGGGACCGGATGGCCTGCGCAGCCGCTATGGCTGGCTCTACGACTGGCAGGATGCGGCCTGATCTCGTCAAAGCCGCAATCGCTCCCTATCTTTGTGCCGGAGGAAGGGACCGACACCAGATGATCCGCGTCAATCTCTACGAGCAGCTCAACGGCCGCACCCGCGCCATGCCGCGCTGGCAGGCTTGGCTCGCCATGGCGGCGAGCCTCACTGTCGGCGTCGCACTTTTCGTGCTGGCCGCGAGCCTCGCGCTCATCCTGATCCCGGTCGTGCTGGTCGTCGGCGCGATCGCGGTCTGGCGCATCAAGGCCAAGCTGAAGGCGGCGGGCATCGACCCGGCCAATCCCTTCGCCAACCAGCCGCGCCAGCCGGACCGCGTCGAGGTCATCGACGCCGAGTACCGCATCATCGAGCCGGACGAGCCACGCCGCTAAGGCTCAGAATCCGCCTTTGAGCAGGACGCCGGCGACCGCGCAGGCGGCCAGAACCGGCACCATGCCGAGCTTGAAGCGCAGCAGCGCGATGGCCGCACCAGCCGCCAGCAGAGCCGCGCGCCAGTCGAGCGAAGTCAGGACCGGCACCTCCGGATTCATCCCGAGGACAGACAGGCTGGAAACCTCGCGGAAGAGGACATGCAGCCCGAACCAGAGCGCGAGGTTGGCGATGACGCCGACCACGGCGGCGGTGATCGCACCGAGCGCGGCCGAAAGCCCTTTGTTTCCCTTAAGCGCCTCGACATAGGGCGCCCCGAGGAAGATCCAGAGGAAGCACGGCGCGAAGGTCACCCAGACCGTCAGAAGCGCCCCGAGCCCGCCCGCCACGAGCGGTGGCAGGTTGCCCGGCGCCCGGAAGGCGGCGAGGAAGCCGACGAATTCGAGCACGAGGATGAGCGGCCCCGGCGTCGTCTCGGCCAGCCCCAGCCCATCCAGCATCTCGCCGGCCGTCAGCCAGCCGAAGCCGTCGACCGCCGCCTGCGCGACATAAGCCAGGACTGCATAGGCCCCGCCGAAGGTCACCATCGCCATCAGGCTGAAGAAGCTGCCTATCTGCGTCCAGACGCTCGCCGGACCGGTGACAAGCCAGAGCATAGCGACCGGCGCAAGCCAGAGCGGCAGCCAGAATGCGAGCACGCGCGCGGCCTTCCCGGCCGAGGGCCGGACATGCGCAAGCGCCCCTTCCAACAGCAAACGATCGACCAGGCCGACGACCGGTGGCCCGGCCGCGCCATGCCGGCCGGCCGCGCCGAACCAGTCCGGCCGGATACGATTGCCGAGCCAGCCGACGAGCCCCGCAGCCAGGACGATGGCCGGAAACGGCGCCTTGAACAGGAAGATCGCGATAAAGGCAGCAACAGCGACGCCGACCATCGCCCCGTTCTTGAGCGCCCGCCGGCTGATCCTGAGCCCCGCCTCGATCACGATGGCGAGCACCGCCGCCTTCACGCCGAAGAAGATGCCGTCGACCAATGGCACATGGCGCCAGGTGACATAGAGGATGCTGAGGCCCAGCATCACCAGCGCGCCGGGCAGGATGAACAGCAGCCCGGCGATCAGGCCGCCGATCGTCCGGTGCATCAGCCAGCCGATATAGACGGCGAGCTGCTGCGCCTCCGGCCCGGGCAGGAGCATGCAGTAGTTGAGCGCGTGCAGAAACCGCTCCTCGCCGATCCAGCGACGCTCTTCGACCAGCTCCTTATGCATCAAGGCGATCTGCCCGGCCGGCCCGCCGAAGGACAGGAAGCCGATACGCGCCCAGACGCGCGTCGCCTCGCCGAGCGTCGGCATGCGCGCTGCTGCGGCCGCGCTCGTTTCCACGACGTTCATCGCCGCGCCTCCCCGGCCGGCTTCGGCACCGGCCAGTTATGGCTCTCCTCGCCCGCATCGCGGCACCAGCGATAGAAGGCGTCGTAAAGCAGCATGCCGGCTTCGAGCTGTTCGAGATCGTGCTTGAACATGCGCGACAGCCCAAGCGACGCCGCGAGCAAACCGGCGGCTTGCGGCTCCGCCTCCAGCGTCGCGGTATCCGCCGCCCGCACGATCCGCGCCAGCCGGTCAAGCGCCGGCGAAACCAGCCCGAACTCCACGATCATCGCGTCGAAGGTGCAAAGCGGCCCGCGATGGCTCCAGAACACGCCTTCGATATCGAAGGGCGTAGCGTTGAAGCGCTCGGCCACGGCCTCGACCTCGGAAGCCGCGACGAACAGGAACACGGCCTGCCGGTCGATGAAGCGGCGGATCAGCCAAGGGCAAGCGATGCGATCGATCTTCGGCCGCGCCCGCGTCACCCAGACACTACTGCCGAGCGCTCCCGAAAACGGCACATGCTCCGATGAGAACACCATCCCCCCGGCCTGACGCCAGCCCTGGTGCCCGCCTTCCAGTGCTTCCGCGGGTATGCCGAGATGGCGCAGCCAGGCGGCGACGCCGTCGCTGAGCTTGAGACCGCGATGGCAGACGACCACCACGCGTCGCTGTCCGGCGAACTCGGCGCCCCAGTCGGCGACGGTGCGATAATCGCGCCGAACCGAGCCGGGCAGGAAGAAGGGATCGGCGGCGACGTCCTCATCGATGCGGACATCGATGATCGCCGGCGCATCGGGCAGGCCGACCAGCCGAGAGAGCTGGGCGACCGTGATCTGTTCGTTGGAGGGCATGATTTGCGTCCATCCTGAAGCGAGGAAGTTGGACGCGAACATTGGGCCGAAGCCTCACGGGGTCGTCGCGATGAACCCCTTGATGGCGACTACATCATGCAGGCCCGGCCGGCGTCAACGCCGGCCATGGCTTCACTCGATCCGGGAGACCAGGATCTTGTCGATGCGGCGGCCGTCGAGATCGACGACCTCGAAGCGCCAATGCCCCTTGTCGAAGCTCTCGCCGACATTCGGCAGATGGTTCAACTCGGCCAGGATGAAGCCGGCGACCGTCTGGAAATCGGCGTCGCGCGGGATCGGGATGCCGAGCTCATGCGAGAACTCGTCGACCTGCATCCAGCCGGCGACGAGATAGGAGCCGTCGGCGCGGGTGACGATCGCTGGCTCGTCCTCCTCCTCTTCCTGGAAGGCGCCGATGATCGCCTCCAGCACGTCGCCGGGCGTGATGATGCCCTCGAAATGGCCGTATTCGTCGAAGACCAGCGCCATATGCACGCGGCTGGCGCGGATCTCGCGCAGCACATGCAGCGAGTCGGCCGTGTCCATCACGATCGGAGCCTCCTGCACCAGCGCCCGCAGATCCTGCGCGTCGCCGGCCTGAAGGAACTCGATCAGGTCCTTGACCAGGACCACGCCCACGATCGCATCGGCCTCGCCGTCCTGCACGGGCAGGCGCGAGCGGCGCGTCGCGCGCAATTGCTCGCGGATTTCCTCGGTGCTGTCCTCGAGATCGATGACCTCGACCTCGCGGCGCGGCGTCATCAGCGCCCGGGCCGAGCGGTCGGCAAGGCGCATCACGCCTGCGATCATCTCGCGCTCGTCGCGCTCCAGCACGCCGGCGGTCTCGGCCTCCGCGATGATGGTGCGAACCTCTTCCTCAGTGACCCTCTCCTCAGATTCGCCCTTCTGGCCGAGCAGGCGCAGCACCGCCTTGCCGGAGACATCGAGCAGGAACACGATCGGCGCGCCGACTTTCGAGAGCAGCCACATCGCCGGCGCGACCCGCGCCGCCACCCGCTCGGGGTCTCGCAGAGCGATCTGCTTCGGGACGAGCTCGCCAAGGATCAGCGAAAGATAGGTGATGGCGACGACGACGAGGCCGACGCCGAGCGTATCCGACACCGACGGCGAGAAACCATGCGTGCCCAGCCATTCGGAGAGGCGCGCGCCGAGCGTGGCGCCGGAGAAGGCGCCCGAGAGCACGCCGACGAGCGTGATACCGATCTGGACGGTGGAGAGGAAGCGACCGGGATCTTCGGCCAGGCGCATCGCGGTTGCGGCGCCCTTGCTGCCCTGATCGCTGAGAACCTTGAGGCGCGCCGTGCGTGACGAAACCACGGCGAGTTCCGACATGGCGAGGAGTCCATTGACGATCGTCAGCGCCACGACGACCAGGATTTCGGTTAACAAAACCAGCCTGCTTGCTGCAAAGCCACGACATCTGGCGGCTCGCTTCCAGCCCCCTTATAGCGGATCGCGGCCTCAACGCGATGGGCCGGACCAAAGATTCGTGAGCGGATAATGAGCAAGCCCAGCTTCTGGCAGCCGACCGCCGATCCCCAGGCCGCCGCCGACCCTCGCCTGCGCGCGCCTTCGGCCCAGCGCAATCGCGATGCGATCCTCGCCGTGCTGGCCGATATCCTGCCTTCCTCGGGGCTCGTTCTGGAGATCGCCTCCGGCTCCGGCGAGCATGCCGTGCATTTCGCCGGGGCCCTGCCCGGCCTCACCTTCCAGCCGAGCGATCCCTCACCCGACGCGGTCGCCAGCATCGCGGCCTGGGCCGCCGAATCCGGCCTCGGCAACATCCGCGCGCCGCTCGTTGTTGACGCCACCGCCCCGGACTGGCCGCTCGAAGCCGCCGACGCGATCCTCTGCATCAACATGATCCATATCGCGCCCTGGGCCGCTGCCGAAGGGCTGTTCCGGCAGGCGGGGCGCCTGCTGAAGCCGGGCCAGCCGCTCTACCTCTATGGCCCCTATCGCCGTTCGGACCGGCCGCTCGAACCCGGCAATGCCGCCTTCGACGAAAGCCTGCGCAGCCGCGATCCGGCCTGGGGCCTGCGCGAACTCGATGCAGTCGCGGCGCTCGGCGCAGCCAATGGATTCGGCGCTTCGGAGATCATCGAGATGCCCGCGAACAATCTGAGCGTGATCTTCCGGGCAGGTTGAGAGCTTTTTCGCCCGAGTATCTCGCTATCTCTACCAAAACTGGTGCCCCGCCTCCCCCCTCGTCCATTCGTTGAACTGGCGAATCGGGTGGCAGCCGAACTACCCCTCGGGCCTGTCTCCGGGGGTAACATGATCAAGCACATTCTCTGTTTCGGCCTTCTGGCCTTCGCTTTGGCCGGCTGCGTCACGGCGCAGAACCCGCTGTCCCGACAGGATACCGAGACCATGCGCCTCACCAGCGTCCATGTCGGCACCGACGCTGCCGCGACACTATGGTGGGGCGACGGCGATCGCGCCTATGCAAGGTCCAAAGGCCGGCCGGAGACGGAATCCGAAGACCTCTCCAAGACGCCCGAAGCGCGCGCCTTCATCGCCAAGCTTGCTGCAGCCAAGATCGGCGCTGCGCTCGAACAGCAGCTGAAGCCGGCTCTGACCGGCGATCGCCCCGTCAAAGTCGAGGTCAATCTGCGGCGCCTTTACGTCGCCTCAGCTATCCAGCGCGTGATCGTGGGCGGAAGTCACGAACTGGTTGCCGATATCACCGTCACCGATGCCAAAACCGGCACGGTGCTCGTGAGCTACCCGGAGTTCCGCGCCATCGCGCTGGCCGGCCAGGGAATTGGCGGAACCATGATCGACGCGGCCTTCATGGCCGATCCGATCGAGCGCCTGGCCCTGAACTTCGCAAGCCGATACCGGGAATGGCTGGCGCCGCAACCCGCACCCTAGAACGGGCCGCAGGGGAATCACCGTGTCGCCGAATTGGTGCGGACGGCGGGACTCGAACCCGCAAGCCTTTGAAGGCGCAAGATTTTAAGTCTCGTGCGTCTACCAGTTTCGCCACGTCCGCAGGTGGCACAGCGATAGCGGGCAGGCGCAGCCGGCGCAAGCCTCCGGGACGCTCTCAATGCCGCCGGGCGGGCTTGTACCACTCGACCCCATCGGGATCGACATAGAGGCCGGGCTTCACGTCCGAGCCGATGGTCTTCTCCTCCATCGGCACGCGCACCGTGTCGTCGCGGTCGCCGCGCTTGATATAGGGGGCGGAGCCTTGCCCGGCCTGCCCATTCCCGCCGCGGCCGGCGCTGCTGGCCTGCCCGATGATGCCGCGCCGCCCCGCGATCTTGTCCTGCAATTCCGTCACCGAACGCCCTGCGAAGGCGACCTTGGCGGTGCCTTCAACCACCGGCAAGGCGCGGCGCGCGGCGCCCTCTCCGGTCACGCGCACGCCGATGAAGCGCGGCACATAGCTCGCCCCGCCCCTGCCGAAGGATTCCCAGCCGCCGGCCGAGACCATCTGCGCGCCGCAACGCTTGTGGCTGCGCTCGCAGGCTGCGCGCGAGCCGTAACGCGGCGCCGCCTGCTCGAACTCGGCGCGCGCGTTGCGATAGGCGAACTCGCATTGCTCCGCCGTCAGCTTGCCCGCCTCGATGCATTCGTCGCGGCGCACATAGAGCGCGCCGGGCGCCTGCGCGGCGAGATCGGACGGTCCCGTCAGCGACAGGGCAGGTGCAAGGGTGGCGACGCGCAACAGCGCCAGGGCGGAACCCGGAATCATCATCCGGCGTAATAGAATTACAAATGTGGCTTTACCGCAGCGAGCCGGGCTCACAGCAGCGACCTCCGCGACGCCGCAAGCTCCCGCGTCGAGCCATAGTCGATCTTGCCGTTGCCGAGCACGGGGATGGCCTGCGTCACCAGGATCGCGCGCGGCACCCACAATTCCGGGAAGCCCTGCTCCTTCGCCGCTTCCTGCAGCGCAGCACGGTCGGCATGCGGCGTCTCGGTGACGAGGACGAGCTGCTCGCCCTTGCGTGGGTCGGGCAGCGCGACGACGACATGGTTCTGGTCCGGCCAGACCTTGGCGACCATGGTCTCGACCGCCGCAAGCGAGACCATCTCGCCGCCGAGCTTGGCGAAGCGCTTGGCCCGGCCGCGGATCGCGACGAAGCCGTCCTCGATCACGACGATATCGCCGGTATCGTGCCAGCCGCCATCGGGCGGGATGATGCGGCCGGGCTGATCGGGGTCAAGATAACCGGCCATGACGTTCGGCCCGCGCACGGTGAGCCGCCCGCCCTCATGGATACCCTCGACCGGTTCCAGCTTGGCCTCGATGCCGGGCAGCAGCTTGCCGACCGTGCCCTCTCGGATCGCGGCCGGCGTGTTGACCGCGAGCACCGGTGAGCACTCGGTGCAGCCATAGCCTTCGAGGATTGTGGTGCCATAGGGCTCCCACATCCGTTTGGTCTCGGCCTTAACGCGCTCGGCGCCGGCCACGACATAGCGCACGCTGCCGAGGTCGTCCTTTTCCGCAGCGCGAGCGTAGCCTTGCAGGAACGTATCGGTCGCAAGCAGGAAGGTCGCCTTCATGTCGCCGATCAGCTTCGGCACCTGCTTGTAATGCAGCGGACTTGGATAGAGCACGACCTTCATGCCGTGCAGCAGCGGCACCATCAGCCCGGCCGTCAGCCCGAAGGAATGGAAGGCCGGCAGCGGGTTCATGAAGACGTCGTGCTCGGAGATCGCCCCGGCCGCGTGGGCGAAGACCTGCCTTGCGTTCGAGACAATATTGGCATGGCTCAGCGCCACGCCCTTCGGCTTGCCCTCGGTGCCCGAGGTGAAGAGGATCACCGCCACGTCGTCGGGCTGCGCCTCGAATGCGCGATGAACCAGCCCCGGCGCCACGCTCTGCAAGGCGCCGAGCGCCTTGTCGAAGCTGGTGATCTGCTTGCGGACATCCTCGAGATAGACGACGCGCCGCCCCTCGCCCAAGGCGGCGATCTCGTCGTCGAGCTTGCCCTGGTCGACGAAGCGGCGAGAGGTGACGATGGTCTTGAGCTCAGCCAGCTCCGCCGCCGCGCGCAGGTTGCGGACGCCGGCCGTGAAGTTCAATAGCGCCGGCACGCGGCCATAGGCGAAGAGCGAGAACAGCGTCACCGCCATGCCCTGCATGTTCGGCAGCAGCACGCCGACCTGCTCCTTCGGCGCCGTCAGCGCCGCGAGCTTGCGCCCCAGCACCAACGCGCCAAGTACGAGCCGGCCATAGGTGATCGGCTGGCGCTCCGGATCTTCCAGCGCGATGCGGCCCTTGCCATGGCGGGCGATGGTCTGAAGCAGGGCGCGAAAGATCGTGATCCGCGCGCCCGCGGCGTCAAAGCTGGTGGCGGCCATGTCTGGCGCGTCTCCCGGTCGGCACTTCCCCTGCCGGTCAAACTAGTGAGATCGGCGCGGGTTTCAACGTTCCGAACTTGCGTCATGCTCGGGCTTGATCCGAGCATCTCGGAAACCAGCGCCTTCTGGACACAAGATTCTCGGGTCTACGCTTCGCTCCGCCCGAGAATGACGCGAGAACAATATTATCCGAATGCGCCGATCTCGTGCTGGATCGCCCCGGAAATCTCGCGGATCAACGCGAACAGCCCCAGCATCGGCGCGAAGACGTCGCGGTGCAGCGCCTCATAGGTGCCGCCCTCGCGCGGCCCCGGCGGCTCGCCGAAATCGAGGCCGATGGTGGGATCGGGATCGCGCGGGAAGATTTCAGCCAGCAGCGCGAGCGAAGCCGGCACGTCGAGGCGCAGCAAGCGCTCGATCAGCGCATCGCGTGTCAGGCCCGCATGCGGCCGGAAATCGGGGATATGGGCGAAGGACAGCCAGATGCGATGCATCGCCGCTAGCCTCAGCGCATGCAGCGCCACAAGCCGCGCCGACATCTGCGGGACATCGTCGGCCGCGACCTTGATCTTCAGAGCATCGGCCGAGAGCCGCCAGAACAGGCGCCGCAGCGCCGGCGCCAGCTCCAGCCGCGACAGCGCCTCCGCCACGACCAGCAATTCCTCGCGCCGCCCTTCCTTCACGGTCCGCCGCGCCCGGTCGAACCAGCTGCCGGGGTCGAGCGTGTCGAGATAGGCGCGCAGCACATCGAGGTCGCTATGCGCCATCGCATGGGCAGCGAGCCGATAGGCACGGTCGAAGCGCTGCGACCGCTCGCGCATGGTGCGGAACAGGTCCGGCGCGCGCGAGGCGGCATGGCCGACGCCATGCATGCTGTTCGCCATCCAGCCGAGCTGCTGGAGGATGGCGTTATTGGGGATGGCGCGCAGTTCGCGGGGATGGCGGATGCGCGTCGGCCCCGCCCCTTCCGACTGGCGCGCGGCGGGACGCGAGCCCGTCTTGTCGAGCAGCGAGGGCCCGAAGGTGCCGATCAGCGCGGCATAGCCGGGATCGTCGACGAGCTCGTTCATCTCCTCGCGCACCGTCTGGAAGAACTCGCTGGCGAAATCCGGCTCGTCATAGATCGGGTCCTCGGCCACTTCCGGTGATGCGAACACCGCCTCGGCGATGCGCCCGATCGTGGCGCCGGCCAGCTGCGGCGTGCCGAACAGCAGATAGCCGTCGCTGCCCTGGAAGCTGGTCTCGCGCACCGTCCTGATGCCGGCACGCGCAAAGGCCTGCCGCGCATAGGCCGGGTCGAGATAGGCCAGCCGGTCCGACAGGCTGTCGGGATGGGCGCCGCGCCCGACCGACTCGCCATGGGTGTCGAAGATGACGAGCTCGACATCCGAAAGCTCGTAACGCCCCAGCAATTCGGCGATCCGGATGCGCAGGCGCTCGACCCAGAAGGTCGAGGCGACCTGCCCGATATAGCGCCCGGAATCCGAATAGCCGAACTGGATGCACAGCCGCCCGTGGCGCTTGAGATAGTCGCGGAAATGCGAGCTGCGCAGCGCCTCGTCGATGATGCGCGGCCCTTGCTCCAGCGCGTCGGAGGTCTCGAACAGCGGCGAGATCTCGACGCGGTCGGCGATGCCGAAGCGGCTCGCCAGCCAGAGCGCGCAGAGCAGCGTATAGCCGGTCTCGGTCTCCGCGATCAGGAAGCGCACGGGCTTCGAGCCGTCGACATGCTTCACGATCTGCGCGATCGTCATCATCATCCGCGCCGCCGAGGCCCGCTCGGCCGCCAGCGCCCCGAAATCGACCGTGATCGCCTTGACCTTGTCCAACGCCGTATTGACGGCGGCGAGAAAGGCACGTCGCTGCGCCGGCTGGCCCGGCTCCTCCTCCAGCGGGATCGTCGCGCGCAATGCGTTGTGGAGCTGCGAGGCGTTGAGCCGGAAATGCGGCAGCGCGATCGAGACGCCATGCGCGAGGCAGCCCGCCCGGATCAGGGCGAGCGCAACGCGCGTTTCTTCGTCGGAGACGTCTGCCAAGGCTTGGTCCAGGGTCTCGATCAGGCGGGAAGCTTCCGGCAGTGCCGTCTCGCGCTCCTGCACCAGCGACAGCGCAAAAGCTTGCAGGGCCTGCAACGAGGGCTGCGTGCCGATGGGCGGCGCCAGAGCGAGCTGCCTCTCGACGGCGGCGAGTGCTTCGCTCACCAGCCGACCCACGGCTTCCGTGGCCGGGTCCTGCGGCAGCTTTTCGAGGATGCGCGCGAATTGCCCGCTCTTCGATTCCAGCCGGTAGCGCAGCGTGTCCCACCAGCCGATATCGGTGCGTCCATCCGTGTCGCAGCCGACCCAGGAGGCGAGCGTGACCGGCTTCGGCGCGAGCTGCGTCCACCGCTCCGGCCAGCGCGCGCGCGCGACCGCGAAGAACGCGGCATTCAAACGGTCGATGGCATCACGGGCATGGCGCACGGCATAGCGCGCCTGCTCGAACTCGTCCTGCAAGGTGATCCGCCCGTCCGGGCGAAAGCTGAGTGCGCCATCGGCGATGACGGCCTCTCCGGCCGCGCCGCCGGAAGCGAGATCGGCAAGTGCATGGCAAAGCTGCCGCGCCATGCCGAAGGTCGGATGGGCTGTGAACACAGCAGCGAAGCGCGCTTGCTCCACCGCCTGCCGAAACGCCTCGAAGGACGTGGCCTCCTTGGCCGCCTCTTCCGCCAGCGCGGCGAAAACAGCGGATTCGTCATTCTGGAGCCCGACATAGCACGCGACCCTGCCGGCGCGCTGATGCAGGGCCTCCCGCCCGAGCCGGCGCACCAGTTCGGCGGCGGCGTCCATGCTCAGCTCGCCGCGATCCATCAACCGCGTCAGCCAGAGCGTGACGCTCAGCACCGGATTGCCGAACGGGTCGTCGCGGGAATCGCTGCGCGCCGCCTCGACGCGGGCGAGCAGCTCCTCGACGAGACCAGCGATATCCGGGGGCGAATGACCTTCCGCAGCGATCGTTCCGGCCATGGCCGCTCTCCCTTTTCCGATCGGCCGTAGGCGGGCGCAATCGACATCGCGCTGCATTGCAGCATCGGATTCTCGCAGCTGCAAGCAGGAAGCTTTAGGGAGTCGCGGATAAATTTTACCCGGATCATATTGCCGTAGCCAAATCACCCGGATAATAAGCGTCATCGAGGAGCAATCATGTCCGATATCGCATTCAGGCCCAGCACCGCCTTTCACGACACCAGCCGCATCGCCAGCGGCCCGCTTGCGACCGTCGCGCTTGCGGTGAGGACGGTGCTGTCAACCGATCCTGCGGCCGCGATCCTCGTCTTCGACGACGAGACAGGAAAGGTCGTCGATCTCGACCTGCGTGGCAGCAACGCCGAGATCACCGCACGCTACGCGCCTCCGACAAACGAGGCCGCAGCAACCTCTGACGACGCTCCACGCGGACGCGGCCGGCCCAAGCTCGGCGTCGTCGCCCGCGAAGTGACCTTGCTGCCGCGCCACTGGGACTGGCTCGCCTTGCAGCCGGGCGGCGCTTCGCAGGCCCTGCGGCGCCTCGTCGACGAAGCCCGCAAGGCCGATGGCGGTCGAAGCCGGGCGCGCGCGGCGCAGGAGCGCACTTACGCCTTCGTCGCGACGATGGCAGGCGATCGCGAGGACTTCGAGGAAGCCTCGCGCGCCCTTTTCGCCGGGGACGACGCGCGCTTTGCCGAACACAGCCGCACCTGGCCGGCAGACATTCGCGCTCATGCCGCGAAGCTGCTGGCCGACGACCAGATCGCTGGCAGCTGAAGGGAGCAGACGCTCTCAACCTGCCTTGGAAGCATCCCGGCAGCGCAACCACAGCGGGTTGCCGCTCCGGCGCGGCAGAGGCATAGCAGCGCCACGCGTCCCGCCGCCTGCATCGCCCTGCCGAAAGCCGCCTGTTCATGACCTCCCGCGCTCAATGGCTCGGCATTCTCTGCGGCTTGCTGACCGCGATGATCTGGGGCGTCCAGTCGGTGGTGTCGCGACATGCGATGCTGATCGACCTGACGCCGGCCGATGTCACGATCCTGCGCTTCGTCTCGGCTGCCGCCGTGCTGCTGCCCTGGGCGCTCAGGCACATGCGCCCCTTCCCGGTCGGCTCACTCGGCTGGCGGCGCGCCTGGGGCATGGCGCTGCTGATCGGCCCGCTCTACAGCCTGATCCTCGTCGCCGGCGCCTCCTTCGCGCCCGCGCTGCATTCGTCGATCATCTCGCCCGGCCTGATCCCGGTCTTCACCGCATTGCTGATCTTCCTCGTCACCGGCGAGCGCGCCGGGCGGATGCGATTGATCGGGCTCGGTGTCATCGTGCTCGGCATCGGCATCTTCTCGCGCGATGCCCTCGCCATGACACCGTCGCGGCCCGATGCCTGGATCGGCGACCTGCTCTTCGTGCTGATAGCCTTCCTCTGGGCGATCTTCGGCCTGCTCGCCCGGCGCTGGAACGTCAGTTCGCTCGAGGTCACCGCCGCCTCATGCATCCTCTCGGTGCCGCTGCTGGTGATCGTGGCGCTGGTGCTGCCGATCCATATGGCGCGGGCGCCCTTCGCGGAACTCCTGCTCCAGGCGCTCTACCAGGGTGTGCTGGTCGGCGTCGTCGCGCTCTATCTTTATGCGCGTTCGGTCGAGACGCTGGGCGCGGCCAGGGCGACGCTCTTCCTGCCGCTGGTGCCCATCGCTACGGCCGCCGCCAGCGCCCTGCTGCTGGCGGAAGTCCCCTCTCCGACTGAGATCGTCGGCATGGCGATCGTCGTCGCCGGGATGCTGATCGCCTTCCGCTCGCCCTCGGTGGGCTGAGCGCGCGGCCTCTCAGCCCTGATGCCCCTTGGCGATCGGCTCGACATAGGAGAGCCCCATGTCCCAGGGGAAATAGATCCAGGTGTCCTGGCTGACCTCGGTCACGAAGGTATCGACCGTCGGCACGCCGGCCGGCTTGGCATAGACCGTGGCGAAATGCGCGTTCGGCAGCATCTCGCGCACGACGCGCGCTGTCTTGCCGGTATCGGTCAGGTCGTCGACGACCAGCACGCCCTTGCCCGTCCCGTCGCCGATGGCCTTGATGTTCGGCGCGATGTCCTTGAGCACCTTGAGCTCGGTCTGGTTCTTGTAATCGTGATAGCTCGCGACGCAGACCGTCTCGATCATGCGCAGGCCGAGCTCGCGGCAGATGATCGCCGCCGGCACCAGCCCGCCGCGGGTGATGCAGACCATCGCCTCGAACGGCCCCTTCTCGGCGAGGCGCCACGCCAGCGCGCGGGCATCGCGATGGAACTGATCCCAGGAAACCGGGAAAGCCTTGTTCGAGGACGGTTCGGCCATGGACAGCGCTCCGGACTTAGCCCGACGCGAAGCGCGCCGTTTCCGACCGAAAAGCCTATCGGCGCGCGCCTGACAAGAGGCACGCGCCGAACATCCCCAGTTCAGCGTCGATAAACCGCCTCAGAACTCGGCCCAGCCATCCGCCGTGCCGCCGCCGGCGACACGCCGGCCGCGCATCGCTGGCGCCGCGGCACGCGGCGCGGGAGGCGCGGAATGGACGAGCTGCGGCGCAACCCTGTGCCGTTCATCGCCGAGCTGGAAGGCCGAGACCATCGCGCTCAGCGATTCCGTTTCCTGCTGCAGGTCGCGGGCGACCTTGGCGCTCTGCTCGGCCAGCAGCGAGTTCTGCTGCGTGATCTCGTCCATATGCGCGACGGTCCGCGCCATCTCGTCGATTCCGTTGGCCTGCTCCGTCGTCGCCTGCGAGATCTCGCTGACGGTCGAAGCGACTTTGGAAGCGGCGCCGACGATCTCGCCCAGCGTCGTTCCGGCATCCTTGACCAGCCCGACGCCAGCTTGAATCTGTTGCGCAGAGTTCGCGATCAAGGCTTTGACGCCATTGGCGGATTCGCTGCAGCGAGCCGCCAGCGCGCGCACTTCCGTCGCCACCACCGCGAAGCCACGCCCGGCATCGCCGGCCCGCGCCGCCTCCACTGCCGCGTTCAGCGCCAGCAGGTTGGTCTGGAAGGCGATCTCGTCGATCATCGAGATGATCTCGGAGATGCCGGACGAGGCCTGCTCGATCCGCCCCATCGCCGCCACCGCCTCGGTCACGATGGCGCCGCCGCGCGCCGCGACCTCGCTCGCCTCATTGCCGAGCTGCACCGCCATCCGCGAATTGCCGGCGCTGTGCTTCACCGATGCGGCAAGCTCCTCGGTCGTTGCCGCAGTCTGCTGCAGGCTCGATGCGTTCGCCTCCGTCCGCTCGGCCAATTGCTGGCTGTCCGAGGTGATCTTGACCGAGGCATTGTCGATGCGCGCCGAGATGTCGCGCACCGAGCCGACCACCTCGGCCAACGTGTCGAGCAGGTCGTTGACACCGGCGCAGAGCGTCGCGACTTCCCCGCTTTTGCCGTCGAGCGTCACCCGGCCGGTCAGGTCCTTGCCCTTCGCCCGGCCGATCACGGCGCTCGTCTCCTGTACCGCCGCCTCGAGCTGCTTGCCCTTGAAAGTCGCGGTAATGTCGGAGGCGAACTTGACGACCTTGTAGGGGCGTCCCTGCGCATTGAGGATCGGGTTGTAGCTGGCCTGTATCCAGATCTCCTTGCCGCCCTTGCCGATACGACGGTACTGGCCGGCATCGTACTCGCCACGACCCAGGCGCTCCCAGAAGGCGCGATAGGCCGGCGTCTCACGCTCGGCCGTGTCGACGAACATGCGGTGATGCTGCCCGACGATCTCCGGCAGCGAGTAACCGAGCACGCTCAGGAAGTTCTGGTTCGCGGTCAGGATCTTGCCGGTCAGGTCGAACTCGATCACGGCCTGCGCCTTGTCGATCGCCGCGCGCTGTCCTTCGAGATCGGCGAGGCGGTTCTTCTGCTCGGTGACGTCGAAGGCGTATTTTATCACGCCGACCGGCTTGCCGCCCGCTCCCAGGATCGGGTTGTAGCTCGCCTGGATCCAGATCTCCTTGCCGCCCTTGCCGAGCCGCAGATACTGCCCCCGCGAGAACTCGCCCCGGCCGAGATCGGCCCAGAACTGCTTGTAGGCGGGGCTTGCCTTCTCTTCGGCCGTCACGAACAGACTGTGATGCTGGCCCTTCACCTCGGCCAGCGTGTAGCCCATCGCCGACAGGAAATTCTCGTTGGCATCGAGGATCTTGCCGTCGAGGTCGAACTCGATCCGCGCTTGCGATCGGTTGATCGCGTCCAGCTGTCCCGCGGCATGCCGGTTCGAGAAAAGGCCGGAAAAGAGCGGCATCTGATATCCCCCCTCGGCGTGACCGCATGACGCATCATCGGGCCGGCGCCGTCGTGAAAGCCGTTATCGGATACCTACGCGCAAGGACGCGGCAGGGGAGACCGAATGCTTCCGGCCACGAGACGAATATCGCATCAAACAGTTTATGAATGGTTGATACCTAGATTTCGATGCAACTTTTAGTAGAAAAAACGCACAAAAATGACATATCATCACTGCAATATTAGTTATAAAATTACACGAAGATCAAAACATGAAAACCGAAAAGAGATATCCGACAATTAATTGTATAAAAATCGCAAAAGTTGCAGATTTTCCTTTCGTCAGGTCGCATTTTGCTTCTCAAGAGCAACCATGGCTTTTACGTCAGCCACAGCAGCAAGCAGTTTCTCTGCATCACGCGACCTGACGACGATATTCGTGTCCGGACCGGTCTCGGACCAGAACGGATAGGAGCCGATCGAAACCGCCGGATGAGCGCTTGCGATCGCGGCGAGCGGCCCGCCGATATCGCCCTCGCGCAGCCCCGCCCGGACCGTGTCGGACAACATCTTCGCGCCGGTCCGCAGCGTCGGTCCGACGACATCGAGCATCGCCTGCATGATCGAGGGCACACCGGCCATCACATAGACATTGCCGATATTGAAGCCCGGCGCCTTGGAGATCGCATTGGCGATCAGGTCGGCGCCGGCCGGGATGCGCGCCATCCGCATGCGGGCCTCGTTGAGCTCAGCCGGCGAGAAGCGCTCCGACAGCATCGCGACCGCGCGGGGATCATGGTCGATCGTGACGCCGAAGGCAGCTGCGACCGCATCCGCCGTGATGTCGTCATGGGTCGGCCCGATGCCGCCGGTCGTGAAGACATAGGTGTAGCGCCCACGCAGCGCGTTGAGCGCCGCGACGATCTCCTCGGAGATATCGGGCACGACCCGGACCTCGCGCAGGTCGACGCCGATATTGGTGAGGTATTCGGCGATATAGCCGATATTCTTGTCCTTGGTCCGCCCGGACAGGATCTCGTCGCCAATCACCAGGATCGCGGCCGTGACGATGGTGGCGGAGGAACTGGCTTCGTTCGCGGACATGGGCGGCGCTCCTGGCTGTCGCACAAGAGCTAGGCGTTCCGTGCGGCGCGCTCAAGCACCGGCGCGGACGCCCCGGCCATGCCGTGGGCGCGCGCTCAGGCCGGCTTGCGCTCGAACACCAGGTTGAGCCGTGTCTGGGCGACGAGCTTGTAGCCGCTGCGCTCCAGGAGGCCGGCGAGGTCCGTCTGCCAGCGCTGGCGCGAATCCTCGATGATGATGAAGCCCGGCCAGAGCGCCTGCGGCGCATCGCGCAGGAACGGCTCGAGAATCAGGTCCTCGGCGCCCTCGACATCGAGCTTGATCGCGTCGATGCGCTCGTAACCCTCGCCCTCGACCAGCGAGAGCAGGGTCATGGCCGGCACCTTCACCGAGGTCCCGGCGCTCGAATTGAGGATGCGGACGCTCGATTCCCCGCGATTGGTCGGGTCGATGAACAGGGTCAATTCGCCCGGCTTGTCGGCCAGCGCGCAGGCCACGGCCTTGACCGTGCCGAACGGGTTCTGCGCGATGTTGAAGGAGAGCCGTGCGAAGACCTCCGGCTGCGGCTCGACCGCGAGGATGCGCGCCCGCCGCCCGGCGCGGGCCGCGACAAAGAGCGAGTAGGCGCCGATATTCGCGCCGACATCGATGAAGGTGAAGCCCTCGTGCAGCCGCGAGGCCAGAAGCTCGCGCTCGACCGCGTCGAAATATTGCGGCGTGAACAGCACGCGCTTCTCGCAGACATTGCCGTCCGGATAGAGGCGCATCTTCGCGCCCAGCGACTCGATATCGACCGGCGCGCCGTCGAGCGAGCGCAGGCCGAGGCGCCGCAGCGCATAGGCGACCTTGCGCCCGAGGAAGCTGTCCGATGCGGCGCGCGTCCGGGCGATGATGCGGGCGAGATAGGCTTTCGGCGCGAAGGTGCCGAAGGGCCGCTCTTCCGCCGGGTTCTGTTCGATGATGGCCATTGCGCCAGCCTGATACACCTCGACGGGCCTGCGCGCCAGTCGCCGGATATGCGCTTACTGCCCGTCGGCGAAGCGGGCGTGGATTTCGCCGAACCGGGGCGCGATCTCCTGGAAGACATCGACGAGCCGGGGGTCGAACTGCCGGCCGCGTTCTCCCATCACCACCGCGACGGCCTCGCCATGCGTCATCGCCCCCTTGTAGACCCGCTTCGTGACGAGCGCGTCGTAGACATCGGCGATCGCCATCAGCCGCCCTGAGAGCGGGATGCTCTCGCCCGCGAGCCCCTGCGGGTAGCCTGCCCCGTCCCAGCGCTCGTGATGCGTATGGGCGATCTCCTTGGCCAGCCTCAGGAACGAGCTGGAGCCCCCGAGATGGCGCTCGGCATCGGCGATGGCGATGCGCCCGAGCTCGGCATGGGTCTGCATCGTCGCCCGCTCGTCATCGTCGAGCCGGCCGGGTTTCAGCAGGATGCTGTCGGGAATGCCGACCTTGCCGATATCGTGCAGCGGCGCCGACTTGAACAGCAGGTCGAGCGTGGCGTCGTCGAGCTCTTCGGCGAAGAGTCCGCGCTCGCGGGCGCCCTCGGCCAGCACCCGCAGATAGTGCTGGGTACGCCGGACATGGTTGGCCGTCTCGTTGTCGCGTGTCTCCGCCAGCGAGGCCATGGCCAGGATGATGGCCTGCTTTGCCCGCTCCGCCTCCTCCAGCGCCGTCGACAGCGAGTTCACCAGCGCGATATTGGTCATGGCGACCGCCGCGCTGTTGGCGATCCGCCTCAACGCGCGGACCACCTCGGGCGCCGGCCGATGCCGATGCGCCCAATAGGCACCGATCGCGGCAACGGGATCGTCCTGCCTGACCGGCACCATGACAAGGCTGCGCACGAAAGTCGGCCGATAGGCTTCGTGGGGAATCCGCTCGTCCTCGTCGATATCCTCGATGACGACGACCTCGCCATGCTGCATCGCCCAGCCGGAGATGCAGGCATCCATCGGAAAGCGCTGGCCCCTCCAGAGCGGCGCGATGGCGTCCTCGTCGGCATAGTAGCAGCGGCCGTTGTCGCGCAGGATGAAACTGATGCCGTCCGCGCCGATGAGCCCGCGCGCATTGCGTCGCACGACCTCCATGACCTCGTCGATGCCGCGCGCCATCGCGAGATCGAGCGATAGCTGGTCGAGCGCGCTGAGCGTCGGGTCGGATGGGTCGGTGGGCGGCGGAGAGACAGGCGCTTTCATGTGTCCAGGGCGAAGCAATCGGGCAGACGAAAGGTGCGGGCGGCAAGCTGCCTCAAAAAAGTTACAATCCCCCCAACGTCAGCACAACGATCACCCGCGCAGCCCTGCCCCTGCGGCAGCGCAGACATCCCACCCGCCGGAGGCGTGGCAACCGGCTTGCGTGCGCCAGCAAACGCAATAGATAAGAGGGCGAGGAGTTTTCCGCGCGCAATGACCTTCGAAGACACCATCGGCCGCTCGCGTTCACGCGAGCCCGCCATCAAGATTCACGGCCCCGAGGCCTTCGCGGCCATGCACAAGGCCGGCCGTCTGACGGCTGCGGGGCTCGATATGCTCGGCTCCTACGTCAAGCCCGGCGTCACCACGCAGCGGCTCGACGATCTCGCCTTCCAGTTCGCCATGGACAACGGCGCCTATCCGGCGACGCTGTTCTATCGCGGCTACACCAAGTCGATCTGCACCTCGATCAATCATGTCGTCTGTCACGGCATTCCCGACGACAAGCCGCTGCGCGAGGGCGACGTCGTCAATATCGACTACACGCTGATCGTCGATGGCTGGCACGGCGATTCCAGCCGCATGTACGGCGTCGGCGAAGTATCGCGGAAGGCCGAACGCCTGATCGAGATCACCTATGAAAGCCTGCAGCGCGGCATCAAGGCGGTGCGCGCCGGCGCCACCACCGGCGATATCGGCTTCGCCATCCAGCGCTATGCCGAAGCCGAGCGCTGCTCGGTGGTGCGCGATTTCTGCGGCCACGGCATCGGCCAGCTCTTTCATGACGCGCCGAACATCCTGCACTATGGCAGCCCGGGCGAAGGCGTTCTGCTGAAGCCCGGCATGGTCTTCACCATCGAGCCGATGATCAATCTCGGCAAGGCGGGCGTGAAGGTGCTCTCGGATGGCTGGACCGCCGTGACCCGCGACCGCTCGCTCTCGGCCCAGTTCGAACATCAGATCGGCGTCACCGAGCAGGGCTGCGAGATCTTCACGCTCTCGCCCGCCGGCCTCGGCAATCCGCTCGCGAAATGAGCGTGGGCATCGGCAAGGGATCGCGAAAGGCGCCCTCGCCGGCCATCCCTGCCGACTCCGACACGCCGCATTATCATGGCCATCGCGACCGCCTGCGCGCCCGTTTCCAGGAAGCCGGCGCGGAGACGCTGCCGGATTACGAGTTGCTGGAGCTGCTGCTCTTCCGCTCGATCCCGCAGCGCGACGTCAAGCCGCTCGCGAAGGAACTGATCCAGCGCTTCGGCTCCTTCGCTGAAGTGCTGGGCGCGCCGGCCGCGCGCCTGACCGAGGTGAAGGGTGTCGGCGACGGCGTCGCGCTCGACCTCAAGATCGTCGAAGCCGCCCTGAAGCGCATGGCCAAGGGCGCGGTCGGCAAGCGACCTGTGCTCTCCTCCTGGTCCTCGGTCCTCGATTATTGCCGGATGGCGATGGCCTTCGCCGAGCGCGAGCAATTCCGCATCCTCTTCCTCGACAAGAAGAACATCCTGATCGCCGACGAGGTCCAGCAGACCGGCACGGTCGATCACACGCCGGTCTATCCGCGCGAGGTGATGCGCCGCGCACTCGAACTCTCGGCCTCGGCGATCATCCTCGTGCACAACCACCCGTCCGGCGATCCGACGCCCTCCGGCGCCGACATGCGGATGACGCGCGAGCTGGTCGATATCGCCAAGCCCCTGGGCGTTGCGATTCATGACCACATCATCGTCGGGCGCGACGGCCATGCCAGCTTCCGCAGCCTCGGGCTGATCTGATGACGCAACTCACGGTGAAGCGCGTCTACGATTCCCCCGCGCCCGGCGACGGCACGCGCATCCTCGTCGACCGGCTCTGGCCGCGCGGCGTATCGAAGGACAAGATCGACCTCTGGCTCAAGGACCTCGCACCGAGCGATGCGCTCCGCCACGAGTTCCACGGCCATCCCGACCGCTGGGACAAGTTCTGCGCCGCTTATGCGACAGAGCTTGGCAGCCCGTCGGCACAGGCGGCTCTCGCCCTCCTCGACGCCGAACGCAGGAAGGGCCCGGTCGCCCTGCTCTATGCCGCCAAGGACGAGAATCGCAACAATGCGCTGGCCCTTCGCCTATGGCTGGACGGCCGCCCGAATTCGGTCCAAGAATAGCGCAGGCATGGCCGCCCTACGCGGCGCCACGAAGGAACAGCCGCTCTCCGCGGGCTGGTTCAGCTTTGCCAAGATCAACTAAAGTAAACTCTACCTGATCAATACTGCCCAGGAAAAAGGCAGACCTGATCAATTGCGCAGCTATTCTCCCTCTTCCCGAACGGCCGCGAATGCGCATAGGCTGGTTTCAACGGGGAAGAGGGCTGCATGGTCGCATTTGATGAAATGACCGGTTCGGGAGCCGAGCTGAGGCCTGCCTACGCGGCTCTGGACCGCTGGCTGAAGGAAGCGCCGCCCGAGATGCTGGCGTTGAGGCGCAGCCAGGCGGAGCTGTTCTTCCGCCGCATCGGCATCACCTTCGCGGTCTATGGCGACGAGGAATCGACCGAGCGCCTGATCCCCTTCGACATCATTCCGCGCGTGCTGACCAAGCCGGAATGGACCAAGCTGGAAGCGGGCCTGCGCCAGCGCGTGACCGCCCTCAACATGTTCCTGGCCGATGTCTACGGCCCCAAGGAATGCCTGAAGGCCGGCATCATTCCGCCCGATCTGGTCTATCGCAACGCCTGCTACCAGCTCGAAATGGTCGACTTCAAGGTTCCGCACGACATCTATTGCCATATCGCCGGCATCGATGTGGTGCGCGTCGATGCCGACACCTTCTACGTCCTCGAGGACAATGCCCGCACGCCCTCCGGCGTCTCCTACATGATGGAGAACCGCGAGGTGATGCTACGGCTCTTCCCCGAGCTGTTCTCGACGCATCGCGTCGCACCGGTCGACAACTATCCCGATCAGCTGCTGGCGACCCTGCGCTCGGTCGCGCCGCGCAGTGCATCGTCGGACCCGACGATCTGCCTGCTGACGCCCGGCCAGTACAACTCGGCCTTCTACGAACACTCCTTCCTGGCCGACAAGCTCGGCGTCGAGCTGGTCGAGGGCTCGGACCTGCTGGTCAAGGACGACGTCGTCTACATGCGCACGACCCAGGGGCCGAAGCGTGTCGACGTGATCTACCGGCGCATCGATGACGACTTCATCGACCCGCTCGCCTTCCGCAGCGATTCCGTGCTCGGCGTCCCCGGCATCATCGGCGCCTACAAGGCCGGCAACGTCACGCTGGCGAACGCGGTCGGCACCGGCGTCGCCGACGACAAGGCGGTCTACAGCTACATGCCGGAGATCGTGAAGTTCTTCACCGGCGAGGAGCCGATCCTGAAGAACGTGCCGACCTATCGCTGCCGCGAGCCCGAGGCCAATGCCTATGTGCTCGACAATCTCGAGAAGCTCGTCGTCAAGGAGGTGAACGGCTCGGGCGGCTACGGCATGCTCGTCGGCCCGCACGCCAACAAGGCCCAGATCGAAACCTTCCGGCGCAAGCTCAAGGCCCAGCCCGAGGGTTTCATCGCGCAGCCGACGCTGGCCCTCTCGACCTGCCCGACCTTCGTCGCCTCGGGCGTGGCGCCACGCCATGTCGACCTGCGCCCCTATGTGCTCTCCGGTGCCAACGGCATCTCCTGCGTGCCGGGCGGCCTGACACGCGTCGCGCTCAAGGAAGGCTCGCTCGTCGTCAATTCCAGCCAGGGCGGCGGCACCAAGGACACCTGGGTGCTCGACGCATGACAGCCTCGGCCGCCCCTTCGCCTGCCCTCCCGAAACAGCCTGCCATCCCGCGGAAAGGCACACGCTGACCATGCTTTCGCGTACCGCAGATAGCCTCTACTGGGTTTCCCGCTATGTCGAGCGGGCCGAATATCTCGCCCGCATCCTCGACGCGACGACGCGCCTGACCAACCTGCCGACGACCTATGGCGGCGCCGGCACGGAATGGCAGAGCGCGGTCCTCACCGCCGGCTGCGAGGAGGCCTTCGCCAAGGCCTATGGCGAGGCCAACGAACGCAATGTCTGCGACTTCCTGACCTTCAACCCGGACAATCCATCCTCGATCCGCAATTGCCTCGCCCAGGCGCGCTCGAACGCCCGCGCGGTGCGGACGGCACTGACCTCGGAGATGTGGGACGCGCTGAACGGCGCCTGGCTGGAGCTGCAACGCTTCGAGAAGAAGCGCATGGATCGCGAGGAATTCGCCCGCTTCCTCGACTGGGTGAAGAACGTCTCGCTGGTCTTCGACGGCTCGGCCTACCGGACCATGCTGCGCGACGACAGCTACTGGTTCTCGCGGCTCGGCGTCTATCTGGAGCGTGCCGACAACACCGCCCGCATTCTCGACGTGAAGTATCATGTGCTGCTGCCGGCGGACGAGCAGGTCGGCGGCTCGCTCGACTATTTCCAGTGGACCACGGTGCTGCGCGAGGTCTCGGCGCTGACCGCCTATCACTGGGTCTATCGCGAGGCGGTGAAGCCGATCCTCGTCGCCGACCTTCTGGTGCTCAACCGGCGCATGCCGCGCTCGCTCGCCGCCTGCTACGAGAGCATCTCGCGCTTCCTCGACTCGCTCGGCGACGCCTATGGCCGCCAGGGGCCGGCGCAGCGCCAGGCGCGCAAGACGCTGGCCAATCTCAGCAATACCCGCATCGACGATGTCTTCGAGCACGGGCTGCACCAATTCATCGAAGAGTTTATCACCGAGAACAACCGCCTCGGCAACACCATCTTCGAGCAGTACCTGCAATGAACCGCTCGCCTGCGTTCGCCGTGCGACTGCCGTAACCTGCCCGGACTGGATTATGCGGATCAGGATTTCCCATACGATCGGCTACGACTATGCCGAGCCGGCACGCCATATCACGCAGATCCTGCGGCTGACCCCGCGCGACCATGACGGCCAGCACGTCATGTCCTGGCGCATCGAGCCGAATGTCGACGGGCGCCTGCGCGCCTCGCAGGATGCCCATGGCAACATCGTGCACTCATTCTATGCCGACGGTCCGATCTCCTCGCTCGCCATCCGCATCGACGGCCTGATCGAGACCATCGATCTCGCCGGCGCCGTGCGGGGTGGCCTGGAACGCGTGCCCTGCGAAGTCTACTGCCGCGACACGCTTCTCACCGAGCAGGACGAGGCCCTGCGCAGCTTCGCAGACGAGGTCACCGCCGGCGCCGGCACGCCGCTCTCGCGGATGCATGCGTTGATGAACGCCGTCAGCGATCGCATCGATTGCGTCGAGGCCAGCGGACGCACCGGCGTCGGCGCTGCAGCAGCATTTGCGGCACGCGAGGCGATCGCGCAGGACGTCGCCCATGTCTTCATGGCCTGCGCCCGCCATCTCGGGCTGCCGGCCCGCTATGTCTCCGGCTATGTCGCGCAGTCCGACAGCCTGCCGCATGGCAACGGCGCTCATGCCTGGGCCGAGGTCCATCTCGACGACTATGGCTGGATCGGCTTCGACTGCGCCAATGCGCTCTGCCCGATCGACACGCATGTACGGGTTGCCATAGGGCTCGATTTCGCAGATGCAGCACCGGTCCGTGGCTCGCGCCAGGGTGGCGAGGGCGAGAACCTCAACGTGCTCGTCAGCGCCCGCGAGGCCGAAGGCCGCGGCGCCAATCAGTAGCTGCTCCCGCCCGGCGGGCGTGGCCAGGAAGACAGGGATCAAAGCCCGTGACCTATTGCGCCGGAATCCTCGTGCAGGACGGGCTCGTCATGATCGCCGACACCCGCACCAATGCCGGGCTCGACGACATCTCGACCTTCCGCAAACTCCATGTCTTCAACTGGCCGGGCGACCGCAATTTCGGCCTGATGACGGCCGGCAATCTCTCGATCACCCAGTCGGTGGTCAGCTTTCTCCACGAGGGATTGCCCAATCCCGACACCGGCGAAATGGACACGCTGCAGAACGCCAGCTCGATGTTCAGGGCTGCCCAGCTCGTTGGCCGCTGCATCCGCCATGTCCGCGACATCGACGGTCCGGCGCTGGAGGATGCCGGCGTCAAGTTCGAGATCGGCATGCTGTTCGGCGGCCAGATCAAGGGGCAGCCGATGCGCCTCTTCATGGTCTACAGCGCCGGCAACTTCATCGAATGCGGCATCGATTCGCCGTTCCTGCAGATCGGCGAGCACAAATACGGCAAGCCGATCCTTGATCGCGCCGTCACCTACAAGACCCATCTCTACGATGCGCTCAAGGTCGGGCTGATCTCGATGGATTCGACCATGCGCTCGAATCTCGGTGTCGGCCTGCCGATCGACCTTGTCGTCATCCGGCGTGATGCCGACGATTTCGAGCTCAACCGGCGGATCGAAGCCGGCGAGCCCTATTTCCACGACCTGCGCGAGCGCTGGTCCGCGGCACTGCGGGCGGCCCATATGGCGATCCCGCGCCCGCCCTACGGGCCTTCGGGGACTTGACCTAGCGGCAACCTGAGTGCAGGCAACGGGATGTCAACACTTCAGGCCTTAAGTCACAGCACGAAGACACTTTTCCGGACGAAGAATGCCCTTGACCACCGCCGCGAAGATGACGAATGCGGGCTCCTCCGCTCGCATGTTCGCGAGCACGGTGGTCACGCTGGGCTGCGCCTTCCTGTTGCTCATGGCCGCCGGGATCGGCGTCGTTGTCGCGATCACCCGCGAGGCCAATCGGCTTGAGGCTCAGCGCCAGGCCGAGCGGATCGAAGCCGCCATCAACGGGCAGATCAAGCTGAGCGAATTGAGGCTGGAGCGCCTCGTCGCCGCCGGCGACCTGCCCGAAGCCTTGCAGCAGGCCGGCCCGGCCGCCACCGTCCTGCAGGCCGCTCTCAAACGCCTGAGCGGCCAGCTGATGGATTTCGACGGCGCCTATATCGGGGGCACCGGCAGCACCATCCTGGCCTGGGTCGAGAACCCGGCCGCGGCGGACCACGGCAGCACCGGGGCGCCTCGCCATATCGAGGCCTTGCAGCGCGGCGCCAGGAGTTCCTTCGTTGCGGCCGTGATCGGCGACGAGGTCACGCCCCAGTTCGGCGCGGCCCGCTCCACCGTCATCACGGATGGCGGCGAGACGTTGATCCTGACCGTGATCGACCTCTCGCGCATCGCCTCGTTCAGCTCCGATAGCGGCCCGACGCCGCTCTCCTTCGTCGCCTACCGTCATCTGTCCAGCGCCCTGATGTCGGACCTGGCCGAACGCAACCGCATCGCCGATATCCAGCTCGTCACCACGCCGCCGGCCGACCCGCTGTCGAAGCTCGGCCTGCGCACCGCTGACGGCAAGATCGGCGCCTGGCTGACCTGGTCCCCGGCCCGCCCCGGCGACGTCATGCTGCGCCGCTTCCTCTGGGCTCTCATCGCCGTCGCGCTGCTGTTCTCCGCGATCTTCGTCTTCGTCGTCCAGCGCCTGCGTTCCTCGGCCGAGCAGATCGAGCTGCGCGAGCGCCAAATCCAGCGCCTCGCCGGACAGGACGAGCTCTCCCTGCTGCCGAACCGTCGCAGCTTCGACCTGACGCTCGACCAGACCCTTGCCCATATCCACGATGACGGCCCGAGCCTTGCCGTGCTGCTGATCGACCTCGATCGCTTCAAGGCCGTCAACGACACCTATGGCCACACCGCCGGCGACGAGCTCATCCGCCAGGTCGCGGTCCGCCTGTCCGGCGCGGTCCAGGTCGGTGACACCGTAGCGCGTCTCGGCGGCGACGAGTTCGGCATCATCCAGACCCATTCCGCAACGCCGGCCGGCTGTGCCGCGCTCGGCGAGCGCATCCTCGCCAGTCTCTCCGAGCCGTTCAGCATCACCGGTGCCGAGGTCACGATCGGTTCCTCGATCGGCATCGCCATGGCGCCGCGTGACGGCACCAGCCGCGAAGCCCTGCTCAAGCTCGCCGATACCGCGCTCTACGAAGCCAAGAACAGCGGCCGTAACCGCTATGCCTTCTTCGAGTCGCAGATGAACCGCTCGATGCAGCTGAAGCGGATGGTCGAGGACGACCTGCGCCACGCCATCGATAACGACCAGCTGATGCTGCACTACCAGCCCCAGGTCTCCGTCGATGGCTCGACCATCGTCGGCGTCGAGGCGCTGGTGCGCTGGCAGCACCCGGCCCATGGCATGATCCCGCCCTCGGATTTCATCGCCATCGCCGAGGAGCGCGGCCTGATCGTGCCGCTCAGCGAATGGGTGCTGCGGCGCGCCTGCACCGAGGCCAAGCGCTGGAAGGGCATCCGCCTCGCGGTCAACGTCTCGCCGATCCAGTTCCGCCACAAGGACTTCGTCGCCAACGTCATCCGCACCATCGAGGAGACGGATTTCGACCCGGCCCAGCTCGAGCTCGAACTGACCGAAGGCGTGCTGATCGAGGATGCCGACGCCGCCGAGGCCGCGATGATGGACATCCGGGCCCATGGCGTCGGCCTCGCGCTCGACGATTTCGGCACCGGTTATTCGAGCCTGATCTATCTGCGGCGCTTCGCCTTCGACAAGATCAAGATCGACCGCTCCTTCCTCGAATACATGGAGGCGACGGGCGAATCCGCGATCCTCGTCCATTCGATGGCCCATCTCGGGCGCGCGCTCGGCCTGCGGGTCTGCGCCGAGGGCGTCGAGACAGCCGAGCAGCACCGCTTCCTGCAGGCGATCGGCTGTCACGAATTGCAGGGCTTCCTGTTCTCGAAGGCTGTGCCCGCGAGCGAGATCGACCGCCTGCTCGGCCTGGATAATCCCTTCGCCGAAATCCTCGCCGCCGCCTGACACCACGAGCCGGGCGCGCGGCGGACCTTCAGAAGAACAGCTCGTGGATGCCGCTGAAGATCGCGTAGGCAAAGCCCGCGCTGAGCAGCAGGCCGGCAGCACCGACCACCGCACCGATGATGATCAGTAACCCGTCCCGCTCGACAAGGCCGAGCCCGACGAGGCAGACCGCAAGCCCGAGCGGGATCTGTCCGATGAACGGCGCCGCGACGATCAGGCCGAGCGCCAGGACGAGGATCACCAGCCCCAGCACTGGGATGGCCCAGGTCCCACCCAGCATCGTCAGGCGTGGCCGCGAGAAACGCTCAAGCCAGGTCAGCGCCGGCAGTGCCCGCGCCACGGCTCGGGTGAGCTCCGGCTTGCCGATGCTGCGCTTGAGCAGTGCCTGCGGCAGCCACGGCATCCGCCGCCCGGTCAGCATCTGCACGGCGACGAAGGCGAGCACCAGGCCGCAGACCAGCGGGATCGGCGGCGGCATCGGCAGGCAGTTCGGCAGGCCGAGCAGGACGACGAGCAGGGCATAGGCCCGATCCTGCAGCGCCGCGACGATCGTGCCGACGGCAATGCGCTCCCCGGGCAGGCCAGCCAGCGCCGTCAGAAGTCCGGATGTACGCAAAGGAGATGACAAGGGAGCAGGCCGTGCCGAAGCGGAAGCGCCCGCCTAGCATGGCGGCGCACCTGCCAACAAGCGAGCCGGACGCAGGCTTTCAATGCCCCAGGCTCACGCCGGCAGGTCGGCGCAACGTTCAGTGCAGGGTGAACACGCCATTCACGTTGCGGATTTCCGCTGGCCTGATCAGGCGCGAATGCGCGACCGTAACCGAGTGAAGCGGCCCCTCCAGCTCGCGCTTCCAGAACGTCAGGAAGTCCTGAAGCACGGGAAAGCGCGGCGCCAGGTCGTATTGCTGCCAGATATAGGTTTGCAGGACGCTGAGGTGATCCGGCATCCGGTAGAGGATCGTCGCCGTGGTCAGCCCATAGCCTTCGAGTTGCCGCATGAAATCGGTCGAAACCATCGCCACCTCCCCTCCGCAACGGACTGAAAGCTTTGCCGGATAGGTCGAGCCTGCTCCCGCCTGGTTAACAAAGGCTTGCCAGCCTACTGACAAACTGCTGCAATCCTGAGGCAGGCTGCCGGACATGGCAGCCTGCGCGACGACGGTCGTGGGGGCTTGCGTGGCGTATCGGGTGGGCAAGGCCGGGCTGGCCGGGCTGGCGATGAGCTTCGCCACCGCCCCGATCTGTACTGCCAGCGCCGAGGAGGAAGAACCCGAGCGCAGCCCCCTCTCGATGGTGATCTTCGGCTCCATGGAGGCCGGGCCGACCAAGACCTTCCTCTCGGTCGGAATGAAACGCGCCCTCGGCGGCAGCCTGACCAACAGCGGCTTCCGCCTCTTCGTCAAGGCCGGCGGCGCGCAGGAAGAAACCCGCCGCAGCAAGCCGCATGGCGTGAGCTACAAGGCCGAGTCGCAGGCGCTTCTCGGTTATGAATGGCGCATCGGCGACAGCTTTCTCGCACTCTATGCCGGCTCGGATGTCGAAACCGAGCAGCGAATGGAGGCTTTCGGCCCGTCCCTCATCAGAACCCGCTACGGCGCCAGGGTGCAGGCCGACCTCTGGATCGTCCCGACACCGGGGATGATCGTCCAGGCCAACGGCTATCTTTCGACGGTCAACGGGCGTCTCTGGGCGCGCGTCGCACCGGGCTGGCAGGTGCCGGCCGGGTTCTATGTCGGGCCGGAACTCGAGGCCTATCGCGAGCGCGACTACCGCAAGCTGCGCCTCGGGCTGCACCTCACAGGCCTGCGTTTCCTCGGGCTGGAATGGCGCCTCTCCGGCGGCCTCCAGTCAACGAGCAATAGACCTTCCGAATATTACGGCACCTTCGGGCTGCACTGGCAGCGCTGACGCCCGCCCTCAACCCCGCAGCGCCCGCAGAGCCTCCGGCGTATCGACATCGATCGCGATCGCCGGGTCCTCGAACGCGACCTCGATGACACGCTCCGCGGCCTCGTCGAGCAGTCTCCGCGCCCCGCGATCGCCGCTCAGCAAGGATACGGCAGGGAAGATCGCCCGCGCGAGCAGCACAGGATTGCCGCGCTGGCCGAACAGCGTCGGCACGGCCGCCAGCGCCTCAGGCTGCCCGCGATGGGCGTCCATGAGACGCTCGATCACGGACGGCGTGACATTCGGCATGTCGCCGAGCGAGATCACCGCCGCCGGCACCTCGGACGGCAGCGCGGCGACGCCAGCCTTCAGCGAGCCGGCGAGTCCAGAGGCATAGTCGGAATTATGAACGAGCCGGACCGGCAATTCCGCCAGCGCGGTCTCGACCTCGGCGCGCTGATGGCCGGTCACCACGATGACGGGGCTCAGGCCCGCCTCGATCTGCGCCTCGACGGCATGGCGCAGGATCGGCTTGCCACGCAGCGGTTGCAGCAGCTTGTTCTCCGCGCCCATCCGCGTCGATTGCCCGGCCGCCAGCACGATCCCTGCGAGCGGCCCACTCTCGGCGGAGCCCGGAGCGCGCGGCTGCGGCCGGGAGACGATCTCCATCAGCAACCCGCCGACGCCCATCTTCTGGACGTCGCTGCGCCCGACGGGAACACCGGCGAGATAACGCTGCAACACCCAGTCGAAGCTGTTCTCCTTGGGCGAGCGGGCGCAGCCCGGAGCGCCGATCACCGGCTTGCCGGCGATGCGGCCGAGCATCAGCAGATTGCCGGGATCGACCGGCATGCCGAGATGCTCGACCTCGCCGCCGGCCTCCACCAGCGCCTGCGGGATCACGTCACGCCGATCGGTGATAGCGGAGGCGCCGAAGACGACGATGATATCCGCCTCTCCCGCTGCCTGTTCGGCGATGGCGGCAGCCAATGGCTCGGCCTCATGCGGCACGCGCTTATCCGCCGCCAGCACCGCTTCCGCCGGCTCCAGCCGGTCACGCATGATCCGAAGCGTCTTGTCGACCACGCTCGGCTTCAGCCCCGGCAGCAGCGTCGAAATCACCGCGACATTTGACCGACGATAGGGCGCGACCGAGACCGGCGCCGCCCTGCCGAACGCGGCGAGCGCCTGTTCCACCAGCGCTTGCGGCACCGCATAGGGGATGATCTTCACGGTGGCGACGAGCTCGCCCGCAACGACCGCCTTGAGCGCCGGCAAGGTCGCGACGGTGATCGCCTCGTCCACTGCATTGAAGGCGTCGATCGCCGCGACATCGATGCGCAGCACGCCCGCCTGCGTGGCGAACAGATTGACCCGCCCGGTGAAGGGCGCCTCCGCCACGATCGCCTCGCCGACCATCCGCTCGGCCAGTCGCGCCGCCGCGGCGTTCTCGTCGATATCGCCCGGCTCCAGCCGGACCGCGACGATTTCGGTGACGCCGGCCGCTGCAAGCTTCGCGGCCAGCTCCGCTGTGACGGTCGCGCCCTTCTTCACGATGGTTCCGTCGGCGCGGATGGTATGCGCCGCGATGCTGCCGACGGCGTCGGCGATGGCGACCGGTCCGAATTTCATGCTCGATCCTCAGGCCGGCTTGCGGCGCGGGCCGCGCAGCGTCTGGACGATCTCGGCCAGGATCGCGAGCGCGATCTCGGCCGGCGAGACCGCACCAATATCGAGCCCGATCGGCGCATGGATGCGGTCCGTCGCGGCAGCGTCGAAGCCCGCCTCCGCCAAGCGCTCCAGCCGCCGACCATGCGTCTTCCGGCTGCCCAGCGCACCGACATAGAAGCAATCGGAGCGCAGGGCCGCGACGAGGCCGGGATCGTCGATCTTCGGATCATGGGTCAGCGCGACGAAGGCGGTATAGGCATCGAGCCCGATCCGACCGATCGCCTCCTCCGGCCATTCGGCGAGCAGCGTCACCTCCGGAAAGCGCTCGGGCGTGGCGAAGGCGGTGCGCGGATCGATCACCACGAGATCGAGATCGAGCGCCCGCGCCATCGGCGCCATCGCCTGCGAGATATGGACGGCGCCGGTCACCACCACACGCGGATGCGGAGCCTGCACGGTCAGGAAATAGGATGTCCCCTCCGCCTCGACCATCCCGCTCTTGCCGGAGCGCAATTGCCGCTCCAGCACGTCCGCCAGCGGATCGCCGGCGATCGCGGCCTGCTTCACCAGCCTTTGCGTGCCACTGGCGAGGTCGCTGACCAGCACGGCCGCGCGGCGTGCCTGCCGCTCGGCGTTGAGCGCGGCGAGGATTGAAAGCTCCACCGCTCAGCCCCTGTCCGTCGCGAGCTTGAGACCGAGCGCGATCATCAGCGAGCCGCCGATCCAGCGCCCGAAGGCGAAGCTCGCCTTGGTCTTCTTCATCGCGCCGACGACGAGCGAGGCGCCGAAGACGGTGACGAGGTCGGCCGAGGAGAAGGCGAAATTCACGATCGTGCCGAGGATCAGGAACTGCACCCAGACCGGTAGCGCAGCGGCGGGATCGACGAACTGCGGCAGCAGCGCGATGAAGAACAGCGCGACCTTGGGGTTCAGGATCTCGACGATGAAGGAATCGAGCAGCGCGCGCTTCACCGTCTTGGGCGGCGCGACCGGCTGATCGGGCGAGCCCATGCGCGAGCGGATCATGCCGATGCCGATCCAGATCAGGTAGAGCGCACCGGCGATCTTCACGGCCATGTAGAGTTCCGGCACGTGCTTGAATACCGCTGAAAGCCCGAAGGCGGCGGCGAAGACATGCAGGTAGCAGCCGAGATGGATGCCGAGCATCGCCATCAGGCCGGCCTTGCGGCCATGGCTGATCGTCTGGGCGGCGGTGTAGAGCAGTGCCGGCCCCGGAAAATAGGCGACGAGGATCGTCACCGTCGCGAAGGCGACGAGGGTTTCCCAGGAGGCCATCTCAGTTCACCTTCTCGACATAGACCTTGATGCGCCCTCCGCACGAAAGCCCGACCTGCCAGGCGGTCTCGTCGGCGACACCGAATTCCAGCATCCGCGCCTTGCCGTCGGCGATGACATCGGCGGCCTCGGCCACCACGGCGCCCTCGACGCAGCCGCCCGAGACCGAGCCGAGGAAATTCCCCTCCCCGTCGATGACGAGATGCGAGCCAACGGGGCGCGGCGCCGAGCCCCAGGTCTCGACCACGGTCGCGATGGCAACGCCGCGTCCGCCGCGCGCCCAGTCCTCGGCAGCGCGCAGGATGTCGGTTTCGGTGCTGATCATGGTCGGAGGACCTTGTTGGCTCGCAGGGGAACGCGACCGGCCCCCTCTCCCCCTGCGGGAGAGGGTTGGGGTGAGGGGTCGCGCGACGCTTCTCGATATGTCGAGAGACCCCTCATCCGTCTCGGCTTCGCCGAGCCACCTTCTCCCGCAAGGGGAGAAGGGAGGCGCGCGGGACGGCATTATACAGACATCATGCCTCAACCGGCCTTCTTCAACCACAGGCGCGGATCGCTCTCCCGCCCTGCATCCAGCGAAAGCGCCGCGCAAAGATCGGCCATCGCCGCAAGGTTGTGGATCGGCCGGAACGAGTCGACATGGGGCAGCATTGCCCGGATGCCGCTCGCCCGCGCCGCGAAGGCATCGTAGCGCAGCAGCGGATTGAGCCAGACGAGCTGCCGGCAGGAGCGGTGCAGGCGGTCCATCTCGAAGCCGAGGCTGTCGTCGAGATGCCGCTCCAGCCCGTCGGTGAAGAGCAGGACGATCGCCCCGCCCGCCAGCACGCGCCGCGACCAGATCCGGTTGAAATCATGCAGGGCGGTCGCGATGCGCGTGCCACCCTCCCAGTCCGGAGCGGCCTTGCCGGCGAGCGCCAATGCCTCGTCGGGATCGCGCGCCCGCAGCATCCGCGTGACATTGGTCAGGCGCGTGCCGAACACGAATGAATGCACGCGCCGGCGCTTCTCGGTCAGCGCGTGCAGGAAATGCAGGAAGATGCGGGAATACTCCGCCATCGAGCCGGAGATATCGACCAGCGCCACAATTGGCGGATGCACCTCGCGCCGCTCGCGGAAAGCGAGATCGATCGAGCCGCCGCCGCCGCGCAGCGACTGACGGAAGGTCCGGCGCGGATCGATACGCGTGCCGCGATGCGCCGCCCGGAAACGCCGCGTCACGATGCTGTCATCGGGCAGCCGGAGCTCGGCGATCAGTTGCTTGGCCCGCGCGATCTCGGCCGCGCTCATCTGGGCGAAATCGCGCGATTTCAGCATCTCGCGATCGGAGACGGTCAGCCGCGCCGTCAGCTCGGTCAGCTCCTTCGGCGGCTCGTCCTCGCGCGGCGGTGGCGCGAAGGCCTCCGCCACTCTGAGCGCCCCGGCCTCGGCCTTCTCCGGCTGGCTGTCGGCGCGGGGCGAGACCGGCGACATCTGCGCCATGATCTTCTCGATCAGGTTGCGCCGGCGCCAGAACAGCCGGAAGGCCTGATCGTAGACGGGTGAATCCTCATGCTTCTTCACGAAGATCGCGTGCAGCGCCCAGTAGACATCGTCGCGCCCGCCGAGCGCACCGCCTTCCAGAGCCGAGATCGCCTCGACCACGGCGCCCGGCCCGACCGGCAGCCCCGCCGCGCGCAAGGCGCGAGCGAAATAGGCGACGTTCTCGGCGAGCTTGCCGCTCACGCGCCTCGCGTCTCCGTCATGAAGACCTTCTGGACGATCTGCCAGCGGCTCTCGATCTTCAGGAGCGAGAGCAGGTCGGTGAAATAGCGCGGCGGCATCTGGCACTTCACCTTGACCAGCGCCAGCGTCGGCCCGACGAGATCGATGGTCAGGATATGGTCGTCGCGCTGCAACCCGGCCGCCTGCGGCGCCGGCCGGTTGCGCACGGCGTCGAGCCAGGCATCGCGCGTCACGATCTGGATCGCGCCGTCGTCGCGCGCCGTGGTCAGCGCGCTCGTCGGATGGAAGACATGGGCGAGCTTCTCGGCATCGCCCTCATAGAGCCCATCGAGATAGGTCCGGACCGTCGCCTCGACGGCCTTGATGTCGGCGTTCATGGCAGCACCCTCTCGCTTCGCGGCGCGGGAAACTAGCGCCCCGCCTCCGCCTTGGCCCGATCCAGAAGCTCCTTCACCTGCGAGCCCTGCATCGCCTGGATATCGTCCTGATACTTCAAGAGCGCCCCCAGCGTATCCGAAACGATGGCCGGATCGAGCGCGACCGCGTCGAGCTCGACCAGGGCCGTCGCCCAGTCCAGCGTCTCGGCGACGCCCGGCGCCTTGAACAGCTCCTCCTTGCGGATCGCCTGCACGAAGGCAACGAGCTGCTTCGAGAGCTTGGCCGGCGCATCCGGCACTTTCGCCTTCAGGATCGCCAGCTCGCGCACGGCATCGGGATAGCCGACCCAGTGATAGAGGCAGCGGCGCTTCAGCGCGTCGTGGATCTCGCGGGTGCGGTTCGAGGTCAGGATCACGATCGGCGGCTCGGCCGCCCGGATCGTGCCGAGCTCGGGGATGGTCACCTGCGCATCGGCCAGAACCTCGAGCAGGAAGGCCTCGAAGGCCTCGTCGGTGCGGTCGAGCTCGTCGATGAGCAGGATCGGCGCCCCACCCTCCTGCGGCTCCAGCGCCTGCAGCAGCGGCCGCTTCACCAGATATTTCTCGGAGAAGATGTCGCCTTCCAGCCGCTCGCGATCGTCAGCGGCGCCGCCAGCCTCCGCCAGCCGGATCGCCATCATCTGCCCCGCATAGTTCCACTCGTAGACGGCGGAGGCTAGGTCGAGTCCCTCATAGCATTGCAAACGGATCAATCGGCGGCCGAGCCCTGCCGCCAGCACCTTGGCGATCTCGGTCTTGCCGGTGCCGGCCTCGCCCTCCAGCAGCAGTGGCCGCTTCATCCGGAGCGCCAGGAACAGCACCGTCGCGAGCGCGCGGTCGGCGACATAGCCTTGGCCCTGCAGGAGCGCGAGCGTGGCGTCGATCGAGGAAGGCAGCGGCAGGGTCATAGGTACTCGCGTCATTCCGGGGCGACCGCAAAGCGGTCGAGCCCGGAATCCATAACCGCCGACGGAGCCAATGACGAGCACCGACAGCGGTTATGGATCCCGGGCTCTTCGCTTCGCTCGCCCCGGGATGACACCGGTGGCGAGACCAATCGCACGCTTACTTCCCCGTCGCCTGCGCGACGGCCTGCTTGGCCATCACGCCGATGAGATGAGCGCGGTACTCGGCATCGGCATGGATGTCGCCGTTGATGCCCTTGGCGGTGTGCTTCAGCCCATCCAGCGATTTCGGCGCGAAGCGCGCCTTGAGCGCGGCCTCGGCCTCCGGCCAGCGGAAGACGCCGCCCTCACCCGCGCCGGTCACCGTGACGCGGATATCGCTGCCGCGCTTGGCGACGAAGACGCCGACCATCGCATAGCGCGAGGCCGGGTTGCGGAACTTGGCATAGCCCGCCTTCGAGACCAGCGGGAACGAGACCTTGGTGATGATCTCGCCTTCGTCCAGCGCGGTTTCGTAAAGCCCGGTGAAAAACTCCTCCGCCGTCAGCTTGCGCTGGTTGGTGACGACGGTCGCGCCGAGCGCCAGCAGCGCCGCCGGATAATCCGCCGCCGGATCGTTATTGGCGACCGAACCGCCGATCGTGCCGCGATGGCGCACATGCGGATCGCCAATACTGCCGGCGAGGAAGGCGAGCGCGGGGATCGCCTCCTGCACCTCGGCAGAGGATGCGACTTCGGCATGGGTCGTCATCGCGCCGATGACGATGTTGCGGCCCTTGCGATTGATGCCCTTGAGATCGGCGCAGGCACCGAGATCGACCAGCGCGGTCGGAGACGCCAGCCGCTGCTTCATCGTCGGCAGCAGGGTGTGGCCGCCGGCGAGGAGCTTGGCGTCCTCCTTCTTGGCGAGCAGCGTCGCCGCCTGCCGGGCGCTGGTGGGCTTGTGATAGGTGAAAGCGTACATGATGGGTCTCCGCTCTGTTCGGGAACCGTCATGCTCGGGCTTGACCCGAGCATCTCGTCCAGGAAAGCGCTATGGCGCCTCACCGCGATGAGATGGTCGGGTCAAGCCCGACCATGACGGAAAATCATTCGGCTGCCATACGATTCACGCTCTTCTGCGCCGCGCGCCACACTGCCTGTGGCGTCGCCGGCATCGCGATGTCCTCATGGCCGAGCGCGTCGGTGATGGCGTTGATGACGGCGGGCGGCGAGGCGATGGCGCCGGCCTCGCCGCAGCCCTTGATCCCAAGCGGGTTCGACGGGCACGGCGTCACCGTCATGCCGACATCGAAGGACGGCAGGTCGTCGGCCCGCGGCATGGTGTAATCCATGAAGCTCGCGGTCACGAGCTGGCCGTCGCTGTTGTAGCGCGCGCCTTCCAGCAGCGCCTGGCCGACGCCCTGGGCGATGCCGCCATGGACCTGCCCCTCGACGATCATCGGGTTGATGACATTGCCGAAATCGTCGACGGCGGCCCAGCGCTCGATCTTCGTGACGCCGGTCTCGGGATCGATCTCGACCTCGCAGATATGGACGCCGGCCGGGAAGGTGAAGTTGGTCGGATCGTAGAACGCCCCCTCCTTCAGCCCCGGCTCCAGCTCCTGCCCGTTGAACTTGTGCGCGACATAGGCCTGCAGGGCGCAGGAGCCGAAATCGAGCTTGCGGTCGGTGCCCTTCACCGAGAAATGCCCGTCCGCGAAATCGATATCGGCCTCATCGGCCTCCAGCACGTGGGCGGCGACCTTCTTGCCCTTGGCGATCACCTTGTCGATCGCCTTGAAGATCGCGGACATGCCGACCGCGCCGGAGCGCGAGCCGTAGGTGCCCATACCCATCTGCACCTTGTCGGTATCGCCATGGATGATCGAGACATTGTCGATGGGGATGCCGAGCCGGTCGCTGACCAACTGGGCAAAAGTCGTCTCATGGCCCTGGCCGTGGCTATGCGAGCCGGTGAGCACCTCGACCGTGCCGACCGGATTGACCCGGACCTCGGCCGATTCCCACAAGCCTACACCCGCGCCGAGCGAGCCGACCGCAGCCGACGGCGCGATGCCGCAAGCCTCGATATAGGAGGAGAAGCCGATGCCGCGCAGCTTGCCGGCCCGCGCCGAGTCGCGCTTGCGCTTGCCCAGCCCCTTGTAGTCGATCATCTCCAGCGCCTTCTTCAGCGAGGCGCCGTAGTTGCCCGCATCGTACATCATGATGACCGGCGTCTGGTGCGGGAACTTCTTGATGTAGTTCAGCATCCGGAACTTGGCCGGGTCCTTGCCGAGCTGGCGGGCCGTGACCTCGATCAGCCGCTCGACCACGAAGGTCGCCTCCGGCCGCCCCGCGCCGCGATAGGCGTCGACCGGGGCAGTGTTGGTGTAGACCGCGTCGACCTCGCAATAGATCGCCGGGATGTCGTACTGCCCCGACAAGAGCGGCGCGTAGAGATAGGTCGGCACCGACGAGGAAAAAGTCGAGAGATAGGCGCCGAGATTGGCGGTGGTCTTGACCCGCATGGCGAGGATCTTGCCCTCGGCATCGGTCGCGAGTTCCGCATGAGTGACATGGTCGCGGCCATGCGCGTCGGAGAGAAAGGCTTCGGTACGATCCGCCGTCCATTTCACCGGCCGCCCGACTTTCTTCGCCGCCCAGACGCAGACCGTCTCCTCGGCATAGATGAAGATCTTCGAGCCGAAGCCGCCGCCGACATCCGGCGCGATCACGCGCAGCTTGTTCTCCGGCGCGATGCCGATGAAGGCCGAGAGCACGAGCCGCGCCACATGCGGGTTCTGGCTGGTCGTGTAGAGCGTGAAGATGCCGTCACCCGCATCGTAGTCGCCGACGGCAGCCCGCGGCTCCATCGCGTTCGGCACGAGCCGGTTGTTGACGAGGTCGAGCTTGGTGACGTGCTTGGCGGCCCTGAAGGCCTTCTCGGTCGCGTCCTTGTCGCCGAGATGCCAGTTGAACACGCTGTTGTCGGGCGCCTCGTCATGGACCACGGTCTTGGCGCCGATCGCCTTGGCGGTGTCGACCACCGCCGGCAGCTCCTGATAATCGACCGCGATCGCCTCGGCCGCGTCGCGCGCCTGCGCCAGCGTCTCCGCCACAACAACGGCGACATGGTCGCCGACATAGCGCACCTTACCCTGCGCCAGCGCCGGATGCGGGCCGGCGCGCATCGGCGAGCCGTCCTTGTTGTGGATCATCCAGCCGCAGATCAAACCGCCGATCTTGTCGGTGGCGAGATCGTCTCCGGTGAAGATGCCGAGCACGCCCGGCATGCCGGCAGCGGCTTTCGTGTCGATCGACTTGATCTTCGCATGCGCATGCGGCGAGCGCAGGAAATAGGCATGGGCCTGGCCCGGCCGGTTGACGTCGTCGGTATAGCGGCCCTGGCCGGTGATGAAGCGGTGATCTTCCTTGCGGCGGACTGCGGCGCCGATTCCGGTGGCGGACATGGTGTTCCCTCCTCGCACGGCACCTCTGGCGGGCGCCTCATTGCCTGGAACGCAAGACAGACGGGAAACGCGCGCCGTTCGGCGCGGGCAGATGCCTCACTCGGCAGCGCGGCGGGGAGCTTCGCGGTCCTTCGATGATCCGCCGGCCATGGCCTCGGCCCCGGCGGCGATCGCCTTGACGATGTTGTGGTAGCCGGTGCAGCGGCAGATATTGCCGTCGAGATCCTCGCGGATCGTCTTCTCGTCGAGATCGTGGCCGCGGCGGTTCACCATGTCGACGGCGGACATGATCATGCCCGGCGTGCAGAAGCCGCATTGCAGCCCGTGATGCTCGCGGAAGGCTTCCTGCATCGGGTGCAGCTTGTCGCCTGCCGCGAGCCCCTCGATCGTCGTCACGGAAGCGCCGTCCACGGAGACGGCAAGCGTCGTGCAGGATTTCACCGCCTTGCCGTCGAGATGCACGAGACAAGCACCGCACTGGCTGGTGTCGCAGCCGACATGGGTTCCGGTCAGCCGCAGGTTCTCTCGCAGGAACTGCACCAGAAGGGTGCGCGGATCGATAGTGGCGGTGACGGCTTTGCCGTTCACCGTCAGCGAAACAGTGGCCATGAGCATATCTCCTGTGACCCGTCTCTGACGCCGATCCGTCCCCTCCCCGGGACTGGACCGTGCTGAAACCCAGGGAGTGGCCGGCCTCATCAGGCAGGCTTTCCTTGGAACAGCTCAAAAATGAATGTGGACCCGCGTTTTTCCGGGGTCAAGCGGGACGACGCGCTCCCAAAGCCCTGATTTTCGCCGAATTCCGGGAGATTTCGCCGCCCCGGTCTTCCCGTGGCGCATATTGGCGAAATCTTAATGAGCCCCTGTCAGGCTCTTCCGCGTGGCAGGCCTTCCCGCATGAGCGACTTCGTGCCTCTGATCATGGACCAGATCCAGCGTCGCCTGAGGGCGATCGGCTATGGGGAGGTGCAGCGCGAGCGCTTGCAGCGCTACCGGCCGCTCGTCGACCGGCTGATCGAGGGACTGGTCCAGGCCGATTTCGATCGGGCCTTCATCATCCACCCGCCGCTGCGCGATACGGTCCTCCCCGTTGCCGAGGCCCTCTACCCGGCTGAGGCGGCCCATTTCCGCCTGCTGTTCGTCGGCGCCTTCGACGCGACTTACCTCGACTCGATGGATCGGCTTTGCCAGCTCGAGCGGCAGGCCAATGTCCGCACCCGCGCCCGCGCCTCTATCGCCTTCTCGCTGGTGAGGGAGATCTGCCTGGCGAGCCGCAAGCGCTCGCTCGTCTCGCCCGCGAAATTCGCCGAGGACCTCTTCATCATCGAGCGAATCCTGACCTATGACGTCAACACGGCGATGACGATCAGTCAGGAGGTCGAGGCGAGCGACGCCCGCCGCCGCGTCGCCACGCTCGACGAGGCCGCGGTCAAGCTCAAGACCCGCATCGCCAATCTCGACGGCACGATCAGCGATGCCGTCGAGCAATTCGTCGCAACGGCCGACGAAACCGGGCGGACCACCAGCTTCATCAAGGACACCGTCGGGAAGGTCGCCAGCGCCTCGGTCATCGTGCGCGAGAAATCGCTCCAGACCGCGGCCGCGACCGAGGAGATGTCGGCCAACATCGCCGATATCGGCCAGCGCGCCCGGCAGAGCCTGTCGATCACGCATCAGGCCGTGCTCGATGCCGGCGAGATGAACGAGGCGGTCGTACGCCTGCGGGAAGCCACCGGCAGCATCGGCAAGGTCGTCGGCATGATCGCCGATATCGCCGCCCAGACCAATCTGCTCGCCCTCAACGCCACGATCGAGGCCGCCCGCGCCGGTGAGGCCGGGCGCGGATTCGCCGTCGTCGCCGCCGAGGTGAAGTCGCTGGCGACCCAGACAGCGAGCGCGACGCAGGATATCGCCGGCCAGATCGCCGAGCTTGCGGCCAGCGCAGAGGCTTGCGGCACTCACGCCGCCGCCATCGCCGCGACGGTCGATGCCATCCGCCTCGATTCCGAGGCGATCTCGGAAGCCGTCACCCAGCAGAGCAAGGTCACCGCCTCGATCGCGCACGACGCCGCCATGGTCGCGGATAGCTCGGACGCGGCGATCGAGAGCGCGAATGCCGTCAATGGCAGCCTCGACATGACCCAGACCGCGCTGGAGCGGGCCAATGCCGCCGCCGCCGATATCGCGCTTCAGGTCGGCGCAGCAGAAGCGGCCGTGACCCAGGCTCTGGCAGCGCTGCGCGAAGCCTCCTGAGACGTTACGCCGTCATTCTCGGGCGAAGCGAAGCGCAGACCCGAGAATCTCATGCAGGATAAAAAGCCCTTTTGGGCCTGAGATGCTTGGGTCAAGCCCGAGCATGACGAGCATGGAATTGCTCAGCCCTCGCTGACCGCCTTGGCGAAATTGGCGAAGAATTCGTCGGCCAACTTCTTCGAGACCGAATCGATCAAGCGCGAGCCCAACTGCATCAGCTTGCCGCCGACCTGCGCCTCGACCTCGTAGCGCAGCAGGGTCTGGCCGCCCTCCGCGTCGCTCAAGTGAACACGCGCGCCGCCCTTGGCGAAGCCCGCGATGCCGCCCTCGCCTTCGCCGGAGATGCGGTAGCCGTTCGGCGGATCGAGCTCGCTGAGCTCGACCTTGCCCTTGAAGGTCGCTTTCACCGGCCCGAGCTTGACCTTCACCACCGCCGAGAGATGCGTGTCGTCGTCCATGGTGAGCTGCTCACAGCCGGGGATGCAGGCCTTCAGCACCTCCGGGTCATTCAGCTTGGCCCAGACCACGTCCTTGGCCGCCGGCAATGTCGCCTCGCCATTCATCGTCATCGCCATGGCGTGTCTCCCGTATCAGGTCACCGCGACACGGACGATTGCGGCCGGCGCGGTTCGAAGGTTATCCAGTTCCTATCCATGGTCGCAAAGCCACCGCCTGCACAAGAGGCGCCCGGCATGGAGCTTGCGCCCATCCGGGAGAACCGATGCTGGAACTCACCCAAGACGAACGCGCGATCGCCGGCGGCGCTTCCGGAGAAGGCGCGGCCATGGCGATGCGGATCGTGGCCGAGGCCGCCCGCCTGATGGGCGCGCCGCGCCTGATCCCTGTCGCCTCCGCCCATATCGACGGCGCGCTCTACCATGGCGATTCCGGCACGCTCTTCGCCGAGAAGCTGGTCGCAGGCGGCGCGCGCGTCGGCGTACGCGCCAGCCTGAATGTCGGCTCGCTAGCTCCCGCCGGCTGCGCCGCGATCCGCTTGCCGCCGCATGAGCGCGACATGGCCCGGCGCATGATGCGCGCCTATGAGGCAATGGGCTGCGAGCCGAGCTGGACCTGCGCGCCCTATCAGGCCGGGCATCGCCCGGCGCTGGGCAGCGACGTAGCCTGGGGCGAATCCAACGCGGTCGTGTTCTGCAATTCCGTACTCGGCGCCAGGACCAACCGCTATGGCGATTTCCTCGACATCGCCTGCGCCATCGCCGGCCGCGCGCCGGATTACGGCCTGCACCGCCCCGAGAATCGGATCGCGACCCTGCTGATTGATGTCGGCAGCCTCTCCCGCGAACTCCGCTCCTCCGACGTGTTCTATCCCGTGCTCGGCACGATCCTTGGCCGCCGGGCCGGCAGCGACGTCGCGGTCATCGAAGGCCTGCAGGGCTGCACCAGTGAGGATCGGCTCAAGGCACTCGGCGCGGCGGCAGCCTCGGCCGGCGGCGTCGGGCTGTTTCATGTCGCGGGCGTGACGCCCGAGGCTCCGGACGCTGCGACCGCTCTGGGTGGTATTGCACCACGCGAGACGATCACCCTGACGCCGAACGATATCGCCACCGCCCTCGCCCGCCTCTCGACGGCCGGGCCGACCGACCGCGTCGATGCCGTCGCCATCGGCTCGCCGCATCTCTCGCTGGCCGAGATCGACGAACTCGAAGGCCTCATGGCCGGGCGCCAGCTGAGGGTGCCGCTCTACGCCAATACCGGCCGCCATGTCATTGGCCCGCTTGAAGCGCAAGGCCGGCGCGCAGCACTGGAAGCGGCGGGCGTGGTCTTCGTGGTCGATACCTGCGTCGTCGTCACCCCGATTCTGCCCGAGCTGGAAGGCGCGGTGCTGATGACCAATTCCGGCAAGTTCGCTCATTACGCGCCGGGCAATACCGGCTACGCCGTGACCTATGGCTCGCTCTCGGAATGCGTCGAGAGCGCCATTGCCGGCCGGCTCGTCAGGGAAACCCGCGTATGGAGCTGAAGGCGGAAATCCTCCTGCCTGGCGACGCCGTCACCGGCGCTTGCCTGGCCCTCACCGCCCCGATCAGCTTCTGGGGCGGTGTCGATCCGGCGAGTGGCGCGATCATCGATGCCCGCCATCCCGAGCGGGGACAGAACATCGCCGGCCGCATCCTCGCCTTGCCCGGCACGATCGGCTCGTCCTCGGCCTCGGCGGTGCTGCTGGAGCTGGTCCATGCCGGCAAGGCGCCGGCTGCGCTCCTGATGGATGCGCCGGACGCCATCCTCCTGCTCGGCCTCGTCGTCGCCCGCGAGATGGGTTGGCCGACGCCGCCGGCCTTCCGCTTGCCGGCGGTCGATCAGAAGGGACTCGCCGACCGCGGAATCGCGATCTCGGCAGAAGGGCTGATCACCGTCGTTTGAGGCGGAAAGCGCGTTCTAGACTGCGCTGAAGCGGCGATGCCGATAGATCAGCCCCGCCCCGCGCCCGGCGCCGCCGAGGCCGACGACCTCGCCGATCACGATGCGGTGGCTGGCGACGTCATGCGTCGCGACCAGCCGGCAATCGAAGGCCGAGATCGCGTCGAGCAGGATCGGCGCCCCGGTGGCGAGTGTTCCCCAGCGAGCGGTCGCGAAGCGCGCCTCGCCCTCGACACCCCGCCGGCTGGCGAAAATCTCCGCGAGTTCGACAAGCTGCTCCGGCAAGGTGTTGATGCAGAACGCCCCGCTAGCCTCGATCGCGGCCAGCGTACGGCTGCCCCGCGCGATGCAGGCGAGCACGGTCGGCGGCGAATCGGAAACGGAAGCGATGGCTGTCGCGGTCAGCCCGATGCGCCCGCCCGGCCCGTCGGTGGTCACCACATGCACGGCGCTCGCGACCTGCGCCATGGCATCGCGGAAGACATGGGGCTCCGGGTGGTCCAGCGGCGGCAGAGGGTGGACGGTCTTCGTCATCGGCTCGATCGGTTCACTGTCCCGCATCCGGCGGAACAGCTGTCCATGTAGAGATTCAGGGCTGCCGGCGCCAGCCACCGCAAGCCGAGGCATGGCGCCGGCTATAGCGGCAGCCCCGCTCCATCCGCTAACGGCCCGGCGCAACCGGGGGGCCGCGCCCGGTGGCTTGATCTCGCGAAGGCGATCGCTCACGCTCGACCGATATCGGCTGCCAGCGGCCGGGCCGGAGCCTGATCCGATGCCGGCGCGCGGCGTCCGATCGAGGAGATTCCGATGGCCTTCACCTGCACGATTCCCGCCACGCCCACCGTCCAGCAGGACGACGCGACGATCCGGATCACCCGCTGGGATTTCGAGCCCGGCGCCGTGACCGGCTGGCACGAGCATGGCTGGCCCTATTTCGTCGTCATGCTCGTGGCGGGCACGCTGCGCATCCATAACGGCACCGATGTCACCGACGTGCCGCTGGCGCAGGGCCAGGCCTATATGCGCCCGGCCGGCATCCGCCACGACGTCATGAACGGTTCCGATCACCCGATCGCCTTCGTCGAGATCGAGGTGAAGCAGCCCGACGCCCTCAAGGAACTCACGTTGCCGTGACGGCGGCAGCCACACGGCAGCCCTAGCCGGCACTGCCGAGGCCCGACGCGACGCGGTGCCGGTCCATGCATTTTTCCAATCCGACGATCAGCTTTTCGTATTCGTCTTTCGGATGATCCGCCTGCAAGCGCATGACAGGCCGCTGTCGCCGCGATGGCAGGAAATGCCGTTCGCTCAAGTTTTCCCAGCTCGCCACGCAATCATCATGCGCAGAATGCCCGCCACCCCGCAGAGTATTCTGCACATTTTCGCGCCGTTTGGTTCGTAATTGCTTTTGACAGAAATTTGGCGCGGAGCGATTGTCCCCGGCACGAGCCGTTGGTAGCTCTGCATAGAAATCGCATCCCGCATGCGCCGGTGTCATGCCGGTGACGAGAACGGGAGCTGGTTCGAGGGGTCGGCGTTTTTCATGGAAGTCTTCCTGCAGCAGCTCATCAACGGGCTGACACTGGGATCGATCTACGGTCTCATCGCCATCGGCTACACGATGGTGTTCGGCATCATCGGCATGGTGAACTTCGCCCACGGCGACATTTTCATGCTCTCCGCCTTCATCGCGCTGATCTTCTTCATGCTGATCACCGCGGTGGTCGGCACCGGCGCCGGCATGGTCATGCTGGCGCTGGTCGTGGTGCTGGGGCTGGCGATGTTCTTCACCTCGCTGTGGAATTGGACGATCGAGCGCGTCGCCTACCGGCCGCTGCGCGGCTCCTTCCGCCTCGCGCCCCTGATCTCGGCGATCGGCATGTCGATCTTCCTGATGAACTTCGTGCAGGTCGTGCAGGGCCCGCGCAACAAGTCGATTCCGCCGCTGCTCAACAAGTCGATCACCCTGATCGAGAGCACGACCTATTCGGTCCAGATCTCCTACAAGCAGATCGTCATCATCCTGACGACGGCGGTGCTGCTCGCGGCCTTCTGGTACATCGTGCAGAAGACGCCGCTCGGCCGGGCCCAGCGCGCCTGCGAGCAGGACCGCAAGATGGCGGCCCTCCTCGGCATCGATGTCGACCGCACGATCTCGATCACCTTCATCATGGGCGCGGCGCTCGCGGCGGTGGCCGGCGTGATGTACCTCGTGCTCTACGGCGTCGTGAACTTCGCCGACGGCTTCACGCCCGGCGTCAAGGCCTTCACGGCCGCGGTGCTCGGCGGCATCGGCTCGCTGCCCGGCGCGGTCATCGGGGGCCTGCTGATCGGCCTGATCGAGGTGATGTGGTCGGCCTATTTCACCATCGACTACAAGGACGTCGCCGCCTTCACGATCCTGGCGATCGTGCTGGTCTTCATGCCCTCCGGCCTGCTCGGGCGGCCGGAAGTCGAGAAGGTCTGACGCCATGGCGAACAACCCGACCGCAAACCCGGCCGCTCCCGGCCGCGACCTGAAGGCGGCCTTCAAGGAGGCCGGCTTCGCCGCCCTCGTCACGCTCGGCCTCTGCATCCCGATCATCGCCTGGGGCACGCGCCAGAACCTGGACAACGTCCTGGTGCTCGACCCACGCTGGGATGCCGTCGCCTGGGCCGTCGCCATCGTCTTCGTCGGCCGCTTCCTGGTCGCGCTGCGCAAGCAGGGCCAGCAGGAGGGCAAGGCCACGGTGCGCATCCTGCCGCACGGCACCGTCGCCTTCTTCCAGCGCCATTCCCGCATCTTCTCGCTGTTCGGGCTGGGCTTCCTCGTCACCTTCCCGGTGATCGCGATCGGGCTCGCCGGCTGGGGCGGCGCGCTGAAATGGATCGACAATTTCGGCGTCCAGATCCTGATCTACGTCATGCTCGGCTGGGGCCTGAACATCGTCGTCGGCCTCGCCGGCCTGCTCGACCTCGGCTATGTCGCCTTCTACGCCGTCGGCGCCTATTCCTACGCGCTTCTGGCCAAGAATTTCGGCCTGTCCTTCTGGCTGCTGCTGCCGCTGGCCGGCATCCTCGCCGCCTTCTGGGGCATGCTGCTCGGCTTCCCGGTGTTGCGTCTGCGCGGCGACTATCTCGCCATCGTGACGCTGGCCTTCGGCGAGATCATCCGCCTCGTCCTGATCAACTGGACCGAGTTCTCGAACGGCTATGCCGGCATCTCCGGCATCCCGCGCCCGACCTTCTTCGGCATCCCCTTCACGGCGGCGGATAATGGCTTCGCCGCCGTCTTCGGGCTGGAATTCTCACCGATCTACCGAACGATCTTCCTCTACTACCTCATCCTCTGCCTCGCACTGCTGACCGCCGTCGTCACGCTGCGCCTGCGCCGCCTGCCCGTCGGGCGCGCCTGGGAAGCCCTGCGCGAGGACGAGATCGCCTGCCGCTCGCTCGGCATCAACACCACCAACACCAAGCTCACCGCGTTCTCGATCGGCGCCATGTTTGGCGGCTTCGCCGGCGCCTTCTTCTCGGCGCGGCAGGGCTTCATCTCGCCTGAATCCTTCGTCTTCATGGAATCGGCGGTGATCCTCGCCATCGTCGTGCTCGGCGGCATGGGCTCGCTCTGGGGCTGCGCCATCGCGGCGATCGCGATGATCGGCGGCACCGAGCTCCTGCGCGAGCTCGAATGGATGAAGCAGATCTTCGGCAACGACTTCGACCCGACGAAGTACCGCATGCTGATCTTCGGCTTCGCCATGGTGGTGATCATGATCTGGAAGCCGCGCGGCCTGATCTCGATCCGCGAGCCCACCGCCTTCCTCAAGGAGAAGAAGGCGATCTCCTCCGATCTCGTCCAGGAGGGGCACGGCTGATGGCCATGAACGCTCCCCAATTGACGCCGCAGGGCCGCGCCCTGCTGGAGGTCGAGCAGGTCACCATGCGCTTCGGCGGCCTCACCGCCGTCAACGCGCTGTCCTTCCAGGCGCGCAAGGGCGACATCACCGCGCTGATCGGCCCCAACGGCGCCGGCAAGACCACGGTCTTCAACTGCATCACCGGCTTCTACAAGCCGACACAGGGCATGGTCTCGCTCAACCATGACGACGGCTCGAGCTACCTGCTCGAGCGCATGCCGGATTTCCGCATCTCCTGGAAGGCCAAGGTCGCCCGCACCTTCCAGAACATCCGCCTCTTCGGCGGCATGACGGTGCTGGAGAACCTGCTGGTCGCCCAGCACAACCCGCTGATGGCTGCCTCGGGCTTCACCTTCCTCGGCGTCCTCGGCATCGGCGGCTACAAGGCGCGCGAGAAGGAGGCGATCGAGAAGGCCAAGTTCTGGCTCGACAAGATCAACCTGACCCATCGCGCCGACGACCCCGCCGCCGATCTGCCCTATGGCGACCAGCGCCGGCTGGAGATCGCGCGCGCCATGTGCACCGACCCGGTCCTGCTCTGCCTCGACGAGCCGGCCGCGGGCCTGAACCCGCGCGAGAGCCTCGACCTCAACACGCTGCTGCTCTCGATCCGCAAGGACCTCGGCACGGCACTGCTGCTGATCGAGCACGACATGTCGGTCGTCATGGAAATCTCGGACCATGTCGTGGTCCTCGACTACGGCATCAAGATCGCCGACGGCACGCCGGCCGAAGTACAGGCCGACCCGAAGGTCATCGCCGCCTATCTCGGCGTCGATGACGAGGAGGTCGAAGAGGTCGAAGCGGAGGTCGGCATCTCGTGACTCAAGCCCAACCTCTTCTGGCCGTCCGCGGCGTCAAGACCTATTACGGCAAGATCATCGCGCTGAAGGGCGTCGACATCGACGTCAATCCCGGCGAGATCGTCACCATGATCGGCGCTAACGGCGCCGGCAAATCCACGCTGATGATGACGATCTTCGGCAATCCGCAGGCCCGCGAAGGCTCGGTCACCTATGAGGGCCGCGACATCACGCGCATGCCGAGCCACGAGATCGCGCGCCTGGGAATTGCTCAATCGCCGGAAGGAAGACGCATCTTCCCGCGCATGACGGTGTTCGAGAACCTGCAGATGGGCGCCTCCGTCCGCAATTTCGAGAACTTCGACGAGGATCTCGAGAAGATCTGTGTGCTCTTCCCGCGCATCAAGGAGCGCCTGCAGCAGCGCGGCGGCACGCTCTCGGGCGGCGAGCAGCAAATGGTCGCGATCGCGCGCGCCCTGATGGCACGCCCGAAGCTCCTCCTGCTCGACGAGCCATCGCTCGGCCTCGCGCCCCTGATCGTGAAGCAGATCTTCGAGGCGATCCGCGAGCTCAACAAGACGCAAGGGCTCACCGTCTTCCTGGTCGAGCAGAACGCCTTCCACGCGCTGAAGCTCGCCCATCGCGGCTACGTGATGGTCAACGGCGTCATCACGATGAGCGGCACGGGCAAGGAATTGCTCGCCAACCCGCAGGTGCGCGCCGCCTATCTCGAAGGCGGCCGGCACTGACATGAGACGGCGGAGGATCATCTCTCCTCCGCTGCAACTTTTTGATGAGAGACGGCCGCACGCCACCCATGCCATCGCTGTGGTGATGTCAGCCGCTTCCAAAGCCGCTTGAAGCGGGGAGCACGAGATGCAGGGCATCCTCTACGAAGAACCGACGATCTGGCTCTTCCTGCTGGTGACCGTCGTCATGGGCGGCTGGCTCGCCTGGATGGCCGGCCGCGCGATCGCCCTGACCTGGCGGCCGAACTGGCAGCTTTTCGTCTACATGCTGGTGCTCGGCCTGTTCGTGCGCTTCATCCATTTCGCCCTGTTCCAGGCGACGCTGCTGACGCTGCACTACTACATCGTCGACACCATCCTGCTCATCGGCTTCGGCTATGCCGGCTGGCGCTACACCCGCGCCAAGCAGATGACGCGGCAATATCACTGGCTGTTCGAGCCTGCGGGCCCCTTCGGCTGGAAGCCCCGCGCGGGCGCCGAAATACGACCGGAATTGCTCTGAAGGAGCTTGAGTGCTTGGTGCGTGACAGACCCCTGAAAAAGCGCAAGACTGACGCTTAGGGTGACGAGAACGCACCGAGACGGGTGGACCGTCCAGCCCGTTGTCAATCATACAGGGGAGTTGCATCACATGAAGAAACTGCTGTTGGGCGGCATTGCGCTCGGCGCGGTCCTCGCCTTCTCCGGCGTGGCCAACGCACAGATCAAGCTCGGCGTCGGCGGCCCGATCACCGGCCCGAACGCGGCTTTCGGCGCGCAGCTCAAGAATGGCGCCGAACAGGCCGTCGAGGACATCAACGCCGCTGGCGGCGTCCTCGGCCAGAAGATCACGGTGACCGTCGGTGACGACGTCTCCGATCCGAAGCAGGGCGTCTCGGTCGCCAACAAGTTCGTCGGCGACGGCGTGAAATGGGTGCTCGGCCACTTCAACTCCGGCGTCACCATGCCGGCCTCCGAAGTCTATGCCGAAAACGGCATCCTGATGATCTCGCCTTCGGCCACCAACCCGAAGATCACCGAGCGCGGCCTGTGGAACACCTTCCGCACCTGCGGCCGTGACGATCAGCAGGGCAGCGTCGCCTCGGCCTATCTCCTGAAGAACTTCAAGGACAAGAAGATCGCCGTCGTCCACGACAAGACGACCTATGGCCAGGGCCTCGCCGACGAGACCAAGAAGGGTCTCAATGCCGGCGGCGTCAAGGAAGTGCTCTACGAAGGCATCAACGCCGGCGAGAAGGACTTCTCGGCGCTCGTCTCGAAGATCAAGGCCTCCGGCGCCGACTACCTCTACTGGGGCGGCTTGCACACCGAAGGCGGCCTGATCGTGCGCCAGATGCGCGACCAGGGCCTGAAGACGGTCCTCGTCTCGGGTGACGGCATCACCACCGACGAGTTCGCCACCATCGGCGGCCCCGGCGTCGAAGGCACCCTGATGACCTTCCCGCCGGACCCGCAGAAGCGTCCGGAGGCGGCTGCCGTCGTCCAGAAGTTCGCTTCCAAGAACTTCAAGCCGGAAGCCTACACGCTCTACAGCTACGCCGCCGTCCAGATCATGGCCGAAGGCGCCAAGCGCGCGAACTCGACCGATCCGAAGAAGATCGCTGCGGCGCTGCATGGCGGCCAGCCGGTCAAGACCGTGATCGGCGATATCGGCTTCGACAAGAAGGGCGACATCACCCGTCCGGACTACACCGTCTACACCTGGAAGAAGGGTGCCGACGGCAAGATCACCTATGTCGAGAATTGATCTCGGCGGCTGATCCAGCCTCTTGAATGAAAGAGCCCGCTTCGGATCATCCGGAGCGGGCTTTTTTTAATGGGCTTTTGTCGAGGCTTTCCCGTTCAAGCCCGCGGCAGCAACGCCCTCAATGGCGGCCTCCCCCGCGGCCACCGAAGCGGCCCAGCAGGGTAGCTGCTTCGATGAGCGCCATGTTGACGAAGAGCCGCAGGCTCGACGCCTGAGCGCGATCGGTTTCGCGCCGAGCCTCGATCAGATGGTCGCTGGCTCTTTCCAGGGCAGCCGCACGGTCGTCATCCTCGTCGCCATCTCCGTCCGGTCGTCGTTGCGCTTGCGGCATAGGACGCTCCAGTTCTGGTTCGGGAGATAACGAGCACGATTTTCCGTTGTTCCGAACGGATTGAATCCGCCAGTGTCATTCCGACGTAGGCAACCAGGCAGCAAAATGCGGAGCCCGGATAAAGCAAGCGCCCTCCGTTTCTGCCGCATTGCACAAAAACCGAAAGATACACTTAGCCGCCTGGAGCGTTGAGTGAGCAGGAAACGGCCGTCGCTATTCCGATTTACACCTGTGAAGCGGCAGCCGAATATCGCCTCCGGCTGACTCTTGTTTCGCGAGGCTTCATGAAGATACTGGATATTCGGCGGCATGCGATGCGCCAGAAGCCTGGCCAACATTTATCGCAGGACGGGATTGAATTGGCTCGACAAGTAGGAGCTCACCTCGGCCCCTATGATGCCGTTCTCACAAGCAATTTGGCACGAGCAATAGAAACTGCTGTGGCAATGGGGTTTTCCGTCAGTAACACCTCCGAGGAACTCGGCCTGTATCCGGAAGCTCTGCCGGATCGAATTGCATGGCCATCCTCATTGGAGAACATCAGCAATCACCTTGCTCGATTTCATGAGTACCAGACGCTTGCCGCCAGACAGCTTGTGTCATGGAGGAGTATCCTTCCTCAGGTCCGCGAAAGAGGTGCCGGTCTGGTCGTGACCCACGGAGCGTTGCTCGAAATCGGAACAATCGCTCTCTTCAACGAGATCGAGATGCCTATCGAAGGTGCCGCTTTTGCATATTGCGAAGGGTTGCGTATTCACGTTGACGGCGAAGTGGTCAAGACCGTCGAGTTTACCCGACTGCCCGAACAACAGCGGCTGGTCAGCAACTAGTCTATATCCTGCTAGCCTCAGGGCCTTCACCTAGAGCGAAGCCGGCCCGCCTATTGACTCAATGTCTGCGGAACCACGCTCAAGCTCTTGAGAAAGCCTGCGAAACGCAGAAGCCCGTCAGGCCAGGGGCCATGCCCGGATTCGCTGTTGAGATGGCCGCTATCGCCGGCATCGACGAATTCCGAGCCCCAGGCTTCGGCCAGCGCCTTCGCCTCGTCCTGCGTGCAATAGGGGTCGGTCGCGCTGCCGATCAGCACCGACGGGAACGGCAGCTTCTCGCGGCGATGCGCGATGAAGTCCGGCCCCATGCCGGGCACGGCGCCCTTCGCCTTCTCGGAAGCCGGTGCGACCAGGAAGGCGCCGGCGACCTCGCCGGGATGCAGATGCTCGGCGGCGAAGGCGACGGCGCTGCATCCGGCCGAATGCGCGACGAGCACGACGGGGCGCGTGGCTGAGCGCACGGCCTTCACGATCTCATCGGCCCAGACATGGCGGGAAGGCTTGTACCAATCCGCCTGCTCGACGCGGCGCGCCGTCTTGAGCCGGGTCTCCCAGCGGCTCTGCCAATGGTCGGGCCCGGAGCCCGACCAGCCGGGGATGATGAGGATATCGACGTCGGAGGATTTCATGATGGATCAGTAGAGCTGTCTTCCCGTGCGCGCTGCAGCGTGAAACGCTGCTGCGCAGACACGGGACCGTCTCACGAAGAAGCGCCTTTCCGTCATGCGGTTCCGCATCTGCGCAGCAGCACTTGCGTGCTGCGGCGCGTGCGGGATGACGAACCGGTCCAAAATAAGTTGCCCCACCAACGGGTTCAAGCGTCCCCGAACACCCGGCGGAAGATCGTGTCGACATGCTTGAAGTGATAGCCCTCGTCGAACATCGCCTTGAGTTCGGAAGCTGAAAGCTTCTCGGCGACGTCCTTGTCGGCCATCAGGTTGGTCAGGAAGTCCTCGCCATGCTCCCAGGTGCGCATCGCGTTGCGCTGGACCATGGAATAGCTGTCCTCGCGGCTGGCGCCGGCCTGGGTCAGGGCCAGCAGAACGCGCTGCGAATTGTGCAGGCCGCCGAGCCGGTCGAGGTTCTTGCGCATGTTCTGCGGGTAGACCAGCAGCTTGTCGACGACGCCCGTGAGACGCGCCAGCGCGAAATCGAGCGTCACGGTGGCGTCGGGGCCGATCATGCGCTCGACGGACGAATGCGAGATATCGCGCTCGTGCCAGAGCGCCACGTTCTCCAGCGCCGGCGTGACCATGCCGCGCACGAGGCGAGACAGGCCGGTCAGGTTCTCGGTCAGCACCGGATTGCGCTTGTGCGGCATCGCCGAGGAGCCCTTCTGGCCCGGCGAGAAATACTCTTCCGCCTCGTAGACCTCGGTGCGCTGCAGGTGGCGGATCTCGGTCGAGAGGCGCTCGATGCAGGAGGCGACGACGCCGAGCGTCGCGAAATACATCGCGTGCCGGTCGCGCGGGATCACCTGCGTCGAGACCGGCTCGACGGTGAGGCCCATCTTCTCGGCGACATACTCTTCCACGCTCGGGTCGATATTGGCGAAGGTGCCGACGGCGCCCGAGATCGCGCAGGTCGCGATCTCCGCGCGGGCCGCGACGAGGCGGGCGCGGCAACGGTCAAACTCGGCATAGGCCTGCGCCAGCTTCAGCCCGAAGGTCACCGGCTCGGCATGGATGCCGTGCGAGCGGCCGATGGTCGGGGTGAGCTTGTGCTCGAAGGCGCGGCGCTTGATCGCAGCGAGCAGCGCATCGACATCGGCGATCAGGATATCGGTGGCGCGCGCGAGCTGGACAGAAAGCGTGGTGTCGAGGATGTCCGACGAGGTCATGCCCTGGTGGACGAAGCGTGCTTCCGGCCCAACGATCTCGGCGAGATGCGTCAGGAAGGCGATGACGTCATGCTTGGTGACGCGCTCGATCTCGTCGATGCGCGCGACGTCGAAGACGGCGTCCTTGGCCTTGGCCCAGATCGTCGCGGCGGCTTCCTTCGGCACGACGCCGAGCTCGGCGAGCTTGTCGGTCGCATGCGCCTCGATCTCGAACCAGATGCGGAAGCGGGTCTGCGGCTCCCAGATGGCGACCATCTCGGGGCGGGAATAGCGCGGGATCATCGCAAGCCTTTCACACAATGCGCGCCGTCATCCCGGACGACCGCAGGTCGCTCCGGGATCCATCATAGGGCTCGGCGCCCTATGATGGATCCCGGCACTCCGCTTCGCTACGGCCGGGATGACGGCCGCTATCTCCAGTCAAAAAAAGCTCAAACCCACGACCCGCGCGCAGCCTCGGCCGCCTTGCGGATCGCTTCGATATTGCCGGCATAGGCCGAAGGCCCGCCCTTGAACACGGCCGAGCCCGCGACCAGCGTATCGGCGCCGGCCTTCACGACCAGTGGCGCTGTCTCGGGCGTCACCCCGCCATCGATCTCGATGGAAATCGGCCGGTCGCCGACCAGCGCCTTCACCTGCGCGACCTTCTCGACCACCGAGCGGATGAAGCTCTGCCCACCGAAGCCCGGATTGACCGTCATCAGCAGGATGAGATCGACATCCTCGATCAGGGCCTCGGCGGCGCTCGCCGGCGTGCCGGGATTGAGCACGATACCGGCTTGCTTGCCCTGCGCCTTGATCGCCTGCAGCGTGCGGTGCGGATGCGGGCCCGCCTCGACATGGAAGGAGATCAGGTCGGCGCCGGCCTTGGCGAAGGCTTCGACATAAGGGTCGACGGGCGCGATCATCAGGTGCACGTCGAAGAACTTGCTGGTGTGCGGGCGGATCGCCTTCAGCACATCGGGACCGAAAGTGATGTTCGGCACGAAATGCCCGTCCATCACGTCGCAATGAATCCAGTCGGCGCCAGCAGCGTCGATCGCGCGCACCTCCTCGCCGAGCTTGGCGAAATCGGCCGAGAGGATCGAGGGGGCGATACGGATGGGGCTGGTCATGGCCGGGGGTTTAACGCCCCGAGCCGCCTGCCGCAATCGCGAAACCAGGCCAATACAACCTCGTCATGCTCGGGCTTGACCCGAGCATCTCATGACACGGAGGCTCCTATACCCCCTCCTGCAAGAGATTCTCGGGTCTGCGCTTCGCTCCGCCCGAGAATGACGGCCTCGATGTTCAGGCGCTCCGCTGCTGCCGCTGGGCCACAGGCACGGACAGCCTGCGGTCCGCTTCCGCCGTCTCCGCCACCACCTGCGCGAAAGACGGACGCAGCTTCAGGCGCGCATACCACTCCGCCAACCCGGGATAGCCGTCGAGCGACGGCCCACCGAGGCGGCGGATGAAGAGCATGCTCATGAAGATCGCGATATCCGCCACCGAAAGCCGGCTGCCGAAGAACGGACGCCCCGCCAACTTCTGCTCCAGCACGTCGTAATGGCGCAGCAGCCCCTCCTCGGCGATCAGCGCATCCGCCTCCTGGGCGATGCGGCGGTCGCGATCCGGCGAAGGCGGCTCCGTGCGGTACATCAAGGGCTTCAGCGCCTGGAACAGGATCTCGTCGCCATAGAGCTCGTCGAGCCGGCAACGCGCTCGCTCGACCGGCGTATCCGGCATCAGCTTCGGCTCGGGATAGGCCTCGTCGAGATATTCGTTGATCACGGTGGAATCGTAGAGGACGAGCCCGCAATCGGTCAGGATCGGCACCTGCCGCTTCGGATTGAGCGCCAGCACCTCCGGGTGCCGGGGATCGTAGCCGGTCGTCTGGTTAAACGGCACCATGATGCGCTGGAAGGCGAGGCCCTTCTCGGTCAGCGCGATCTCGACCTTGCGTGAGAACAGGCTCAACGGCCCGGAATAGAGGGTGATCATGGCGCGGCTCTCCTGCGACGGGGAAAGCCTCGCAAGCCGCTGCGTCAACGCCCGTCAGCAGCCTCCCGGCGCCGAATCCGCGCTGCGATGCCGCCAAGCAGCCAGGGCAGCAGGTAGATCGGGAACTGCGCCAGCGCGAAATAGAGGAAGGTCGTCGGCGAGACCCCTGCCCCCAAAGCCGCGACGAGCAGGCCCATGTTCCGCTGTCCCGTGCCGTAGCCGATCATGAAGCGCTCGGAGGCCGGCAGCAGCCGCAGCACCAGCCAGCTCGACGCCAGCCCCGCCGCCGAGACCGCGAAGACGCACCCGAGGACGAACAGCACGAGCCTGGGATTGTCGAGCGCAGCCTTGGTCACGCCGTCCATCGCGGCGATGGCAAAGATGAAATACATCAGCACGCCGAAGCCATCGAGATTGGCCTTCATCGCCTTGATGCGCGTAAGGCCGAGCCAGAGCCGGATCGCGGAGGCCACCGCCATGCCGCCGCCGATGAAGATCAGGAGGCGCAGCGTCAGCGCCCAGCGGTCGAGCGGCACCGCTGCCCCCGCCAGCAATTCGACCAGGATCGGCGCGACGATGGGGCTGACGATCGTGGTCAGGATCACGCTGGCGATGATCAGCGAGGGCTCGAAGCCGTAGAGGATCGCGACCGCCGGCGAGGACATGATCGGCGGCGCCGCGCCCATGATGGCGAGCCCGAGCACGATGCCGGGATCGAGGTTCTCGCGCCCGACCAGCAGGAGCGCCCCGCCGATCAGCAGCACCGGCCCGGCGATCAGCCAGGCGCAGCTCGCCGCGAGCTTGGCCGGGCGCCGCAGCAGCCCGAGCGTCACGCTCATGTCGAGCCGCATGAACACGACCGTGGTGAAGCAGAAGATCGTGATCGGCAGCGCCGGCCGCGCCATCGCCGAGAATTGCGGCAGCGCGAGGCCAAGGAAGATCGAGAGCGCGAAGCCTTGCGTGCCATGGCGGCCGAGCCACGCGAGCGCGGCAGCGATGAAGGCAGCGGGATGCATCGGCCGGGCTCTGGAATCGTTTGCGAAACAGACGCACACTGGCTGAAGGCGCGCGCAGCGTCACCTGCGGCAGACGCAAGCCAATCCTGCGCCGGCATAAAATTGCGCAGTCTTTCAGCGATTGCAGCCCATGACCGGACACTCCGGAAAACTGGCGCAGAAATTGCGAAAGATTAGGCTGTTCCGCGCAAAATCCGGTCGCGCCGCTGACAAGCCGGCGCAAACCGGTATCCTTGCGGGAAAAGGGGCTGGCAGGAGCAGGTCATGAAGGTGGATACGATCGTTCTCGGCGCCGGTGTCGTCGGCATTTCGGTCGCGCTTCATCTCCAGAAGGCCGGGCGCGCCACCTTGCTCGTCGACCGTCGTGCTCCCGGCGAGGAAACCAGTTACGGCAATGCCGGCCTGATCCAGCGCGAGGGCGTCTACCCCTACGGCTTCCCGCATGATTTCGGTGCGCTCATCCGCTACGCGATGAACAACACCATCGACGCGCATTATCACTGGAGCGCGATCCCGAAGCTCGCCCCGTTCCTGTTTTCCTACTGGATGCATTCGCGCGCCTCGCAGCATCAGGCGATCGCCCATAAATACGCGACGCTGATCGAGCATTGCGTCACCGAGCATGACGCGCTCGCCCAGGAGGCCGGTGCCACGAACCTGCTGCGCCGTGACGGCTGGATGAAGGTGTTCCGCACCGAGAAGGAGCGCGACACCCGCCTCGCGGAGGCCGCCCGCTGGAACAGCGAATTCGGCCTGAACTACCGGGCGCTCGATATGGCGACACTCAAGGCCGAGGAGCCGCATCTCGACCATGGCAGCCTGATCGGCGGCCTGCACTGGACCGACCCGACCACCGTCGTCGATCCGCTCGGCCTGTCCAAGGCCTATGTCGCGCTGTTCGAGAAGCTCGGCGGCAAGCTCGCCATCGGCGATGCCGGCACGCTCCAGCAGAATGGCGCCGGCTGGATCGTCACCCTCGCCGACGGCACCACGGCCGAGGCCAAGGATGTCGTCGTCGCGCTCGGCCCCTGGGCCGACGTGCTCAGCAACAAGCTGGGTTACCGCCTGCCGCTCGCGGTCAAGCGCGGCTACCACATGCATTACAAGCCGCAGGGCAATGCCGTGCTCAACCATCCGGTGCTCGACACCGAGCGCGGCTACTTCCTCGCCCCGATGCTGCAGGGCATCCGCCTGACCACCGGCGCCGAATTCGCCGACCGCGATGCGCCGAAGACCCCGGTCCAGCTGGCCCGTGCCGAGCCGATCGCGAAGCAGCTCTTCCCGCTCGGCGAGCGTGTCGATGCCGAGCCCTGGCTCGGCCGCCGGCCCTGCACGCCGGACATGATGCCGATCATCGGCCCGGCGCCGAAGCACAAGGGCCTGTGGTTCTCCTTCGGCCACGCCCATCACGGCCTGACGCTCGCCGCCGTGACCGGCCGCATGATCGCGGAAATGGTGACGGGCCAGAAGGTCTTCGTGGATCCGACGCCGTTCGCGCCGGCGCGGTTCGTCTAAGGCGCCGCCTGCTGAAGGGCACCTGTCATCCCGTGCGCGCTGCAGCGTGAAACGCTGCCGCGCAGACACGGGACCGTCATCCGGAAGAGGCGCCTTCTCGTCGGACGATCCCGCATCTGCGCAGCAGCACTTCGTGCCGCAGCGCGTGCGGGATGACACCCTTCACGTGCGAGGTGCCACCCGGCATCGACGCCTCGTCGTCATGGCGCCCCTGCGTCCCGCCCCCTCGCCTCCCGGCGCGCTCCCTGCCACGATCCGGCTCCCGATTCCCGACCGAGACCTCGCCATGGCCCTCGCCAAACCGCCCGTCCAGGACAATGCCTACGCCGCCGCGCTCGCTTTGCTCGACCGCGTCCCGCTGATCGACGGCCATAACGACCTGCCCTATGTCATCCGCAAGGACGCCAGGGCGAAGGGCGATGTCGCCACCTACGGCCTCGACAAGGTCCATGCCGAGGGCGACACCGACATCCCGCGCATGCAGGCCGGCAAGATGGCGGCGCAGTTCTTCGCGGCCTATGTCCCGCCGAAACAGGCCAATCCTGCCGGCTTCGCGCTCGCCCAGATCGCGCTGATGCGCGACATCCTCAAGCGTCACGCGAACGTCTTCCGCCCCGGCCTCTCCGCCGCCGATGTCGAGGCTGCCAAAGCCGAGGGGCGCATCGCCCTGTTCATGACCATCGAGAACGGCTCGGCGGTCGATGGCGAGCTCGACGCGCTCGACGCCTATTACGATCTCGGCGTGCGCCTGATGACGCTCTGCCACAACGATACCACCGACTGGTGCGATTCCGCGACCGACGCCCCGCGCCATAACGGGCTCACCGGCTTCGGCAAGGACGTGCTGCGCCGGATGAACAAGCTCGGCATGGTCATCGACCTCGCCCATGTCGCGCCGAAGGTGATGCATGACGCGCTCGACGTCTCCAGCGCCCCACTGGTCTGGTCGCATTCCAACGCCTTCACGCTCTGCGACCACCCGCGCAACGTCCCCGACGACGTGCTCGACCGCGTCGCCGGCAACGGCGGCGTGGTGATGGCGACCTTCGTGCCGGATTTCATCAGCCAGGCCTCGCGCGACTGGCACCGCCCGGCCAAGGACCAGTACGGCAAGAGCCCCGAAGGCGTTGACCATGACAAGGTCGAGGCCGAGATCGCCGCCAAGTCCGGCCCGCGCCCGAAGGCGACGCTGCCGGAGTATTGCGACCATGTCGAATACCTCGCCAAGCGCATCGGCCACGACCATGTCGGCATCGGCTCGGATTTCTTCGGCTGGATCAACCCGGACGGACTGGAGGACACCACGACCTTCCCGTCGGTGATCGCCGAACTGATCCGCCGCGGCTGGTCGGAGGAGAACCTGACCAAACTCGCCGGCGGCAACATGCTTCGCGTGCTCCGCGCCGTCGAAAAGGCGGCAGGCTAGTTCAACCGGACGATCCGCCGGCACCTTGGGCCGGCTTGGGGGCTGCCCGCACGGCAACGCGCGGGCAGCGACGCGTTCATAGGTTACTCTTCCCGACGATCGCGTCGGCGCTCGATTTCAGAACGGCGGGATCGACGCCGAGGGCACGCAGCGCCCGCAGCGCCACGCCCTGCGGCATGGCGGCGACGATGCTGACGACGTGAGCGCCGAGCAGGGGCGCGTGATCTCTTCGGGCTTCCGCCAGCTCTTGCATCACGACCTGCCCGGACGGCGCGGCATGATAGGCGCTGGCATGGGCCGAAACCGGCATGTCGGGCGGCGCGTCCACCGTCAGGCCGATCGAGAGAAGGGCATCGCCATATTGCCGTTCGATCGCGGCTTTCAGGGCGTCAGGCTCGGCCCCCGCCTGCTCGAAGGCGAGGCGGGCCGTGCCGTCCGGGAGATCGAGGGCGGCAAGCAGGAAATGCTCTGCCCCCGGCTCCCGCTGCTGGTCGTGCAGGGCATGAGCTTCAGCCCGCTCGCAGAGGCGCTTGATCGTACCCATGTCGCCAAGCTTCGATCTGATGCGTTCGAACATCGATTCTCCCTAAGTGGAGCGGTCATCCGCCACCACATCCGAAAGCCTTTTATGGGCGGCTTGCTTGGTGACCCCGAGAGCCAGGGCGATCCGCGACCACGGCCAGCCTTGCTGCAGGGCCGACCGCACGGCCCCGCGCTCGATCCGATCCGCCAGGCGGCGCAAGGCGACGACGGCCGCCAGGGCTTCCTCGGGATCGGTCGGGATGGCGATGTTGCGCAGATCATCCATCCGTCAACCTTAGTTGACGAGCGCGCCGCCGTCAACAAAAGTTGACAACCCGGCTCTCGGCAGCTCTCGGGCAATGCTGCGTCCGTGGCTCTCGCGACCTCGCCGGGCTCGCCATGAGAACCGGCTTGACGTATGGCCTCCCGCGGCAGCCCGTTTGGGTGCTGCACCGAAGATCAGACGAAGCGACTGTCCCATGACCGGTTCCGGCACCGACCGCACCCGCCCAGCCGTCCAGGCCCCTGCCCCCATCGTCATCCTGGTCGAGCCCCAGCTCGCCGAGAATATCGGTATGTGCGCCCGCGCCATGGCGAATTTCGGCTTATCCGAGATGCGTCTCGTCGCCCCACGCGACGGCTGGCCGAGCGGCGGCGGCCTCAAGAAAGGCGCGACGGCAGCGGCCTCCGGCGCGACGCATATCCTGGAGAACGCCCGGCTCTTCGATACCGCCGCCGAGGCGATCGCCGACCTCAACCACGTGCTGGCGACGACGGCCCGCGAGCGCGGCCAGATGAAGCGCGTCCTGACCCCGGCCGAGGCCATGCCGGAGGTCGCCGGCCGCATCGGCTCCGGCGAGCGCGTCGGCATCCTGTTCGGACGCGAGCGCATCGGCCTCACCAACGAGGAGATCAGCCTCGCCGACGCGATCCTGACCTTCCCGGTCAATCCCGCCTTCGCCTCGCTGAACCTCGCCCAGGCCGTGCTGCTCAACGGCTATGAATGGTTCAAGACGACGGGTGGCGAGCCGCCCTTCCGCGAGAATAACCCCTCGCCGCCGGCCAAGCGCGAGATGGTCCTGTCGATGTTCGACTATCTCGAAGGCGAGCTTGATCTTTGCGGCTTCTTCCCGGCCGGCAAGAAGCCGGTGATGACGGCGAACCTGCGCGATATCCTGCACCGCCTCGACATGACCGAGCAGGAGGCCCGCACGCTGCGCGGCGTCTTCAAGTCGCTGGTCGAGGGACCGAAGAAGGCCCGGCTCCTGGCGCGGCAAGCGGATGAGGCGGACGGCGCCGAAGGATAAAAAAAGCCGGCCCCGAAGGGCCGGCTCGTCTGGTCGGGGGGTCTCGAAACGCCCGGTCAGAACTGGTACTTCAACGTAGCCTTCACGGTGCGGCCCGGCTCGCTGTAGTAGTCGCGGGCCTGGGTCAGAGCACCGGTCGGGACGTTGACCGCGTCGAAATACTTGCGATCGAAGATATTGTAGACGCCGACCTGCAATTCAAGGTCGGCGATCTGCGGCGCGGGGCGCCACCAGGCCGAGGCGTTGAACACCGCATAGCCCGGCGTCTTGAAGCCGGCATTGGTGCCGGTCGTCGCGGCGACGTCGTCACGCGCGGCGGCGAGCTTGGCCGAGACCTCGGCACCCCAGCGATCGGTGCCATAGGCGACCGCGACGATGCCCTGCACCGGCGGGATCGAGTTCAGGAAGACGTCATCCGTCTTGTTGCGGCCGCGGGTATAGGCGAACGAACCACGCACCAGCCAGTTCTGCGCGAAAGCGTACTGACCGTTGATCTCGATGCCCTGGATCTCGGCCTTGGGGATGTTCCGGAAGCCGAATTCGCCACCCTGCGGATAGAGCCCGCCAGCCGGGGCAACCTGATAGCTCTCGATGAAATTGTCGTAGTTCGTGTAGAAATAAGCGATCGAGCCGCCGAGCTGTCTGTCGCCGAAGCGGACGCCGACATCGACGCCATTGCCCTTTTCCGGACGCAGCGTGGGATTGCCGGCGCGCAGATAGGTGCCCGGCCCGCCGAAGCGGCCGTAGAGCTCGTTGGCCGTCGGCGCGCGGAACGTCTTGGCCCATTGCGCGAAGACGGTGACGTCCTTCACCCAGGGCGCGTTCTTCAGGATGTCGTATTCGAGCCGCAGGCGCGGCGACCAGGCCGAGTCGCTCGACGACGGCGGCAGGCCGACGGGCTGCGAACCGCCCATCGAATAGGCCGGCGTCTGCTGCGGCTTCTCCTCATACCAGTCGAAACGCACGCCAGGCGTGATGCGCAGGCGGTTGTCGAGCAGGCCGATCTCGTCATGCACGTAGAGGCCGAACAGCTTGCCGTCGACATCGGGCTGGTCGGCCTGGTTGGTGTGCAGGTTGTTGCAGGTCGTGAACGGCGCCAGGAAACGTCCCGAAGCCGGGCGCGCCGGGCAGTTGTCGAGGCCCGAAGAATACTGCTTGAGCGACGAGGCACGCAGCTCCGTGCCCAGCGTCACGCGGTGCGACAGCACGCCGGTCTGGAAGTTCTTCACCACGTAGCCGTTGAAGCCGTAGGCGTTCTCCTCATTCTCGTTGTCGCGAATATGGGGGCCGACGATGCTGGTGAAGCGATAGGCGTGGACGATGTCGTTGCGGACCAGGCGCTGCCAGTAAAGCGTGGCATGTGCCTCGTCGAAGAAGCCGCCGGGCTGCTTGTAGTCATAGGAGAGCGAGATGCGGTTGCGCTCGGTATCCTCGCCTGTGACGTAGTTGCCCGGACGGAAATTCCCGGTCAGCGAGACGCCGGTGCCGGTGAGGGTCTGGGTCCGCTCGGCGCGCTTGAAGAGCTCGCCGGTCAGGCCGAAGCGATGCACCCCGTCGATGGTGTGATAGATCTTGCCGAGGAGGTTGTACTGGTTGAAGTCGCTCGGGCTCGGCGCCGTGCGGGTGACGCCGACCGTCTTGATGTTGCCCTTGCTGTCGATCTCGTGGCCGTCGCGGAAGCCGCCCTGCAGCAGCAAGGAGGTGTTGCCCATGCGCGCCGCCACGGCCGCGCTGCCGAACCAGGCCCGGTCCGTGCTGTCATAGCCGGTCTTGGCCAGCGCGCCATAGGAGCGGCCGGCCTTGATCAGGTCCTCCGGGTCGAGCGTGCGGACCGCGAGCGCGCCGCCGAGCGCACCATTGCCGAGCGTGGCGCCGCCGCTGCCGCCGCGCAGCAGGTCCAGCGTCGACAGCGAGTCGAAATCGAAGGCAGCGCTTCCGCCGCGATTGACGCGCGTATCGATCAGGAAGGGCTGGCGGATGCCATCGACCGTCGTCAGCACGCGCGCGCCGTCGAGGCCGCGGATGTTCAGCGAATTGTTCTGCCGGTTGAAGGTGATGCCCGCCTCGACCCGGTTGGCGAGATCGGTCAGGCTCTGCACCTGCTGGCGGTCGAGTTCCGCCCGCGTCGTGCGCGTCGTCGTCGGGCCGTTGAGCAGCGCGCCCCCGGGGATGCCCTCACCCTGCACGTTGATCTGGTCGAGAACGACTGGACCTTCCGAAGCCTGCGCCGCAGGCGCGATGCGGGTCCGGCCTTGCTGCTGCGCGATCGCAGGCGAAGCCAGCAGCACCACCATCAAAGCGCCGAGCGCGACGCCTTCGCGCAATGTGCCGGAATACGTCCCCATGGCCTTGACCCGTCCTTCTGAACGCTACGGGCCGGAGCCGCCGCGCTTCACAGTTTTAAATTAATACAAACAAGATCTTATCCGCCCCGATAAGACAATATTCGGATATGGAGCGACTCGATAACTGTCAATTGGCTGCCACACGAAGGATATCTTCCGATGCAGGAAGATCACAATAGTAGAATTTCTCTAAAGAATAATATTGGATCGCATCGTTCTAAGCTGACCCTCGCAACCCCGCCTCACCATCCCGTGAGGCTCCCGATCTCGTGATCGCGGCCTGCCTCCCGCTCGCCAGCTTCCCGTTGCAATGCGATGGCAAGGCTCCAACATGCGGGGCAGCACGGGACTTCAGAGATGCTCGACCGCCGGACGATCTTGACGGGAACAGGCGCCATGGCCGCGAGCTTTGCCGTTGCCGGCCGGGCAGCCGCCGCGACAGATGCCGATGTCGTGGTGATCGGCGCCGGGGCGGCCGGCATTGCCGCCGCTCATGCCTTGCGCGCCGCCGGGCGGCAGGCCGTCGTGCTCGAAGCGCGTGGCCGCACCGGCGGGCGCGCCTTCACAGACGCCTCGCTTGGCGCCGCCTATGATGCCGGCGCGATGTTCATCCACTGGGCGGAACGCAACCCCTGGGTCCAGATCGCCCGCGACCTCGGCATTGCAACCCCCGCCGAATCCTGGGGCAGCGGCTTCAGGGTTTTCGCCGACGGCCGGCCCATGGCCGAGCCGGAACGCAACCGCCGCCGCAGTGCCTTCGGCCAGATCGACCGCCGGCTGGAGACGGTCGATCTCACCCAGCGCGACATGTCGATCGCCGAATTGCTCGGCGATCTCGGTCCGGAGCTGGCGCCCGTCGCCGCATCCGGCCTGCTGCTCTCGATCGGCGAGGAATCGAGCCGGATCTCCGCGCGCGACTACCAGCGCCTGTGGTCGGGGGAGGATCTCATCGTCCCCTCCGGCTACGGCAATCTCGTCGCGCGCTCGGCCGCCGGGCTCGATATCCGCCTGAACGAGCCGGTCGAGGCGATCCGCTGGGACGGCCCGGGCGTCACCGTCACCACCCGCTCCGGGACGTTGCGGGCCAATGCCTGCATCGTCACGGTACCCGTCGGCGTGCTGAAGGCCGGCGCCATCCGCTTCATCCCGGAGCTGCCTGCGGCAACGCGCGACGCCCTCGGCGGCCTGCATATGGGCGCGCTGACCAAGATCGCGCTCAAGGTCGAGGGTGACCGCTTCGGTATCGCACCGGGCACGAGCTTTCTCGAAGCGGCGGCGCCGGAACGCCTGATGAATCTCGACATGTTCCCGGGCGGCCAGGACATCGTCATCGGCTATTGCGGCGGCGACTATGCCCGCAAGCTCTCCGAGGCCGGCACCGACGAGGCCCGCGCCCATCTCGTCGATCTCCTCGTGAAGATGGTCGGCGCCGATTTCCGCAAGACGGTGAAGGAGGCCTCCTTCCCGGCCTGGTGGACCGATCCCTTCGCCCGCGGCTCCTATTCGATCTGCGACCCCGGCCACGAGGCGGCGCGCGACGCCCTCGCCCAGCCGATCGGCAACCGCCTCTTCATCGCCGGCGAGGCGACGGCGGGCGGCGGCGCCATGACGGTCGGCGGCGCGACGCTGGCAGGCCGCACCGCAGCAGCCGCAGTCGCCCGCCTGAAGGCCTGACGCGTCAGGCCGCGGTCGGCCGGAGCGTCAGTTCCCAGTTCTGGCCGACAAGGTCCTGGCCGAAGGAATGGTGCTTTTCCTCGGCCACCAGCCGAAAACCCTCGCCGACATAGATGCCCCGCGCCGCATGCAGGATGTCGTTGGTCCAGAGCACCATGCGCTCGTAGCCGGCGGCGCGGGCAAAACCGATCGCCTCGCGGACGAGCCGCTTGCCGAGCCCGAGCCCATGCGCCCGCCTTTCGACCAGCACGAGCCGGAGCTTGGCGGTCGCCCCGTCCTCCTGCACGACGAAGGCCGAACCCACGGGCCCACCGTCCAGCTCGGCGATGAAGCAGCGTTCGCGACCGGGCTTGAACTCCCGCAGGAACTTCGCGGCGATCTCCGCGACGAGCGCCTCGAAGGAGATGTCCCAGCCATAGTCCTCGGCATAGAGCCGGCCATGGGCGCCGATGACCCAGCCCATGTCGCCAGCGCGATGCTCGCGGATGATGGGGACGGGACGGGTGCGCGTCTCTCCTGAAAGAAGGTGTTCCGTATCCGCAAGCGCGGCAACAAGTCTGGCCTGCTCGGACGGCGCCAGGCGTTGCAGGATGGCCCCCGCCTGCGCGCTGGAAGCCTGGTCCAATGGCTGGAAGGCCGCCCTGCCCTGCTCCGTCAAACGCAGGCGCAAGGCACGCCCATCGGCGGCCGAACGAGTCCGTTCGAGCCAGCCCTGACCCGTGAAACGCTTGAGGATGCGCGAGAGATAGGCCGGATCGAGATCGAGCACCCTGGCCATCTCGCCCGCCTGCCAGTCGTCGCGCTGCGCCAGTTCATAGAGTACGCGCGCCTCGGCCAGCGCGAGACCCGAACCATGCAGGCTGCCGCCGAGCGCCCCCACCCAGCGGGTATGAAAGCGGTTGAAGCGGCGGATCGCGGCGACGGCTTCGGTCTCGACGGCATCCATGGCGCACCTCCACACCAATGCCAGTCCATTTAGTGGACGGAGTCAACTAAATTTCGAGACAGTGGATAAACGCGCCATTGACCGTCTCTTAACCGGTGTCTGGCGGAGTCGGGCTTTGAAATCCCTCGGCATCATCATGCAAGTCGATCTCCTCGCCGGCACGGGCCACCGCCCCCTTGCGATCCCCCGGCCCCGGCCGACCATCCTCGTCTTCGATTCCGGCCTCGGTGGCCTCACCGTGCTCGGGCGCACCACAAGGGCCTGCCCCGGCGCCCATACCGTCTATGCCGCCGACGATGCCGGCTTTCCCTATGGCCGCCTGAGCGAAGACGAGCTCGTCATTCGCGTGCTCGCGGTGATGGAACGCCTCATTGCGCGCTTCCATCCCGATCTCGTGGTCATCGCCTGCAACACCGCCTCGACCCTGGTGCTCCCGGCGCTCAGGGCGCGCTTCGCGATTCCCTTCGTCGGCACGGTGCCCGCGATCAAGCCCGCCGCCGCCGCGACCCGCAGCGGCATGATCTCTGTCCTCGCCACCCCCGGCACGGTGGCGCGCGACTACACACGCGAACTGATCGAGACCTATGCGGCCAGTCACCGCGTCACGCTCGTCGGCGCGACGCGCCTCGCCGGGCTCGCCGAGCAGGCCCTGAAGGGCGAGACCGTCGACGACGCGGTTCTCGCCGCCGAGATCGCGCCCTGCTTCGTCGAATCGGACGGCCGCCGCACCGATGTCGTGACGCTCTCCTGCACGCATTACCCCCTGCTGCTGGAGCGGATGAAGCGGCTCGCGCCCTGGCCGGTGGAATGGATCGATCCGGCGCCAGCGATCGCGCGCCGCGTCGCCGATCTGTTGTCCGGCGCCCGCGAGCCTGATCTTGCCTGCCCGGAGGCTGTCGCCGTCTTCACCAACGGTTCCGGCCTCACCGGTCCCTTACGGATCGCGCTGGCCGGCTATGGCCTCGCGCAGGTCGTCGTCGAGCCGATGCCGCTGGCGAACGGCTTTTCGTCGTCCCGGAATTGACTCGAAGCCGGCTTTCCGTCATAGGCCCTCTCGTCGCGCGGCTCCTCACGGGGCCGCGTGGCTTTTTCCGCACCCGTGATCCGCTCTTCTTCGGAAGCTGGATCTGTCGCCTCGGCCAAAGTCGAGGAGCAGGAGGGCGCGGTCCTCAACTCGCGAACCTGAGAGGACACGCGATATGTCGAAGCGCCATGAGGCGAAGTACAAGATTGACCGCCGCCTCGGTCAGAACATCTGGGGCCGCCCGAAGTCTCCGGTCAACCGTCGTGAATACGGCCCCGGTCAGCACGGCCAGCGCCGCAAGGGCAAGCCGTCCGACTTCGGCACGCAGCTGCGCGCCAAGCAGAAGCTGAAGGGCTACTACGGCTCGATCTCCGAGAAGCAGTTCCGCCGCTACTACGCCGAGGCGATCCGCCTGAAGGGCGACTCGGGCGAGAACCTCGTCGGCCTGCTCGAGCGCCGTCTCGACGCGGTGATCTACCGCGCCAAGTTCGTGCCGACCGTCTTCGCCGCCCGCCAGTTCGTCAACCACGGCCACATCACCGTGAACGGCAAGCGCGTCAACATCGCTTCCTATCAGGTCAAGCCGGGCGACGTGATCGCGGTCAAGGAGAGCTCGCGCCAGCTCGCCATCGTCATCGAGTCGGCTGCTCTCGCCGAGCGCGACGTGCCTGACTACATCGACGCCGACCACAGCAAGTCGACCGCCACCTACACCCGCACCCCGACCCTGTCGGACGTGCCCTACGCGGTGCAGATGGAGCCGAACCTGGTCATCGAGTTCTACTCGCGCTGATCGGCGGCAACGCCCTCAGCCTTTCGAGGCCGAGACGCAATTCAGGGGATGGCCTTCGGGCCGTCCCCTTTTTCGTTCTGGAGCCGAGCTTCTCGGGATGATGCGGCCGTCGACTGCAATCGGGAGGATGGCGTGAGGGTTTTGAAAGCGATTGCCGACGCGTTAGCGACCGCCGCATTCCTGCTCGCGATGACGGTGGGATTGAGCGTTGCGCAGCCGTCGGCCGCCTCGGCCGAAGTCCGCTTCGGGCGCAATGTCCGCGTCGGCGGACACGACTTCTCGAATCAGAGCTTCAACCGGAAGCGACGCGCGGAGATTCATCTCTATGACCGCACGCCGTCTCGATCGGGCTGCGTCTAGCGCTCGGATGGCCGCGGCGGCAAGGTGAAGACCTGTCACCTGCGCCGGATCAGGTAGAATGGGCCGCATGACGAAGCGGCGAAGGCGGTCCCGGTCGGAATGAAGCGGACTATCCGCGACTCAGAGATGCGAGCCGACCTCGTTGCGGAAGAAGTAGCAGCCCACGCCCACGCAGCCGATCAGGATCGACAGTGCGTAGGGACCGAACAGGCAGACGATGAAGACGGAGCCGATGAAGGCCCGCATCGCCCAGCATGACCATGTCTGCTTCATGGTTCACCTTTCGCATCGCAATCACTGACAAAGCGTAAATGGCGAGCCGTGAATCCAACCTGAATGGATATGGTAAACGCCTGAATTCCCAGCGAATTCCATGCGTTAGTAATTTTGGCGAAAGCGGGGCGAGATCGGTCTTCTCCGTATCTCCCGGTCGCGGGGTAGCGTAGCGTCATCGTCCCGGAGAGGAGATTCGCATGAAAAGACTTCTGCTGACGGCCTTCGCCCTGTGCTGCATGGCCGGCGCCGCCCAGGCGCAAAGCTGCAACCTTCAGGCCTCGGACAAGAAGCTCGCCGGCGCCGCCAAGACGAGCTTCCTGACCAAATGCGAGAAGGATGCCGGCGCCGCCTGCGACAAGCAGGCCGCCGACAAGAAGCTGGCGGGCGCCGCCAAGAACAGCTTCACCAAGAAATGCGTCTCGGATGCCGTCGGCACCTGAAGCCAACGCCGTCTAACCACATGACGAGAGCCGCGTCCGGATCCGGACGCGGCTCTCGTCAATAATGGGTCTGGCAACGGGTTGAGGTCAGCGCTCAATCGTCGTGCTGGTCGTCGCGATCGCGCCACTGCCTGCGCTCGCCACGATCCCGGCGCTCGCCGCGATCGTCGTCATGCCAGCCGCCGCGCCAGGCGCGCATCTCGCGGAAACGCTCGCGCCCTTCCGCCATCGCCTCGCGTACCGAGCGGCGCAGCACCGTCTTCTGCTCGTCGCTGAGCGTTGTCCAGAGCGGGCGCACGGCATCGGCGAGTTCCTTGGAGCGGGCAGCGCGCTCGCCCTGCTGGTTGGCGGTCGCGTCGAGCCGCTCCATCAGGTCGGCATGGCGCAACGCCTCGCGCCGCTCGCGCATCTGGTTCCAGAGAGCGCCACGATCGGCGCTGCGCTGCTTGATGAGGCCCTCGACCTTATCGAACAGCGCCGTCTGCTCGGGCCTCAGCTTGAGATCGGCCCGCACCTTCGACAGGCGCTCGTCGAGCCGCGCCTTGGCACGCTCGGCCCGGCGCTCACGCCATTCCTCGCGGCGCTGCTCGCGGCTTTCGGTGCGCTCCTGCTTCTGGTCGCCGCCGGCAGGCGGAACCGGTTGCGGCTGCGCCAGCGCGAAGCTGCCGGCGAGCATCGCGATCGACGATGCGGCGATGAGGGCGATGGGTTTCACGGAGCAACCTCCCTTGAAGCAGTCAGTCGAAGCGTCGCGCAGCGGGTCTCGAAGCCGATAGGCGATGACATAAGCCTGATCCTGCAGGCCTGACCCGGCAATGGCCAGCAGATGAAAAGATCGTAATGTAGCGACAACGCCTTCGGCGCGATTCGGTTCGCCATCGGGTTTCCTCATGCACAACCTCATCACCGATGTTCGCGGCCTGCTCGTTGGCCAGGCGCATGACGCTACGGCAGCGACCGGCGTCACGGCCGCGATCTTCGAACGGCCCACCATCGCCTCGGCCGCCGTGCTAGGCGGCGCGCCCGGCACCCGCGACACCGCCCTGCTCATTCCCGAGATGACCGTCGAGCATGTCGACGCGATCGTGCTCTCGGGCGGATCGGCCTGGGGCCTTGGCGCGGCAGACGGCGTCATGCGCTGGCTGGCCAAGGAGGGACGCGGCTTTCCGGTCGGCGCCTTCCGCGTGCCGATCGTCCCGCAGGCGATCCTGTTCGACCTGATGAATGGCGGCGAAAAGCCCTGGGCGCGTGGCGAAGGCGAGACACCCTATGCCAGCCTCGGTGCCCAGGCTGCCGCCGCCGCTTCCGCCAGTTTCGCGCTCGGAACCGCCGGAGCCGGCTATGGCGCGACGACCGCGACCTTGAAAGGCGGCCTCGGCTCGGCGAGCGCGCGTGCGGCGACCGGGCAGATCGTCGGCGCGCTCGTCGCAGTCAACGCCGTCGGCAGCGCCACGATCGGCGACGGCCCGCATTTCTGGGCAGGCCCTTACGAGCGCGATGGAGAATTCGGCGGCCTCGGCTGGCCCGCGACCATCACGCCTGACGACACGGCCCTGCGCTTCAAGGGCGGCACCGGCCAGAACACCACGATCGCGCTCGTCGCGACCGATGCCGTGCTGACCAAGCCGCAGGCGCGCCGCCTCGCGCTTGCCGCCCATGACGGGCTCGCGCGTGCGCTCCGCCCCGCCCATGCACCGCTCGACGGCGACATCGTCTTCGCCGCGGCGACGGGCTACAGCGGCGCTCCCTCGGATGCCTTCGCGATGACGGAGCTTTGCGCCACCGCGGCCGATGTGCTGGCCCGCGCCGTGGCGCGCGGCGTCCATGCCGCCACAGCCCTGTCCTTCCCCGGCGCCAGGCCCGCCTGGCAGGATCGCTTCAGACCCTGAATCGGAATCAGGCACATACCGCAACGTTAGCGAAGCAATTTACCAAGCATAAAGCCGGCCTCCGTAACCTGCCCGTCTAGGTTTCCGTCTGCCTGACCGGACAACCGGGAGGATCATATGCGCGAGATCGGTTTCGGCCTGATCTGCGGCGTCGCGATGGCGGTCGCCGCTCTCCTGATTGCAGCCTGGCCCGCGCCGGGGCGGCCGATGGCGGCCTTCTTCCCCGCTGGAACCGGTACGGCGGAAATCGCTCAGGCCGTCACCGGCGCGAGCGGCAGCCTCCTGCAGATCGATTCAGGCTCCTCGGTCGCCTTCACCATGGGAGAACGCGACGGCTTCGTCTCGGCGCTCTACGGCGCGGGAGCCTGGCTCGTCATCGATGCGGCCTTTGCCAAGCTCTGCACCGGGAGTGCCCCAGGGAGCAGCCGATGAACGACGTCCTGCGCTTTCGCGAGCGCTTCTCCCGCTTCCTGATTGCGATCCTCTGGGCGAACGCCGCCTTTCTGGCGCTCGGAACGCCGTCGGGCTCGCCGCTGAGAAGCCCCACTCTCGTACTCGCAGTCGTCGTGCTGGCGGTGCTGGGGACGATGGTCTGGCGCATCGAGCGCACCGGCTGGATCACGCGCCAGATCACGAGCATCGTGACCATGGGCCAGGTCATGCTGCTGGTCTATGCCTTCGCCGGCCATCCCTACCAGTCCGACATGCACATGTACTTCTTCGCCATGCTGGCGGTGCTCGCCGGCTGGCTGGACTGGCGCATCTTCATCCCCGCGACACTGGCCATCGTCGTGCATCACCTCGCATTGAGCCTGCTGTTCCCCGGCGCGGTCTTCCTCAACGGCAACCAGATCGACCGCGTGCTGCTGCACGGCCTGATCGTGGCCGTGCAATCGGTCGCGCTGAGCTGCGTGGTCTGGTCGCTTCGCCAGTCGCTCGAGATTTCGGAAGACGAACGTCATGCGGCCGACGCCGCCCGCGCCGCGGCGGATGAGGCCCGTCAGGATCTCGCCGAGACGATGGAACGGGGCGCCCTCGTCCGCCGTCAGGTCCTGCACAGCGTCGCCGACGATTTCGAGCGCGAGATCGCCGGCATCGCGCGCGACGTCATCGCTTCCGTGCAGTCCCTGCGCATCGCCTCGCAGCAGATGAAGACCGGCGCGGTCGAGGTGTCCGAACGGTCCAGCGCGGCGTCGCAATCCTCGCGCCAGACCTCCTCCAACGTCGTCGCCGTCACGCAAGGCACGGCGGAGCTGGCGCATTCCTTCGCCGAGGTCGACCGTCAGGTCGCGGAAACCACCCGTGTCGTCGGCGAGACCACCCGGCAGGCTCAGGCCGTGCTCGATACGGTCGGCGAGTTGTCGCGCAAGGCCGGCCAGATCGGCGACATCACCGACGCGATCTCGACCATCGCCAAGCACACCAACCTGCTCGCGCTGAACGCCTCGATCGAGGCCGCCCGCCTCGGCCATTCCGGCGGCGGCTTCACCATCGTCGCCCAGGAGATCAAGTCGCTCGCCAACCAGACCTGGCGCGCGACCGAGGAAATCCAGAACCAGATCGGCGCCATCCGCGACTCCAGCTCCGAGGCGATCGGCGCGATCGACGCCATGAACGCCACCGTCGGCTCGCTCAACCAGATCTCCGGCAATGTCGCGACGGTGGTCGAGCAGCAGAATGCCGCCGCCGCCAACATCGCCCAGATCATCCGGCGCGCGGCGGACGAGACCGTCTTCGCCGCCGGCCATATCGACATCGTCAGCCGCATTGCCGCGGAAACCGACGAGGCCGCCAGCCATGTCGCCGAATCCGCCGACAAGCTCTCGCGCCAGTCGGTGCATCTCGACACGGAGGTCGCGCAGTTCCTCGGCCGGATCCGCGCCGCCTGAGGCGGGTTTCCCTGCCGGGCGCGAATGCGCTATGGCGGGGCCATGTCCACCGATGATTTCCTCGCCCGTTTCGGCTCGCCCGGCGCCAGCCAGCCCGACCCCGTCGCCGCAGCCCAGCAGGCGATGCGCAATCCCCTGCCCGCCCGCTTCTACAAGGAGGCCGGCGTTCTGGAGCGGGACGGCCTCTTCCATGTCGCCCTCGACGGCAAGACAGCGCGGACCCCGGCCCGCAGACAGCTCGCGGTGACCTCCCGCCCCGTCGCGGAAGCTCTCGCAGTCGAATGGCAGGCACAGGCCGAACGCGTCGACCCCGCCCGGATGCCGCTGACCCGGCTCGTCAATTCGGCGCTCGACGGCGTCGAGGACCAGCAGGAGGCCGTGCGCGCCGAGATCGTCCGCTATGCCGGCTCCGATGCGCTCTGCTACCGCGCCGGCGAGCCCGAGGCGTTGGTCGAACGGCAGAACGAAATCTGGCAGCCGATCCTCGGCGATATCGAGGCGCTGATCGGCGCCCGCTTCCTGCTGGCGGAAGGCATCGTCTTCGCGCAGCAGCCGGAGGAGACGCTCGCGGCCGTCGCCCGCCACGTCGGGAAAATCCCCGCCCCGCTCGCGCTCGCCGGCGCCCATAACGTCATGACGCTGACCGGCTCGGCCATCCTCACGCTGGCGCTGGCAAACCGGCGGATCGATCCGGACGCCGTCTGGGACGCCGCCCATCTCGACGAGGACTACCAGATCGGCATCTGGGGCCAGGACGAGGAAGCAGTAGAGCGCCGCGTCATCCGCCGCCGCGAATTCGACGCGGCCGTACTGTTGCTGCTGAAAGGCTAAACCTGATGGCAATGGGACCCGCGGCGACATCTCCCGATGCCTATGTCGCGGCCCTCTCCGGCTGGCAGCGCACCCTCGTCAAGCAATTGCGGCGGGATGTCCGCGCTGCCGCCCCGCTCGACGAGCGGATCAAATGGACCCATCTCGTCTATTTTTCGAACGGCCCGGTCCTTCTGATCCGCGCCGAGGAGAAGCGCGTCCTCTTCGGCTTCTGGCGCGGCAAGCGACTGCGCGAGATCGCGCCCCGCCTCAAGGCCGGCGGCAAATACGAACTGGCGACCTGGGAACTCCGCGAAGGCGACAGCGTCGACCCCGCACTGGTGACGACACTGGTGCAGGAGGCCGTCCGGCTGAACGACGCGCTCGGCAATCCGGCCGCACGTTCCGCATGATTGCGGTTCCCGCTTCAGCAAACGTCGTAATGGACTCATGCGCGATGGCCGCTTAAGCCGGCTTTCGAGACGCGATTTCCGGCCGGGAGCCTGCCGCCATGAAGGACATCCTCGAACAGCTCGAAACCCGCCGCGAGGGCGCCCGCAAGGGCGGCGGCGAGCGCCGCATCGAGGCGCAGCACAAGCGCGGCAAGCTGACGGCGCGCGAGCGCATCGAGCTGCTGCTCGACAAGGACTCCTTCGAGGAGTTCGACATGTTCGTGCAGCACCGCGCCGTCGATTTCGGCATGGACAAGGCCGAGAAGATTCCCGGCGACGGCGTCGTCACCGGCTGGGGCACGGTCAATGGCCGCACCGTCTTCGTCTTCTCGAAGGACTTCACCGTCTTCGGCGGCTCGCTGTCGGAGACGCACGCCCAGAAAATCATCAAGATCCAGGACATGGCGCTGAAGATGCGCGCGCCGATCGTCGGCCTGTTCGATGCCGGCGGCGCCCGCATCCAGGAAGGCGTCGCGGCCCTCGGCGGCTATGGCGAGGTCTTCAAGCGCAACGTCCAGGCTTCCGGCGTCATCCCGCAGATCTCGGTGATCATGGGCCCCTGCGCCGGCGGCGACGTCTATTCGCCGGCGATGACCGATTTCATCTTCATGGTCCGCGACACCTCCTACATGTTCGTCACCGGCCCGGAGGTGGTGAAGACCGTCACCAACGAGACCGTGACCTCCGAGGAGCTCGGCGGCGCCAAGGTCCACACGTCGAAGTCCTCGGTCGCCGACGGCTCCTTCGAGAACGATGTCGAGGCGCTCCTGCAGGTGCGCCGCCTGCTCGACTTCCTGCCGGCGAACAACACCGCGGGCGTGCCGGAATGGCCGTCATTCGACGTGCCTGATCGCGTCGACATGAGTCTCGACACGCTGGTCCCGGACAATCCGAACAAGCCCTACGACATCAAGGAACTGATCCTGAAGACGGTCGATGAGGGCGACTTCTTCGAGATCCAGCAGGCCTATGCCGGCAATATCGTCACCGGCTTCGGCCGCATCGAGGGCCGCACGGTCGGCATCGTCGCCAACCAGCCGATGGTGCTGGCCGGCGTGCTCGACTCGGACGCCTCGCGCAAGGCCGCCCGCTTCGTGCGCTATTGCGACGCCTTCGAGATTCCGATCGTCTCGCTCGTCGACGTTCCCGGCTTCCTTCCGGGCACGGCGCAGGAATATGGCGGCCTGATCAAGCACGGCGCCAAGCTGCTCTTCGCCTACTCCGAATGCACAGTGCCGCTGGTCACGATCATCACCCGCAAGGCCTTCGGTGGCGCCTATGACGTGATGGCCTCGAAGCATATCGGCGCCGACGTCAACTATGCCTGGCCGACGGCGCAGATCGCGGTGATGGGCGCCAAGGGCGCGGTCGAGATCATCTTCCGTGGCGGCGATGCGGAAACCATCGCGCGCCAGACCAAGGAATATGAGGACCGCTTCATGTCCCCCTTCGTCGCGGCCGAGCGCGGCTATATCGACGAGGTGATCATGCCGCACTCGACACGCCGCCGCATCGCCCGGGCCCTCGCCATGCTGCGCACCAAGAGCGTCGAACGCCCCTGGCGCAAGCACGACAACATTCCGCTCTGAATCGGCTGCCTACGGCCAGCGCCTGAACACGGCGCTGGCATTCACGCCGCCGAAGCCGAAGCCGTTCGAGATAGCATGCTCCATCGCGAGCGGCCGCGCAGCCTTCGCCACGAGTTCGAGCCCGGCCGCCGCCTCGTCGGGGTTTTCGAGGTTGAGTGTCGGCGGGGCGATCTGGTCGCGCAGGGCCAGGATCGTGAAGATCGCCTCCAGCCCGCCGGCCGCGCCGAGCAGATGGCCGGTCGCGGATTTCGTCGCGCTGATCGCGATGCCGCCCTCATCACCGAACACCGCCTTGATCGCGGCAAGCTCGCCGCGGTCGCCGACCGGCGTCGAGGTCGAATGGGCGTTGAGATGGGCGACATCGGCCGGACGCAGCCCCGCCTGCTTGAGAGCTGTCTCCATGGCGCGTCGCGCGCCGGAGCCGTCCTCGGGTCCCGAGGTGATGTGATAGGCGTCGGCGCTGGTGCCGTAGCCGGTCAGCTCCGCCAGGATCGTCGCGCCGCGCGCCTGCGCATGCTCCAGCGCCTCGATCACCAGAAGCCCGGCGCCCTCGCCCATGACGAAGCCATCGCGATCCCGGTCGAAGGGTCGCGAAGCCTTCTCCGGTTCGTCGTTGAAGCCGGTCGAGAGTGCGCGGGCCGCCGCGAAACCGCCGAGCGCGACGAGATCGACGCAGGCCTCGGTGCCGCCGCAGAGCGCGATATCGACCTCGCCAGCCCGGATCATGCGGGCCGCATCGCCGATCGCCTGCACGCCGGCGGCACAGGCCGTGACGGGCGCGCCGATCGGCCCCTTGAAGCCGTGTTCGATCGAGACATGGCCGGCGGCCAGATTGACGAGGAAGGACGGGATCGTGAAGGGCGAAAGCCGGCGCGCGCCGCGCTGGTCGACGGTCCGCACCGCCTCGGCGATCGCCGGGAAGCCGCCGATGCCGGAGGCGATCACCGTCGCGGTGCGCTCGCGCTCGGCCTCGCTCTGCGGCTGCCAGCCGGCCTGAGTGAGCGACTCCTTGGCGGCGACCAGCGCGAACTGAATGAAGCGGTCCATCTTGCGCTGGTCCTTCGGCGCGATCACCGCATCGGGATCGAAGCCGCCCTCGGCATCCTCGGCCTTTGATGGCACCAAGCCCGCGATCTTCGCCGGCAGCGTCTCGACGATCGCATCCGGCAGGCGGCGCAGGCCGGAACGCCCGGCCAGCAGGCGCTGCCAGGCGATCTCGGTTCCGCAGCCGAGCGGCGAGACCACGCCCATTCCGGTGACGACGATACGGCGCATGGGAAGCTCCTATATGTGGGAGGCCGGCGCAGCCGCATCTCGCGCCGCCACGATGGCGAGGCGTTGCAGCATGCCGGGGCTGGCCTGAGGGCCGGCGATGACGGTGACGTTGTCGGGATTCACGGGCTGCAAGCTCTGCGCATCGGCATAGGTCGGCACGACGGCCCGCCCGCTCTCGCGATCGGCGAGCAGCAGGGCCTGCCCTTCCGGTGCGAGATGCCGGTTGCCGAAGGCGACCAGCGCCGCGACCACGGGGAAGAAGTCCCTGCCCTTCTGCGTCAGCAGGTACTCGTAGCGCTTCGGCCGCTCGCTATAGAGCCGCCGCTCGAACAATCCGGCTTCGGTGAGATGCTTCAGGCGCCGCGCCAGCATGTTCGGCGCGATGCCGAGGCTGCGCTGGAACTCGTCGAAGCGGGTGAAGCCCTGCAGCGCATCGCGCAGGATCAGGATGCTCCACCATTCGCCGACGGCCTCGACGGCGCGGGCGCAGGGACATTCGGCAAGCGGGATGAGCCGGGGCTGCATACGCCCCAGCTAATGCAGTGACTATCATTTTGCAAGTCACTGCCTCGACCCGAACGTCACGCAGTGACTTCGCTCAGTCCAGCGTGCTCCGGAACCGCATCAGCGCGAGCCCCGCGTAAACCGGCACGAACAGGCTGAGATAGACCACCTCGTCGCCGATATCGCCGAGGCCCGCGCCCTTCAGCATGATCGCGCGGATGATCCGCAGGAAATGCGTCAGCGGGAAGAGTTCGCCCAGCGCCTGCGCCCAGCCCGGCATGCCGGCGAAGGGGAACATGAAGCCGGACAGCATCAAGGACGGCAGGAAGAAGAAGAAGGTGAGCTGCATCGCCTGAAGCTGCGTGCGCGCCACCGTCGAGATCGTGTAGCCGAGCAGCACCAGCGCCAGCACGAAGATCAATACGCAAGTGAGCAGCAGCCCGAGCCCGCCGAGGAACGGCACGGCGAATAGCAGCTTCGCCGCTCCCAGCACGATCACCACCTGCACGGCGCCGACGGCGAGATAAGGCAAGACCTTGCCGAGCATGATCTCGCCCGCCGTCGCCGGCATGGCAAGCAAGTTCTCCATGGTGCCGCGCTCGATCTCGCGGGTCAGCGCCATCGCCGTCATCATCACCATGGTCATCTGCAGGATGACGCCGAGCAGGCCCGGCACGATGTTGTATTGGGTGATGTTCTCCGGGTTGTAGCGCCGGTGCACGACGAAGGAGAGGCTGTCGCCGCTGGCGCCGGCCGGATCGGTGACTGGCTCGCGCCCTTGCGCCCGCTGCAAGGCCCGGCTCGCGATCGTGCCGAGCGCCGAGACCGCGCCGCTCGCCGCCGCCGGATCGGTCGCATCGGCCTCGACCAGGATGCGCGGTTTGTCCGCCCGCTCGACGCGCGCGCCGAAATCGCTGGGAATGGTGACGAGGAAGGAGATTTCGCCCTTGGCCATCAGGCTCTCGGCCTCGGCTGCGCTCTGCGGCCGCTCGCCGAAGCGATAATAGTTCGAGACCTCCAGCGCCGAGACCACGGCGCGGGTATAGCGGTCCTGCCCGAGCGCCAGGATCGCCGCCGGCAGGCCGCGCGGATCGTTGTTGATCGCATAGCCGAAGAGCAGGAGCTGGAGGATCGGCACCGCCAGCATCATGGCGAAGGTGATGCGGTCGCGCCGCATCTGCACGAATTCCTTGGCCAGCATCGCGCCGAGCCGGCGGGGCGAGAACAGGGAGATCATGCCGCCCGCTCCTGCGCGCCGGTCATGAACTTGATGAAGACATCCTCGAGGCTGGTCTCGCCGGGCTCGACCTTGAGGCCGGCCTCGTTTTTCAAGGGCGCCAGCGCCGCTTCCAGCTTGCTCCGGTCGGCGCCGACGACATGCAGCGTCGCGCCGAAGGGCGCCACCTGCTCGACGCCCTCAGTCGCCTCCAGCGCCCGGATCTGGGCAGGCTTCAGCGCGCCATGCACAACATAGGTCACGAGCCCGGAGCCCTTCACCACCTCCTCGACGGTTCCCGTCGCCAGCATGCGGCCATAGGCGATGTAGCCGATGCGGTGGCAGCGCTCGGCCTCGTCCATGTAATGGGTCGAGACCAGCACGGTCAGCCCATCGCCGGCCAGCCGATGGATCTCGTCCCAGAACTCGCGCCGCGCCTTGGGATCGACGCCGGCCGTCGGCTCGTCGAGCAGCAAGAGCTTGGGCTGGTGCATGATGCAGGCGGCGAGCGCCAGGCGCTGTTTCCAGCCGCCCGAGAGCGTGCCGGCGAGCTGGTCCTTGCGCGAGGTCAGGCCCAGCCCGTCCAGCGTCTTGGCGACGGCCTCGTCGACCGGATCGAGCTCGTAGAGTCTGGCGACGAAGGTCAGGTTCTCGGCGATGGTCAGGTCTTCGTAGAAGGAGAAGCGCTGCGTCATGTAGCCGACCTGACGCTTGATCGCAGCGCTCTGCGTGCGGACATCGAGCCCGAGCACCGTGCCCTCCCCGGCATCGGGCTTGAGCAAGCCGCAGATCATCCGGATCGTCGTCGTCTTGCCCGAGCCGTTGGGCCCGAGGAAGCCGACGATCTCGCCCGTTGCCACCGCAAGGTCGACATCGTCGACCACCGTGCGCTTGCCGAAGCGCTTGGTCATGCCGCGAACATCGATGGCGAGCGGCGCGCTCACCGCTGCCCCCTGAGCGTCACATCGACGATCTGGCCGGGCTGAAGTGCCGATTGCGGGCCGCCATCCGGCCGCGCCTCGACGAGATAGACCAGCTTCTGGCGCGTCTGCGCCGAATAGATCACCGGCGGGGTGAACTCGGGCTCCGGCGAGACATAGGTCACGGTCGCGGTCAGGCCGGGCGCGCAACCGTCGCAGCGGACATCGAGCTTCATGCCCGTCGTCACGCCGGAGACCCGCACTTCCGGCACATACAGCATCAGCTTGGCGGCGCCGTCCGGCAGCATCAGAAGCACCGGCGCGCTCGGCCCCGCGAGCTCGCCGACCCGGCGCAGCACGTCGCTGATCCGCCCGGCCGAGGGCGCGACGAGCTGGCGCTGCGACAGCCGCCAGCGCGCCTGCGCCAGCGCCGCCTTGGCCTGCTCGACCGCGTTCTCGCTTGCCTTGATCTCGTCCGGCCGCGCCGGCAGGCGCGCGACATCCAGATTGGCGGCATTCTGGCGGACGCTCGCGGCGGCGACATCGCGCGCCGTTTCCGCCTGGTCGAAATCGGCCTGGGTGGAGACACCGCGCCGCAGCAGGTCCTGCCGGCGGTCGAGCGCCCGCTCGGCCTCGCGCTGCTGCGCCTTGGCCGAAGCGAGATTGGCCTCGATCACCGCGATCTCCTCCGGGCGCTTGCCGCTGCGCAGGTTGTCGAGCTGCGCCTGCGCCTGGACCAGTCGCGCCTCGCTCTCGCGAACTGCGTTCTCGGCGTCGGTCGTCTCCAGCCCGGCGACGACCTTGCCGGCCTCGACGCGGTCGCCGCGACGGATATCGATATGCTCGATGCGGGCGGTGTCGATCGGGCCGAGCCGCACGTACTCGCCCTCGACATAGCCGGCGATCCGGACCGTATCGCCGCCACAGGTGGAGAAGCTCCCGGCGATCAGGCCGAAGGAGCAGAGGAAGCCGAGGATCATGACCTGTTCTCCCGCATGCCGGCGATGCTCGCGCGGACATTGGCGCGGATGACGCCGGCGATCGCCTCGCTCTCAGCCGTGTCGATCGTGCTCCAGCCCATCCGCCGCATCACGGCCGGCCGGGCGAGCCGGAAATAGAGCACCTGCCCGATCGTCGCGAAGACCGCGAGCTTGGTGTCCTGCGCCTCCGGCGCCATGCCGGTCGCGGCTGCCCAGAGCCGGCAGAGCTGGCCGTGGACCGGGCCGACGAGCCCCTCGTAAAGTGTCTCGAAGGCCGAGGTCGGCTCCATCATCTCGCGCAGGACGAAGCGGGCGATGGTCTCGCTCTCCTGCGCCTGCGTCGCGAAAGCGGCGACGCGCCCGACAATGCCGAGCAGCAGTTCCACAGCCATCTCCGGCGCGAGCCCGTCGAGCGGCGGCATGGCGGCAGTGGCACCGAAGACCCGCTGCTTCATCGTCGCGACGACGGCCTCGGCGCAGGCCTGGCGCAGGCCGTCCTTGCCGCCGAAATGATAGGCGATGCCGGCGCTGTTGACGCCCGCCGCCTGGGCGATCTCGCGGATCGAGCTTGCCTCGAACCCGTGCCGCCCGAACAGGTCGAGCCCGGCCCGGATCAGCGCCTCGCGCGTTCCCGCATCACTTTCGGAAGCAGCTTTCATGCCGCTCCCATAGCATCAATCACAGTTTCAATCAATCGATTGATTGAAACTGCGGACCGAGGAACTCGCGGCCCACGCTTCCGCTCCTCTCCCCCTCGATGCCAGCCGCGACATGACTCGCCGCCGATAATGGTCTAAGGCGGCAGCCATCCTTTGATCCGCTCCCCGCCCGATGCTCTTCAACTCCTTTGCCTTCCTGCTCGCCTTCCTGCCGCTCGCGCTTGCCCTTCACTGGGGGGCAGAGCGCTTTGCGCCGAGCCTGCGGCTGCCGGTGCTGGTGGTGCTGTCCTTCGCCTTCTACGGCTATTGGGACTGGCGCTTCCTGCCGCTGCTGGCGCTCTCGATCGGGCTGAACTGGCTGATCGCCGAGGCCTTCCAGAAGACGAAGTCCGGGGCGCTGATCACGCTCGCGATCGTCCTGAACCTCGCCGTGCTGGCGGTGTTCAAGTACTTCAACTTCTTCGCGGATCTCGCTGGAATGATTCCCGGATTGCCGGCGCCGAAATTCGACATCGCGCTGCCGCTCGGCATTTCGTTCTTCACCTTCCACCACATCATGTACCTGACGGATCTCCGGCGCGGGCAGGCGCCGCGCTACGATCTCGTCCGTTACGCGCTCTACATCGCCTTCTTCCCGCAGGTGCTCGCCGGCCCTTTGGTGCGCTGGCGCGAGATCATGCACCAGCTCGACGAGCGGCCCTATCAGCGCCCGGACGCGGCCGAGCGGATCGCGCGCGGCCTGATGCTGCTGACCTTCGGCCTCGCCAAGAAGGTGATGATCGGCGATCCCCTCGCCGAATATGCCAACCCGGTCTTCGCAGCGGCCGCCGCCGGCAAGGTCATCAGCTTCATGGAGGCCTGGCAGGCGACGCTCGCCTTCACCTTCCAGATCTATTTCGACTTCTCCGGCTATACCGACATGGCGCTGGGCCTCGCTTTGCTCTTCGGCGTCGTGCTGCCGCAGAATTTCGAGGCGCCCTATCGCTCGCTCTCGATTCAGGATTTCTGGCGGCGCTGGCACATGACGCTGTCGCGCTTCCTGCGCGACTATCTCTACATCCCGCTCGGGGGCTCGCGCAGCGGCCTGCCGACCCAGGTCTGGGCGCTCTTCGCCACCATGGCGCTGGGCGGCCTCTGGCATGGCGCCGGCCTGACCTTCGTCGCCTGGGGCGTGGCGCATGGGCTGGCGCTGATCGTCGCGCTGTTCTGGCGCCGGGCCAACCTGCCCATGCCGGCGGCGCTCGGCTGGCTGCTGACCTTCCTGTTCGTGGCGCTGTGCTGGGTGCTGTTCCGGGCCACGAATTTCCAGGCTGCGCTCGCGATCTACAAGGGCCTGTTCGGCTTCGCGCCGATCGGCACCGGCTTCAAGTGGCGCGCCCTGCTGCCGGCGGCGGCCTTCGCCATCATCGGCCCCACCGCCTGGAACCTTGTCCACAAATTGCCGCCGGCCCGTTGGCTGGCCATCCTGTGCGGGCTCCTGTTCGTCATCATCCTGCTGAAGATCGGCGAAGACGCCAATTATGAGTTCATCTACTTCCAGTTCTGAGCAGGCCGCTCGGGCGGCGAAGTGGACGGGCTTCACCGGCGCCTTCCTCGGCGCGGCGGTGCTGATCGCTGCCGCCTTCCTCACAGCGGCCTTCCTGATCGACCCCTATGATTCCGGCCGCTCGCCCTTGAAGTTCAAGGAGGGCGTGCGCCCGCAGGGGCCGCGCACGGCACTGGCCAGCCGCGGCCGCGATCCGAGTTTCACGGGTGCCATCTTCGGCAACTCGCATATCCAGCTGATCTCGCCGGAGGAATTGCGCACGAGGACCGGCATCCCCTTCGTCTCGCTGATCGCGCCGGCGACCATGCCGAAGGAGACCTTCGCGACGATCGACTGGTTCCTGCGCCATCACCGCAAGACGCCGCCGAAGGCGATCGTGATCGGCATCGACAATTACTGGTGCACGGCGAATCCCGCGCTGCCCAACGAGAAGCCCTTCCCCTTCTGGCTCATGAGCCGCAGCCTGTCCGATTATGTCGGCGGGCTGATGCGCTTCGACCTGCTGGAGGAATTGCCCCGCCGCATCTCCTACTTGACCTCGCGCAAAGCCGAGCGCGCCCGCCCGGACGGCTACTGGGACTACGAATCGGGCTACGGCGTGCAGGGCTACGGCACCAATCCCGAGATCATCGCCCGGCTGCAGAAGCCGCTCGAGACCGGCGGCGGCAATGTCGATGGCCCCTTCCCGGCAGCGACGGAGCTGGAAGCGCTGATGCAGGCCGCTCCGGCCGAGACCGCGCTGATTCTCCTGCGCCCGCCGGTCTATGTCACCGCCCTGCCGAAACCCGGCACGCGCGACGCCGCGGCCGACGCCGCCTGCCGCAAAGCTTTCGCCGATCTGGCGGCCCGGCGCCCGCGCACCGCTCTAGTCGATTGGCGAGTCGACCGGCCAGAATTGCGCGATCCCAACCTCTTCTTCGACCATAGTCACTACCGCCAACCGATCGCCCGCTTGGTCGAAGCCGACATCGCCGAAGCCATCCGCAAGCTGAATTGACGTAAAACCTGCCGATTTCGTCGAAAATCGGCCTGAGATCGCATGTTTTCACGAAGCCGTTGAAGCCCTGTCGGAAGCGATTGTTCCAGTTGAAACGGACCGTTATAAGGGCGCCAAATCGGCTCCCCTCCCGCGGCACAGCCGATGGGTGCGTGAGGCGACAAACTAGAGAGCGCGCCCATGTCGAAGCAGATCATCATCGAGGCGGATTACAAACCGAGCGATGACGAGCCGTTCATGAACGACCGTCAACGCGAGTATTTCCGCGGCAAGCTCCTCGCCTGGAAGGACGAGATCCTGCGGGAGGCCAAGGAAACCCTGGTTACGCTGCAAAGCGAGAGCGAGAATCATCCGGACATCGCCGACCGGGCCTCCTCCGAAACCGACCGCGCCATCGAATTGCGCGCCCGCGACCGGCAGCGCAAGCTGATCGCCAAGATCGATGCGGCCATCGCCCGGATCGACGACAACTCCTACGGCTACTGCGAGGAGACCGGCGAGCCGATCTCGCTGAAGCGCCTCGAAGCCCGCCCGATCGCGACCCTCTCGCTGGAAGCGCAGGAGCGCCACGAGCGCAACGAGCGCGTCTTCCGCGACGATTGAGCTGCGGCTGGCTCTACCGGCTTTTCGAAAGGCCCCGCGTCGAAGGATGCGGGGCCTTTTTGCGTCAAGGAACCGCCGCTTCGGCGGTACGTTCTCGCGGCGAAGGCGGGCGAACAGGAGGAGACGAGGCATGGACCGTTTCACGGGCGGCTGCCGGTGCGGTGACATCCGGGTCGTGGCATCGGGGCGCCCTTACCGGGTCGGCATCTGCCATTGCCTGGACTGCCGCAAATATCACGGCGCCCTCTTCCACGCGTCGGCGATCTTTCCGCAGGACGCGGTGACGATCGAAGGGGAAGCTCGCGACTATGGCGGACGGTTCTTCTGCCCCCGCTGCGGCTCCACGGTCTTCGGGCGCAGCGGTGACGAGGTCGAGATCAATCTCGGCTCGCTGGACGCGCCGGACCAGCTGGTGCCGACCTACGAGCTTTGGACCATCCGCCGCGAATCCTGGCTGCCGCCCTTCCCGCTGAAGAAGCGCTATGAGCGCGATCGCGACTCCACCAGCCGCTCCGAGGACTAGCGCTGCCGCCGCTCGCCCTCAGTGCCCGCTGAAGACGAGGGTCTTGACCGGCAGGACGAGCGCCTGGATGCGCAGCAGCATGGCATGGACCAGCCCGGTCGCATCGACGGCATGGAGCGCGATACGGCGCAGCGTGCCGGTTTCCTTCGCGGCGATGATGTCGTGGTTGCTGCTATAGGCGTTGGCGATGCAGCTGCTGCCGGGCGTCACGCCGTCGAGCCCGCCCTGGTAGAGCGGCTCGAGATAGGTGAGGATCGTTCCGGGCCGGATCACCTGCTGTGCGTCGATCAGTTGCTCTCCGCTTCGGAGCTGGCCCGCAGCGATGAAGTCCTGCACACCCGTCACCACCATCGGGATGACCACCCAGGGCTTCGAGATGCAGGTCACCTCGGCAACCATGCCGACCTTGATCACCTGCGCCTCGATCTGACCGAAGCCGGCCTGCATCCTGCCCCTTCCCGCTTCTTCAGGGATGATGATCCCGGCCGGACGCATGAAGGGGTTGACGACGTCGCCAGCCCGCAGCGTGAACTGCTCGACATGCCCGGTGAAGCCGGCCCGCACCACGGTCTTGCCCAACTCCACCTCGGCCTGGGCCAAGGCCGCCTGGGCGCTCGCGCGCTCGGCCGGCAGCAGCGTCACGATCTTGGTCTGGGCAGCCGCCTGCGAGGCCGTCGCCGACGCAACCGCGGCCTCGCGCCCGGCCACGATGTTCTCGAGCCGCTCGAGCTCGCGGGTGGCGACGACGTTCTCATTGCGCTGCCTGAGCTCGCGCTTGGTCTGCAATTCGTCGAGCGCCTGCTGCAGCGCGCTCTTCGCTTCCTGGATCTTGCCGTCATAAGCGAGGATATCGGCCTTCGCGACGGCCAGCGTCGCGTCGACCTCAGCGATCTTGCGCCGCGCGGCCTCGACGGCTGCCTCCTGGCTCTTGCTGTCGAGCGTGAAGATCGGCGCGCCCTTTTCGATCTTCGCGCTGTAACCGACGTGGACCTGCGCGACGCGGCCATTGATCTCCGGCACGATCGGGACCGTGCGGAAGAAGACCGTGGCGCTGGTCGTGGAGGGGTGGTTGTAGAAGATCACGGTGATCAGGCCGACCGTCAGCATCACGCAGGTGACGAGGCCCCAGCGCAGCTCGAACCAGACCGAATAGAGCGTGAGCTCGCGGCCGAACCGCTTGCCCTGGCCGTAGCGGCGATAAAGATAGTCGGGAAGGAGCGTGAAGAGCGCGCAGACGAGAAGCTCAAGCATGGTTCTTCTCCTCGACGCTGGCGCCAGCATACGGCGCATTCCCGTCCGGCCCGGGGACGGCAGTCTCCGCGTCCGATGCCGCGTCGCCGCCGGTGCCCGGGGCGATGCCGGCCATTTTCTCGAGGGAGCCGGCCATCCGGCCGAACATCCCTGGAATGTCGGGCAGGTCGATCAGAGCGAGCAGCAGGCCGGCGACCCAGAAGGCGTGGACATGCGTGAAGAGCGCGAGCAAGCCGAGAACGGCGACGATCTCGAACTGGATCTTGTGCGTCTTGTGCGCCATCCGCTCGGGCAGGGTGTGAAGGCGCAGGAAAAGCAGCCCGATGCCCAGAACCGCGCCGATGAGGATGAAAGCCGCGACCACCATCAGGTAGTCCGTTCCCCCCGGCGCAGTAATGAAGCTCGGCAGGTGATGAGGTGCGACGGGGTTCACGGCTGCCGTCATGACGGTACTCCTGTCGCCGGAGGCATGGTCAGAGCTGCCGCACAACTCCGCTCAAGCCTCGTCGAGGCAGCAGGTCCGCCATCATCACAGCGTAAGGATGTCCCTAGGTCAACATGCCCATCGTCAATTCGGCCTGGGAGCAGGCGATGCAGAGGGTCTGTCCGCCATCTGGAACGTATCTCTCAACGGAAAGAGCTTTGTTGAGGAACGATGAGAAGCCCCGCGTCGGGAGAACGCGGGGCTTTTAGCCGCCAGCCTTGAAAGCTTGGGGAGCGTGGCAGGCGGCCGGGATGGTGGCGGCTCGGGAGAGACCGCCATCCGTCCGGCGCGGAGACAAGGGGGAGCGTTCCGCGCCGTCCGGGATTCCGGTGAAGAGGGTCAGAAGGGCAGTAGGATATCCATCACCTGCTGGCCGTAGCGCGGCTGCTGGACATCGGTGATCTGGCCGCGGCCGCCATAGGCGATGCGGGCCTGAGCGATCTTGGTCGAGTCGATGGTGTTGTCGGACTCGATGTCCTCGGGCCGGATCACGCCGGCGACGATCAGCTCGCGGATCTCGAAATTGACGCGGATCTCCTGCTTGCCCTCGATCACGAGATTGCCGTTGGGCAGGTTCTGGGTGACGACCGCCGCGACATTGGTCGCCAGAGTCTCGGAGCGGTTGACCGAGCCCGCGCCCTCGCTGGATGCATCGGAATCGAGCTTCAGGAGCGACGAGGCCTTGGCGCCGTTGGGCAGGAACGCGTCGAGCTTGTTCTCGAAGCCGAAGGTGTTGTCGGCGCCGAAATCCTCGCCGTTCTTGCGGCTGCGCTTGGTCGTGTTGTTGAGCTGGGCCTTGTCGGTGACCTTGACCTTGACGGTGACGAGGTCGCCGACATTGCGGGCGCGCTGATCCTTGAAGAAGGCGCGCGAGCCGGTGCGCCAGAGCGAATTCGGCGCGTAAGAGGCATGCGCGACCTCCGGCATCGGCATCTGCACCGGCTTGTAGCCCTTGGCAGCGGTCGGGTCGTCGACGGGCGACAGCGTCGGCGCCTGGCCGACATTGGCGAGACGATCGCCGATGCCGCAGGCACCGAGCGAGGCGGCCAGCAGCAGGAGCCCGGAGAGCTTGACGAGACGGTTGGCGTACATGGCGGTTTCCACGGGCTTTACTGGGCGCTGGCGACGCGGCCGGCGGTCGACGGCTGGACGGAGACCCGCCCGGGACCGGAGATCTTGCCTTGCAGCACGCGCTTGGACTGGGGATTGGTGACGGAGACGACATCGCCCATCGCGCCGGCCTCGTTGGCCTTGCCGCGCAACGTGATCAGCAGGCCCGGCGCCTCGTAGACGATGGTGACGAGGTCGCCCTTGCCGACGATCTCCTCGCGCTGGACGTCGCTGCCGCGCAGCGGCACCCCGGCGAGCAGGGCGCGGCGCGCGACCTTGTCGATGGCGGCACGGGTATCGCCGATGATCTCGGTGCCCTGCCCCTCGCGCGGGCGACGCTCGACGATGACATCGTCCTTGCCGAGCGTCTCGCCACGGGCGATCAGGCGCTTGGGCACCACGACCTCCATGGTCTCGACGAGCTGGCCGGAGATGCGCAGCGGCTTCAGCCGCATCGCCGCGCTGCCGGGCACCGCGAGGCGAGCCTGCAAGCGCCGCGAGCGGGCATCGAAGGAGAGATCGACCACCGCGACCTCACCGGTCAATTCGGGCTCGACGGCGACGCTCGGCGCCCCGCCATCGATTGCCAGAGCGAAGATGCGGGCATCGACGCCGAAGCGCTCCTGCAAGCCAGCCTTCACCGCAGCTTCGAGATCGAGCGCCGTGACACGGCGTGCGGCCCGCGTCACCACGACCTGCGCGAAACCTTGGCTCTGGATCTCGCTGGCATCGCGGACGATGCCGGCCGAGCGGGCCGCCTCGACGATGCGAGCGACCTGGATCGTGCCGGTCTCGCCGAGTGCCGGCGCCCGGAAGGCCGCCGTCGCGGCGGCCTCGCCGGCAAGGCCGGGGATGAGATCGCCGAAGGTGACGAGATCGCGCCCGAGATTGACCTCGGGGCGCAGCTGCAGCTTGGACGGCAGCGCGGCGGCAGCCGGAGCCGCGACGGCCGAAGCCATCGCGACCGGCGCGGGCTGGGCCTGCTGCGGCGAGGCGAAGGCGGCGGTGCCGGAGAGCAGCAGGGCGACCAGGGAGAGGCGGATCATGATGCGTATCCCCCTTAGCCGCGGAACATCTGGGTCGTCGCCGACATCATCTGGTCGGCAGCGGTGATGACCTTGGAGTTCATCTCGTAGGCGCGCTGCGCAGCGATCAGCGAGGAGAGCTCGGTGACGGCCTGGACGTTGCCTTCTTCGAGATAGTTCTGCTGCAGCGTGCCGAAGCCTTCGCCACCGCCGAAGCCGTCGATCGGCTGGCCCGAGGCCGCCGTCTCGACATAGAGATTGTCGCCGATCGACTCGAGGCCGACCTTGTTGACGAAGCGCACCAGCTGGATCTGGCCGAGCTGCTGCGGCGCGGTCTGCCCCGGCACCATCGCCTCGACGATGCCCTGCGCGTTGATGCTGACGCTGGAGGCGTTGTTCGGCACGGTGATGCCGGGCTCGACCTGATAGCCGTCGCGGGTGACGAGCTGTCCCTGGGCGTCGAGGTCGAAGGAGCCGTCGCGGCTGTAGGTGGTCCGGCCATCCGGCATGCGGATGCGGAAGAAGCCCTCGCCGCGGATGGCGAGGTCATAGGGCTTCTCCGTCGGGCTGATATTGCCCTGGGTCATGACGCGGCCGGTCGAGACCGTCTTGACGCCGGAGCCGATGAAGGTGCCCGCGGGCGCCTGGGTGTTCTGGTCCGAGGTGGCCGAGCCGGCGCGCCGGAAATTTTCATATAGCAGATCCTGGAAATGGACCTGCTGGCGCTTGTAACCGGTGGTCCGGACGTTCGCGATGTTGTTGGAGATGACCTGGACGTTCATCTCCTGGGCCATCATGCCGGTCGCGGCTGTCTGCATGGCGCGCATGGTGCGTGCTCCCTTCCGCTATCAGGCTTGCTGGTCGGCCAGGCGCGAGATCGCCCGGCTGCGCAGTTCATCGGATTTGCTGATCATGTTGGCGATGCTCTGGTAATTGCGCTGCACCTCCATCAGGCGGGTCAGTTCGACCACGGCCTTGACGTTGGAGCGCTCGATCGCGCCGGGTTCCAGCCGCGCTTCCGGGCCGGCCGGTTGGGCTGCCACGGTGGAGGAGAACAGGTTGGTGCCTTCATTCGCCAGCGTCGCCGGATCGGCGAAGCGGACCTGGCGCAGCTTGCCGCGCGTGCCCTGGTCGCTGCTGACGGTGCCGTCGGCGGCGATCCGCATGGAGTGCTCGCTGGAACCGAAGGCGATCGGCCCGGCCTCGCCCATCACCGGCAGGCCGGTCTGGGTCACGAGCCGGCCCTGCCGGTCGATATTGAGGGAGCCGGCGCGGGTGTAGCGCTCGCCGTTCGGCGTCTGCACGACGAGGTAGTTGTCGCCCTTCAGCGCCACGTCGAGCGGGTTGCCGGTGAGTTCCAGCGCCCCCTGCGATAGGTCGAGCGGCGTGCCCTTGTCGATGACATAGGACAGCGGCCGGTCGGCCGGCTTGAAGGCATCGGCCTTCGCGCCAGGCATGAGGAATTCGTTGAAGCGCGCGCTGCGCGCCTTGAATCCATTGGTGCCGACATTCGCCATGTTGTTGGCGATGACGTCCAGCTCGCGCGCCAGAGCCACCTGGCGCGACAGGCCGATGAGAAGCGCGTTCTCCACGGCTCAACTCCCGATCATGTCCCGCGGCAACCTCGACGCTCCCCAGCGCAGTCGCCACGGCCCAGTACTGGCAAGCGTCGTGCCAGCATGGTTAATCCAGGTAAGATACTGATATCATTAGATATCGATATGTAGACCTGCCCCACCGTACCCCGGCACAAGCTGCTGGAGAGGCAAGAAACGCCCGGCAAATTCTGCCGCCCTTAACGACGCGTTAACCGTAATTGGGGAAGGTGGCTCAAGGGGCGGCAGAACGCGGCCCGACGGCCCGGGACGCGTGACGAGATGGCGAAGAAAGCCAAGGCGAAAGAGGAAGGCGCTGCCGGCGAAGAGGCGCCGAAGAGCAAGAAGAAGCTCTTCATCATCATCGGCGGCGTCGTGCTGCTGGCGGCTGCCGGCGGTGGCGGCTGGTTCTTCCTGAAGAAGCCCTCGCCCGAGCAGGTCGCGGCCGCCGAAGCCGCCGCGAAGGCCAAGAACCCCATCGCCTTCCTCGACATGAAGGACATGATGATCAGCATGTCCAATGGCGGCCAGCAGGACCGCCCGCCGGTCATGAAGATCAAGGTCGTGCTGGAAATCGCCGATGCGAAGGCCGCCGATCAGGTCAGGCCGTTGCTGCCCCGCATCGAGGATGCCTTCCAGGTCTTCATGCGCGAATTGCGCCCCTCCGACCTCGAAGGTTCGGCCGGCATGTACCGCCTGAAGGAAGAGCTGCTGCGCCGCGTCAACCTGACCGTCTATCCGGTCAAGGTCGACGCCGTGCTGTTCAAGGAATTGTTGGTGCAGTGAGCCGGATTCCGGCCCTGACCGCACCGAGATGACGGCGGAACGATGAGCACCGAGCGCGACAAGAACACGCCGAGCGACGAGCCGCTGACCCCGGAGGTGATGGCGGCCGGCTGGGCGACGATGCCCGACATCATCGAGGAGGATGGCGAACAGGAAGGCGGTACCGACCGCCTGATGTCGCAGGAAGAAATCGACACGATGCTCGGTTTCTCCAGCGGCGACGACGGCGCGTCCCGCAACGGCATCCAGGCGATCGTCGATTCCGGTTCGGTCGCCTACGAGCGTCTGCCGATGCTCGAGATCATCTTCGAGCGCCTGGTGCGGCTGCTCTCGACCAGCCTGCGCAACTTCTTCACCGACAATGTCGAGGTCACGCTGGAGAGCATCCGCTCGGTGCGCTTCGGCGACTACGTCAACTCGATCTCGCAGCCGGCGCTGCTCTCGGTCTTCAAGGCCGAGGAATGGGACAATTTCGGCCTCATCACCATCGAGTCGGCGCTGATCTACTCCGTCCTCGACGCCATGTTCGGCGGCAAGCGCGGCCAGCCGGCGCCGCGCATCGACGGCCGCCCCTTCACCACCATCGAGATCCGCATGGTCCAGCGCGTCATCGAGCTCGTGCTCAGCGATGCCGAGGCCGCCTTCAAGCCGCTCTCGCCGGTGCACTTCACCGTCGACCGCGTCGAGTCCAATCCGCGCTTCGTCTCGATCTCCCGCCCCGCCAATGCCGCGATCCGCGTCGAGCTCAAGTTCGACATGGAAGGCCGCGGCGGCGCGCTTCACCTGCTGCTGCCCTACGCCACGATCGAGCCGATCCGTGAATTGCTGCTCGAAAGCTTCATGGGTGAGAAGCTCGGCCGCGACCCGACCTGGGAAAACCATCTCGCGACCGAGGTCTGGCAGGCGGATGTCGACGTCACCTGCGTGCTGCACGAGACCCGGATGCCGCTGAAGCGCGTCATGAAGCTGGAGATCGGCGATACCCTGATGTTCGACGCCCGCCCGGACGCGACCGTCTCGCTGCGCTGCGGCGACTTCATCGTCACCGAGGGCCGGATCGGCCGGGTCGACGACAAGATCGCCGTGCAGGTCGTCAGCCCCTTGCGTCGCTCCAAGACCACCATCGCTGCCTTCGACAGCCTCGCCAGCCATCTCGGCGCCACCGCCTGAAGAGGACACATGACGATCAACCTCATCGCCGACGTGCTTGTTGCCTCGCTTCTCGTCGCCACCATCATCACCTGCTTCATCCTGACCAAGCGCATCGAGCGCCTGAAGGCGGACGAGGCCGGCATGCGCCAGACCGTCGGCGCGCTGATCACCGCGACCGACAATGCCGAGCGCGCCATCGCCGGCCTCAAGTCGACGCTGGGCGATTGCGACCGCACCCTGGAAGAGCGCCTGCGCACCGCCGAGCGCTATGCCGCCGATCTCGCCGCCCAGGTCGAGGCCGGCCAGGCGGTGATGGAGCGCATCGGCCAGATCGTCAGCGCCGCGACCCTGGTCGGCGCCAAGGAAGCCCCGGTCGAGGCCCCTGCCGTGCCGGCCCCGGTCTCCCGCCTTGAGAGCGCGGCCCAGTCGGCGGCCGCCATCCGCGCCCGCGCCGCCCGCCGCCTCGAGGAACAGGCTGCGTGATCGAACGGCCCCGCCTCCTGCCGGCAGTGATTCTCGGCGCCATGGGTCTCCTGGCGCTGAAGCTGCTTGCCTGGACGGCGGAGCCGACCCCTGGCCACATCCCGGCCTCCCTGCCGCTGATGGCGCAGGCGCCCGCCGGCAAGAACACTACGCGCGCCATCTTCGATCCGGAAACGACCGGCTCCGTGCCTGCTCCCGATCCGAAGAAGGAGCAGGAGAAGAAGGAGGCCGAGGCCAAGGCCGAAGCCGCCCGCGCCGCCAATCCCAACAACAAGGCCGGCATCATCAACGGCACGGCCCAGCCGGTCTCTCCCGCGGAGAAGGCGATCCTGGAACGCCTCGGCGAGCGCCGCGAGGAGCTGGAAGGCCGCATGCGCGAGCTGGAGATGCGCGAGCGCCTGCTCAACTCCGCCGAAAAGAAGCTCGACGGCCGTGTCGGCGATCTCAAGGCGCTCGAGGAGAAGGCCGGCGGCCCGGGCGCCGCCAAGCCTGCCGTCGAGGAGGCCAAGGCGATCAAGAACCTCGTCATCATGTACGAAGCGATGAAGCCGAAGGACGCCGCGCGTGTCTTCGACCGGCTCGGCCTCGACGTGCTCGTGCCGGTCGTCCAACAGATGAACCCGCGCAAGATGTCCGAGGTCCTGGCGGCGATGGCGCCCGACCGCGCCGAGAAGCTCACCGTCGCTTTGGCGACCAGCGGGCGAAGCGCGCTCGTCGAGCGAGTGGCGAACGAAGCTCCTCTGTCCGGCAACGAACTCCCGGCAATCACGCCCCAGCGCTGAGCCGGCCGCGCCTCAGCGCGACTTGATCCGGGCGAGTGCGAAGTCCAGCTTCGGCACCGTTTCGGCTGGCGGTGCATCGTCAGGAAGATGGCGCGCGACCTTCGCCATGAGCTGGTCGAAGCCGTTGTCATAGGGCGAGAACCGAATGCGGGGGCCGCCGAAGCCGGAAATCCAGTAGTAGCCCGTCAACTCCACCCCGAACTGCGAGAGCTCGTTCCACGACAGGCTTCGTTCCTGCAGGAACATCGTCCGGCGCTCTATCCGCTCGCCGTTCCAGCGCACGCGCTCGATGATGATGTGAAGCGCCAGCACCAGCGTCACCAGCACGAAGAAGGCGGCGATCGGGACAGGCGCCTTGCCTGCCGCTGCAACGAGGGTCCCGACGGCCGACACCACCACCCCACTGACCATGCCCAGCCAGGAAAAGGGTCCCGGCGTCAGATAGCTCCAGCCGCCGCTACGCTGGGCGCGTCGCCGCTGGAAGCAGGTGCAGAGCGCGACCATCATCATGAAGGCCGGAACGAAGAGCGCGATCTGGCTCAAGGTCGACATGCGGCCTCATCGGCAACGGATGCAGCCGAAGAAGCCTAGCCGATGCCGCGGATACCGACAAAAGCGGCCTGGAAGGATGGCAAACAAACCCTGTTTGCCATCCGCCGGTGCTGGCCTCGGAAGCGCCTGCGTTAACACCGCATTATGGTTGACGCGCTAGCGTGCCGAAGGGCCGCTGCGTTCTCCGGACGCGGCGAGGCCCAGTGTCGCGTTGGGTCGAGTATCACGGTTTGCGTCTGTCGCGCTCCCTCGCCTTCGGTATCGGGCTGGCCGCTCTCGCGCTCGCCGCCGGCCTGGAGACGCCTGCCCTGGCGGCCGGTGCGAGCCTGCGTGGCGAAGCCATGCCGGCCGGCTTCGGCCGCCTGTCCCTGACCTTCGACGAGCCGATCCAGACCCGCATCCGCGTCGCCAACGGCGTGCTGATCGTCGCCTTCGGCGGCCAGGTCCAGGTCGATGTCGCGCGCATCGCCCGCGAATTGCCGAGCTACGTTTCGGTCGCCCGCGTCGACCCCGATGGGCGCGGCATGCGCTTCGCGCTGACCCAATCCTACAAGGCCAACCTGATCGAGGCCGGCGACAAGGCTTTCATCGATCTCCTGCCGCAGAGCTGGTCCGGCGTCATGCCCGGTCCGCCGGCGGAAGCCCTCGCCGAGCTGACCGAGCGCCTGCGCCTCGCCGAAGTCAGGGCGAAGGAGGCCGCGCGCCAGCCTGCCGCCCCCCCGGCCGTGCTCACGATGACCACGGCCAGCCTGCCGACGCTGGACCGCCTGATCTTCAAGGCTCCCGCCGAGACCAAACTCACCGCCAACCTGTCCAACGGCAGCCTGAAGCTCGTCTTCGACCGGCCGATGAATGTCGAGGCCGGCGCGATCCGCAGCGCCCTGCCCACCGATATCGGCCTCACCGGGCTCGATGCCGGCAAGGAAGCGCTGAGCCTGACCCTGTCCCTGCCCAAGGACTGGCAGATCCGCAGCTTCGACGACGAGACCGGGCTGGTCGTCGACCTGCTGCGCCCCGTGAAGCAGGAAGCGCCCTCGCTCACCGAGCTTGCAAAGCCGCCCGTGCCGACGCCCCCGGCAGCAGCGCCGCCAGCCGAGCCTGCCGTGAAGCCCGCAGCAATTCAGCCGGCTACGCCCCCAGTGCAGGCCGCAGTTGCAGCGCCAGCCGCCCCCGAAGTGCCGCCGGGTCCCGTCGTGGTCAGCGCCGACGGCAAGCGCCTCAACTTCCGCTTCACCCGCCCCACGGGTGCCGCCGCCTTCCTCGATGCCGGCGTGATGACACTGGTCTTCGACACCCGCGACACGATCGACCCCGCGAAGCTCGCGGGGGTGATGCCGAAGCTGATCGAGGAGAGCTCGGTGACGCGCGAGGGCAAGGTCACCCTCGTGAAGCTCAGGCTGGCCGGCCAGCCGCTGGCTCGCCTGTTCGACAACGGCCCGGCCTGGTCGCTCGACCTCGGCGAGGATGCTGGCCGCCCCGCCGCCCCGGTCGAGCCGCAGCGCAGCATGGACGAGCGCGGCCAGACCATCGTCGCAGTGCCTCTCGCCGGCCTCACCGGCATCCACTGGCTGGAAGCCGGCCCCGCCGGCCTGCCCGTTGCGGTCGCGACCGCGACCGGCCCGACCCGGCTCACACCCAAGCCCTACCAGTTCGTCGAATTCGGCCTGCTCCCGACCGCGCAGGGCCTGGCCGTCCAGGCGCATGCCGACGACGTCGCCGTGCGGGCCGGCACCGAACAGGTCCGCATCGGCCGCAGCGGCGGGCTCAACGTGTCGCTCGATATCGGCGACCCCACCCACAAGGCCGAGGAGAAGACCGAGAAGCGGAAGGTCGCGCCGCTGCTCGATGGCGATGCCTGGGCGGAGCTACGCGTCGGCAACCCACTTGAGCGCGCCCGTACCCTCCTGCTCGACGTCACCGACGCCTCGCGCGGCCGCAAGTCGGACGCCCGGCTGGCACTCGCCCGCTTCTATGCGGCCCATGGCTTGATGCCTGAGGCCGCCGGGCCGCTGAACGCCATGCTCGCCGACGACAAGGCGATGCGCGGCAATCGCGAGGCGCTTTTCCTCAGGGGCGTCATCGCCACCGGGATGTATCGCGACCAGCAGGCACTGGCGGCCTTCGATGCCGACCCGATCAAGGACGATGTCGAGGTCGGGCTTTGGCGCGCTTTGGTCGAGCAGCGCATGAATCGCGATGCGCAGGCGCTCGTCGGCTTCCGCCGGGCCGAGGCCGTCATCGACCGCTACCCGGCCGATCTGCAGGGCGTGTTCCGCGAGGCGACGGCACGTGCCGCCCTGGCCCAGCAGGATATCGCTGTCGCCGAGCGCCAGATCCAGGCTTTGGCCGATATGCCGCGCGGCAGCTTCGACCAGGAGCATCTCGCCCTGCTCCAGGCGCGGCTCGACGATATCAGCGGCCGCCCGGAAGCCGCGATGAACGGCTACAAGTCGCTCTTCGAGGCCAAGAGCCGTCCGATCGCCGCCGAGGCGCAGTTGCGCGCCGTCAAGCTGGCCGATGCCGAGAAGCGCACCGACATCAAGGCCGACGAGGCCATCGCCCGGCTGGAGACGGTCTCCGTCATCTGGCGCGGCGGCAGGCTGGAGATCGAGGCCCTGGCCGAGCTCGGCCGGCTCTATGGCGACCAGCAGCGCTGGCGCGACGCCTTCATGGTCGCGCGCCGCGCCAACGAGAACTTCACCGAGGACCCGCTGACCCGCCGCATGCATGACGAGACGGCGCAGCGCTTCGCCGAATTGTTCAGCGGCAGCGGCCTCGGCAAGCTGCCGCGCATCGAGACGCTGGCCCTGTTCTACGATTTCAAGGAATTCCTGCCGATCGGCCGGCGCGGCGACGAGATCACCCGCCTGCTCGCCGACCGGCTGGTGGAGCTCGACCTGCTCGACCAGGCGGCCGAGATCCTCAAATACCAGATGGACCGCCGCCTCAGCGGCGCGGCGCGTTCCACGGTCGCGGCGCGGCTTGCCATGATCAACCTGATGAACGGCAAGCCCGCCGACGCGGTGCGCGCGCTCAACACGACGCGCATCGTCGAACTGCCGGCCGACGTCAAGCGCGCCCGCCTGCTGCTGGAGGCCAAGGCGCTCTCCGACCTCTCGCGCACCGATCAGGCGCTCGAAATGCTGGAGGCCGAGCGTGGCCCCGAGATCGACCGGCTGCGCGCCGACATCTACTGGACCGGCCGCCGCTGGCGCGAGGCGGGGGAGGCTTACGAGCGTCTGCTCGGCGAAACCTGGCGCGGCGATGGCACGCTCAATGACAGCGAGCGCGCCGATGTGATGCGCGCCGGCGTCTCCTATGTGATGGGGAGTGAGAACCTGTCGCTCGACCGGCTGCGCAGCAAGTTCGCGCCGAAGATGGCCCGCGGCGCCGATGCCCGCACCTTCGCCTTCATCACCGGTGCGGACCGGACGCGCGCCGCCGACATCCGTGAGATGGCGCGCGCCACCGCCAATGCCGACACGCTCTCGGAGTTCCTGAAGGCCTATCGCGAGCGCTATCCGGACTATTCGGCCGCAATGCGCAAGCCGCAGGCACCTGCCGCCGACAAGCTGCCCTCGCCCGCCGATGGTGCAGCGGCCGAGCCCGGAGCGCCGCCCTCGCGGAGCTGAAGCCGAGCCCTAGCCCGGTCCGGAATTGGTATCCTCGCCGCGCGCCCTGGCGCGCAGGACGAATTGCAGGTTGCGGATATAGACGAAGACGCCGAAGCCTTGGCCGAGGATGAAGACCGGGTCGCGCCGGTAGAGCGCATACATCAGCAACAGGGCGCCGCCACCGATCGAGAACCACCAGAAGGTCATCGGCACGACCGAGCGCCCGGCCTTCTCGCTCGCCAGCCACTGCACGACGAAGCGCATGGTGAAGAGCCCCTGCGCGACGACACCGAGCAGGACCCACCAGTCGATATTGTTGACGAAGACGTCGTGGAAATAATTGCCGATGGTCTGCTGCAGGTCGATGAGCATCACATCGTCTCCGAGACGATCTGGGGCACGCGCTTGCGCCGCCGGATCAGCCACCAGACACCGGCGAGATCGAGGATACCCACCCAGAGCCGGTCGAAGAAGCCGTAATTCGAGACGCCGGTCAGCCGCGGCCGGTCGCGCACGTCGACATGCAGCACCTTGTGGCCCTCGCGCGCCATCAGCGCCGGCATGAAGCGATGCAGCGCGTCGAAATACGGCAGGGCGAGATAGGCCTCTCGGCGGAAGCATTTCAACCCGCAGCCGGTGTCGCGCGTATCGTCCTTCAGCACGCGCACGCGCACGCCGTTGGCGATCTTCGACTGCCAGCGCTTGAAGCCGGTATCCTTGCGCCCGACGCGCTGCCCCTGCACCATCCCGGCCTGGAGCCCGGCCTTCTGCAGGGCTTCGACCATCTCCGGCAGGAAGGCGGGATCGTTCTGGCCGTCGCCGTCGAGCGTCGCGACGATCGCCGAGCGGGCATGGCGCACGCCGCTGCGCACCGCCGCGCTCTGGCCACAGGACTGAGCATGGGTGACGACGCGCAGCCAGGGCCGTGTCGTCGCGAGCTCGGCCAATGCGGCGGCCGTGCCGTCGGTCGAGCCGTCATTGACGTAGACGACCTCGAACGGGCCGATTCCCGCGCAGGCCTTCTCGATATCGGCGACGAGCGGCGCGATGTTGCCGACTTCGTTGCGCACCGGCACGACGACGCTGAGCAGCGGATGGGAAGAGGTTTCGGTCAAAGGAGGATCATCCGGAAAAACGGCCCGCAAACTGCGTCAGCTTAGCCGAGAGGGCAAGGGTTTCGAGCAGAAGGGTTTCGGGCGCGATGGTTCTCAATTGGGCGAGTTGGCGAAGACGGCGATCTCCAGCTTGCGCCCGCCATTCAGGTTGAAGCCGTTGATCGTGGTCACGAGGCGCGGCTTGACGCTCTGGCTCGCCAGCGCCGAATTGAAGTCGTTGGCGAAGCGGCTCTCGACGAAGGCGACGCGGCAGCCGGGCTGGTTGAGGAAGGCCGCCGCATCGGCGCCGCTTGCAGCCATCGCGAGCTTCGTGCCGGTCAGGAAGACGAGGCTCGGCTCGCGGTAGCCGAGCGTCAACACGGCCGGTTCGGCGCAACCGGCGGCCTTGACCGTCTCCGCCAGACGCGGCGACAGCTTCAGCGAGCGCAGGCTCTCGATGGCGAAGGGATAGACGGCGATGGTCAGCAGCAGGCTCGCCGGCACGCAACGCCAGAGCGCACCCTCGAAATCCTGCCTGCGGAAGGCCGCGATGACGCTGATGCCGATGAGCAGAACGAGCGCGAAGAACGGCAGCGCGAACCAAGGCACGGCCCGGTCCAGCGTCCAGTTGCCGAACAGGATCGTGCCCATCAGCGCCAGCGGCACGATCACGACGAGGCAGGCGGTGAGCACCGCGCCGCGCCGGTAACGGTTGATGCCGCCGTTGAGCACGGCGAGCAGCAGCAGTGCGGTGATCGCCGGATAGAGCGGCAGCACGTAATGCGGCAGCTTGGTCGGCACAGCCTCGAAGACCAGCCAGGACGGCACGATCCAGGCGATCAGGAACAGGATCTGCGGCTCCCTGCGGCGCACCCAGGCGAAGGGCACCGCCATCGCGGCGAAGGCCGCCGCCGGCCAGTAGGTCGCGAAGAAGACGACGAGATAGAGCCCGGGCGGCCCCCAGTGCTTCTCCTGCCCCTCGGCGACCTTGCCGAGCATGTCCTGCCCGACGCTGTCGGCGAAGAAGCTGCCGCCGGTCTTGATCATGATCGCCGCGAACCAGGGCAAAGCGACCACGAGGCAGAGCAGGATGCCGGCGCCGAAGCGCAGCGGCTTCAGCCAGCGGAAGGAGCGCTGGCTCGCACTCAGTACGAGGATGGCGAGGCCCCAGACCATCGGCACGATCGGCCCCTTGATCAACAGACCGAGCGCGGTGGCGCCCCAGAACACCAGCCAGTTGCGCCGGTCCGGCACGAAGGCGAGCGAGCGCGTCCAGTCGAGCCAGGTCCGCGCCAGCGCGCCCATGGTCGCAACGGCGCAGGCGGCGAGCAGCGCATCCGTCTTGGCAATGCGCGCCTCGACGCCGAGCAGCACGGCGACCGCCATCAGCGCCCCGCCGAGCAGGGCCAGCGGCGGCGAGAGAAAGGCCAGCAGCGCCCAATAGGTCAGGAGCACGGTCGCGGTCGCGCCGATCAGCGAGGGAATGCGGTAGAGCCAGATCTGCGTACGCGCCTCCGGCACGCCGAGCGCCTCGCCAGCCTTCACCGCCGCGCTCTGCAGCCAGTAGATGCCGACCGGCTTCTTGTGGCGCGCCTCGTCCTGGAAGCGGATATCGACGAAATCGCCGCTCTCCAGCATCTGCTTGCTCGCTTGCGCGAAGCGCGGCTCGTCGCGGTCGAGCGGCTGGAGCGTGCTGTATCCGGGCAGGAAGGCGACGAGCGACAGGAGCAGCAGGAAGATGCAGGCCCGCAGATGGCTGGCCGAAGCCGCTTCCTTGAGGCGGTCGATCGCTGGCGTGAGCGAAAACATCATTCATCCCCGCGGCTGCCGGCCGCAACTATCCAGAATGCCGGCTGCCGCCCGATGGCGGGCCATTCAGGCACCATCAAGGCGGTGCCGCGCGGGGTTTACGCTGCCGGGCCATGGTCGGCAAGCGCCGAAGGCCGATGGAGCCCATGCGGGGGCTGGACCGCATCATGGATTGCGATGCAGCCGAGCACCCTCGGCTGCCCCAGTGTCCGACCTTCGTCAGTCGATCGACGCCTTGTTGTCGATACGGATCGCCTGGACCATGCGCGGTGACAGGGTCATGGCCTGCTCGGACGCGGCCACGGCGGGATCAGCCGCGACCGACAGGCTGACCGGCAATTCGCAAGCCGCCCTGGGGCTGAGCGCGTAGGCGGACCCCAGCGCCGGCAGACTGACCGTCTTGACGAAACCGGGCTCGGCCAAGGCCGGGGACGAAAGAGCCGCCGCAAGGGCGGTGATGGCAACGAACCGCAACATGGTTGCTCTCCGCGTTTCCCCCGCTCTCACAACGTGGCAAGGCGGCGCCTGTTCCGTCGGACGAAAGCCAGGCTATGCTCAGCGGGAATGGGGGAAGGCTCGGCATGGCGCGCCTGCTGACCAAGGCATTGCTGGCAGGCCTCGTCGGCCTCGTCATCGGCCCGCTTCTGGGCCTGATCTGGGTCTTCGGGCTGATGCTGTTCGACCCGAAATGCGGCCCCGGCGATTCCGGCGGCTGCGCCATGGGCCTGCTGACGGTGCCGGTCGTCCTCGCCCTGCCGAGCTTCGTGCTGTTCGCGCTCGCCAGCCTGATCCGGAACCTGTGGAGGCTGCGCCCGCGTGACCCCGCCGCCACGATCCGTAAATTGCGGAATTGGGGCCGCGAAGACTGACCCCTCAGCGGTCGAAGGCGATTCCGAGATAGGTCCGGTCGTCGGTCCAGCTATCGGCCCCGGAGCCCTTCACGCTGGCATAGGGACCGATCTTGTCGGGATCGATCCGCTCGACCTCGGCGAAGCTGGCCTCCCATGCCGCCACTCCGAAGGCGTCCGGCTCGGCGAAATACCCGTCGCTGAACAATTCGAACGTCGCGACCTCGGTAGCGGGATAGTCCGCCGTGAAGACATGCCGATCGGCGATGGCGAAGCCGTCGAGCACGCCATAGCCGAGATCGCTCGTGGGGTGATTGGAGAAGGCGCGCTGGCCGCTGATGCCGCTATCGACCAGCCGCTCGATCTCGGCCCGATCGATCGTCGGCATCTCCTCCTCGCAGAGGCGCAGCACATGCGCCCTGATCGTGGCGCAGGCCTCCGCGCCCAATCCGGCCGGTGGTTCGCGCAAGCCGTTCCAGACGGCATCCTCCGAGATCGCGCGCTGAGGCAGCGGATCGGCCCGCACCCTGCCGAGATGCGCCCAGCATTCGCGCCGGATCAGCGCCGTCACCCGGTCGAGCGGCTTCTCCTCGACATGGCGGACCGTTCCCAGCGCCTTCCCACTCAGCCTAATCCCGGAATCGCCGACCGAGACCAGTTGCAGCGCCGGGCCGTCATGATAGCCCAGCGCCAGCGTGCAGCCGATCCGGGAGGCGGGATCGGCCGAGGCCTTGTCCAGCAGGCCATGCGCCGCATAGCCCGCCTGCAACGCATCGCCCAAGGCCTGAACCAGCCTGCGCACACGCTCCGGCCCGCCGCGAACGCTCAGGTCCTCGTCGAGCAGGAAGCGGGTGACCTCCGTCGCCACCAGGCCGGAAGCGAAGCGCCCGGCCCGCATGGCGCCGAAGCGGCGCCCGCTGCGGTCGGTCACCCCGTCGATCACGGCATAGCCGCGGCCGGGCAGGATGACGACGCTGTCCTCGTTCTCCTCAGGGCTGGCGAAGCGCTTGCCGAGGCTGAAGCATTCGATCTGCATGGTCGTCGTCGTATCCGGCTGTCAGCGTATGCCCGTCGCCCCCGTCAGTTGCCAGTCACCTGGCGCCACTTCTCGATCAAGGCCTTGGTGCCGCCGAGTTCCTCGACGGACTTGAGCTTGACCAGGGTCAGTTCGGACAGCGGCTTCACATCGCCCGGCGCGGCGACGTCCTTGCGCACCGAGCGCCGTCCGGCTTCCTTGACCAGCGCCTCCTGCGTCTTCTTCGACAGGGCCCAGTCGATGAAACGCTTCGCCGGCTCCGGATTGGGCGCGCCCTTCAGCATCGCCACGCCGTCGGGCGAGGTCGTGGTGCCGTCCTCGATATAGGAGATCTTCACCGGCGCGCCGCCCGCGACATACTCGAGCGCGTTGTCCTCGAGCGTCAGGCCAAGCGGCGCCTCGCCATCGGCGACGAAGCGCGGCACGGCGCCGGAGCTGTCGGAGAAGACGAAATTCTTGGCGAGCTTGCCGTAATTCTCCCAGCCCTTGTCACCCCCGGCGGTCAGCACCGTCGTCATCTGCTGGAAGGCCGAGCCGGAATTGTCGACGCGGGCCGAGGCGACCTTGCCCTTCCATTTCGGATCGGAGAGCGCAGCCCAGGTCTTCGGGACGTCGGCTTCCTTGACCATGCGATTATTGACCATCAGGACGTAGATGACGGTCGTGTAGGGCGTCCAGGCCGGGTTGCTGACGAAGCGCTCGTCGATCGCGCCCTGGTCCTTCGGCGCATAGGGCGCGAGCAGGTCGGCATTCTCGCCCAAAAGCGAGCCGGTGACGCTCCAGATCACGTCGGCCTTCGGCGCGGCGGCCTCGGCACGGGCACGGCGGAAGACGTCGCCGGAACCGAGTTGCACCACCTCGGCCTTGATCCCGGTCTCCGCCTCGAAGAGCGGGATCATCTTCTGCACGATCGAGGATTTGTGGGCGGTGTAGAGCACGACCTTGTTGTCGGCAGCATGGGCCGCTCCCGCGGCGCCAAGCAGCCCCGCCGCGAGCAGAATGCGCCCGACCCAGATTTTGCGCGACGTCATGATGTTCCCGATCCTCTCCCAGGGCGTCGATCTGTGCCGACGATGATGAGCCATCTTGCCGTCCAATCGCGGCCATGCGCAACTAGGGGAAAGGGGAGATTCTTTGCCGGCATGGCTTATTTGAACGTCGAAGGCGCGATCAAGCGCTACGGGGCTACGACGGCATTGAACGGCGTGTCCTTTTCCGTCGCCCAAGGGGAATTCTTCACGCTGCTCGGCCCGTCCGGCTGCGGCAAGACGACCTTGCTGCGCTCGATCGCGGGCTTCTCGCAATTGTCGGAGGGCAAGGTCTCGCTCGCCGGCACCGATCTGCTGGCTGTGCCACCGCACAGGCGCGATATCGGCATGGTCTTCCAGGATTATGCGATCTTCCCGCATCTGACCGTCGCCGAGAACGTCGCCTTCGGCCTCAAGGCGCGCAAGGTCGCCGCGTCCGAGATTCGCGACCGCGTCGCCGAGGCACTGGCGACCGTGCGCCTCTCGGCGCTGTCCGAACGCCTGCCGGCTGCACTCTCTGGCGGCCAGCAGCAGCGCATCGGCATCGCCCGGGCGATGGTGGTGAAGCCGCGCCTGCTCCTCATGGACGAGCCGCTCTCCAATCTCGACGCCAAGCTCCGGCTCGACCTGCGCGACGAGATCCGCGACATCCAGCGGACGATCGGCATCGCCGCGATCTATGTAACCCATGATCAGGAGGAGGCGCTCGCCATTTCCGACCGGATCTGCGTGATGGATGGCGGCTCGATCGAGCAGATCGGCACGCCCCAGCAGATCTATGGCCAGCCGGCGACCCGCTTCGTAGCCTCCTTCGTCGGAACGATGAACTTGCTCGCGCCCTCCGCCTTCGGCCTGCCGGATGTGCCGGGCGTGGCGCAATTGGCGCTGCGGCCGGAGCGCCTGCGCCTCGCCGAGGCGGGAGAGGCCGGACACAGTGCCTCCGCCATCGCCGGCGTGGTCGAGCATTTCACCTATCTCGGCCGCGAGGCGCATCTCACGGTCCAGGCGCAGGGACACCGGCTCGTCGCGCAGATCGCCGCCCCTCCCCCGAACCTCGTCATCGAGGCCGGCCGCGAGATCAGGCTCGGCTTCGACCGGGCCGACCTGCACGCTTTCGATGCCGCAGGCCGGCGTCTCCAAACGGAGCTTGCGGCATGAGCACGGTTGCCGCCCCGGCAAGGCGCATCGGCTGGCGCCCGGATTTCTGGACGCTCGTCGCGGTAGGAGCCTGGGCGATCCTGATCGTGCTGCTGCTCATCCCGCTCGGCCTCGTGCTGGTCTCCAGCTTTCGCGACGAGAGCGGTGCTCTCACCCTGGCCAACTGGCAGCGACTGTTCACCAGCACGCGTTACTTCAACGCGCTGATCAACACGCTGATCGTCGGTTTCGGCGGGCTGGCCGGCGCGCTCCTGCTCGGTTCAGTCATGGCGTTCTGCATGGCCCGCCTCCGGATCAAGGGCGGCCGCTTCGTCTCGATGATGGCGATCCTTGCGCTGGTCTCGCCGCCCTTCATCGGCGCCTATTCCTGGATCGTGCTGTTCGGCTCGGGCGGCATCGTCCGGCAGACCCTGATGGGCTGGGGCATCTTCATGCCGCCGATCTACGGCGTCTGGGGCATCCTCATCGTCTTCGCCTTCAAGTTCTATCCTTACGTCTACCTGCTGACCTCCGGCGCGCTCGCCAACATCAATCGCTCACTGGAAGAAGCCGCTGAGAATCTCGGGCTGACGCCGTTCCAGCGCGTGATGAAGATCTCGTTCCCGCTGGTCCTGCCGGCGCTCTCGGCCGGCGGCCTGCTGGCGCTGATCCATGCGATCGCCGATTTCGGCACGCCGCGCCTGCTCGGACGCGGCTTCAACGTGCTCGCGACCGAGGCCTACACCGCCTATTCCGCCGAGATCGGCTCCAATCTCGGCATGGCGACCACGCTCAGCCTCGTGCTGATCCTGATGTCGATGATCTTCGTCTTCATCCAGCGCTACATGTCGCGGCGCAACGTCTATCACAGCAACCTGATCAACCGGCCGGAGAAGATCCAGCTGCGTGGCTTCGCCAATGTCGCGGCCCATGCGGCGGTCTATTTCATCGCGCTGGGCGGTGCGATGCCGGCGATCATCGCGGCGATCTACTCGATCCGGAAGACGAACGGCCCGGTCTTCCAGCCCGGTTTCGGCCTTGAAAGCTATACCCGCATCATCGCCACGCTCGGCGACGTCGTGCGCAACTCGCTCGTCTTCTCCGGCGTCTCGGTGCTACTGATCGTCGTCATCGGCACGCTGATCGGCTGCCTCGTGACAAGGCGCAACACCGCGCAGAGCTCGCTGCTCGATGCGACCCTGATGGTGCCCTATGTCATGCCGGGCATCGTCGTCGGCGTCGCCTTCATCGCAGCTTTCAACACGCCGCCCCTGGCGATGACCGGCACGGCCGCGATCATCATCCTCTCCGTCTTCATCCGCCGCCTGCCCTATGCGGTGCGCTCGTCAGCAGCAGCACTGCGGCAGGTCGGGCCGAGCATGGAGGAGGCCGCGATCTCGCTCGGCTACAGCCCGGTCCAGGCCTTTCTCAAGGTCACGATCCCACTGATCCTGCCGGGCATCGTCGCCGGCGCGATGCTGTCCTTCGTGACGGCGGTCAACGAGCTTTCGTCATCGCTCGTGCTCTATGTCGGCGGGACGATCACGATGCCGGTCAAGATCTACATCGCGATCAACGACGGCGACTACGGCACGGCCGCCTCGCTCTCGACGATCCTGCTCGTGCTCAGTGGCACGGCGATCTACCTGGCCTTCCGTCTGCTGGGCCGCGACGAGCGCGCCTTGCTCTAAAGGCACAAAGCCCGGCAAGGTCGACAGGCAGATCATGGCCCGGTTCTTGAAACGCCGCTACCGAGAGGCCATCTCTCGGATCAGGACGGACCAACCCGTCCTCGCAATGGAACAAAAAGGGCACAAATGTCGCTTTACAGGACTTTGAAGCGTAGCGTCGCGGCGGTTCGCAAGATGCCGGTTCCGACCCGTCAGCAGGCCCCGATTGCCTTCGGCATGATCAGCTTGGCGATGGTTTACTACCTCCGCACGATTCTTGCTCTGTACGACGCCGCCGCCGTCACTCCGCTTGCGTTCTCGTTGCTTTCCGTTGCTGGAGCGGCGCTCCTGACATGCGCGATCGCGGTCGCGGCCGGCTTTGTCGCCGAGGCCGAAAGGCGCTGAGCAGGCGTTGCGGCAGCACGGCAATGCCAGCTCAATCACGCATTGAAAGACAGTTGGAAAGCGGCAGGCTTCTTCCAACTGTCGAAGCACCGCAACATAGGCTAAGTGCTTGATATTATGGCGAGCCCGGCAGGATTCGAACCTGCGACCAGCAGCTTAGAAGGCTGCTGCTCTATCCATCTGAGCTACGGGCCCGAAAGCGAGGGAGCGCCCTCGCCTGTCGGCTTCAATGCGTCCACTGACCGACGCGCGTGAACTTGAAATTGTCGGAATAGGAGACCGTACGGCGCTTGGCCTCGTTGGGCTGCTCGACGCGGTAGGCGATGCCGTTGCGCGTGGCATAGGCGACCGCTTCGGCCTCGCTGTCGAACCAGAGCTTGAGCTGGCTCTTCATGTCAGAGGACGAGGTCCAGCCCATCAGCGGCTCGATCTGGCGCGGCGCCTCCGGCTCGTATTCGAGCAGCCAGCGCTCGGTCTTGGCCGTGCCGGACTGCATGGCCGTGCGGGCCGGGCGATAGATGCGTGCGGTCATGAAAGCGCTCTGCCGTCACCAAAATCCCTGCAGCCCGTGCATCGGGCTGCCGTAAAACGTTTCCAGTGGTCGGGGCACCAGGATTCGAACCTGGGACCCTCTGCTCCCAAAGCAGATGCGCTACCGGGCTGCGCTATACCCCGACGGCACTCGAAACGTTGCGGTTCGCTATCATGCCACAGGCTGAACCCGCAAGCGAAAGCCAATCATCCGGCATCAGGCTTGTGCAGCGACGCAGCCGTCGCCCGCGTCAGCGCTTGAACAGGGCGTGCTCGACCTTGTCGCCCGGCTTGATGCCAAGCTGCTTGCTGACGCCGCCATTGATCTCCAGCACGGAAAGCACCGGCTCGCCCGAGGGAATCGTCCGCGTCGAGAGCGGCTCGGTGCGCTCAGCGATGCGCGCGATCGTGCCGTCGGCTCGGATGAACAGCATGTCGAGGGAGATGTAGGTGTTCTGCATCCACATCGCCACCGGCTCGCTGGCGGCGAAATCGAACAGCATGCCGCGGTCAGTCGGCATGTAGTTGCGGAACATCAGCCCCTTCGCCCGCTGGTCCGGCGTACGCATCACCTCGACCTGGAAAGCGTGGCGCGTGCCGCCACTGACGATGACGAGCGATTCGAGGCCCGATCCTCCGACTGCCGCCGGCTGGCCCTGCGCCTGCGATCCGGCCGGAGCGAGTGCGATCAGCGCCAGCGCAAGGGCGGCGAGAACGGTTCTGACGGCATGCATCGCTTTGGACTCCGTGGCGGCCATGGCCTTCGTGCTCTAGAAGCGGCCGATGGCAAATCTTCGGCAGATGGCCGCGTTCGCCGCCTTTCGGTCAAGCCTTTCGTCATCATATGAATGCGGGATGCCAGGCCGCATCGGCTGACGGCTTTCTTTCGTCATCCGCTTGCGGCAGTTTCGCCGGATTAGAGAACCAGGAGATATCCATGATCGCTGCGCGCCCTCGTCGGACGACGCATCTCGCCGGCACGGCTCTGGCCGCCGTCTTCCTGACCTTCGCGTCCTCGGCCTGGGCCGCCGATTTCCAGCTCGACAATGTCAAGATCGACCTCGGCAAGCTGGTGATCAACGCGCCGAAGATCGCGGTCAAGGGCTCGACCCTGGAGAAGGATGCCTTCCTGGCCCTGTTCACCAGCGCTGGCGAATCGGCTGCCGGCCGGGCGGCCAAGCTGAACGCGGCCGAGATCAGCGCGCCGGAACTCTCGCTGGTCCAGACCGTCGGTGACCAGAAGCAGACGACGACCTATCGCGACATCCGCCTCACCGATATCCGCGAGGGCAAGGTCGGCCGCGGCGAATCGGCCAGCGCCAGCATCACCGCCGACGGCGCCGCTACCGGCCCGATGAAGGGCGAGCTGAAGCGCACCGCCTTCGACGCCTTCGACCTGCGCCAGATCACCCGCGTCCTGACCGAGAAGGCCGCGCCCGGCACCAATGAGGCGATGCTGCCGATCATCGGGAATTTCGAGCAGGACGGCTACAACCTGGACATGGGCAAGGCCGGCAAGATGTCGCTCGGCAAGACGACGGCGCGTGGCTTCGCCGCCAAGGTCGGCCCCGAGCCGCTGCTCGACGTGATGTCCCGCCTCGCGGCCGCCAGCGAGGAGGTCGAGCGCAAGCAGGGCGACAAGAAGGCCGATGTCGACAAGTCCCCCGCGAAGACCGAGGCCGAACGGCAGCTCGGCCTCTCCGTGCTCGCGCTCTTCGACATGTTCGAATACGGCAGCGGCGAGGCGCGCGACCTCGTCATGAATGTGAGCCCACCGCCGAAGGCCGGGGCCAAGGGTGACCCCGTCGACATGCGGATCGCCCGCATGGCCTTCGGCGAGAGCACCCCGGCGAAATCCGGCTTCGTCATGGAAGGCTTCCAGTTCCGCTCCGGCGAGGCCAAGGGCGGCATCGATTCGATCGGCTATTCCGGCTTCGCCTTCGGCTCCGTCATCCGCGAATTGCGGGCCGCGCTGGCCGAGCCCGACAAACCGATCGACGAGGTCGATTTCCGCCGCTTCATCCCGACCCTCGGCACCATCCGCCTCGCCGGCATCTCGATCGATGCGCCTGCGATCATCACCGGCAAGGAGCCGATCAAGATCTCGCTCGGCACCTTCGAGATCAAGGCGGGCGAGCAGCTGAACGGCATCCCGACCAGCCTGGCATTGACGATCAACAACCTCGTCACCCCCGTGTCCGAGGCCACCGGCAACCCGGCCGCCAAGGACATGATCGCGATGGGCATCCGCACGCTCGACCTCTCGGCCAAGCTCGACCTCGCTTGGGAAGCGGCGAAGAACGAGATCGCGATCCGCACGCTCTCCTTCGGCAGCGCCGGCCTCGCCCAGATCGAAGCCTCCGGCACGCTCGGCAACGTCACCAAGGACCTGTTCGCCAGCGATCTCGCCCTCGCGCAGGTCGCCGCGCTCGGAGCGACCGCCCGCAACCTGCAGGTCAAATTGCAGAATTTCGGCCTGGTCGAGAAGCTGATCGAGAACGAGGCGCGCAAGTCCAAGCGCAAGGTCGAGGATGTTCGCCAGCAGTTCACGATGGTCGCGAGCCTCGGCCTCGCCGCGATCCTCGGCCCGTCCGACGGCGCCAAGAGCGTGGCCGCCGCCGCCTCCCGCTTCGTCGCCAAGCCGGGCACGCTCACCGTCGCCGCCAGCGCCCGGTCGGCGACGGGCCTCGGCCTCGCCGACATCATCACCATGACGGAGCCGACGGAGATCTTCGAGAAGATCGATCTGAAGGCCGATGCGCAGTGACGACCAGGGCGTGGTAACGCCCGAGGACAGCGACTGGCGCCCATCAGGCCTCGAGGCCTGGTGGGCGGGCCTGCCGCAGGTTCCCCGAGGCTGGCTGCGCAAGCGCCTGAACCCAGACAACCAGACCCGGCTGCACCTTGCGAAGCTCGTCGCAAGGCGGCCGGGGCAAATCACGATCAGCCCCTATACCTATGGCCGCCCGAAGGTGCGCTTTCCCGAAAGCGGCGCCCGGCTCGTCATCGGGCGCTATGGCTCGATCGCCGATGGCGTCGAGATCCTGCTCGGCGGCAATCATCGCCTGGACTGGGCGACGACCTACCCCTTCCCCGCCCTGCCCCGGCTCTGGCCTCGGGCAGCGGGAATGAGCGGCCATGACACGACTCGCGGCGATGTCGTCATCGGCCACGATGTCTGGCTCGGCTCGCAATGCATGATCATGTCCGGCGTCACCATCGGCCACGGCGCCGTGGTCGCGGCGCGCGCGGTCGTCACGCGCGACGTGCCGCCCTACGCGATCGTCGCCGGCAATCCGGCCCGCGTGGTCAGGCTGCGCTTCGATGAGACTCGCATCGCCGCACTTCTCGAAACGGCATGGTGGAATCGCCCCGGCGCCGAGATCGAGCCGCTGATCCCGCTGCTGCTCTCCGAGCGGATCGACGATCTGCTGGAAGCGCTCAGGAAGCGCCCATCAGCCGGCGTTTGAGCCCGAGCGCCGGCTTCTCGACCAGATACCAGGACAGCGCTGCCACGACGACGGTCACGGCCAGCGACGGCCAGAGCAGCGCCACCGCGCCAAGCGATGGGAACAGCGTGTGCAGCGCCTGCTGCGCCGGCCAGCCATAGAGATAGACACCGTAAGAGAGATCGGCAGGCGGCTCGACCGCGCGCCGCGTCAGGGCCGGCGCCAGCGCCAGCACGAGAACGCCCCAGGCGGTGACGAGATAGAGCGCCGCCTTGTAGAGCGGCGTGAAGGAAAGCGGCACCAGCGCGAGCAGCGCAACAGCCAGTAGCGGCAGCGAAAGCGGCACTTTCTCGCGATAGAGGTAGACCACGCCGCCGGCGAGAAAGATCAGCGGCAGGCGCAGCGCCGTCTCGGTGCCCTTCGAACCATGCGGCGCCATGACCTCGCGCAGGATGACGGCAAGCGTCAGCACCAGGAGCGCCGCCAGCGCGAGGCGCGGCCGCGCCAGTATCCCGGCAAGGCCGGCGACGAGCACGCCGAGATAGCACAGCGTCTCGTATTTCAGCGTCCACACCGTCCCCAGCGGGAAGGGCAGCGGGTTGGTCTCGAACACGCCGGGCAAGGCCGCTGCGCTCTTGAAAGTGGTGAGCGTCCCCGTGATGAAGCGCCACAGCCGCGGATCGCTGAAATAGGCGGATCGATCGAGCGTCGTCATCGCCGCGCCCAGCACGAGCGCGACGATCAGCGTCGCCGCGATCAGCCCCGGCGCGATCCTGAGCAGGCGCGCGACGACATAGTCGCGCCAGCCGCGCCGCACGAAACTCATCGTCACCAGGAAGCCGGAGACCGCGAAGAAGCCGTTGACCGCATGCTCACCCAGCGTGAAGCCGGTGGTCTGGAACCAGGGCTCCTGTTCCACCCGCCCGTCGGTCACGCTGAAGGCATGCGACACGACCACGGCGAGCGCCATGACGAGCCGCAGCAGGCCGAAATTGTTGTGCGGATTGGCGAGCGCCTCCGCGACCGTGGGCCGGGCCCGGCTCATGGCATCTCCCCCAGCCCTTCATGGGTGAGCGCCGTCTCGCCGCGCCGCCAGGCGCGCGCGCCGGCGGCGGAACCAGCATGCGCGAACATCTTCTCGCGCTTCAGCAGCAACCCGTAGCCCGCCGCCTTGCCGGCATTCTCCAGCATCCGGATCGGCCCCGGCCCGGCGAGCCCGTATTTCCGGGCGATATAGTGCTCGGACCAGGCGAGGTGCCAGCGCGCCTTGAAGCGCCGCTGCGGCGACGGCGCCGTCGAGCGGCCACGGCCATGACGCGCCTCGGCTTCATGGACATGGACGAGCGCGTGACCGGCATCGCGCATGCGCCGGCACAGGTCGTCATCCTCGTAGAACAGGAAAATCGCCGGGTCGAAGCCGCCGATCGCGACGAAAACCTCACGCCGGATCAGCAGGCAGGCCCCCGACAGGAACGGCAGACAGGCATCTCCCTCGGGGATCGCCATCGTGCCCGAGCGGTTGAGATGAGGTGGGGACAGCAGCGAGCGCGGCTGCAGGAAGATGCGGCCGGATGGCTCGACGATGCGCGGCGCCAGCATCCCGGCATCGGGATAGCGTTCCGCCGCTTGCAGCAGCGCAGCAGCAGCCCCGCGCCCGATTTCCAGATCCGGATTGACGATCAGTACATAGGGCGTCTCAGTTGCCGCGACGCCGATATTGTTGGCGCGGCCATAGCCCTCGTTGCGGGCATTCGCGATCACCCGCGCGCCTTTCGCCTCTGCGATCGCACGGCTGTCGTCGCCGCTGGCATTGTCGACGACGATGGCGGGCACGCCCTCCCCGGCCAGCGCATCGAGGCAGGCGGGCAGGACCTCGGCGCTGTCATAGCTGACGACGATGGCGGTGATGGCGGCGGCGGGCATTGCCGCCTTGTGGCCTTGTCAGGAGGCCGGAGGCAAGCGATTTCAGCGGCGTGCGAGCGCGCCGATCTCGCCCTTGATCCGCTCGCGCTCGCTCGCTTCGCAGCGATGAGGCGCCTTGTAGGACTTCACGGCATAGCCGGCATTGGCCGCGACGAAGCGCTGCCGCTCCTGACGGTCGAGCCGCGCGATGATTCGGCCGCGATCGACCTGCAGGCCGCAATCATAGGCACGCGAGACGGTGGCCGCGGCATATTCCACCGTGCCCGGCATCGGCCCCGCTGCGGTGCAGGCAGCGAGCATCGCGCATAGGGCCACTGCGGCAGCCCGCTTCTGGATCGAGGATAGCGGCACGGGCGGCTCAGAGCTTGTCGAACTCTCCGGCGCGGATGCGGCCCATCCGGGCCTTCAGCTCCGCCCGCTCCTCGGCCGTGCAGGCTTGAGGCCTGACACCCTGATTGACCATCTCGGCCTCGGAAACGCCGACATAGGCCGCGCGCGCCGCCGCGATCTGCTGGTCATCAGCGCCCCTCGCCTTCTCGGCCGCGAGGAAACGGTCGAGCGTCGAGCGCTGCGGCGAGCCCGCCTTGCAGGTTGTGGCGCGCGACACCGTCGTCGCCAGCGCCGAGGCCCGGCCGGCACTGCTGTCGCCGGCGGCAACGCAGGCGCCCAGCAGCGGCGCAAGAAGGCAGGCGAGCGGCAGCGCCCGCCCGATCGGCAGCAGGGCCATGGACGTCAGCCGTTCTTCTCGGGAGCGTTGATGCGCAGATGCGCCTCGCGCAGCTGCTTCGGCGTTGCCTCGGCCGGTGCCCCCATCAGCAGGTCGACGGCCTGCTGGTTCATCGGGAACAGCGCGACCTCGCGCAGGTTCGTCGCGCGCGCCAGCAGCATGATGATGCGGTCCACGCCGGCCGCCATGCCGCCATGCGGCGGGGCGCCGTACTGGAACGCGCGATACATGCCGCCGAAGCGCTCGATCACCGTCTCCTCGCCATAGCCGGCGATCTCGAAGGCCTTCACCATCGCTTCCGGCTTGTGGTTGCGGATGCCGCCCGAGGCGAGCTCGAAGCCATTGCAGGCGATGTCGTACTGGAAGGCCTTGAGCGAGAGCGGGTCTTCCTCGGTCAGCGCCTTCAGGCCGCCCTGCGGCATCGAGAAGGGGTTATGCGAGAAATCGACCTTCTTCTCGTCCTCATTGTACTCGAACATCGGGAAATCGACGATCCAGGCGAAGGCGAAGGCGTTCTCGTCGATCAGGTTGAGCTCCTGGCCGACCTTGTTCCGGGCGCTGCCGGCAAACTTGTAGAACTTGTCCGGATCGCCCGCGACGAAGAAGCAGGCATCGCCGCCTTTCAGTCCCATCTGCTTGATGATGGCGGCGACGCGCTCAGGCCCGATGTTGTTGGCGATCGGCCCCTGGCCCTCGCCGTCCTCCTTGACCATCAGGTAGCCGAGGCCCGGCTGGCCTTCGCCCTGCGCCCAGGAGTTCATCCGGTCGCAGAAAGCGCGCGAACCGCCGCCCGGCGCAGGGATCGCCCAGACACGGTTCTTCTCGCCTTCGAGGATGCGCGCGAAGACCTTGAAGCCCGAGCCGCGGAAATGCTCGGAGATGTCCTGCATCTCGATCGGGTTGCGCAGGTCCGGCTTGTCGGAGCCGTATTTGGCAATGGCCTCAGCATAGGGGATGCGCGGCCAGTTCTTCTGGACGCTGCGGCCCTCGGCGAACTCCTCGAACACCCCGGTGATGACTGGCTCCATCGTCGCGAACACGTCCTCCTGCTCGACGAAGCTCATCTCGACGTCGAGCTGGTAGAACTCGCCCGGCAGGCGGTCGGCGCGCGGGTCCTCGTCGCGGAAGCAGGGCGCGATCTGGAAGTAGCGATCGAAGCCCGCCATCATCAGGAGCTGCTTGTACTGCTGCGGCGCCTGCGGCAGCGCGTAGAACTTGCCGGCATGCAGGCGGCTCGGCACCAGGAAGTCGCGCGCGCCTTCCGGCGAGGAGGCCGTCAGGATCGGCGTCTGGAACTCCGAGAAGCCCGAATCCTTCATGCGGCGGCGCATCGAGTCGATGACCTTGGTGCGCAGCATGATGTTATTGTGCAGCTTCTCGCGACGCAGGTCGAGGAAGCGGTACTTGAGGCGGGTATCCTCGGGATATTCGAGATCGCCGAAGACCGGCAGCGGCAATTCGGCCGAAGGACCGAGCACCTCGATCGCGGTCGCGAAGACCTCGACCGCGCCGGTCGGCAGGTTGGCGTTCTCGGTGCCGGCAAGGCGAGCCTTGACCTTGCCGTCGATGCGAACGACCCATTCCGAGCGCAGCGTCTCGGCCTCAGTGAAGGCCGGCGAATCAGGATCGATCACCACCTGCGTCATGCCGTAATGGTCGCGCAGGTCGATGAAGAGCACGCCACCATGGTCGCGGATGCGATGGCACCAGCCGGAGAGGCGGACATTCTGGCCGATATCGCTGTCACGGAGCGCGCCGCAGGTGTGGGAACGGTAGCGATGCAGGGTCACGGGCGTGTCTTTCGGAAATGCGTCGAAGGCCGGCGAAGAAGCCAGCCGCAGCTTGCGGCTAACCACACGCGCGCGCCCGAAATGTCAAGAACGCCCGCGACATCCCGCGGGAGCACTGCTAGCCTCCCGCACCGACGGCCCGCATGGCGTGTGGAAGAATCGATATGGTCCGATTTGCGATGCTGAAGCGTTTGGCGATGGTTCTCCTCGCGGCCATGCTACTCACTGGAGCAGACACCGCAGCGCAGGCGCAAAGCAGCAGCGCTTACAGCGCCGGCCTGAACATCGCCCGCAAGCGCGGCTATCCCAACGCGCATTGCTTTGCCGGAGTCTTCGCCCGGCACGCCATGCCTCACCCGGATGGCCGCCGCAATCATTGGGTCGCGAATGCCGGTCGCAGCTACCAGGGCGAATTATGGAGCCGGTGCGGCATCAGCCGCTGACAGGTTCGAGACTCGACGAAAGCCCGCTTCCTCCGCTAAGCCCGTGCCATGCATCTCATTTCCGATACCGCCGCGCTCTCCGCCGCCTGTGACCGCCTCGCGAGCCACCCTTTCGTCACGGTCGACACCGAGTTCCTGCGCGAGACCACCTATTACCCCAAGCTGTGCCTGATCCAGCTCGCCTCGCCGGACGAGGCCGTGCTGATCGATCCGCTCGCGCCCGAACTCGACCTCGCGCCCTTCTTCGCGCTGATGGTCAACGAGAACGTCGTCAAGGTCTTCCACGCCGCGCGGCAGGACCTGGAGATCGTCTGGCTGCTCGGGCGCGTGCTGCCTCACCCGCTCTTCGATACGCAGGTTGCCGCCATGGTCTGCGGTTATGGCGACTCGGTCGGCTACGAGCAGCTCGCCAACGACCTCGCCAAGGCCCGCATCGACAAGTCCTCGCGCTTCACCGACTGGTCGCGCCGCCCGCTGACCGAGGCACAGCTCGCCTATGCCGAGTCGGACGTCACCTATCTGCGCGACATCTATCTCGCCCTGAAGGCCGATCTCGACGCCAGCGGCCGCGAGAGCTGGGTCGCCGAGGAAATGTCCGTGCTGACCTCGCCTTCGACCTATGAGGTCAAGCCGGAGAACGCCTGGCAGCGCCTCAAGGGCCGCATCCGCAAGCCGCGCGAACTGCCGAACCTGATGGAGATCGCCGCCTGGCGCGAGCGCGAAGCGCAGACCCGCGACGTGCCGCGCCAGCGCGTGCTCAAGGACGACGCCATGATGGACATCGTCCAGCGTGGCCCGCGCTCGGTCGAGGCCCTTGCCGAGCTGCGCTCCGTCCCCAACGGCTTCGAGCGCTCGCGCAGCGGCGCCGAGGTCCTGGCCGCGATCGAGCGCGCCGCCGCGATCGATCCCAAGACCTTGCCCCGGCTGGAGCGCGAGCGCGGCCGCCCGACCAATGCCGCCGTGCTCGACCTGCTCAAGGTGTTGCTCAAGGCGGTGGCGGATGCCGAGCGCGTGGCGCCCAAGATCATCGCCTCCAGCGACGATCTCGACGCCATCGCCTCCGACGACCTCGCCGACGTGCCCGCCCTCCAGGGCTGGCGCCGCGGCGTCTTCGGCGAGAAGGCTTTGGCCCTGAAGAACGGAACGCTCAGCCTGCGCATCCAGCGCGGCCGGGTGGTGGTGGGCTGACGGGGCAAGCCGCCCACCGTCATTCTCGGGCGAAGCGCAGCGCAGACCCGAGAATCTCGTGACAAGATAGCTCTGGTTTCAGAGATGCTCGGGTCAAGCCCGAGCTGACGAGCTTCTGCTCACCCGCTGCCGTAACTCTTCACCAGCGAGCCCGCGACCAATCCCCAGCCGTCGACTAGCACGAAGAAGATCAGCTTGAACGGCAGTGCCACCGTCACTGGCGGCAGCATCATCATGCCGACCGACATCAGGATCGAGGCCACGACGAGATCGATGATCAGGAAGGGCACGAACAGCAGGAAGCCGATCTCGAAGGCACGGCGCAGCTCCGAGATCATGAAGGCCGGGATCAGCACCTCGACGCCGACATCCTGCGGCGTCTGCGGGCGCGGCCCCTGCGACATGTCGAGGAACAGTGCCAGGTCCTTCTCCCGGACATGCCTGAGCATGAAGGTCTTGAAGGGCACGACGCCGCGATTATACGCCTCCTGCGGCTGGATCTGGCCGGCGACCAGCGGCTGGACGGCGTTGGTATAAGCCTCGCGCAGCGTCGGGGCCATCACGAAGCCGGTCAGGAACAGCGAGAGCCCGAGGATCACGGCGTTCGGCGGCGCGGTCTGCGTGCCGAGCGCCGAGCGCAGCAGCGACAGCACCACCACGATCCGGGTGAACGACGTCACCATGATCAGGATCGACGGCGCCAGCGACAGCACCGTGATGACGGCGATGAGCTGCAGCGCCCGCTCCGCGACGCCGCCGCCCTGCCCGAGATCGAGCGACAGCGTCTGCGGCAGCGCCGGCACGCTCTGGAGCACGAGCATCAGCGCGGCCGCCACCAGGGCGCGCCCGCCTCGAAACCGTCTCGCTCGTCCGCCGATGAATGTCACGCGCGCCGCCACAGCCCGACTCAACCGACCGGGCGCCGACGAGGCTAGCCACGCGAAAACGCCGCGCAACCGATGCGCGGCGTCATGAGGCCAGATGGCCGACAATCCTGTTGATGGCCTGCCACCCGAAGGCGTTCAGGCCATGCGCGACGGCCTCAGGACTTGGCCTTCGGATCGCGGCCGAGCAGCCGGGCGAACTCGGCTTCGATCGCGTCCACCGAGAACGGGTCGATTTCCTTGGTGGCGGGTTCCACCGGCTTTTCAGGCTCGGGCTGCGGCTTCGGAGTTTCGACCGGAGCCGGCTCTTCCACGATCGCGATCGTTTCCTCGTCCTCGATGACCGGCTCGTCCTCGAGCACGGGCTCGAACGCCGGGATGGGTTCCGGTTGAGGCACTTCGGCCGGCTTCGGCTCGAACGGCTTGGGTTCCGGCGCCTTCTGGATCGGGGGTTCCGGCGCCTTCTGGATCGGGCGATCCAGCGACAGTCCCAGGGCCGCCGCGAGCTCCGCCTCGACATCGCTCGGGATCGGCTTCTGGCGCGGCGGCACAACCGGGGCCGGAGCCGGCGCCACGACGATCTCGGGCACGATCTCAGGCTCGGGCGCTGGCGGCTCGACGACCGCGGCGGCCTTCACGGGCGGCGCCTTCTCCTCAACGACAGGCGCGGGAGCGAGCTTTTCGGTGACGAGAGGCGGTTCCACGGCCGGCGCAGCAACCTCCGGGGCCGCGTCAGCGCCGAGATTGGCCGGACGCACGGCGGAGAACGGCCGCTTCAGCGCTTCTTCGAGCTGGCGCGTCATGTCGTCGAGCTCGCCGGCGCTGACGGCGGGCTGCGGCGCATGCTCGCGCGCAAAGCTCGGCGCAGGACCGGTGGTGACGGGCGGCACCGGCATTGCCGGCGCGGCGGGCTTGGCGGCGGCGCCAACCGATTCCGCCGCAGCCACGCCGAGCGCGGCGGCGACACCTGCGGTGGCGACCATGCCGGCTGCGCTGGTCAGCGGCGGCTCCGTCTGGACAGGCACGGCGCGGCTCGGCAGCGGCGGCAGCAGCTCGGGTCCCTCGGGCGCATAGCCGGCGCGGCGGGCTTCATCCCCTGCCCGCATCGCCGGCTCGCTCGGCGGAACCAGCGACTCGAACGGCGGCAGCGGCCGGTCGGCCGCGGTATCGACATAGGTCGGCGGGGCCGCGCGGCTGCCGCTGCGCATGATATTGGTCTCGACCACGACGTCGGAAGCGCCGCCGATCATCAGCAGGTGCTCGATATTGTCGCGCCGGATCAGCACGAGCTGGCGCTGGCGGTCGAGGTCGTAGGTATCGACCACGCCGAGCCGGGGCTGACGCTGCCGCCCTCCGGCCTGGCCGCGCAGGCGCAGGCGCCCGCCCTGGATCTGCCGCACGAACAATCCGAGCAGCGCGAGGAGCACGAGAATGACGACAGAGGCGACGATCACCTTCTGCGCGGTCGAGAGTTCCAATCCGAACAAGCTCTGCAAGGTATGCCTCTTACGCGACGGCGGCCCGGACGGCCGTTAAGTCCCGTCCATGTTTCAACACCTTGGCTATAGCATAACGCTTTCGCTATCGGGAAACATGGTGAACGCGTGGTTAATCACACCCGCGAAAACCCGCCGCTTTAACCGGATATTAACCATGCACCCGGCAGGATTTGCCGGGTAGACCGACCTCGCCGGCTACGCAAACGGGGAGCTGGAGCCATGGCGAACGACGGATTCAGCCTCAGTGGCGGCCTGATGCAGGCGCTGAAGACGCGCATGCATTACCAGCAGTCGCGCCAGAAAATCCTCGCTGAGAACGTCGCCAATGCCGACAGCCCCGGCTTCCGCCCGGTCGACCTGAAGCCGCCGAGCGCCGATCCGGCTCGCGCCGGCGTCGCGGTCGCCCGCACCAGCGTCGGGCATATGAGCCTGAACACCGCCAATGGCGGCTTCGACGGCACCGGCGCCCCGCGTTTCGAGACCACGCCCAACGGCAACGCGGTCAATCTCGAGGACGAGATGCTCAAGGTCGCGCAGAACCAGTCCGACTATCAGCTTGCCGCCTCGCTCTACAGCAAGGGGCTCGGCCTGATGAAGATCGCGATCGGCAAGGGGCGCTGATCATGGACCTGATCAAGAGCATCGCCGTCGCGGCTTCCGGCCTGCGCAGCCAGTCCGGGCGCATGCGCATCATCTCCGAGAACATCGCCAATGCCGATTCGGGTCCCGAGAAAGCCGGCGCCGAGCCCTATCGCCGCAAGGTCCCGACCTTCCAGCGCCATGTGGACCGCACGCTCGACGCCCAGCTCGTGGCCCTCGGCAAGGTCCAGCGCGACCCGAGCGCCTTCAAGACCAAGCACGAGCCCGGCAACCCGGCAGCCGACGCCAACGGCAACGTCCAGATGCCGAACGTCAACTCGCTGGTCGAGATGGTCGACATGCGCGAGGCCCAGCGCAGCTACGAAGCCAATCTCAACCTGATCTCTTCGACGCGCCGGATGATCCAGCGCACCATCGACATCCTGCGCGCCTGAACCGCGCGGCTCCAGAAGGAGACTGAATAGCCATGGCCACTCCGGGTTTCGCCGCGGGCGCCTACGCCTCCATCCAGGGGATGGGTGCCGGCAATCTGATGCGCAAGCCGCTCGCCACGGGCGGCGCGGAAGCGGGGGGACCGGATTTCTCCGCCCTCCTCGGCAAGGCGCTCGATGCCACCGCCAATGCCGGCCGTCAGGCCGATGCCCAGACCGCGAGCGTCGCGGGTGGACGGGCCGATATCGTCAATGTCGTGACGGCGGTGGCCGAGAGCGAGGCCGCGATCGAGACGCTGGTCGCCGTGCGCGACCGCGTCATCGCGGCTTACGAAGAAATCATGCGGATGCCGGTCTGACGGCCAAGAAGATCGGACTGACATCATGACTTCCGGAGCCATTCTCGACATCGCCCGCGACGGCATCGTCGTCTTCCTCAAGGTCGGCGGCCCGCTGATGGTGATCGCGCTCGCGGTCGGCCTCATCGTCTCGCTGGTGCAGGCGCTGACCCAGATCCAGGAACAGACGCTGGTCTTCGTGCCGAAGATCGTCGCCGTCTTTGCCGCGCTGCTGCTGTTTCTTCCGTTCATGGGAGACGCGCTGGCGGGTTATATGGGGCGAGTCGCCGCCCGAATCGCCACGGGCGGATGAGCCCGTCGCGCCTGACGCCGGCCCTGGCCGGCGCGGGTCCGCGGCGCACCCATTGGCGCGAAGGTGCCCGCGGCACGATGCAGATCGCGATCCTGCCCGAGATCAGCGCCATCTTCGTGCTCGTCTTCGCGCGGGTCGGCACGCTCGTCATGCTGATGCCCGGCATCGGCGAACGCTTCATCTTCTCGCGAGCGCGGCTGTCGCTCGCCTTCTTCATCGCCCTGATGATCGTCCCGATCGCCCGGCCCTCGCTGCGCGTGCCCGGCGATGTCTCCGGGGTCGTCACGCTGCTCATCGGCGAATTGCTGGTCGGCCTCGTCATCGGGCTTTGCGCCCGGCTGGTCATGGCCTGCCTGCAGACCGCCGGCACGCTCGTCGCCCAGACCATGGGGCTCGGCTTCGCCATGACGGTCGATCCGACCGGCGGCATGCAGAACCCCTCGATCGGCAACTTCCTGACGATGCTCGGCATCACGCTGATCCTGACCACGGACCTGCACCATATCGCGATCGCCGCGATCCATGAGAGCTACCGCCTGCTGCCACCGGGCGGTGCCGTCGACATGACCGACACCATGGCGCTGGCGATCCGCTCGACCGCGCGCGGCTTCGCGCTCGCCGTCCAGATTTCCGCGCCCTTCCTCATCTTCGGCCTGCTCTTCAATCTCGGCCTCGGCGTGCTCGCACGGATGATGCCGCAATTGCAGGTCTTCTTCCTTGCCGTTCCCGCCTCGATCATGGGCGGAATGCTCGTCCTGCTCGTCGTGCTCAGCGTGATGATGAGCGTCTTCATCGCCGACCTCGGCGCCTTCCTCCGTCAGTTCACCGGCTGAGGGGAGCGCGATGTCCGAGGACACAGAAAACGAAGATAGAACAGAAGACCCGACCCAGCGAAAGCTGGACGAAGCCACGGAGAAGGGCGACGTCCCCAAATCGCAGGAGATCGGGACCTTCTTCGTGCTCTGCGGCTTCACGCTCGCCCTGATGGTCGCCGCTGGCTGGTCGGCACGCGAGGCCATGCTGTCGCTGCGCTCCTTCCTGATGAACGCGCATCAGGTCCCCTCCGACGGCGCCTCCTTCATGCAGGTCACGCAGCGCGGCGTGCTCACCGGCTTCATGGCGCTGGGCCTGCCCTTCGCCTTCATCCTCTGCGCAGGGCTCGCCGGCGCGATGCTTCAGCACAAGCCGCTCTGGACCTTCGAGCCGCTGATGCCGAAATTCGATCGGATATCGCCGATGGCCGGCGCCAAGCGCCTGTTCGGCAAGGAGGCCTGGGTCAATTTCGCCAAGGGCCTCGCCAAGACGGCGCTGATCGGCATCGTCGTCTGGTACACGCTCTGGGCGCAGCACGACCGGCTCGAAGGCTTCGCCCAGATGGGCATCGAGGCGCTCATGCCGGCTGCGCTCTCGCTCGCGATCCAATTGATGGGCGCAGTGCTCGCCCTCTTCGCCATCATCGCCATCGGCGATTTCGGCTGGCAGCGCTTCTCCTGGTACCAGCGCCAGAAGATGACCAAGCAGGAGATGAAGGACGAGTTCAAGAACTCGGAAGGCAATCCCGAGATCAAGGCGAAGCTGCGCCAGATTCGCGCCAGCCGCGTCCGCAAGCGCATGATGGCGGCGGTGCCCAAGGCGACCGTGATCATCACCAACCCGACCCACTTCGCCGTCGCGCTGCAATACGAACCCGGCATGCCGGCTCCCTTGTGCCTCGCCAAGGGCGTCGATACGGTGGCCCTGAAGATCCGCGAGGTCGCCGGCGAGCATCGCGTGCCGATCGTCGAAAATCCCCCGCTGGCGCGTGCGCTCTATGCCACGGTCGACATCGACGAAGAAATTCCTGTCGAACACTATCAGGCTGTCGCCGAAGTCATCGGATACGTCTTGCGCCTGAAGGGCCGTCGCGCCTAACTCCGGGATGGATGCGAAGGAAGCTTGGCTGCCGGGTTTCCGCGCGGCCGCAAGGGAACGGACTCCACCGCAATGAGCGGCACCACGGCGACCAATACGATCGATCGCTCGGACAAGCCCGGCCATATCGGGATCATCCTGTTCGTTGCGGCGCTGCTCGTCGGCGCGGCGATCGCGCTCGGCTTCCTCGCCAATGAATGGGCGCAGCCGCTGATCCTCGGGCTACTCGCCCTGCTCTCGGTCGTCGGCGTCTTCGGCCTCTTCGCCTTCGCCATCGGGCTCGTCCAGTTTTCCGGCCGCGCCTCCCGCAACGACCTGACCAAGGCGATCGTCGACCGCGCCGATGACGGCATCGTCGTCACCGAAAGCGAGAACGAGGTCGTCTATGCCAACGAGGCCTATCTCGCGCTGGCAGGCGCGACCGGCGCCAACGATCTCAAGCCTGTCGGGCGCCTGCTGACCGGCCGCGCCGACGTCTCCGAGGCGATCTACCGGCTCGCGACCGCCGCCCGCGAGCATCGCCGCCTCGTCGAGGAAGTCCGGCTGGAGCCCGCCCTGAACGGTCGCGGCGAAGTCGGCTGGTACCGCGTCCGCGTCTCGCCCGTGCGCCGCGAGGCCACGACCGCGACGATCTGGTCGGTCTCCGACATCACGCCCGAGCGCGAGCGCCAGGAGAACGCCTTCCAGGAGCTCCAGCACGCGATCGACTATCTCGACCACGCGCCGGCAGGCTTCATCTCGATCGATGCCGATGGCGAGGTCTCCTATCTCAACGCGACCCTCTCCGGCTGGCTCGATTTCGACCTCGCCCGCTTCGGCTCCGGCGGCCTGCATCTCGACGATGTCTGCACGCCCTCCGCCGCCGCCCTGGTCCAGGCGATCCGCGGCCAGCCCGGCGATGTCCGCGTCGAGGTGCTTGATGTCGACCTGAAGCGCCGCAACGGCGCCCCCCTGCCCGTGCGCCTGCACCACCAGGTCGCCTTCGGGCAGGACGGCCGCGCCGGCCCTTCGCGCACCCTCGTTCTCAACCGCACGGCCGGCGAGGCCGGGGCCGACGGCGGCAGCGATGCCGAGGTCCGCTTCGCCCGCTTCTTCCATTCGACGCCGATGGCGATCGCGACAGTCGACGAGACCGGCGCGATCCTGCATTCCAACGCCGCCTTTGCCCGCCTGATCCCGGCTGGCCTCAGGCCCCGCACCATCCACGACCTCGTCGCTTCTGGCGCCGGGCTAGACGAGGCGTTGGCCGAGGTGGTCGCCGGCCGCTCTGGCGGCAACCCGCTCGACCTCACGCTCGCGGGCGAGGACGGCCGCTCGGCCAAGCTCTACCTCACGCCGGTTGCCGGCACCGAGGGCGGCGACGGCGAGCGCGCCATCGTCTACGCGCTGGAGACCACGGCCGAGCGCAAGCTGCGCGACAACATGGACCAGGCCGGCAAGATGCAGGCGGTCGGCCAGCTCGCCGGCGGCATCGCGCACGACTTCAACAACGTGCTGCAGGTCATCATCAACGCCTCGGAGTTCCTGCTGGCGAGCCACCGGCCGACCGACCCGTCCTTCCCGGACATCATGCAGATCAAGCAGAACGCCTACCGCGCCGCGGCGCTGGTCAGGCAATTGCTCGCCTTCTCGCGCCGCCAGACCCTGCGCCCGCAAGTGCTGGAGCTCGGCGAGGTGCTCTCCGACCTCTCGCTGATGCTGAAGCGCGTCGTCGCCGACAAGGTCACGCTCGACGTCCGCCAGGGCCGCGACCTCTGGCCGGTCAAGGCCGATCTCGGCCAGCTCGAACAGGTCATCGTCAACCTCGCCGTCAACGCCCGCGACGCCATGCCGAACGGCGGCAAGCTCGCGGTGCGCACCCGCAACGTCACCCGCGAGGACTGCGCTTCCTTCAGCCATGAGGCCCTGCCGACCGACGACTACGTGCTGCTGGAGGTCGAGGACACCGGCACCGGCATCCCGCAGGAGCATCTCGACAAGATCTTCGAGCCCTTCTTCACCACCAAGGAGGTCGGTAAGGGCACCGGCCTCGGCCTCTCCATGGTCTACGGCATCGTCAAGCAGACCGGCGGCTATGTCTTCGTCGACTCGACCATCGGCAAGGGCACGGCCTTCCAGATCTTCCTGCCGCGCCATGTCCCGAGCCAGGAGGAGATCGCAGCCGAGGCCGCCGCCAAGGAAGCGCCGAAGAAGCTCGCCGCCGACCATACCGGCGCCGGCGTCATCCTGCTGGTCGAGGACGAGGACGCGGTGCGTGCGCTCAACGCCCGCATGCTGGTCTCGCGCGGCTACACCGTCCACGAGGCGGCGTCCGGCGTCGAGGCGCTCGACCTCTTCCTCCAGAACGACGGCAAGATCGACCTCGTCGTCTCCGACGTGGTGATGCCGGAAATGGACGGACCGACGCTGCTCGGCGAACTGCGCAAGCGCAACCCGAACACCAAGGTCGTCTTCGTCTCCGGCTATGCCGAGGAGGCCTTCCGCAAGAACCTGCCCGAGGGCGAGGAATTCCACTTCCTGCCCAAGCCCTTCACGATGAAGCAGCTCGTCGAGACCGTGAAGGCGGCGATGGGCTAAAGGCCGGCGGCACCCGCCTCCGGGCGCCGTTTCCCGTCACGTTGCGCCATCTCGTGACAGCTCCTGACACTCCTCCTGACAGAAACTGACACCGAGAACAAAAAAAGAACTTGCGACTGAGAACAAAGCATGACCATTCTCATGTCAAGACGCATTGAGATGTCCCCCTCGCCCTGTCATAAGGAGCCCGAACCGTGAATCAGGCGAATCTCAAACTCGTGGAAGGCTCCTCGATGGACAAGGCCAAGGCGCTCGATGCGGCGCTCTCCCAGATCGAGCGCGCCTTCGGCAAGGGCTCGATCATGCGGCTCGGCAAGAATTCGCCGTCGATCGAGATCGAGACGATTTCGACCGGTTCGCTTGGCCTCGACATCGCGCTCGGCGTCGGCGGCCTGCCCCGGGGCCGCGTCATCGAGATCTACGGGCCGGAATCCTCGGGTAAGACCACGCTGGCGCTGCACACCATCGCCGAAGCCCAGAAGAAGGGCGGCGTCTGCGCCTTCGTCGATGCCGAGCACGCGCTCGATCCGGTCTATGCCCGCAAGCTCGGCGTCAATCTCGACGATCTCCTGATCTCGCAGCCCGATACCGGCGAGCAGGCGCTCGAGATCACCGACACCCTCGTCCGCTCCGGCGCGATCGACGTGCTCGTGGTCGACTCCGTTGCGGCGCTGACGCCCCGCGCCGAGATCGAGGGCGAGATGGGCGATGTTCAGCCCGGCCTCCAGGCCCGCCTGATGAGCCAGGCCCTGCGCAAGCTCACCGCTTCGATCTCGCGCTCGAACTGCATGGTCATCTTCATCAACCAGATCCGCATGAAGATCGGCGTGATGTACGGCTCGCCGGAGACCACGACCGGCGGCAACGCACTCAAGTTCTACGCCTCGGTGCGTCTCGACATCCGCCGCGTCTCGACGCTGAAGGAGCGCGACGAGGCGACCGGCAACCAGGTCCGCGTCAAGGTCGTCAAGAACAAGGTCGCGCCGCCCTTCAAGCAGGTCGAGTTCGACATCATGTTCGGCGAGGGCATCTCGAAGGTCGGCGAGCTGATCGATCTCGGCGTCAAGGCCGGCATGGTCGAGAAGGCGGGCGCCTGGTTCTCCTTCGACAGCCAGCGCCTCGGCCAGGGCCGCGAGAACGCCAAGACCTTCCTCAAGGCCAATCCGGACCTCGCCGCGAAGATCGAAGCCACGATCCGCCAGAATTCCGGCCTCGTCGCCGACCGCATCCTCGATCAGGCGGACCCGACCGCGGACGATCTCGACGAAGGCGAAGCCTGAGATAGCCAACGCCGTCATGCTCGGGCTTGGCCCGAGCATCTCAGGCCGAATGAGGCGACCTATCCTGAGAGAGATTCTCGGGTCTGCGCTTCGCTCCGCCCGAGAATGACGTTCCGATGCAAGCGGGCGGTCTTCGGGCCGCCCGTTTTCGTTTGCCGATAAGGCTTTGCGGGCTGTGCGCTGCATCCCAAGCATTTTCAAGCGAAGTGGCCACCGGTTCGCGTGAAGAGAATGCGGCAACTAGAAGACCGGAGCCTTTCCGTGTTTCGCAGAAACGCGGAAAGGCTCCGGCTTTCTGGACAGGCGCCAACCGCCTGACTAGAACCGGTTCTTCCCGCCGAGCGCGAGCCCGGCCTCCTGCCCAAGATCAGAGCGCAAAAGAGCGATGAGCGGCGTCAACGATATCCGGTCGACCTTCCTCGACTACTTCAAGTCCCAGGGCCACGAGATCGTGCCGTCGAGCCCGCTCGTCCCGCGCAACGACCCGACGCTGATGTTCGCCAATTCGGGCATGGTGCAGTTCAAGAACGTCTTCACCGGGCAGGAGAAGCGCCCCTATTCGCGCGCCACCACCGCCCAGAAATGCGTGCGCGCCGGTGGCAAGCACAACGACCTCGACAATGTCGGCTACACCGCCCGTCACCACACCTTCTTCGAGATGCTGGGGAACTTCTCCTTCGGCGACTATTTCAAGGAACAGGCGATCCACCACGCCTGGACGCTGGTCACGCGCGAATTCGGCCTGCCCAAGGACAAGCTGACGGTCACCGTCTACTCCGAGGACGACGAGGCGCATGCGCTTTGGAAGAAGATCGCCGGCCTGACCGACGACAAGATCATCCGTATCCCGACCTCCGACAATTTCTGGCGCATGGGCGATACCGGCCCTTGCGGCCCCTGCTCCGAGATCTTCTACGATCATGGCGACCATATCTGGGGCGGCCCGCCGGGCTCCGCCGAGCAGGACGGCGACCGCTTCATCGAGATCTGGAACCTCGTGTTCATGCAGTACGAGGAAGCGGCCGGCGGCATCCGCACCAACCTGCCCCGCCCCTCGATCGATACCGGCATGGGGCTGGAGCGCATCGCGGCCGTGCTCCAGGGCACGCATGACAACTACAATATCGACCTGTTCCGCGCCCTGATCACCGCGATCGCCGACCTGACCTCGGTCGATCCGGACGGCCCGATGAAGGCGAGCCACCGCGTCATCGCCGACCATCTGCGCTGCTCCGCCTTCCTGATCGCCGATGGCGTGCTGCCCTCGAACGAAGGCCGCGGCTATGTGCTGCGCCGGATCATGCGCCGCGGCATGCGCCATGCGCAGCTCCTCGGCGCCAAGGAGCCGCTGCTCTACAAGCTCGTGCCGGCGCTGACCCGCGAGATGGGCCGCGCCTATCCCGAGCTGCTCCGTGCCGAGGCGCTGATCACCGAGACGCTGAAGCTGGAGGAAACCCGCTTCCGCACCACGCTGGCGCGCGGCCTCACCTTGCTCGACGACGCCTCGAAGGACCTGACCGCCGGCCAGAGCCTCAAGGGCGATGTCGCCTTCACGCTCTACGACACCTACGGCTTCCCGCTCGACCTGACGCAGGACGCGCTGCGCGCCCGCGAGATCACCGTCGATACCGAGGGCTTCGACGCCGCCATGCAGCAGCAGAAGGCCAAGGCGCGCGCCGCCTGGTCCGGCTCCGGCGAGGCTGCGACCGAGACGCTCTGGTTCCCGCTGCGCGACAAGGTCGGCGCGACCGAATTCTTGGGCTACGACACCGAGACCGCCGAGGGCGTCGTCACCGCGCTGATCCGCGACAATGCCGAGGTCTCCTTGCTGAAGGCTGGCGAGAGCGGCTTCATGCTGGTCAACCAGACGCCGTTCTATGGCGAGTCCGGCGGCCAGGTCGGCGATGCCGGCCTGGTCAAGGCGCCGGGCACGGTGGTCGAGGTCACCGACGTCCAGAAGAAGCTCGGCGATGTCTTCGCCCATAGTGTCACCGTCAAGGAAGGCGAATTGAAGCTCGGCGCCGCCGTCGAGCTCGTCGTCGACCATGAGCGCCGCACCGCAATCCGCGCCAACCACTCGGCGACGCATCTGCTGCATGAGGCGCTGCGCCTCGTCCTCGGCGACCATGTCGCGCAGAAGGGCTCGCTGGTCTCGGCCGATCGCCTGCGCTTCGACTTCTCGCATCCCAAGCCCATCAGCGCCGAGGAGCTGCGCGAGGTCGAGGAGATCGCCAACGCGATCGTCCTCCGGAACGAGCCGGTCACGACCCGCCTGATGAGCGTCGACGAGGCGATCGCGTCGGGCGCCCGCGCGCTCTTCGGCGAGAAATACGGCGACGAGGTTCGCGTCGTCGCGATGGGCACGAACCCGGCCGGCCGCGCCTACTCGGTCGAGCTCTGCGGCGGCACCCATGCCTCGCGCACCGGCGATATCGGCCTCGTCAGCATCGTCGGCGAAGGCGCGGTGGCGGCCGGCGTGCGCCGCCTCGAAGCCATGACCGGCAATGGCGCGCGCCTGCGCCTCAACGAGGAATCGCGCCTGCTCGACGGGCTTGCGAGCCTGCTCAAGGTCCCCGCCAACGAGGCCGGCAACCGCCTCGCCGCCCTGATCGAGGAGCGCCGCAAGCTCGACCGCGAATTGACCGAGGCCCGCAAGAAGCTCGCCATGGGCGGCGGCGGCGCGGCTGAGGACCCGGTCCAGGAGATCGCGGGTGCCAAGCTCTTGGCGCGCGCCGTCACCGGCATCGAGATGAAGGACCTGAAGAGCCTCGCCGACGAGGCCAAGGCTCGCGTCGGCTCCGGCGTCGTCGCCATCGTCGGCGTCGCCGATGACGGCAAGGCCGGCGTCGTCGTCGGCGTCACGCCTGATATGACCGAGCGCTTCGATGCGGTCGCGCTGGTCCGCGTCGCCTCCGAGCAGCTCGGCGGCAAGGGCGGCGGCGGACGCCGCGACATGGCCCAGGCCGGCGGGCCTGACGGCAGCAAGGCGCAAGCCGCGCTCGACGCCGTCGCGGCCGCGATGGGCTGACGAAGAGATGGCCGCCGCCACGCCTCGACGGGGCTGGCGGTGGCAGGTTCACCTGTGGTTCGATCACGGTGCCGGCGACGACCTCGTCGCCACCGTGATCCACCGGGCGCTGGTCGCGCTGATCTGCGCCAACGTGCTCGGAATCGTGCTGGCCTCGGTTCCGTCGATCGCAGCACGGTTCGGGCCAGCCCTTGTGTTGCTGGAGCGCGTCTCGCTCGCGGTCTTCACGCTCGAATATCTCGTCCGCATCTGGATCGCGCCCGAGCACGCCCGCTATCGCGGCCTGAGCGCGACGCGGGCGCGGCTCGCCTATCTCGGTTCCTTCCCGGCCATCATCGACCTTATCGCGATCCTGCCGCTCGCCGCAGGGCTGCTCGGCTTCGGCGAGTTCGAGTTCCTCCTGCTGCTGCGCCTCCTGCGCTTCTTCAAGCTCGGCCGCTATTCACCGGGCATGGCTTCGCTTGCGGCGGCGCTCGCGGCGGAACGCAAGGCGCTGGTCGCCTGCTTCGTCATCCTGATGGGCGTGATGCTGGTCGCGGCGAGCGCCATGCATCTGGTCGAGCATGAGGCCCAGCCCGACAAGTTCGGCACGATTCCCGATGCGATGTGGTGGGCGATCATCACCCTGACCACGGTCGGCTATGGCGATGTCTTTCCGATCACCGTAGCCGGCAAGGCGGTCGCGGCCGTCACCGCCGTACTCGGCCTCGTCATGCTCGCCTTGCCGGTCGGCATCGTCGCGACCGCCTTCGCGCAGGAGATCCACCGGCGCGAGTTCGTCGTCACCTGGAGCATGGTCGCGCGCGTGCCGCTCTTCGGCGGGCTCGATGCCAGCGAGATCGCCGCCGTGATGCAGTTCCTGCGCGCCCAATCGGTACGATCAGGCGCGGTCATCATGCATCAGGGCGAGCCCGGCCGAGCGCTCTACTTCATCGCCAGCGGCGAGGTCGAGGTCGCGCTCGCCAACAGCCGCGACCGGCTGGACGAAGGCCATTTTTTCGGCGAACTCCAGCTCGATGATATCGCCATCGCCAGCCACTCGCCCTGCCCGCAAGCGGCCGTGGCGACGGTTCCTTCCAAGCTCCTGGTGCTCGACCCCATCGATTTCCGGGCCCTCACCACGCGCCACCCCCGGCTTGCCGAGCGCATCCGGGCGCTGGCGAGAGGATGAACGTGAAACGCCGCTCCCTGATCGGGCTCGCCGCGCTCCTGCCGGCGCTCGCCATTGCGCAGACAAAGCCCGCTCAACGCCGCAACGACGCCCCCTCCCTCTCGGCGGCGCGGACGATCGTTGCCGGTGCCCCGCTCAGCGTCTTCCTGAGCAACGCGCCGCAAGGCGCACGCCTCGCGATCGCCCGCCCCGACGATCCCGCGAGCAAGGCGATCGTCGTCGTCGAGCCGAAGAATGCGGTGCCCACCCTGCCGACGCCTGGCGCCGTAGGCGCCTATGAACTGCGCCTCACCGTGGAGAAGGACGGCGCGCTCGTGATCCTGCTGCGCCAGCCCCTCGCCACGACAGAGCCCAGCGCGACGCTGGCCGCGCCCGAACACGTCGGCCGTGGCCAAGGCCTGCCGGTGCGCGGCATCGGCCCCAATGGCGAGCAGGACCGCGTCATGCTGGTGAGGCCCGATGCGCCCGCCGATGCCGATGGCCCGCGCTTCTTCCCGGCCGAGAATGTCGAGGCGACGCTGGAAGCGCCGGACCAACCGGGCCTCTATGAATTGCGCTACGTGCTGCATGCGCCGCTGGCCGAGCATCGCATCCTGGCGCGACGCGCGGTGAAGGTCGAATGAGACGCCTGCAGCGGCTGGATCAGTAAAACTCCCGCAATCTTCCCCGCCTATATCGGCCTTGATTTGGGGAGTACCGAAGGATGAGCAGCGTGAGCGATGCCCGCTTCTGGGATCGGACATCCGGCCGATACGCGCGTAGCACCATCTCGGACATCGCCGGCTATGAACGCACGCTGGAGCGGACGCGCGGGCTGCTGAGGCCGCAGGATCGGGTGCTGGAACTCGGCTGCGGCACGGGATCGACGGCGCTCAGGCTGGCCGACGGCGTGCAAAGCTATCTCGCGACGGACATCTCGACCGGCATGATCGCGATTGCCGAGCAGAAACTGGCGACCGAAGCGATCCCGGGATTGAGCTTCCTCGTCGCGACAGTGGAAGCGCTCGCGCCCGAGACCGGTTTCAATGCCGTTCTGGGCTTCAGCTACCTGCATCTGGTTCGTGATCTGCCCGGCACGCTGAAGCACATCCGTGGTTTGCTCGCCGAGGGCGGACTGTTCATCTCGAAGACCCCCTGCATCGGGGACATGAACCCGCTCGTCGGATACGCTGCCCTGCCCGTGATGCGCGCGCTCCGGCTGGCGCCCTATGCTGCCGTCTTCGGCGCGGCAGAGCTGAAGGAGCTTGTGTCTGCGGCGGGCTTTCAGGTTCTGGACGTCGAGAACCACGCGAGCAAGGGCAAGCACTGGCGCCCCTATATCGTGGCCCGGAAGGCCTGATCGCGCAGGCGCGCACAGCGCATGAAAAAGCCCGGCCTTTCGGCCGGGCTTCTTATTCCACGCAGAGATGTGCCTGAAATCAGGCAGCCATCGCCTTGCGCATGTTGTCGCTGACCTTCTCGAGGAAGCCGGTGGTCGAGAGCCACTTCTGCTCGGCGCCGACCAGCAGGGCGAGGTCCTTGGTCATGTCGCCGGCCTCGACCGTGTCGACGGTGACCTTCTCCAGCAGCGAAGCGAACTTGGCGAGCTCGGCATTGTTGTCGAGCTTGGCGCGGTGCGCGAGGCCACGGGTCCAGGCGAAGATCGAGGCGATCGAGTTCGTCGAGGTCTCCTTGCCCTTCTGGTGCTCGCGATAGTGGCGGGTCACCGTGCCATGCGCGGCCTCGGCCTCGACGGTCTTGCCGTCCGGCGTCATCAGCACGGAGGTCATCAGGCCGAGCGAACCGAAGCCCTGCGCCACGGTGTCGGACTGCACGTCGCCGTCGTAGTTCTTGCAGGCCCAGACATAGCCGCCCGACCACTTCATCGCGGAAGCGACCATGTCGTCGATCAGGCGGTGCTCGTAGGTGATCCCGAGCTTGTCGAACTCGGCCTTGAACTCGGCCTGGTAGATCTCCTCGAAGATGTCCTTGAAGCGGCCGTCATAGGTCTTGAGGATGGTGTTCTTGGTCGAGAGATAGACCGGGTACTTGCGGATCAGGCCGTAGTTCAGCGAGGCGCGAGCGAAGTCGCGGATCGAGTCGTCGAGGTTGTACATCGCCATCGCGACGCCGGCCTCGGGAGCCTTGAAGACCTCCTTCTCGATGACCTTGCCATCCTCGCCGACGAACTTGATCGAGAGCGTGCCCTTGCCCGGGAACTTGAAGTCGGTCGCACGGTACTGGTCGCCGAAGGCATGGCGGCCGATGACGATCGGCTGGGTCCAGCCCGGCACCAGGCGCGGCACGTTCTTGCAGATGATCGGCTCGCGGAAGATCACGCCGCCGAGGATGTTGCGGATCGTGCCGTTCGGCGACTTCCACATTTCCTTGAGGTTGAACTCCTTCACGCGGCCCTCGTCCGGCGTGATGGTCGCGCACTTCACCGCGACGCCATGCTTCTTGGTGGCGTTGGCGGCGTCGATCGTGACCTGGTCGTTGGTCGCGTCGCGGTTCTCGACCGAGAGGTCGTAATAGTCGAGCTCGAGATCCAGATACGGGAAGATCAGGGTGTCCTTGATCTTCTGCCAGATGATCCGGGTCATCTCGTCGCCGTCCATGTCGACGACCGGGTTGGCGACCTTGATCTTGCTCATGCGATGACCCCTGTTCTCTCCAGATAGAACGATCCGAAACCACGCCTTTCGGCATGGCCTGCGGCTGGGTCGCTTCCTAGCGGGTTACGCGCGGCGGGGGAAGCGCGGCTTTCGGGCAATCTCGCGCAACAATCATTATGCTGCACTGCCGCAAAATCGGCATCTTCCCCGCCTAGCCTGACCTGCCGCTCGTCATAGCGACAGGACGAACGACGTGTTCCGTTTCATTCCCGATTGCCGGTCCGGCCTCGCGCCGGCCATGCTCCTTCTTGCGGCGACGCTCAGTCCCGCCCTCGCCTCCACGCCGCTCACGGCCGAGGAGCAGCCCGCCATGCCGCTGCCGATCCCGCGTGGCGCCTTGATCGATCCCGACGCGGACGAGATGCCGGCGCTTGCCGCGAGCGAGCCCGATGCCATCGTCTTCGATCCGGGGTTGGCCGCGCTCGGTCGCGCCGCCGCATCATCGGGCGCACATCTGCGGGCGCGGGCGCCGATCCCGGTCGACATCATCCGCAAAGGGTTTGCGGCCCGCCAGCATACGATGAGCGCAGCGCAGGACCGCTCGGTCGGCTTCAAGCTCGGGCAGGACATCTTCTCGCTCTCGACCACGCTCTCCGATCCGGCCAGCACCGGCGCGACGCGGAATGCGGAATTGCGCTGGCGGCTCGCCCAGCCTGTCGGGGCAGGCAAAGGCTTCATCTGGGGCCTCGCCACCGGTGGCGGCAGCGCGCTCTACGGCAATCCCGAACAGATCGGCGAGGCGCTGATCGGGTACCGGCAGGAGCTGTTCCCCCACCTCACCCTGACCTCCCAGCTCACCATGGGCGGGACTTACGTCTTCGCGCCGGGCGACGGCATTCACACCGCGATGACGCCGGAGATGAAGCTTTCGGTCGATCTAGCCAGACTGGCCGACCTGCCCTGGCAAACCTCCTTCGACGTCACGCTGGCGCGCAAGGTGCCACTCGTGGCCAGCGATTTCGAGACGCGCGGCCGGGCGATGCTCTCCCTGAAGTACAAGTGGGACTGAGCGGCATGGCCGCCACCGCATGGCGGCCTGCATCATCCTGCCTTCCCCCTCGGCGCGGGCCGCTCTAGCCTCGCCCCATGACACACGCGACTTCGACCAAATTCGCCCTCGTCACCGGCGGTACGCGCGGCATCGGCGCCGGTGCCGCTCTCTCCCTCGCCACGGCCGGCTACGAGGTCCTTGCCACCGGCCTGACCGAGGAGGAGGTCGCGGCGGCACCAGCCCATCCCGCTATCCGTCATGCCCGGCTCGACGTCACCCGCGACGCTGAGGTTGCGGCGATCGTCGCGACCTGCCCGCGCCTCGATGCGTTGGTGAACTGCGCCGGCATGATCCAGCGCGGCGGCAAGGAATTCGAGATCGACGCCTTCCGCCTGACGATCGAGGTCAATCTCAACGGCACGATGCGGATGTGCCTCGCCGCCAAGGACAAGCTCGCCGCCAAGGGCGCGGACAAGGCCGGCGGCGGCATCGTCAATATCGCCTCGATGCTGACCTTCCACGGCTCGCCCTTCGCGCCGGGCTATGCCGCCTCGAAAGGCGGCATCGGCCAGCTCACCAAGTCGCTCGGCGCCGCCTGGGCGCAGGACGGCATCCGCGTCAACGCGGTCGCCCCAGGCTGGATCGAGACCGAATTGACCCGGCCGCTCGTCGAGGATGCCGAGCGTTCGGCACCGATCCTCGCCCGCACGCCGATGGGCCGCTGGGGCAAGCCCGGCGATGTCGGCGGCGCCATCGCCTTCCTGCTTTCGGACGCGGCCCAGTTCATCACGGGCGCGATCCTGCCGGTCGATGGCGGCTATCTCGCCGTCTAGGAAAGCGATTCCAGCCCAATGACTTGGGCCGGAAACCTGAATCAGATTGTGCGCGGATTGAATCAGAACATCAGCCCGGGAGAGACGCCATGAACACGACGAGCCCGATGCCCGTCGCGGCCACGCAGGAGGAGCGCTGGACGCCTTATCGCCATCCCCAGCCAAAGGAATCGCCGCCCGAGCTGATCGTCCCGAACGTCATCCCGACCGACGAGCGCGTCTGGGTTCCGGTCGACGACAATGTCTGGTTCCGGCCCCTGCTCCTCTGCACCTCACGCGGCTACTGGATGAACCTGCTCAAGGTCCGCCGCGCCGGCGTGCTCTCACGCCATCGTCACCCGCTGCCGGTCCACGGCTATGTGCTCAAGGGCCAATGGCGCTATCTGGAGCACGATTGGGTCGCGACCGAGGGCTCCTATGTTTACGAGGCGCCGGGCGAGACGCATACGCTGGTGGTCGATCCCGATGTCGAGGAGATGATCACCATGTTCCAGGTCAACGGCGCGATGATCTATGTCGATCCGGACGGCAAGTGCCTGGGCTATGACGACGTCTTCACCCGCATCGACAAATGCCGCGCGCATTACGCCCAGAACGGGTTGGGCGCGGAGTATGTCGATCAGTTCATTCGATAGGTCGACCAGTGCAGAGGGCCGTCATTCTCGGGCGAAGCGAAGCGCAGACCCGAGAATCTCTGGCAGAGTAGAGCTATGAGCCCCTCTTTTGGCATGAGATGCTCGGGTCAAGCCCGAGCATGACGGCGCTTTGTCGCCCTCAGCGCTTCAGCTTCGCCAGCTCCACGGCCGCGCGCAATTCGATATGTGCCAGCACCTCGTCGAGCCGCGGATCGTCCGTGGTCTCGCGCCGGAGCGCCAATGTCGTGCGCAAACGCTCCAGCTCGGAGGGTAGAACACGGCCGGCGAGAAGCGCCGCCTTCAGCCGGTCGAGCCCGTCGAGCAGGTCATGTCCGCGCCTCGCCTGCCGACGCTTGCGGTCCTGCGTGTCTTCCTGCGCCTGGACGGCGAGCAAGGTGTCGAGCGGACCTGCTGCGCTGACGCCGCTGCTGCGGGCAGCGGTCGCCGATTCCTGCGTCGGAAGCGTGAAGGCCGCGCCGCTCGAGCGCCTCGCGGAACTGGCCGGGCCGGCATTCGAAACGGGCGCGCGCTGGTCGATCCTGATCATCGGCGGCCTCGTGAAGGGTTAACGAACTCTTGCGGCAAGACGGTTAACAGCCGGTAAATTGCCCGGCAGAAACTGCCGCCCCGGCAGGAAGCGCAGGCCCCGCAAGAGCCTCCCGACCATGACGCCGAACTGCAAAGGACTGACAAACAAGGATTTTCAATTTTGAGCGGTTTGGCACGCCGCTCGCAAGGGCTCTGGTGAGTTCAACCACCCTTTGGTGCCAGACGCATGTTCCGCAACCCCGCCCTGAAGACGCTGCTGAAGCCGCTGGCCGCCATGCTGGCCGTCGTCGTCGGCCTGTCGTCGCAGCCGGTGTTCGCGCTCTCGCGCATCAAGGACCTTGCCTCCGTCGAGGGCGTCCGGACCAACCAGCTGCTCGGATACGGCATCGTCGTCGGCCTCAACGGCACCGGCGACACGCTCAACAACACGCCCTTCACCAAGCAGTCGCTGCAGGCGATGCTGGAGCGCCTCGGGGTCAACACCCGCGGCGCCAACATGCGCACGGCCAACGTCGCCGCCGTGATGGTGACGGCCAACCTGCCGCCCTTCGCCACGCAGGGCACGCGCGTCGACGTCACCGTCTCGGCCATGGGCGATTCCAAGTCGCTGCAGGGCGGCACGCTGCTGGTCACCCCGCTGCTCGGCGCCGATGGCGAGGTCTACGCGGTGTCGCAGGGCCCGGTCGCGATCTCCGGCTTCTCGGCCGAGGGCGAGGCCAGCAAGATCACCCGCGGCGTGCCGACCGTCGGCCGCATCGCCAATGGCGGCGTCGTCGAGCGCGAGATCGACTTCGCGCTGAACAAGCTCTCGACGCTGCGCCTGTCGCTGCGCAATCCCGACCTGACCACCGCACGGCGCGTCGCCGCCGCGATCAACGATTTCGTCGGCGGCGACTCGGCCGAGCCGACCGATCCCTCGACCGTGGTCCTGCAGATTCCGCCGCGCTTCAAGGGCAACATGATCCGGCTGCTCACCGATATCGAGCAGCTGCGCGTCGAGCCCGACCAGCTCGCCCGCATCGTCATCGACGAGCGCTCCGGCATCATCGTCATGGGCAAGGACGTCCGCGTCTCCACGGTCGCCGTGGCGCAGGGCAACCTCACCGTCACGATCAGCGAGCAGCCGCAGGTCTCCCAGCCCGAGCCGTTCGGGCGTGGCCAGACCGTCGTGACGCCCCGGACCAACGTCAAGGTCGATACCGGCGGCGGCAACAAGCTCGCCCTCGTCAAGGAAAGCGTGACGCTGGCCGAACTCGTCGACGGGCTCAACGCGCTCGGCATCGGCCCGCGCGACCTGATCTCCATTCTCCAGGCCATCAAGTCGGCAGGCGCCCTGCAGGCCGAAATCGAGGTGATGTGATGACTGCTGCCCTCGCGCTTCCCGCCGCGAACCTTGCCCTCGGCGTCGCCGGCAAGGTCGCCAGCGGCATCGCCGATGCGCTCGACCCGGCCAAGGCCAAGGCGAAGAAGCAGGCCGACGAGTTCGAGACCATGTTTCTCGAGCAGATGACCGAGAAGCTCTTCGCCAACGCGGGCACCGAAGGCCCGCTGGGCGAGAACGGCACCGGCGGCGGCATCTGGCGTTCCCAGCTGACGCAGCAATACGCCCAGCAGATCCAGAAGGCCGGTGGCATCGGCCTGTCCAACCAGATCATGCGCGACCTGATCAACCTGCAGGAGCAGGCTGCGGGCGGAGTGCAGAATGCTGGCCGCTAAGCCGATCCTCGACGAGCGCCCGCGCATCGCCGATGCGCTGAGCGCGCGCGCCCTGGTCGAGGCCGTGCTGGAGGCGCTCGGCGCCCTCTCCCATCTCGTCGGCGAGGAAACCGAACTCGTCCGCGCCGGCCGCCTGCCGGAAGCGATGACCCGCGAGCCGCGCAAGACCGAGCTCGCCGGCATCTACATGCGCGGCGTCGAGCAGGTGAAGCTGAACGCCGTGGCGCTGGCCCGCTTCGTGCCGGGAGAGGTCAAGCGGCTGAAGGACGCCCATCTCGCCTTCCAGGGCCTGATCGAGACCAACCAGATCGTGCTGGCGACCGCCCGCGCCGTCTCGGAATCGATCGTTCGCGATCTCGCCGCCGATGCCAACAAGCCGATGCGCGCCAATGGCTACGGCCCGGCAGCAACCGTCGGCGCCGGCGTCTTCGCCCGTCCGAATTCCGGGCCATTGGTCGTCTCGCGCCGGCTGTGAGACGCTATGGCTGGTCGCTTCCGCTCTGGGGCAGGAAGCGCCAGCCCCTTGGTTTAAAAAGGGTTTACGCGACGGCTGCGCCGGAAACCCTAAAGATTTACCTAATTTCTTGACGCCGGATTCAATCTTTTCTGCCAATCTCCGTACTGTCGGGTAGCACGTCCTGCTCCCGGCACCGGACGATGGCGCCGCGACGGCGCCGTGAACGACTCCAGAAGGAGTGGTCATGGATTTTGGCAACGCCCCCAAGCTCGCGGCCGTGATCGGCCCGCCGCCTGTCAGCCGTTCAGACGTCACGGCCCATGCCGGCAGCGTCGCGGTCGACCTTCCCCCTGAAAAGACCGTGCAGTCGGCCTCGGCCGGCGCGGCCGTCAATGTCGAAGTCCGCGCCGACGCGCGCGACGCCCAGAGCCGCGCCAATGGCGAGCGCCGGGCCCGGGACAACGCCCAGAACAACCGCGAGGCCGCGCGCACGACCGACGAGACGGTCGAGCGCAAGCTGATCATCGATCCGCAGACCCGCGCGATCGTGCTGCAGAAGAAGGACCCGCATACCGGCGAGACGATCTCGCAGCTGCCGGACGAGACGCTGCTCAAGCTGCGTGCCTATTCACGCGAACTCAGCGAGCGCGCCCGCGAGGCCAGCGAGACCCAGCAGCACCAGATCGAGCGGACGGCCTGAGCGCCTCCTCCCCTTTAATCGCATTTTGAACCGCCCGCCTCCGCGCGCGGGCGGTTTGCGTTTGGGGCCTGCGCGGCCGCCCGCCGTTAGAGCCTGCTTAACCATGCCCCGACAAGGCGCCGATCCCGCTCAATTCGCCGGCTGAAATTTACCTGTTGTTACGGGCTGGGCCAGCAGGGTCGGCCCGTCCTGGCCAGAACGGCCGGGGCGCCAGAAGGCTCCATACCAGAAGGTAAACACAAATGGCCGTCTCCATCTCCTCGGGCGTTCGCGCCGCTCTCTCGTCGCTCCAGTCGACCGCCGCCCAGGCTCAGGCTTCCCAGTTCAAGCTCGCAACCGGCAAGAAGGTCAACAGCGCGGTCGATAACCCCGTCAACTACTTCACCGCCGCTTCGCTGAACGATCGCTCCAACCAGCTCACGGGCCTGCTGGACGGCATCTCGAACGGCATCCAGACCATCCAGACCGCCTCCAAGGGCATCGACGGCATCACCAAGCTGGTGAACTCGCTGCAGTCGACCCTCAAGCAGGCCCAGACGGACGCGGCGCAGAACCGCCCGACCAAGGCCGGTACGACTCTCGCCACGGCGACGGAAGCTGCTCTTACCTCGAAGAGCCTGAAGGATATCGCACTCGACAAGAAGATCGTCGACGATAACGCCGGCACGGCCAACACCGCGACGGCGACCTATTCGGGCAATCTCGGCGTCACCGCCCCCGCCGTCGGCGACTCCCAAGCGCTCGCCATCTCGGTGAAGTCGGGTTCGACGACCTACACGGCTTCGTTCAATGCCGCCAACGCGACCGTTCGCGATGTCGTCAACGAGATCAACAAGTCGGGCGTGGCCACGGCTTTCGTCGACGAAAAGGGCCAGCTCAACATCAAGGGCACGGGCTCCGAGAAGGTTGAATTCGGCTTCGGCCAGGCGACGTTCACTCCTGCGGCCGCCGGCGCGCCCACGCAGGCTGAGTTCGACGCAGCCGGCGTTCTGGCTGTCACCGATGCCCAAAGCGCGGCTTCGGAGAACGTCGCCCTCGGCTTCGCTCTCGGCGACAACGCCGCGGGCACGACGACGATCACGTCCTCCGGCATCACCTCGGCGGTGCGTTCGAACCTGATCGATCAGTACAACGACATCCGCAGCAAGATCGACGATCTGGCGAAGGACTCGAGCTTCAACGGCATCAACCTGCTGAAGGGCGACCGTCTCTCGATCCAGTTCAACGAGAAGACCGGCAAGAACCAGACCAAGCTTGACATCCAGGGCTCGGACGTTACCTCCGACAACCTCGGCATCGTCAAGGCCGGTAACACCCAGCTGACCGGCCAAGTCAACTTCCAGAACGACGCCGACCTCGAATCCGCGACCAAGGCCCTCACCGGTGCCTTGACCTCGCTGAAGTCGCTGTCCTCGACCTTCGGCGCGAACCTGTCGGTCGCCCAGACCCGCCAGGACTTCACTAAGGACCTGGCCGACACGCTGAGCACCGGCGCCGCCAATCTGGTGAACGTCGACGCCAACACGGAAGCCGCCAACCTGCTCGCGCTGCAGACCCGTCAGCAGCTCTCGCAGACGGCTCTGACGCTCTCGAACCAGAGCGAGCAGGCGGTCCTGCGCCTGTTCTGATCTTCGGTCCGCAGAAGCGGATCAGCCCGCAGAACGCGGGGCGAAGTCAAAAGGCGGCGGAGCATCACGCTCCGCCGCTTTTCGTTTTGGCGCGGTAACGAGATTGCCGGCGCAATTAACCTTTTATTATCCCTAACAAGTGATGATCCCCCCTGAAATCAGGTTGCATCGCGCCGGAATCGCGCGTTCAGGGGACCGAAGATGGCCAGCACGATCCTTTCCAATGGCGTTCGCAACAACCTGCTGACGCTGCAGCAGACCACTGCCCAGCAGAGCGTGATCCAGAACCGCCTCGCCACCGGCAAGAAGGTCAATTCCGCCATCGACAACCCGGTGAACTACTTCACCGCGCTCTCGCTGAACGATCGTTCCAGCCAGCTGACCGGCCTGCTCGACGGCATCTCGAACGGCATCCAGACCATCCAGACGGCCTCCAAGGGCATCGACGGCATCACCAAGCTGGTGAACTCGCTCCAGTCGACGATCAAGCAGGCGCAGGCCGACGCGGCCCAGAATCGCCCGACCAAGGCCGGCACGGCCCTCGCAACCGCGACCGAAGCGGCCGTGACCTCGAAGAGCTTGAAGGACATCGCCCTCGACAAGCGCGTCGTCGACGACAATGCCGGCGGCGCCAATGCCGCCACCGCGACCTATTCCGGCAATGTCGGCGGCCCTGCGCTGGCTGCCGGTGACGAGGCCGTGACCTCAATCTACCTGAAGTCGGGCTCGACGACCTATACCGCGAACTTCCTCAGCACGAACGCGACCGTCCGCGACGTCGTCAACGAGATCAACAAGTCGGGCATCGCCACCGCCTTCATCGACGAGAAGGGCCAGCTCAACATCAAGGGCGCCGGCTCCGAGAAGGTCGAGTTCGGTATCGGCACCGCGACCTTCACCCCGGCTGCGCCGGGCGCGCCGACCGCGGCTGAAATCACGGCCGCGGGGACGACCGCTGGCACCACGGCCACGGGTGTGACCAGCGACAACACCGATTTCGGCTTCGCGCTCACCGACAACACCGCGGCCGGCACCACGATCACAGGCTCCAGCATCACCTCGGCGGTGCGTTCGAACCTGATCGACCAGTTCAACGATCTCCGCAACAAGATCGACGATCTCGCCAAGGATTCGAGCTATAACGGCATCAACCTGCTGGCCGGCGATCGCCTGACCATCCAGTTCAACGAGAAGACTGGCAAGAACCAGACCAAGCTGGACATCCAGGGCTCGAACCTGACCTCGGACAATCTCGGCATCCCGAAGGCGGTCAACACGCAGCTCACCGGCTTCATCAACTTCCAGAACGACGCCGATCTCGACAAGGCCACCGCCTCCCTCACTGGCGCGCTGACCTCGCTGAAGTCGCTGGCCTCGACGCTGGGCTCGAACCTCTCGGTTGCCCAGACCCGCCAGGACTTCACCAAGGAACTGGCCAACGTCCTGACCACCGGCGCCGGCAACCTGGTGCTGGCCGATCCGAACGAGGAAGGCGCGAGCCTGCTCGCCCTCAACACCCGCCAGCAGCTCTCGCAGACCGCGCTGTCGCTGGCGAACCAGGCCGACCAGGGCGTGCTCCGGCTCTTCGGCTGACGCCGAGGACGCCGCCCGCCCTCCCCTCCAGCCAGAAGGCAGGACCGACATGGCTCTCAAGGTCGAGCTCAAGCCGCGCGAACGCATCATCATCGGCCAGGTGGTGATCCGCAACGACGAGCAGCGCACCCGCTTCTTCATCGAGGGCGACGCGCCCATCCTGCGCGAGAAGGACATCCTGACCGCCGCGACCGCCGACACTCCGGCGAAGAAGATCTATCTCGCGATCCAGCTCATGTATCTGGCGCAGGACCCGACGCATGAGCACGAGACCTATTTCCAGCTCGTGCGCGAATTCATCAATGCGGCGCCAAGCGCTCTGCCGCATGTTCACGAGATCAATAACCGCATCTTAAGCGACGACCTCTATAAAGCTCTCAAGGCGGCCAGAAAGCTGATCGTCTATGAAGCGGAACTGATCGAGAATGCAAAACGGGTTTAACGCCTACGCTGCCGCGGCCAAGACTGCCCAATCCGTCGTTTCGCCTCGCGAACTCGAAGCCTCCCTCCTGATCAAGGCCGCCACGCGGCTCCAGGCCGTCGCCGACGACTGGAACCTGCGCGAGCGCGAGCTGGACGAGGCACTGACCTATAACCGCCGCCTCTGGACCCTGCTGGTCTCCGCCGTCATCGCCGAGGACAATCCGCTCCCGGTCGGCATCAAGACCAATATCCTCGGCCTCGCCAATTTCATTTTCAACCAGACCTTCAAGATCTCGGCCGATCCGCAGCCGCAAGCGCTCGGCATCCTGGTCAACATCAACCGCGACATCGCCGCCGGCCTGCGCGGGCGCTGAGCCCGCAGCAACGACATCGCCGGACGAACGAAAACGCCGCCCTTACGGGCGGCGTTTTCGTTCGTGAAGAGCAGCGCTCCGGGAGCGCTCAGAGGTAGTTCGTCAGCGACAGCTTCGAGAGCATCGAGGTCACCTGATAGCTCGCCTGCAACTGCGTCTGCAGCGACAGGATCTGCGTCGCGACCTCCTCGGTCGTCACGTTCTCGATCCCGGCCAGCGTCGTGGTCAGGTAGTCCTTGGTGCTCTGGTGGCGCGTCTTCGCGTTCGACAGCGCCGACTGGGCCGAACCCAGCTCGGTGATGATCTCGGCCGGCTTCTGGGTGCTGCCGCCGAAGCCGAGCTTCTCGCTGACCCGCGCCGTCATCGCCTCGTAGCGCGCCTGCGAGTTCGCATCGGCCGCCGGAAAATTCTCGACCGACATGATGGCGAACTGCGCGAGGCCGATGCGGAAGGCCTCCTCGTTCGCCCTTGCGCCGGTGCCGACCGTCTGGCCCTGGTCGACCTGGACCGTCGCGGTGTTGCGGGCCGGGTCCGCCCCGTCGTCGCCACGATACCAGATCACGGTTGTCGCAGCCGCGCCGGCATTGGTCGGCGGCAGGGTCGCGCTGGCGAAGGGAGGTCCCGGAACCCGCTTCGGCGGGTTGTTCAGGCTGCCGGCGAAGAAATCCTGCGCTGCAACTTGCGAGGAGGCCGCCGAGAGCGTCGTCTTCGCCTCCTGGCCGAGCGCAGCGCCGATCGCGGTGCGCAGATTGGCAGCCGTCGCATTGGCGTCGACGCCGATCTCGAAGCTGTTGGTATCCGAGCCGGTGGTACCGGCGGCGCGCGCGGTCAGCACGACCTCTTCCTGCGTCCCATCCGGCAGGTTGAGCATGAGACGCACGGTATCGCCGGCCGCGGGCTGCGTCGTGACGTTCACGGAAACATCGGCCGGCGGGCCGGGATTGAACGTCGTCCCGAGTGCGGCGGAGCTGCCCACGACGCCCGCGATCTTGAAGCCGTACGGATGGACCGTCGCTTCTTCGGAGATCGTCGCGGTGGTGCCGGCGCCGCCCACGGTCAATCTGCCCTGGCCGGAGCCGAAATCGGCCTGCCGGCGCTCGTCGATCAACTGCTTCAGGCCGGCCTTGCCGGCGCCGTCGCCATTGACGATCTCGCTGAAGCCGGCGGTCGGCTGCGTGTCGGAGGTCTTGCCGGAGAACAGGTAGCGCCCGTTGACCGCGATGTTCAGCAGATCGAGCGTCTGCTTGAACTTCTCCTCGGCCAGAACCTGCGGCGAGGAGCGCCCGCCGGCGCTCGGCACATAGCTGTTGGAGCGCGTGTCGTTGCGCGTCTCGTTGGTGAGCTTGGTGAAGTTCTCGACCGAGGCGGTCTGCAGCTTGAGGTTCACATTGCTCAATTCGATGCCACTCAGCCAGGAATCGAGTTGCGCGACCTTGCCGTTCAAATCGAGGCTGACGCGCCGGTCGATGCCGAGATCGCCATAGCTGGTGCTGCGCTGCTTGGTGTCGAGCTGGCGCTGCAGGTCGTCGAACTGGGCCCGGGTAGAGACGTATTCATTGGGCTTGGCCGTACGATAGGCGCCGGTGCCGTAGCTGGTGATGGTCATCGCGGCCTCACACTCTCATCAGCACGTCCATCATCTCCTTCATTGTGGAGATGACGCGGGCATTGGCGGCATAGGCGGTCTGGAGTTCGATCAGCATCGACATTTCCTGGTCGACATTGACCTGGGCCATCTGCTGGAAACGGCTCTGGACCGAGGCGAGCGCCACCTGCTGGCCCTCGTCGAGCCGCTTGGCGGCCTCGACGGCCTGCCCCTGCGAGGAGACCACCCGCTGGACGAAATTCGAGATGGTCGTGCTCGAGCTCGCCGTGTTGCCATCGAGCCCGGACGCGTTGGTGAACGCACGCTGGCTCTGCGTCAGCCGCTCCAGCATCAGCTTGGGCCGGGTCGCGTCGCCCTGTGCCGTCGCCGGCGAGGTGTTGTAGGCGACCAGCAGCGAGCGATCGGCGATCAGCGCCGGATTGACCGTGATCCGGGCGGAAAAGCCCGTGGTCTGGGATCCCCCGTCGAAGGAACCGGTGAAGGCGTTGCCGGACGGACCGTCGACGAAGAACGGCAATTCGACCGCACCGCCCGCCGAGGCGAGCACCGAGTTCGTCGGCCGCGACGTCAGCCCGATGACATCGCGCGTGCCGGCCGCACCGTCATCGACGATGCGCAGCGTCGAGCCCGTGTTGGACACGGTGAAGCCCGTGCCGACGGCGGCCTGGATCTGCGCCGCGACGGAAGCAGGGCCGCCCGAGAAATCGATCCCGACGACGCGGTTATTGGCATCGCCGCTGGCCGAGGCCGGCAGGGGCAGCGACGCCGCGGAATCGACGCGCACGAACGTGAAGCGCTGGGTCTGCCCGCCGGGCGTGACCTTGTAGTCGAGCGTGACGGAATTGCCGGATTGCAGACCGGCAAGGTCGACATCGAAACCGGTGGCCGCGCCTGCCGTAGCCGGCGTGCCGGCGATCTCGCGGTCCGAGAGCGCCTTCGACATCTGCGCCGCGATCTCGTCGAGCTGCGCCTGGGCCTGGACCAGCGTCTTGTCGCGCAGTTCTATATTGGCCGCGATCTCGCCGGAGCGGAAAATCCGGTTGGCGATGGCATCCGAGGCGTTGCCGGAGGCATCGACGATCTTGATCGTGCCGACGCCGCGCTTGGCCGGGTCGATGTTCCACTGGTTGTCGGCGCCTAAGCCCGCATGCTCGTCGAACTTGAAGGTGACGGCCGCGGTCCCGTCGAAGAGCTGCGTCCCCGAGCCGGTCACGATCGAGACCGAGCCGCGCGCATCCTCCATCGTCTTGATGTCGACATACTGCGACAGTTCGGACAGGATCAGGTCGCGCTGGTCCTTGAGGCCCGCCGTCGCACTGTCGTTCGGACTGCCGACGATGCGCGTGTTGACCTTGGCGAGCGCGCCGAGCAGGTCGTTGACCTTGGTCACCGCATTGGCGAGCCCGCTCTCGGCCTGGCTGCGCAGTGCCTGCACGCCACTGGAGAGTGTGTTGAGCTGGCGCGCGAGCTGCGTCGCATTGTCCAGCACCTGCGAGCGCAGGCTGTAGGACGACGGGTCGTTCTGGAGCGACTGCAGCGCCCCGGTGAACTTGTTGAAGATCGTGTCCAGCGCGGTCGAGCTGCCGGGCGCGCCATAAAGCTTGTCGAGGTTCGACAGCGATTCCGCCCGCTTCGACGTATAGGCGGCGCCGGAGGATTCCTGCCAGAGCTGGTGCTGGACGATCTTGTCGAGCAGGCGCTGGACCTGCGTGCTCTGCACGCCGATGGTCAGCCCGGTCAGGCTGTCGTTGGTCGAGACCGTGCGCCGGACATAGCCCGTCGTCCCCGCATTGGCGACGTTCTGCGAAACGACGCCGATGCCGACCTGGGCGGCGTTGAGGCCGCCGATCGCCGTGTTGAGGGAAGTGCTCAGGCCCATCGTCAACTCCTGTTGCGAGAGGCGGCCCTCCTGGGCCGCCGCTTAGGCAGACGCGTCGTTCAGCGGATGATGTTGAACACCGCGCTCAACATCTCCTGCGCGGTGGTGATGACCTTGGTGTTGGCCGAGTAGGCCTGCTGGGTAACGATCATCTTCGAGAATTCGTCGGCGATATCGGTGTTCGACTGCTCGACGCTGCCGCCGACCATCTGCGAGGTGCCGAGACCGATGATCGGCGGGCCGGATTCGATCGTCTCCTCGAAGGCGCCGCCATCGAGGCGCTTCAGCGAGTTGTCGGCGTTGAAGCGGGCGACCGAGACCTGCGCGAGCGCCACGACCTGGCCGTTGCTGAAGGTGCCGATCACCTGGCCCTCGGCCGAAACCGTGACGCGGTCGAGCGTGCCGGCCGTGTAGCCGTCCTGGCGGATGCTGCGCGCGTCGATCTGGCCGCTGACGTCGCCGTTCTGGGTCACGCCATTGCCGCCGGTCGTCAGGTTGATGCCGGTGATGGTGGTGCCGTTGATCGTCATGGTCGGCAGCGCGATGTCGCCGCTCGCCGGGCTCACCATCTGGCCGGTGGTGCCGAAGGTGACGTTCTGCCCGGTCTGAACATAGGCGACCTGGCCGGCGCCCGTCGCGCTGGTGTCCTGCGCCACGAACAGGCCCCAGGTGCCCGTCGTCGGCGGCACCGCGGCCGGGTTGCCGTTGTCGATCTTACCCCAGCGCATCTCGACGCTGGTGGCCTTGCCGAGCGTGTCGTAGACGGTGACCGAACCGCCGGGGATCGAGGTCGCCAGGAAACTGCTGATATTGTTGCCCATCACCGCGGCATTGCCGGCATAGGGGTTCGGCGCCGTACCCGCGGCCGTGACCGCGGCAGGGTTGAGGAATTCGCTGCCGCCTTGCGACTTCTGGGTCGTGGCCGGCACGGCCGGGATATTGGCGCGATACTCGATCGAGGTGGTCGCCTTGGCCGGGAACTGCTCCTTGGTGATGCGCAGCACTTCCGGCTGCGTGCCGATCAGCTGGCCGGTCACCTGGTCGATCTTCAGGCCCTTGAGATAGTAGCCCGCACCGTTGACCAGATAGCCGTTGGCGTCGAAATCGAAATCGCCGCGCCGCGTAAAGAGGTTCGAATTGGCGAACTGGGTGTTGGCGCCGACACCGCTCGCGCGCTGGTCGACCACGAAGAAGCCGTCGCCGTTGATCGCGATATTGGTGTCGATGCGGGTCGGGTTGAGGTCGCCCTGGATCGAGTTCGTCGCCTGGCTGAAGGCCTGCACCGAACCGGCGACCTGCCGCCGCAGCGCCGCATCCGGCACGAGATCGGCAAAGGCCGTGTCGACCCGCTTGTAGCCCGCCGTCCGCGAGTTGGCGATGTTTCCGGAGATGTTCTCGAGCGCATAGGACTGCGCCGTCATTCCCGAAACCGCCGTGGTCAGCGCACTGAAAACACCCATGGAACCCTCACCTCGACCGGCAGCCCCCCAAGGGCGGCCCACAACTCGTGGCAAGGTTCTGCACGGCGCGTGCCACGCACAGCTTCACGCGATTTCAAGGAGTTGGATCGTTTACGAAAGGTTTAGCGGCAGTCCGAGCCGGGCAGAATCGCCCTTTGCCGGCAGATTCTGCCGGGTTCAGGCCTCGTCATCCCGGCCGTTTCGCCAGCCGCCGAGGTCGCCCGCGACATCGGACAATGTCGGCGCATTCGCCTCGACGAAGGGCAGCGGCCGGCAGACCGCGAGCGCGGCAAGCCCGATCCTGGCCGTCAGCATGCCGTTGATCACGCCCTCGCCGAGCTTGGCCGAAAGCCGGGCTGCGAGCCCCTGCCCCACCATCTGCTGGATCACGGCATCGCCCGCAGCAATGCCGCCCGTCAGGACAAGGTGGTTCATGACCTGCCGCGCCAGTCGGAGCAGACCGAGCGTGCCGGGCCGCCCGGCATAGATGCCGGCGATCGAGCGCAGCAATCGCGCGCAGGCGACCAGCACGAAGACGACATCGACCAATGCGCGCGGGCTGACCGCCGTCACCAGCGAGACACGCCGCGCCGCCTGCGCGATCTGGGCAGTGGCCAGCGCATCGAGCGGCGCGAGCAGGCTGCGCTCCGCCACCGTCAGCATGTCGCGCGCCGCGAAGAGCTGCGGCAGCGCCTCCTGCAGGGTGGCACGGCCCTGCGCCGTCTGTGCCCGCCCCTTGTAGAGCGCGACGAGTTCGCCCGCGATCGCGCGACCCTCGTCGGGCGTGCCGCCAACCAGCGCCGCGACAGCGCGCTCGCGCAAAGCCTCGACCTTGCGCTCCCGCAGGATGTCGCGCAGCACCCGCGCCAGCATGACCAGCAGCGCCAGCGTCGCGATCGCCGCGCAGACCAGCGCGGCATAGCCCAGCGCCGGGTTCTGGCTCATCAGCGAACGGATGGTGTTCTCGACCCAGACGCCGGCCGCCAGCGCCAGGAAGCCGGACAGCCCCGCCACGAACAGCGAGCCCCAGGAAAGACCGCGCCTGGCTTTCACGGGCGCGACAGGCGCTTCGGCATCGATCGGCTCGCTCTCCGGCAGGATCGCGAGATCGCCTTGCCGCAGCGGGGCTTCACCGACCGGCTCGCCCGGCTGCGGGTTATCGAGGCGGATCGCGCGCGGTGCCTTGCTCATCGCGAAACCCCGTTCATGACAGCTTGTCGCCGATCAGGAATTCCAGCGCACGGTCGAGGCGGATCTGCGGCGGCGACTTGAGCCGCCCGCCCGCATCCGGCGCGACCAGAGGCGGCCGGAAGCGCGGCGCCCTGACCTGCCAATGCGCCTTGGGATCGAAGATCGCCTCGGGCCGCTCCGGCAACTCACCGGGGAAGATGGCCGCTTCCGCGATGCCATCGAAGACCTGCCCGTCGATGGTCTCACCCGCCTCCGGCACGCCGGCGATGGCCGGCAGCTCCTCGCGGCCTTCCTTGATCCGCACCTCATGCGTCGCCCGGACGGCGGCCAGCGCCATCGCCTCGACCCGCGCGCCCGCGCCTTGCGCCCGCGACAACGCCCGCCCGACCAGATGCGACATCACCGCCGCCAGCCGGTCATGGCTCGCATGGTGGATATGGTCGGCCTTGGTCGCGGCGAAGAGCACGCGCTCGATCCGCGGCGCGAACAGGCTCGTGAGCCAGGAATTGCGCCCGACCGAGAAGGCCGTGAGCGCCTGCCCCAAGGCGGTTTCGAGATCGGCCAATGCCGGCGCCCCGGCGTCGAGCGCGGCGAGCACGTCGACCAGCACGATCTGCCGGTCCAGCCTTGCGAAATGGTCGCGGAAGAACGGCGTCACCACGACGCGCTTATAGGCCTCGAAGCGCTCCGCCATCAGCGCGGCGAGCGTGCCCGGCCGCACGTCCCGGTCATGGCCGAGATCGAGCGGCGCGAAGGTCAGGGCCGGCGATCCCTCGAGATCGCCCGGCATCAGGAAGCGCCCGGGCGGCGTCACCGCGACCGCCTCGGGATCGGCCCGCAGGCGCGCGAGATAGCCCTTGAACATGTCGCTCGCAGCCTCCGCCGCGAGCTCGTCCGGCGCGCCCTCGGGATCGCGCCCCGGCAGGTCAGCCAACCACTCCGCAGCAGCCTCGCGCCGATGCGCCTTGCGCGCATCGGCAACGGCCTGCGCCGACCAGGCCTTGTAGTCCTGCCCGATCAAAGCGAGGTCCAGCAGCCATTCGCCGGGATAATCGACGATATCGAGCGTCAGCGTCGCCGGCCCCTTGAACCAGCCGGCGGCGCGCTCGTAATCGATCTCGATCCTGAGCTCGGAAATGCGCCGCGTCGATTCCGGCCAGCGTCGGTCCAGCCCGTTCATGGCGGCGCGATGCGCTTCATAGGGAAAGCGCGGCACGTCCGGGTCCGGCTGCGGCACCAGTCTGACGCGGGCGATCCGCCCCTCGGACGAAGTCTTCAGCACCGGCAGCTTCGCGCCTTCGATCAGGTTCTGGATCAGCGCGGTGGTGAAGACCGTCTTGCCCGAGCGCGACAGCCCGGTGACGCCGATCCGCAGGCGTGGGCGGGCAAGCCCGAGCAGGCTGTCGCCGAAGGCGAGAGCCGCATTGCGGGCGCTGTCGAGATAAGAGGGGTCGCTCATAAGGCCGGAGCGCGAAGGAAGTGCCCGAGGCTTCGCTGAGATGAGCCGTCCAGCGTGGCCGTCGAGAACCGGCGCGGAGCGGACATTGGTCCGTGAGCACCGGAAGCGCAGACGGTCGCGTTGGACGGCCGTCTCAGTAGAAGCACCGGGCGCTTCCTCATTCGTCGGGGCCCTCGCCCAGCGACCCCGGCGTAATAAACCGGTCGAGGCGCCCCTCGCGTGCCGCGATCGCGTACCAATGCTCGACCGCGAAATCGATCACGGCGAGCCCGCAGGTCGGGTATTTCTGGCTCATCCGCGCCGAGGCATAACGATCGCCATGGCCGATCAGCAGATGCGCCAGCTCCTCGAAGCCGGGATTGTGCCCGATCAGCAGGAGCGTGCGGACATCGCCCTCGACCTCCTGCACGACATCCAGCAATCGCTCGGTCTTGGCCTCGTAGATTTGCGGCTCGAACTGGACCGGTGGTCGTTCGGGCAACATCGGCGCGACCATGTCCCAGGTCTCGACCGTGCGCTTGGCCGGCGAGACCAGGACGAGATCGGGCAGCAGCAATTCATCGGCGAGATAGCGCCCCATCACCGGGGCGGCCTCGCGCCCGCGTGCCGCGAGCGGTCGGTCGCGGTCGGCCACACCCGTGGGCCAGTGGGACTTGGCGTGGCGCAGAAGCATGAGGCGTCGCATGAGCAGAACCTAATCGCGGGCGTCGGCTTTTACGAGCCCCTGCGTCGCGCCAAGTGCCGAAGCCAGCAGAGCGAACAGCCGGGCCGCATACGCGTCGACAAAGACCTCACGGCTGCCCTTGTGGTTCAGGAAATCCAGCGCCCCATCGATCAGCAGGGTCGAGAAGCCGTGAACGGTGGACCAAGCCAGCAAGACCTCCGGCAGATCGAGATCGAGCACATCCGCCGGCGGCTTCTGGTCCAGGGCAGCCAATGGTGGCCGGCCAGTGGCCAATCGCACCTCTCGCAGCAGGATGCCGAAGGCGCGGCCCGAGGCGATCTGGCAGCCGACATCCTCCCGGTCGATGCCGCGCTGTCCGAAGACCACGCGGAAGCGGCCGGGATTGGCCAACGCCGTCTCGACATAGGCGCGAGCGATGGCGGCGAGCCGGCTACGCCCCTGCTCATGCGCGGCAGCGACGGCCGCTTCCATCGCCGTTCCGAGATCGATGAAGCCCAGCGTCGCGATCGCGGTGAGCAGCCCGGTCAGGTTGCCGAAGTGATGAGCGGGCGCCGCCGGTGAGACCCCAGCCCGACGGGCGCATTCGCGCAAGGTGAAGCCGCCGAGCCCACGTTCCGCCAGCACCTCTTCGGCGGCGGCGATCATCGCCTCCCGCAAGGCGCCATGGTGATAGTGCCCGCGCACGGCCCGCGCCGGAGCCTCGGCCATCGCGGCCTCCTTGATCTTAACAGCGTCAAAATAATCTTGACGGCGTCAAGATAGCGAGTCAGAACCGACGCGCAACTGAACACTGTCAAGTTTGGAGGATGTCATGCCGCCTTTGACGTCGGACGCTGCGTTCTCGGCTGCCGGCCAGCTCGCGATCGGCGGCTGGCTCCTCCTGATCTGCCTGCCGCGCTGGCGCCTCGGCCGGATCATCGCCGGCCTCGTCATCCCCACGCTTCTCTCGCTCGGCTATTTCGTCCTGATAGCCGTGTTCTGGCATGGCGCGGCCGGCGGATTCTCCTCGCTCGACGCTGTCGCATCCCTCTTCGCCTCGCGACCACTGCTGCTGGCAGGCTGGGTCCATTTTCTCGCCTTCGACCTGCTGATCGGCAGCTGGCTGCTCGGCCAGTCGCAGCGCGAAGGCCTGCCGCATTGGGTGATGATCCCGGTTCTCGCCCTCACCTTCCTGTTCGGCCCGGCCGGCTATCTGCTCTATCGCCTGATCGCCGCCAGCCGCGACATCGCATCGGAAGACCGCATTCCACGCCTTCTGGCCCGGCTGCCGGCGCCGTTCCGGGCACTGGAATGGGAGCCGCGGCTGACGGCGGCCGGCATCGCCACCCTGCTGCTCGTCATTCCGACGCTCCTCGCCCATGCCGTCGATCCGCGCGTGTTCAACGGTGACAATGTCTGGCTCAAGCCACTGAAATTCGAGCTCTCGATCGCGGTCTACCTCTTGTCTTTCGCAGTGCTGCTGCCGTTGACCAGCGAGACGTTCCAGCGCTCTCGGCTCGGCCGCTTTACTGTCTGGCCGGTGATCGGGCTGCTGTTCTTCGAACTCGTCTATATCGCCTGGCGCGCCTCGCGCGGCGAAGCCTCCCACTACAACCAGGACGGCCTGACGGCGACGATCCTCTATGCCGCGATGGGCGCCGCCGCCGTGCTCTTCACGGCCGCGAGCGGCGTGCTGGCCTATGGCCTCGCCCGCAGCGATGCCGCGCCGATGCCGCCGGTGCTGCGCCGCTCGCTGGTGCTCGGCCTCGCCCTGACATGCATCCTCGGCATCCTCTCCGGCGCCATCCTGAGCGAAGCCGGTGGTCACACGGTCGGCACGCCGGCGCCGTCCTCGTCCGTCGTGCCCTTCTTCGGCTGGTCATTGACCGCGGGCGATCTGCGCCTCGCCCATTTCCTGGCGCTGCACGCGATGCAGATCGTGCCGGCCTTCGCGCTGGTCGCTTCCTTCCTCGGCAGGGCGGCCGCGCCGCGCGCGGTCGATGCCTTCGCCCTGGTCTATGCCGGCGTAACCGCGACAGCGCTGGTCGCGGCGCTCAATGCCCGGCCGCTGCTGGGAATGGGCTGAAGCCTCACCGGCTCTCGCGCCGGGCCATGAAGGCGAGCTTCTCGAACAGCGAGACATCCTGCTCGTTCTTGAGCAGCGCCCCATGCAGCGGCGGGATCAGCTTGCGCGGATCGCGCTCGCGCAGCACCTCCGGCCCGATATCCTCGGCGACGAGGAGCTTCAGCCAGTCGAGCAGCTCCGAGGTCGAGGGCTTCTTCTTGATGCCCGGAACCTCGCGCACCTCGAAGAACAGCCGCAGCGCCTCTTCCATCAGGCGCTTCTTGATGCCGGGGAAATGCACCTCGACGATCGCCTGCATCGTCTCGGCATCGGGGAAGCGGATATAGTGGAAGAAGCAGCGGCGCAGGAACGCGTCCGGCAGTTCCTTCTCGTTGTTAGAGGTGATGATCATCACCGGCCGCTGCGCCGCCTTGATCGTCTCGCCGGTCTCGTAGACATGGAACTCCATGCGATCCAGCTCGAGCAGCAGGTCGTTCGGGAACTCGATATCGGCCTTGTCGATCTCGTCGATCAGCAGCACCGGCCTGACCGGCGCGACGAAGGCCTCCCAGAGCTTGCCGCGCTTGATGTAGTGGCCGATCTCGGAGACGCGGGGATCGCCGAGCTGGCTGTCCCGCAGGCGGCTCACCGCATCGTATTCGTAGAGGCCCTGCTGCGCCTTGGTCGTCGACTTGATGTGCCAGGTGATCAATGGCGCGCCGAGCGCCGCCGCGACCTCCTCGGCCAGCACCGTCTTGCCCGTTCCGGGCTCGCCCTTCACCAGCAGCGGCCGCTCCAGCCGGATCGCGGCATTGACGGCGACGGTGAGATCCTCGGTCGCGACGTAGTTTTCAGTGCCGGCAAAGCGCATGGACGGTCCTTCTGAACGAAAGGCCGGACGCTATCCCATTCGCATCGCACGCGGAAACCGGATTTTTCGCCCGGGCACCTGAGCGCCCGCGCCTAAAGGCTCGCGCCGCAAGGCGAATTTCTGCCCGCCATGACGATTCCAAGGTTGTGCTGCGCCGCCGCAAACCGCAAGAATTGCCGGCGCATCCCGCAAGCCCTCGAATCGCAAGGTCAGCCCTTTTGGCCGGAACAGTCGACCCTTCCGTCTACAAGGACGCCGTCGTCGTGCTCGCGACGGCCGGCGTGGTCGTGCCGCTGGCCAAAAGCCTCAAGGTCAACTCGATCATCGCTTTCGTCGCCTGCGGTGCCCTGCTCGGCCCCTTCGGCCTTGGCGGCCTGGTCTCCACGATTCCGCTGCTGAGCACGATCACCGTCTCGAATGCCGAGGCGCTGGCCGGTCCGGCCGAGCTCGGCGTCGCCTTCCTGCTCTTCGTCATCGGGCTGGAACTCTCCTTCGAGCGCCTGATGACGATGAAGCGGCTCGTCTTCGGCCTCGGCCTCGGCCAGGTCGGGCTCTGCGCCGCGGCGATCGGGCTGTTCGCCTATGCGCTCGGGCAACCCGCAGCGGCATCGCTCATCATCGGCTTCGGCCTCGCTCTGTCCTCGACCGCGATGGTCGTCGAATTGCTGGCCGCGAAGAAGCGGATGACGACCTCGGCCGGCCGCTCCAGCTTCGCGATCCTGCTCTGCCAGGACCTCGCCGTCATCCCGCTGCTCTTCCTGATCAGCGTGCTCGACGCGCAGAACGGCTCAGGCTCGCTGCTCGCCGGTCTGGCCGAGGCCTTCATCAAGGCCTTCGTCGCCATCGCGATCATCGTCGTCATCGGCCGGTTGGCGCTGCGCCCGCTGTTCCGGCTGGTCGCCTCGACCGATTCGACCGAGAGCTTCATGGCGGCGACGCTCCTGACCGCGCTCGGCACCGGCCTGATCGCGGCGGCGGCAGGCCTCTCGATGGGGCTCGGCGCCTTCATCGCGGGACTACTGCTGGCCGAAACCGAGTTCCGTCGCGCCATCGAGGTCACGATCGACCCGTTCAAGTCGCTGCTGATCGGCGTCTTCTTCCTCACCGTCGGCATGGGCGTGAACCCGGCCGATATCGCGGCTCACCCCGTCGCGATCCTCGGCGGCGCGGCCGGGCTCGTGCTGGTCAAGGGCACCATCATCTTCGGGCTCGCGCGCCGCTTCCGGCTGGCGACGGCGACAGCCCTCGAAACCGCGATCCTGGTCGCCCCGGGCGGCGAATTCGCCTTCGTGCTGCTCAACGCTGCGACCGGCGCCAAGTTGATCGACCCCGGCGCCACCAGCATCGTTCTGGCCGCCGTCTCGCTCACCATGGTTGCCCTGCCGTTGCTGGCCCGCATCGCCCGCAACCTCGCGCAGAAGCTGGCGACGCCCGTCATATTGCCCGACGAAGCCGCCATCCTGCCGCCGGACGACCACACGGCGCGCGCCATCGTCGTCGGCGGGGGGCGCGTCGGACGTCTGGTCGGCTCGATGCTGGACGAGCACGGCAAGTCCCATATCGTCATCGACGCGGATGCCTCGCTGATCACCGCGCAAAGGCGTGCCGGCCGCCCCGCCTATTACGGCGATGCGACCAAACCCGAATTCCTGCGCCTGTGCGGTCTGGAAGAGGCCACGGCCCTGATCGTCACGATCGACAATCCCCGCGCCGTCGATGCCATCGTCCTCGCGGCGCGCTCGCTGCGGCCGGACATCGTCATCGTCGCCCGTGCCCGCGATGCGACCCATGCCCGCCATCTCTACGAGCTCGGCGTGAACGACGCGGTGCCGGAAACGATCGAGGCCAGCCTGCAATTGTCGGAAGCGGCTCTGGTCGGGCTCGGCGTGCCGATGGGCCTCGTCATCGCCTCGGTTCACGAGCGGCGCGACGGCTTCCGCGCCCAGCTCAAGCCGGCAGGCGATGCGGCAGCCCGCGCCCTTCCCCGCCACGCCCGCTCGCGAAGGCTGTGAGCGTCGTGGTCGTGACGGGCTCCGGCTCGCGCGGAAAATAGCCAGCCTCGCGCGCCACGCGGTGGATATGGGCATAGAACTGCGCGGCGCTCGCAGCCCAGCTATGGCGCGCCGCCAGCTCCAGGCAGGCCTCGCGCGGCACCCTCAACGCCTGCATCGCGGCACTGCGCAGATCCTCGTCCAGCACCGCAGCCGCGCTGCCGGCGAACACGTCGCGCGGCCCCTGCACCGGGAAGGCCGCGACAGGCAAACCGCTCGCCGCCGCCTCCAGCAGGACGATGCCGAATGTGTCGGTCAGGCTCGGGAAGACGAAGACGTCGGAGGAGGCATAGATCCCGGCCAGCTCCTCGCCCTCCTTCAGGCCGAGGAAGCGCGCTTCGGGAAAGGCGCGTTCGAGATCGCCCCGCGCCGGCCCGTCGCCGACCACGACCTTGCTGCCCGGCAGCTTGAGCGACAGGAAGGCCTCGACATTCTTCTCGACCGCGACCCGCCCGACATAGAGGAAGATCGGCCGCGGCAGATCGAGCAGGCTCTGCGGGCGCGGATGGAACAGGCTGAGATCGACGCCGCGCCCCCAGCGCACCAGATTCTCGAAGCCGTGCTGGCGCAGCTCCTCCTCCACCGTCGCGGTCGAGACCATCACGGCGGCGGCAGGGCCATGGAAACGGCGCAGCAGGCGGTAGCTCCAGCTCTCGGGGATCGGCCAGCGTGCCGCGATATATTGCGGGAAGCGGGTGTGATAACTCGTCGTGAACGGCCGCTTCTGGGCGAGGCAGATCGCCCGCGTCAGCCAGCCGATCGGCCCTTCGGTCGCGATATGGATATGATCAGGTCCGAAATCGGCAATGCGCGCCGCCAGCGCGCGGCGCGTCGCCAGGGCGAGGCGGATATCCGGATAGCTCGGCAGGCCGACCTGATGGAAACCCTCCGGCGTCAGCGCCTGCGCCGTGATGCCGAGGCCCGGTGCCGCCTGGATCATCTGTTCCAGCGATCGCACGACGCCGTTGACCTGGGGCCGCCACGCATCCGTCGCGACGAGAACACGCATCACGCGGCCTCGATCAGGTCCCGGACCGGGGCTGGTCGCGCCGGCATCGTGACCGGTGCGGCAGGCGCATTGTTCACCCGGCCCTGCGGCCAGCGGATCAGTTCGAAGCGGCCGTCCTCGTGCTCGACGAAGGCGGTGCAGCTTTCGACCCAGTCGCCGGTGTTGATGTAGGTCAGCCCCTCGATCTCGCGATGCGCGGCATGGTGGATATGGCCGCAGATCACGCCGTCGGCCTTGTGGCGGCGCGCTTCGGCGGCGAGGCAGGTCTCGAACTCGCCGATATAGTTCACGGCGTTCTTGACCTTGGCCTTGGCCCAGGCCGAGAGCGACCAGTGCGGCAGGCGCAGCACACGGCGCACCCGGTTGATCGCCATGTTGAGCGCCAGCGCGACCGTGTAGGCCCAGTCGCCGAGCAGCGCGAGCCATTTGGCGTTGCGCACCACGAGGTCGAACAGGTCGCCATGGATGACGAGCATGCGCTTGCCGTCGGCGGTCTCGTGGACGATCTCGTCGACCAGCGTGATTCCGCCGAACTGCAGGCCGGTGAAGTCGCGCAGGAAATCGTCGTGGTTGCCGGTGACGTAGATCAGCTTCGAGCCCTTGCGCACCTTGCGCAGCAGCTTCTGGATCACGTCGTTATGCGTCTGCGGGAAGTACCAGCCGCTCTTCAGGCGCCAGCCGTCGATGATGTCGCCGACGAGATAGATCTGCGGCGCATCATAGGCGCGCAGGAACTCCAGCACGAGATCGGCCTGCGCCCCACGGGTGCCAAGGTGCAGATCCGAGATGAAGATGCTGCGGACCCGCTTGCTGTTATCCTCGTCGCTCATGCCGGTCAGCCCCTGCTGCTGCGATGCGAGGGCCGTGTGTCTGATTTGCGTTGCGCTTTGATGACGGCGCGACCAATCCATGCTCAGGCTACGCGCCGCGCAATTTGCGACGCTGATCGGAGAACACCATGGATCTGGGAATTGCCGGCCGCACGGCCATCGTCTGCGCCTCCAGCAAGGGGCTGGGCCGCGGCTGCGCCGAAGCGCTGGCGCAGGCCGGCTGCACCGTCGTGATCAACGGCCGCGACGCCACCACGCTGGAAGCCACCGCAGCCGCGATCCGCGCCGCGACGGGCGCGACCGTCATCGCCGTCGTCGCGGACGTCTCGACCAAGGCTGGCCAGGATGCCTTGCTCGCAGCGGCGCCGAATCCCGACATCCTCGTCAACAACAATGGCGGCCCGCCGCCCAAGCCCTTCCGGCAGGTGACGCGCGACGGCTTGCTCGAAGGCGTCGTCCAGAACATGGCGACGCCGCTGGAGCTGGTTCAGCGCGTCATCGACGGCATGATCGAGCGCAAGTTCGGCCGGATCATCAACATCACCTCGGCGAGCGTCGTGACCCCGCTGACCGGGCTCGACGTCTCCTCGGCTGCGCGTGCCGGCCTCACCGCCTTCCTCTCGGGCGTCGCCCGCGAGGTCGCGCATGCCAATGTCACCATCAATAACATCCTGCCGGGCGTGTTCGACACCGACAGGATCAAGACCGCCACCAACAAGGTCGCGGAGATGCAGGGCATCAGCATCGAGCAGGCCAAGAAGAACCGGCTCGCCGCGGTTCCCGCCGGCCGCCTCGGTACGCCCGACGAGTTCGGCAAGCTCTGCGGCTTCATCGCCAGCGCCCATGCCGGCTACATCACCGGCCAGAACTTCCTGATCGACGGCGGCGCCTTCCGCGGCACGTTCTGAGGCCGCTCCCACGCCAATGACCTAGCCGGGTTGCAGAGTTCACGCTTCGCTTCCCGGCCTGGACATGGTCTAAACAGGGACGGTTTCGCTCGAAACCGTCCCCTTATTTCGGCCGCGTGCTTTGTCCCCTCTTCTCGGCATCACCCTCAAGCTGGTCTCGGCACTGGCCTTCACGCTGATGTCGGCGGCGATCAAGTCGATCTCGACGCGCTACCCGACGGGCGAGATCGTCTTCATCCGCTCCTTCTTCGCGATGATTCCGCTGCTCATCTGGCTGGCATGGCGCTCGGAGCTTCCGGCAGCGCTGAAGACCAGCAACCTGCGCGGCCATCTCAAGCGCGGCATCATGGGCTCGACCGGCATGTTCTGCGGCTTCGCGGCCCTGCAGTTCCTGCCGCTCTCGGAAGCCGTCGCGATCGGCTATGCCGCGCCGCTCGCCGTGGTGGTGCTCGCCGCGCTGGTGCTCAAGGAAAAGGTGCGCATCTACCGCTGGAGCGCGGTGACGATCGGCTTCGTCGGCGTGCTCATCATGCTCTCGCCGCATCTCGGCGCGGGCGCCCATCCGGTCGGCGGCAACGCGGCGCTCGGGGCCATGCTGGGGCTCGCTGGCGCCTTCTGCTCGGCCTTCGCCTCGGTCGAGGTGCGGCTCCTGACCGCGACCGAGCGCACCGGCGCCATCGTCTTCTACTTCATGCTGCTGACCAGCCTGCTTGGCCTCTCGACCATCCTGCTCGGCTGGAACATGCCCGATCTCACGGACGCAGCGATGATGGTCCTGATCGGCATCCTCGGCGGGCTCGGCCAGATCCTGATCGTGCAGGCCTATCGCTATGGCGACGCCTCGCTGATCGCGCCTTTCGAATACTCGACGATGCTCTGGGCCGTCGCCATCGGCTGGTTCTGGTTCGGCGAATGGCCGGCCCTGGCGATCCTGATCGGCGCGACCATCGTCATCGTGTCGGGCATCTATGTGATCCTGCGCGAGCGCCAGCTCGGCCTCGCCCGCCGCGAGCAGCGCGAGGTCGGCCCCAGCCGCATGACCTGAGGATGAACGAACCGCCGGCCCCGCGTCCGGCACAGTTCGCTTGTTCAAACGATCGTCCGTCGCTACAAACGACATCGCAGTCGAAAAGGGGCCGGACGGATGGGAATCGAGACCAAGGAGCGCGGCGGGCGGGAGCTTGAATCCGGGGCTCAGGTCATCTCCGGCCAGCTCGGCAAGACGATCCAGCGCCTGCGCAAGGCCTATAATTTCTCGCTCTCCGACCTCGCCGAGCAATCCGGCGTCGCCAAGTCGATCATCAGCCAGATCGAGCGCAACGAGACCAATCCGACGCTGGCGACGATCTGGCGGCTGTCGCAGGCGCTCGACATCTCGATCGAGCGCGTCCTCTCCAGCGGCGAGGAAGAGCCCTTCATCGAGAAGACCACCCGCGCCGACACACCGATCCTCGTCTCCGAGGACGGCAAGCTGCGCCTCGCCATCGTCGGCTGGATCAAGACGGTCGAGTGGCTGCAATGGTACGAGGTCAGCGCCGAGCCCGGCGGCGAGCTCGATTCCGAAGGCCATCAGCGCGGCTCGATCGAATCGCTCTCGGTGACCTCGGGCGAGTTCGAGGTCGAAGTCGGCGACATCGTCCAGCGCGCCAAGGCCGGCGAGACGCTGCGCTACCGCTGCGACCGCCGCCATGTCGTCCGCTGTGTCGGCAACGAACCCGGCACCGCCCTGATGGTCTGCATCCTCAAGGCCGCCGTGATGGAATAGGCGACGTCCGGCGCCGCCTGACGACGCCGGCCCGTTATTCCCTCCTCCCGTACCTACTGCGGGCATCACCACAAGCTGGAGTTAACTTCTCTCGGTTAGATCGCCTTTGGGTTGGGCGTGTTGGGAGCAGTTGATCATGCCTGAAACCGAACGTCGGCAGCGCTGACGGCGATACCGATGGATCTGGCGACCCTCTGGTATCTCACGACAGGAACGGCGGTCCTCGCCGCGATCATGACCTTCTGGGAGCGGAAGGGCCATGGCCAGCGCTCGCGCGAACTCGGCCTCTGGGCTTCGGCCTATGGCGTGTTCGTCATCGGCTGCGTGCTGGCGCTGAACCGCGACACGCTACCCGGCGTCGCCGGCCCGGCCATCACCAATGTCGTGATGATGCTCGGCTACCTCCTGGTGTTCCAGGGCGTCCTGGCACTGGACGGACGAAAGCTGCCCGGCCTCCTGATCGCCGTCCTGCTCGCGGCTATCTGCACGGCCTGGTTTGCCGCCGGAGCCGGCGCGGCAGGGCTGCTCTGGAACCATGTCAGCGCCTTGCCGATCGCTGTCGTCTGCGGTCTGACCGCTTTCGCGCTGCTGCGCAGCCGCACGGTGCGGACCCTGCGCTCTCGCCCTGTCGCGGTCGCGACCTTCGCCTGCCACGCCCTGTTCTACGCCGCCCGCACCTTCGTCGTTCCGATCATCGCTTCGATCCACGGCGACGACGTGCTGCCGCTGGTGGCGGAGATCACGATGTACGAGGCGGTGCTATTCACCGTCGCGATGCCGATGTCGTTGCTCGCCCTCGTGCGCGAGGAGGATCGTGCCAACCTGCTGGCGACCGCCCGCACCGATTTCCTGACAGGCCTCAACAACCGGCAAGGCTTCTTCGAGCTTGCGCCACGTCGCCTGAGCCACGCGGGGAAATACGCCCCGCATGCCCTGCTTGCCTTCGACCTCGATCACTTCAAGGCCATCAACGACCGCTACGGCCACGATGCCGGCGACCGTATCCTCAAGCTGTTCGCCGATATCGCGCGCGAGGTCGTGGCTCCCGGCAGCATGAGCGCCCGGCTCGGCGGCGAGGAGTTCGCGATTCTGCTGCCCGATACGACGGGAGCGGATGCCCATGCGATCGGCCAGGACATCGCCCGGCGCTTCACCGAAGCGGCCATGCGGCATGACGGGCCCGGCATCCCCGCGACCGTCAGTATCGGCCTCGCCGAAGCCTGTGGGCGGGAGGCTGACCTCGCGACGCTTCTGGCAACCGCCGATCGCGCCCTCTACCGGGCGAAGATGCTCGGCCGCAACCGCATCGAGGTCGCGAAGCCAGAGCAGGTCGCGAAGGCGGCCTAGACGTTTTCGCCTCGACCACCGCGCGCATAGCGGCGCGGCGGCTGTCCGACATGGCGGCTGAAGGCCGTGCTGAACGTGCTGGCCGAGCCGTAGCCGACCTGCCGCGCGACCTCGTCGAGCGCGAGGTCGCCGCCGGCGAGCAGGGTCTTCGCCAGCGCCATCCGCCAGGCCAGCAGATATTCCATCGGCCGCAAACCGACCTTGCGCATGAAGCGCTCGAAGAAGGCGGTGCGCGACATGCCGGCGCTGCGCGCAAGCTCGACCACCGTCCAGGGCCGCTCCGGCCGACCATGGATCTGCCGGAGCGCATCAGCCACCCGCTGATCGGCGAGCCCGAGCAGCAGGCCGGGCGGTGCTTCATGGCTGCGTGCCGCCCGCAAGGCTTCGATCAGCAGGATCTCGACGAGCCGAGCCAGCACGAGATCGCGCCCGGCACTGTCCGCACCCGCCTCCTCCGCCACCAGCCGGACCAAAGTCGTGAGGCGCGGCACCCCGCGGATATGGATCATCCGCGGCAGCAGCGAGAGCAGCAGCGCGGCATCGGGCGTATCGAACAGGAAATAGCCGCCAAGCAGGCGGGCATCGGCGGGGCCGTCCTGCGTGCCATGGCGCACCTCCTTGGTGAGGGATACCGCGACCTGAGGATCGATCGGCCGAGGCGTCACCGGCTCGAAACCCGAGAGCGTGAAGGCCGGCGTCGCCGGCAGCAGCACGAAATCGCCAGCCTCCAGCGTCACCGGCCCCTCGTCGTCGACCGCGAGCCGACAGCTTCCTTCCAGCACGACGCAGAAGCTGGGCTGTCCGAAGGCGGCATAGCGCACGCCCCAACGCCCGGCCCCGCTGATGCCCTTCGCGAACACCGCCTGGGGACGCAGCAAGGCGATCACCTGCGACAACGGGTCAGTCATTCCGAACTCTTGCAAACGAAATTTGAACTTATCATCGCTGATAGTTCAGATCAGCACGGCTATCTCGCCGGCGTCAACCCCAAGCGCAAGAGAGAAACCGCCATGAAGACCGTCCTGATCACCGGCTGCTCCTCCGGCTACGGCCTCGAAACCGCCCGCCACTTCCACGCCAAGGGCTGGAACGTCATCGCCACCATGCGCAGGCCCCGCGCCGATCTCCTGCCGGTGTCCGAGCGGATGCGCATCCTCGCGCTCGACGTCACCGATCCCGACAGCATCGCCGCCGCCCTGGCCGAAAGTGGCCCGATCGACGCGCTCGTCAACAATGCCGGTGTCGGCGTCGTCGGTGCCTTCGAGGCGACGTCCATGGCCCATATCCGCAAGGTCTTCGAAACCAACACCTTCGGCGCGATGGCGATGACGCAGGCAGTGATCCCGCAATTCCGCGAGCGCCGGGCCGGAATCATCGTCAACGTGACCTCCAGCGTGACGCTCGCCGCCATGCCGCTGGCCGCGGCCTATACTGCCAGCAAGACCGCGATCACAGGCTTCACCGGCTCGCTCGCCCATGAACTCGGCGCCTTCGGCATCCGCGTGAAGCTGGTCGAGCCCGGCTATGCCCCGACGACGCGCTTCGCCCACAATGCAGAAGTCCGCGTCCAGGATCTGATCCCGCCGGCCTATGCGGGTTTCGCCGAGCCGATCTTCGCCGGTTTCGCCAATCCGCCCCTCGTCACCCGCGAGAGCGATGTCGCGGAGACGATCTGGCTGGCGGTGAACGATACGTCAGGCCAATTCCGCTTCCCGGCCGGCGCCGATGCCGTCGCGCTGGCGAAGGCGAGCTGAGGCCCACTCAGGGCGCCTTGGCCTGCGGCCGTGCCGGACCTTCTATCGCCGGCAGCGATTTCAGGTATTCCGCCATTGCCATCCGGTCGGCCTCGGGCAATTGCGCGATATTGCGCACGACCGAGGCCATCGAGCCGCCGACGCTGTCGAAGCCCGGCGTGAAGCCGGTCTTCAGGAGCTCGGCGATCTCCTCCTTCGACCACTTGGCCAGCCCCGTCTCGGACTGGGTGATGTTCGGCACCCAGCCCTTGCCTTCCGGGTCCGGCCCGCCGGCGAACCGCGTTGCCGGGACGATGGCGCCAAGCGCATTGCGGGCGGAATGGCACTCGGCGCAATGACCGGGGCCGTTGACGAGATAGGCGCCGCGGTTCCAGGCCTCGCTCTTCGTCGGGTCGGGCCGGAACGGCGCGCCTTCGAAGAACAAGAGCTTCCAGCCTCCGACCATACGCCGGATGTTGAACGGGAACGACAGGTCGTGCGGCGCAGCCTTGCCCTCGACCGGCGCCAGCGTGCGGATATAGGCGAAGAGGTCGGCCAGAGCCTTCGGCGGCATCAGCCGGTAGGAGGTGTAGGGAAAGGACGGGTAGAGATGCTGGCCGCGCGGCGAGACGCCGGCCGCCATCGCATCGACGAAGTCCTGCACGCCCCAGTTGCCGATGCCGTCACGCGTATGCGGCGAGATATTCGGCGCGTGGAACGTGCCGAAGGGCGATTCGAGCGCCAACCCGCCGCCGAGCCTGAGCTTGTCGTCCTGTCCGGGCGTGGCATGGCAGGAGGCGCAGCCGCCCGCGTTGAACAGCAGCTTGCCGTTCTCGACATCCGCCGCCGGCAGTGCGCCGATCTCCGGCGAAGGCGAGACCACGCGCGGATCGGTCAGGACGTAGAAGCCCGCGAAGCCCACGACCGCCAGCAGCACGAGGGTCACGAAAAGGCGGCGCAGCAACAGCATCGAGGTCTCCCGTCGGCAGGTCGACAGATTGGACGGGCCGGCCTCACATCGGCAACCCTCAAAACGCAGCAATTCCAAACTGGCTCGTTTTCAACGCCCGCAGGGCGCGAAGGCTTCGGTGGCGACAAAAAAGCGGGCGGCCATCGCTGGCGCCCGCTTGCCGAACCAGCCGTGAGGCCGGTCACTTCTTGATGCGATAGACCTCGTGGCAAGTGCCGCAATTCTTCGTCACCGCGCCGAAGGCGGTGCGGAAACCGTCGAGATTCGCGACGGTCGCGCCGGCCGCCGCATCGGTCTCGAACTTGGCGAAGGCAGCCTTGAACCCGGCCTGATCCTCCCAGATCTTCGGATTGGCCGTGGTCTCGCCGCCGGTCTTGGAGGAATCCGGGAACAGGGTGGGCACCTTCTTGGCCGCATCGGCATAGGTCTTGAAGATCGCCTGCGCCTTGGCGGCATCGAAGGCCACTTCGCCCTTCGCGATCGCGGCACCATCGCGCGTCGCCGCGCCGACCGCCTTCATCGCGTCCTTGCGTTCCGCGATCGGGTTCGACTGCGCCATCACGGCAGTGAGGCCGAGCCCGAGGCCGGCAAGAACGAGAGCGGTGCGGATCATTCGGTTCCCCCTGAGACCAGTTCGCGCCGAATGGCGCTCTTTTGAACTTGTCTAGATCAAACGATGATCGCGCAACCGCCAAGTCGCTTTTGCGTGAGAAGGCTTGCAGAACCGCAAGAATGCCCTTGCGTCAAAGCCGATAGCCAGCCTCTTTCAGGGCCGTGAAGACCTTGAGTGGCGTCGCCGGCATGTCCATGGCCTTGATGCCCGCCGCCCGGTCGAGCGCGTCGACAACCGCATTCATCACCGCCGGACAGGCACCGATCGCGCCGGCCTCGCCCGCACCCTTCACGCCGATCGCGTTGGTCAGGCAGCGGACATTGCGCGTCTCGAAATGGAAGTTCGGGATATCGACGGCGCGCGGCAGGGCATAGTCCATGAAGGTTGCGGTCAGCATCTGCCCGTCCGGATCGAAGCGGATCTCCTCCATCAGCGCCTGTCCGATGCCCTGGGCCGAGCCGCCATGGACCTGCCCCTGCAGCATCAGCGGGTTCAGCGTCACGCCGAAATCATCGACCACGACATAGTTCAGAATCTCCGTGCCGCCGGTGCCGGGATCGATTTCCAGCTCGCAGACATGGGTACCGTTCGGATAGGTCGCCTCCGGCGGCTGCCAGCTCTGGTGGACCTTGAGCAGGGCCGGCGTTGCGCCCGGCAAGGCCGCGATGGCGGCAAGGCCGAGCGCCTTGTCGGTGCCGACGATCCGCACCGCGCCGTCGACGATCTCGAGATCGCCCACGGCAGCCTCGAGCTTCTCGGAAGCGAGTTGCTTCAGGTTATCGGTCAGGATGCCCGTCGCCTTGTCGAGCGCCGCGCCGCCCACGGGAATCGAGCGCGAGCCGCCGGTGCCCGAGCCGGTCTCGACCCGGTCGGTATCGCCCTGCACGACGCGGATGCGATCCATCGGGATATCGAGATGCTGCGAGACGAGCTGCGAATAGGCCGTCTCATGCCCCTGCCCGTTCGACTGCGTGCCGATCAGCACGGTGACGGTGCCGTCCTTCTCCAGGATCACGGTCGAGCTTTCCGGCCCGCCGCCGCCGCAGGCCTCGATATAGCTGGCGAGGCCGATGCCGCGAATCTTGCCGGCCTTGGCCGAGGCCTTCTGGCGGGCCTTGAAGCCCTTCCAGTCGGCGACCTCCATGGCGTGGCGCATATGGCCCTCGAACTCGCCGGAATCGTAGACCGGGCCGGTCTGCGTCTTATGCGGCATCTCCGACGGCTTGACGAAATTCTGGGCGCGCACCGCGTCCGGCGTCTTGCCGGTCTCACGCGCGATCGCATCGACCAGCCGCTCGATCAGATAGGCGGCCTCGGGACGACCGGCGCCGCGATAGGCATCGACCGGCGTGGTGTGGGTCAGTACGCCCCGGAACACGACATGCACGGCCGGGATGTTGTAGCAGCCCGGCGTCATCGTCGTACCGACCCAGGGGATGAAGGGCCCATATTGCGAGAGATAGGCCCCCATCTCGGCCGAGAGATCGACCTTGAGCCCGATGAACTTGCCCTTGGCGTCCAGCGCCATCGTCGCCGTCGCGAGATTGGCGCGGCCATGCGTGTCCGCGAGGAAATGCTCGTTGCGATCGGCGACCCAGCGCACCGGGCGCTTCAGCTTTTCCGCCGCGATCATCGCCAGCGGATATTCCCGGTAGAGGAAAATCTTGGTGCCGAAGCCGCCGCCGACATCCGGCGTCACCACGCGGATGCGCTTGGGATCGACCTTGAGCACATAGGTCGCGATCAGGTCGCGCATGCCGTGGCTGCCCTGGCTGCCCAACGTCAGGGTCCAGCGCTTGTCGGCCTTGTCGTATTCGGCGATGCAGGCGCGCGTCTCCATGTAATTGGAGGCGAGCCGGTTGTTGACGACGGTGAGCGACACGGTGCGGGCCGCCTTGGCGAAGGCCTTCTCGGTCTTCTCGCGATCGCCCTGCTCGGCTTCGAAGGCGACATTGCCGGTCCGGTCGGGCCAGACCTGCGGCGCATCCGCCTCCAGCGCCTCGGCGATGCCGGTTATGGCCGGCAGCGGGTCCCAGTCGATCGTGATCGCCTCGGCCGCGTCGCGCGCCTGCGCCAGCGTCTCCGCGACGATGAAGGCGACGGCCTCGCCGACATGGCGGACCGTATCGGTCGGCAGCACCGGGACCGGCAGCGACTTCGACATCTCGCCGGAGGTCGTCTTCACATGCCCCTTGCAGGGCAGGTCGCCGTATTGGGAGACGTCGGCGCCAGTCAGGATGAGCTTGACGCCCTTCATTTTGCGGGCGGTCTCGACATCCGCGACGGCGAAGCGGGCATGGGCGTAAGGGGAGCGCAGGACGAAGGCGTGCAGGGCGCCGTCTGCGGTTATGTCGTCCGTATAGCGGCCGGTGCCGGTGGTCAGGCGTTGATCCTCGACCCGCCGCACCGGCTGGCCGAAACCGAATTTCATGGGACGCATGAGGCATATCCTCAGTTTGGTCTGAAAGCCGATCCGGAAACTGTCGAGCCCTCATCCTGAGGAGCAAGCCGAAGGCTTGCGTCTCGAAGGATGCTCCAGATGGTTCCGGAGCCTCCTGGACCATCCTTCGAGACGCCGCTGATGCGGCTCCTCAGGATGAGGGCTTCTTTTCCAAACAGTCCAATGAAAGACTGGAGCATAAAACGCGCCACGTCAGCCCCGGCGCATCACGCGCCGGGAATGCGCCGCACGCATCGATCTCAGCGCGACATGCGAACGGCCGTCTCCGAGAGCGAAACCATGGTGTTGTAGTTGCTGACGATCCAATTGGCGTCGTTGGCCGCGCCGCGCCGGACATCGCCCTTGCTCTTGGCGAGCTTGTCGCTGAAATCGCGAAGCTTGCCGAGCCAGGAGCTGGCCTGGCTCTCGATGAAGGGCACGCCCTTGGGGTCCTTGTCCTTGAACGCGTCCATCTCGCGCACCGCGGCGGCATAGTCGGCGACCGCGGCGTTGAACGACTTGAGATCGACGATCGGGCTCTCGTTGCTCGGCATCAGGTCCATGACAGCGCGCGCGTTGATCATGATGTTGCGCACCTGCCAGCGGGCCGACTTGCCCTCGCGCTGCTCGACCGAGGCGAGCTCGCGCTGGTCGAGACCGCGCTTGTAGACACGCATCAGCGCGTCGAGCTTGGAACGCTCCTCCAGGAAGGTCCTGGCCGCCGGCACCATCAGCGCATGCAGCTTCTGGCCCTCGACGAGATTGTCGTCGCGATAGTCCTTGCGGTCGTAATAGCGCTCGGCCTTGGTGATCAGCGGCGCCAGCTCCTGATAGGCCTTGATATAGCGGCCCATGGTCTCGTCGATCGCCGGCAGCTTCGGCTCACGGGCCATCGCCTCCTCGGCCTTCTTGGTCTCGCTGGCGACGTCATAGAGGCTGTAGAGCCCGTAGGTGATGTAGCGCTCCTTGCCGGTCGGGCCCTTCTTCATGTCGACCCAACTGCCATAGCGCTCCCAGGACTGGATCGCGCGCAGCGTGCGGTTCATCAGCCCGGTATAGGCGTTCGACTTGGTGATCGCGGCCTGTAGGTCGTCGTCTGCGGCCTTGCTGGCGCTGCCGGCCGGCATCGTCGCCACGCCTTGCGCCCAGCCCGCGCCGGGCGTCGCCAGAAGGAGCGCGGTGGCACAAACGGCACCGTAGAAGAATACACGGGTCAGCATGGTCCTTATCCTTAGTCTTGCAAGCGGCGCGGGGCGCGGATCGGGCTTGAAGCCATCAATCCTGCGTCACCGGCTCGCCATGCATCAGCCAGTCCTTGAAGCCGCCGGCATAATGGCTGTCGATGTCGAGCCCGGCCGACTGCGCGAATTCGAGCGCGCGCCGCGAGCGCACGCCCGCCGCGCAGGAGAGCACGATGCGCTTGCCCGGCTCGTTCGGCAGGTCGGCGGGGTCGAATTGCGACAGGGGGCGCGATACGGAGCCCGGAATATGCCCGGCGGCGAATTCATGCGGCTCGCGCACGTCGACCAGCAGGATGGAGCCGTCGCCCAGGCCCGCCTTCACGGCGTCGATATCGAGGTCTTTCACGATCATGGGCAGGCCACTCCAGCTCGGTCAGGCGAGCCGTTGAGATAGGGCGGCATCCCGGGAAGCGCCACCGTTCGGCCGCGTTCCCGGGATTCCAAAACGAAAAGCAGCCGCGGGCGCAAGGCGCGCGGCTGCTCTGTCACTGAAGGAATCAGGCCTTCGGCGGAATCCGCAGGACCCAGCCCGGCTGGATCAGGTCGGGATTCTTGACCGGCGGCGTGTTGGCCTTGACGATCTCGGTGTATTTCGCGCCCTGGCCCTTGCCGTAATGCTCCTCGGCGATCTTCCAGAGCGTGTCGCCCTTCTTCACCGTGTAGAACACCGCCGCGGCGGCTTCCTTGGTCACGGCGAGGTCGGATTCGACCTGGGCCACGCCGGTGGTGTTGCCGAGCGCGAGAATGATCTTCTCGGCTTCTTCCGTCGAAACGGCCTTGCCGGACACCTTCACCTTGTCGCCGTCGATCTGGATATTGACGTCGGAAGGCAGGCCGTGCCCCGCAAGTTCCTTCTGCAGATCGTCGGCGGTCGCCGCCTTGGCCGAGCCGCCGAAGATCTTGGCGCCGGCATCCTTGATGAAACTGAACAGACCCATGAGTAAACCTCCGCGTGTCGCGGCGCTATCAAGCCCTGTCGGGCGGCCCTATGCAAGTCGGCAGGGAAAAGGTGTTTTGCTTGCCGGCTAGCGCCGTTCGCGAAAAGCGAGGCCAAACGGCCTTTCCCGCACCGCCTGCGGCTGGCAAGAACGTCGCACACGAAAGCGGAGTTTCCCCATGCTGACCCTCGCCCAGGCCCAGACCATTCTCGAGACCGCGCTCGGCCATGCCGAATCCAACGGCTTCAAGCCGCTCGCCATCGCCGTGCTCGACGCACGCGGCGCGCAGAAGGCCTTCGCCGCGCAGGACGGCACCAGCCTGAAGCGCGGCGAGATCGCACTCGGCAAGGCGCATGGCGCGGTCGCGCTGGGCGTCGGCTCGCGCGCGCTGCACAAGATGGCGCTGGACCGCCCCTATTTCGTCGAGGCTGCGACCCATGCCGTCGGCGGCTCGCTGGTGCCGGTTCCCGGCGGCGTGCTGATCCGCTCGCCCGAGGGCGCGCTGCTGGGCGCGGTCGGCATCTCCGGCGACACCTCCGACAACGACGAGGCCGCCGCCTGCGCCGGCATCACTGCCGCCGGGCTCAAGGCCGATACGGGAGCCTGAATCCACTCCGGCGACCGGGAAAAAGAGAAGGGTCTTTCCCCTCCCCGGTCGCCGCGCCGATTTCGCACTTTGCACTTGCCAACCGGCCTTCGAAGCCTCATGTCCTCCGCGCGGGTTCGTTAAATCGGACAGTTTGGACCGGCTCGAAGGTAGAATCATGAGCGAAGCGGCTGCCGCCAACGAAAACGAAGTCATCACCACCGACGTTGTCATCGTCGGTGCCGGCCCCTGCGGTCTCTTCGCAGTCTTCGAGCTCGGCCTGCTCGATATCCGCGCCCATCTCGTCGACATCCTGCCGAAGGTCGGCGGGCAATGCGCGGAGCTCTATCCGGAGAAGCCGATCTACGACATCCCGGGCTTTCCGATGGTCACCGGCCAGGCGCTGGTCGACAACCTGCTGGAGCAGATCAAGCCGTTCGGGCCGACCTTCCATCTCAACCAGATGATCGAGGCCGTGGAGCCAACCGGCACCACTGATGCACCGCGCTTCCGCGTCACCACCGATGCCGGCACCGTCTTCGACACCAAGACCGTGATCATCGCCGCCGGCGGCGGCTCCTTCCAGCCGAAGAAGCCGCCGATTCCCGGTATCGAGGCTTACGAGGCCGGCTCGGTCTTCTACGCCGTGCGCAAGATGGAGGCCTTCCGCGGGCGCAACATTCTGATCGTCGGCGGCGGCGACTCCGCCCTCGACTGGACGCTGAACCTCCAGCCCATCGCCAACCGCGTCACGCTGATGCATCGCCGCGACGATTTCCGCGCCGCGCCGCATTCCGTCGAGCAGATGCGCAGCCTCGTGGCTGACGGCAAGATGGACATGAAGCTCGGCCAGGTCACCGGCCTGAAGGGCGAGAACGGCAAGCTCGAGGCGGTCGTCTGCCGCGGCACCGACAACGAGCCCTTCGAGATCGCCTGCGATACACTGCTGCCCTTCTTCGGCCTGACGATGAAGCTCGGCCCGATCGCCGACTGGGGCCTGAACCTCAACGAGAACCTCGTTCCGGTCGATACCGAGAAGTTCGAGACCAGCGTGCCCGGCATCTTCGCCGTCGGCGACATCAACACCTATCCGGGCAAGCTCAAGCTCATCCTCTCGGGCTTCCACGAAGCGGCGCTCTGCGCCCAAAAGGTCCACCGCTACGTCTATCCGGAGAAGCGGCTGACCTTCCAGTACACGACCTCCTCGACGAGCCTTCAGAAGAAGCTCGGCGTCGCCTGAGCGAGCGTTTCTAGAGGGAAGCGTGTCATCCCGTGCACGCCGCAGCGTGAAACGCTGCTGCGCAGACACGGGACCGCGTGTCGCTTGGGGCTCCCTTCCTCACGGCCTCCGCAAGAGCGCCTTTTCCTGACAGCGGTCCCGTGTCTGCGCAGCGGCACTGCGCGCCGCAGCGCGCACGGGATGACACCGGTTCCCTGAAAGCAGGAAAGCCGCGGCACCCGCCGCGGCTTTTTCAATGCGCGACGGCGTCGCCCGGAATATGCGCGGATGCCGTGCCGTTGCGCGCCGCCGGGCCCTGGATGGTGCCCAGCCCCAGCGAATTGCGCACGCTCTCGGACGGGCCGGCCAGCTTCGGCATCTCGCCCGGCGCGGTCACGATCTGCGGCTCGGCGTGGCGCGGCGCCGGCGGCAGCATGTCGTCCGGCTCCTGCGGCTCGATGCGCGCCCTGAGTTCGGCGATCGCGCCCCAGAGCGGCTGGAAGCTGAAGCGCACCTTATGCGTGCCGGCCGGCACCTGAACGGCACGGAACAGCACATTGGCCCGCAGGATCTCGGCCTCGACGCCATCGACCTCGGCCTTCCACCAGGGATGCCAGATATCGTTGAGCACGACGAAGCCGGCGACCGGGGTCGTGACCTCGATCTCGACCTGGGCATTGAAATAGCGCGTCAGCTTGACCTCAGCCTGAACGGCGACCGGCCCTTCCGGCGTCGCGACCGGCGGCTCGGTATCGAGCAGTACGGCCTGGGTCGGGTCGGTCTCCGGCCAGCGACCGGACAGCTTCATGCTCTCGAAATCGGCGAACTGCCAGCCGCCGACGAACTGCACGCGCGGCAGCGCCCGCGGGTTCTCGTAGACATAGCCCTGCTTGGTCCGGGCGATCAGGGTCAGGTCGCTCTCGCCAAGGGCGCGGTCGACCTGCTCGATCGGAACCGGCGAGGCGATGTAGCGCAGGCCCAGCAGGTTCGCGAGGCGGCAGCGATAGGACGGGAAGAGCGGCGTGAACTTGCGGTCGGCCGGGCGGGCGATGCCGTCGCCGGTACCGACCGCCTCGGAGAAGTCCTCCAGCCGCAGCGGGTTATAGCCGAGCGTATGATCGAAGCCATGCACCATGCCGGCATTCGGCCATTCGAAGCCCATGCCGAGCAGCTCGACCCGGTCGCGGCGCGGCGAGCCGTCGGGCTGCGAGGTCAACTGCTTCAGCAGCGCGATCGTGTCGTTCTTCGTGCGGGAATCCAGCACGTCGTACATCTGCGGCGAGAGGGCCGTCGATTCGTTCGGGCCATTGTTGACGCCGAGATCGGCCGCGACCACGCCCGTGACCAGCACGGCGGCAGCCGCCGTGCCGAGCGCGCCGCGCCAGCGCTGCAGGATGAAGAAGGCCCCGCCCGCAAGCGCGAACCAGCCCAGCGCCATCGCGACCGGCTTCCAGGCGTCGGCGAGATGGCCCCAGCCGCGCGAGACCGCGAGCGCGAGCACGATCGTGCCGAGAACCAGCGCCGCCCCGACCAGCATGTCGCGGCGGAACGAAGTGCCCGCCTCCGCCGTCAGGATGCGATGCAGCACATAGCCCGAGAGGATCGCCGCGATGCCGCCGATCAGGAAGGTCGCATCGGCCGGACGGCGGAACTGCTTCACGCCCGGCAGGTACTCATAGGTGAGATGGAACAGCGGTGTGTAGCGCCCGAGCGCGAACAGCACCATGAAGACCAGCATCAGCGTCAGCGGGCGCACCGACTTGTCCCAGAGCCAGCCGCGCGTGACGCCCGGCGCCAGCAGCAGCAGCAGCGGCAGCGCGCCGAAATAGACCTGCGCCATGTTCTGCGAGAGATAGAGCACCCGCGCATCGCCATAAGGGCCCCAGAACTCGACGGCCGGGTCCTTGGCCCCGAACAGGTCGCCGACGAAGGCGGAGAGCAGCGACATCGGATGCAGCGAGCCGCGCGCCGCGATCCCGAAATCGATCTCCGGCCGGGTCGTCGCCTCGGCGAAGAGCCAGGTCCAGATCAATGGCATGGCGATGACCGCAACGCCGACGACGCTTGCGGCCGTGATCGGCAGCAGGCTCGCCTTGAAGGCAGGCCAGCCGCCGGAAATCCAGTGCGCCACGACCATCGCGACCAGCACATAGCCGGCGAGCAGCGCGACCTGGTCCGGCTCCAGCACCATCATGCCGGCCGCGAGGCCGGCGAAGACGCCCGACAGGATCGAAGACCGTTGCAGCATTCGCGCCGTCAGCCAGAAGGCGATGGCGAAGAAGGCATAGCTCGCGATCTGCCCGACATGCTGGACGCGCCAGGCCGCAGAGGCGCCGAAGGCGAAGACCAGCGCCGCCATCAGGCCGCCGGCCGGGTGCCAGCCGCGATCCCGGAAGAACATCAGAAGCGCGAGCCCGCCAGCCAGCAGATGCGCCAGCACATAGGCATCGACCTCGCGGAAACTCGGCTCCGGCGAGATCAGCGCGAGCAGGATCGCGGGCGAGAAGATCAGCGATTGGGGGTCGGCGATCTGCGGCGAGCCGGCGAAGACGTTGTGGTTCCAGAAGGGCGACTGGCCGGTATGGATCGCGTTGGCGAGGAACTGCACCTGTGCCTGGAAATGCGCCTTGGCGTCGAACGGAATCGTCACGGCCCCCGAAAGCCAGGGCCAGCACAGGATGCCCCATGCCACGACAAAACCGATGGCCGCCAGCAGGTAGCCGGCGCCCCTTGCATCAACGCGTCTCAACTGGACCCCCACGGTCCTCGGCACGAACGGTCCCGTTCTGGGATCCTGTCTCCAGCCCTGTCAGTGGCTGGACCATGGCGCTGCGTACCTGAACCGAATCTGAACGTGATCACGCCTCCGTGAACGAGGCTGATGACAGTCTGAAGAAAGCGGAAATGGGATGTGTGAAGGGCGCTTTCGACGGAACTACCACGTCATCCCCGATAAGCTGCGAAGCAGCGCAGATCCGGGATCCATCGAAGGGCGCTGAGTTCGACGATTGATCCCGGGTCAAGCCCGGGATGACGTCGCGTTTCCGCACAAGCTTTCCGGAGTTAACGCGCTGCCGCAAGCCACCCCGCCAGCGCCTTGCGCTCGGCGGGGGTCATGCCGGAGAGGTTGTTCGGCGGCATCGCATGGGTCATCACCGCCTGCGTGCGGATCGCGCGGGCGTGCATCGCGATCTGCTCGGGCTCGTGCAGCATCACGCCCTTCGGCGCGATCTGGATGCCGGGCCAGGATGGCTCCGGCGCGTGGCACATGGCGCAGCGCCCGGTCACGATATTCGAGACCTCGGTCGGCGGCAGCGTCATCCCCGCCAGCAGGATGGGCTTGCCCGCGTCGCGCGCTTTGAGGCCGAGCTGCTCGCGCCCGCCGGGCGAGGACGACATCGCCACCCAGAAGGCGAGCCAGAGCGCCAGGATCGCCACCGCCCAGCACCACCAGGGCGATTTGGCGTGGTCGCCGTGCCGGATGTTGAAGAAATGCCGGATCAATGCCCCGGCGACGATCACCAGCGCCACCAGGAGCGGGATCACGCTCGAATTGGCGTAGGTCACCGGATAGTGGTTCGACAGCATCAGGAACAGCACCGGCAGGGTGATGTAGTTGTTATGCGTCGAGCGCTGCTTGGCCGCCTTGCCGTATTTCGGATCGGGCTTCTCGCCGGCGGTGAGCGCGGCGATCACCTTCCGCTGGCCCGGCATGATGTTGAAGAACACGTTGGCGGTCATGATCGTCGCCATCAGCGCGCCGGTATGGATCAGCGCCCCGCGCCCGGAGAACACATTGGCGAAGGCCCAGCTCGCCGCGACGACATAGCCGAAGCCGACGAGCCCGAGCAGGACGTCATGCTTGCCGAGCGGTGACTTGCACATCAGGTCGTAGATCAGCCAGCCGATCACCAGCGCCGTGATGCCGATCGCGCCCGCGGCGAAGGGCGAGAGCTGCATCACCGCCGGGTCGATCAGGTAGAGTTCGGACTGGGCGTAATAGACCCAGACCAGCAGGAAGAAGCCGGAGATCCAGGTCCAGTAGCTCTGCCATTTATGCCAGGTCAGCTCGGCCGGCATCACGGCCGGGGCGACCATGTATTTCCGCATCTCGTAAAAGCCGCCGCCATGCACCTGCCAGGCGCGCCCGCCGGTGCCGGGCGGGATGTCGTCCGCCGCCTTCAGCGAGGCGTCGAGATGGATGAAGAAGAACGAGGCTCCGATCCAGGCGATCGCCGTGATGACATGGAGCCAGCGCAGCATCATGCCGCCCCACTCCATCAGATAAGCTGCAAGCATCGCTTCACACTTTCAGAAACTTGGACTGGACGGCCGGATCATTCGGAGCCGTGCGAGGACTGCGCCGCCGAGAGGCGCGCGGCCTCGGCCGATTTCATGCCGTTGAAATAGAAGTTCAGCGCCACCGACACGACCGCCGTCAGCAGGATGCCCGAATGCAGGAACGGGTCCAGCCCATGCGGCAGTTTGCTGAAGAAGGTCGGCGCCACCAGCGGGATCATGCCGAAGCCGAGCGAGAGGGCGACGACATAGAGATTGTTGCGGCTGCTCTGATAATCGACGTTCTGGAGAATGCGCACGCCCGTCGCCGCCACCATGCCGAACATCACGATGCCGGCGCCACCGAGCACGAAGAGCGGCACGGATTCCACCAGCGCGCCGAGCTTCGGCATGAAGCCCATCGCCAGCAGGATCAGCCCGCCCGCCACCGTGACATAGCGCGAGCGCACGCCGGTGACCCCGACGAGCCCGACATTCTGCGAGAAGGAGGTGTAGGGGAAGGTGTTGAACACGCCGCCGATGACCGTGCCGATGCCGTCGGCGCGCAGGCCGCGGTTCATGTCGTCGCGCGAGATGGTGCGGCCGGTCATCGTGCCCAGCGCCAGGAACATGCCGGCCGATTCGATCAGCACCACGATCATCGTGATCGACATCGTCACCGCCGCCATCAGGTTGAAGGTCGGCCAGCCGAAGGCGAAGGGCGTGATCACCGCGAACCAGGGAGCCTGGCCGACCTTGCCGAAATGCATCATGCCCAGCGAAGCCGCGGCGAGGCAGCCGATCACGATGCCGCCGAGCACCGCGACATTGCAGAAGAAGCCCCGCGCGAATTTGGTGATGAGCAGGATGACGACGAGGACGAAACCGGCCATCGCCAGATGGATCGGCTCGCCATAGCCCGGCAGGTTCGGCGCCGCCGCGCCGGCCGCCCAGTTGACGCCGACCCGCATCAGCGAGATGCCGATCATCAGGATGATCGAGCCCGTGACCACCGGCGGGAACAGCGGCAGCAGCGAGCCCATCACGGGGGCAATCAGCACGGCGAAGATGCCGGACAGGATCACCGCGCCGAAGATGCCGGTGATGCCGAGCGCGGGATCGGAAGCCATCGCCACCATCGGCCCGACGGCCGCGAAGGTGACGCCCATCATCACCGGCAAACGGATTCCGAAGGGCCCGATCCCGAGCGACTGGATCAGGGTGGCGATGCCGCAGGCGAGCAGGTCGGCATTGATCAGCAGCGCGACCTGTTCCGGTGGCAGCTTCAGCGCCCGGCCGACGATCAGCGGCACAGCCACCGCACCGGCATACATGACCAGGACATGCTGCAACCCAAGCGCGAACAACTTGGGCGGGGGCAGGACCTCATCGACGGGGTGGACGGTCGACGCATCGACCCTTTCGCTCCGGACGGCGGCATCCATCGGCATTCCCCTTTTTCTTTGAGGCGCCTTTCCGGCACCTGAAAGCAGCGTAAAGCGGCACGCCGGGCAGCGTCGAGGGAGCATTGTCAACAAAAAGTCAAAGCTGCTTTGATCGCGACGAGCGGGTTTTGTCGCCGCGATCAGGCCCGGACGCCTTGCCCGGAAGGGTTGTCCCGCTACTGTGCTCGCCAACGGGATCAAGAGGGTGACGGATCATGGGACATCTCTCGACGCATGTGCTCGACACGGTGAACGGCCGCCCCGGCGCCGGCATCGTGGTGACGCTGGACCGTCTCAATCCCGACGGTTCGCGCCAGCGGCTGGTCGAGGCCGTGACCAATGCCGACGGCCGCACCGACGCCGCCCTGCTCTCGGGCACGCTCGTCCCCGGCACCTATGAACTGACCTTCGCCATTGGCTCTTATTTCCGTGGCCTCGGCACCGCCCTGCCCGACCCCGCCTTCCTCGATCTCGTCCCCGTCCGCTTCGGCATAGCCGAGCCGGAGGGTCGCTATCACGTCCCGCTCCTGGCCTCGCCCTGGAGCTATTCCACCTATCGCGGCAGCTAGACCATCATGAGCCAGACCACCTATCCGCGCGACATGAAGGGCTATGGCCGCGCTGCTCCGCATCCGCACTGGCCGGGCGAGGCCCGCATCGCCGTCCAGTTCGTGATCAACTACGAGGAGGGCGGCGAGAACTGCATCCTCCATGGCGATGCCGCCTCCGAGGCCTTCCTCTCCGAGATCGTCGGCGCCGCGCCCTGGCCGGGCCAGCGCCACATGAACATGGAGTCGATCTACGAATACGGCTCCCGCGCCGGCTACTGGCGGCTGTGGCGGATGTTCACCGAGCGCAATATGCCGGTCACGGTCTTCGCCGTCGCCAGCGCGCTGGCGCGCTATCCCGAGATCGTCGGCTCGATGCAGGAGGCCGGCTGGGAGATCGCGACGCACGGCCTGAAATGGATCGACTATCGCGACACGCCGAAGGAGCGCGAGCGCGCCGATATCCTCGAAGCCATCCGCATCCAGACCGAACTCACCGGCGAACGTCCGCTCGGCTGCTATCAGGGCCGCACCTCCGAGAACACCATTCCCCTGACGATGGAGGAAGGCGGCTTCCTCTACACGGCGGACGTCTATGCCGACGAACTGCCCTATTGGCTCAGCAGTCCGAAGGGGCCGCAGCTCGCCGTGCCCTATACGCTCGACGCCAACGACATGCGCTTCGCCACACCGCAGGGCTTCAACACCGGCGAGCAGTTCTTCACCTATCTCAAGGACTCGTTCGACACGCTCTATGCCGAGGGCGAGACCGCGCCGAAGATGATGTCGATCGGCCTGCATTGCCGCCTCGTCGGCCGGCCGGGCCGCGCCGCCGCACTCGCCCGCTTCCTCGACTATGTGCAGAGCCATGAGCGGGTTTGGGTTGCGACCCGCCTCGACATCGCCCGCCACTGGGTCAGGACGCAGCCGCCGGAAGGCGGATACGTGCCCTCGAAGCTGCCGAAGGCGCTGTTCACCGAAGTCTTCGGCCGCGTCTGGGAGCATTCGCCCTGGATCGCCGACGCGGCCCATGATGCCGGCATCGGCGCCGGCCACGACACAGCGGAAAGCCTCCACGCAGCGATGGTCGCAGCCATGCGCAAGGGCTCGGCCGAGCAGCAGAAATCCCTGCTCACCGCCCATCCCGACCTCGCCGGCAAGCTCGCCGCCGCAGGCGAGCTCACGCCTGAATCGACGCAGGAGCAGGCCGGCGCCGGGCTCGATCGCCTCACCAGCGACGAGCGCGTCCGCTTCACGGCGCTGAACGAGTCCTACAAGACCCGTTTCGGCATCCCCTTCATCATGGCGGTGAAGGGCGCGACCAAGGCCCGGATCCTCGCCGCCTTCGACGCGCGCTTGAAGAATACGCCTGAGCAGGAAACCGCGACGGCGCTGGCCGAGGTCGAGAAGATCGCGCTCTTCCGGCTGAAGGAACTGCTGCCGGCGGGCTGAGGCCTTCTTTCACAACCGCGTCATGCTCGGGCTTGACCCGAGCATCTCGGAAACCAGCGCCCTCTGGTCCTGAGGTTCTCGGGTCTGCGCTTCGCTCCGCCCGAGAATGACGCCCCTCGGCCCGGAACCTCCTCTCCTGCCACCACGTTGATGCGCAGAGATATTGGAGAAAATTCGTGTTCCGCCTGCTTCTGATCATCATCGTGCTGGTCGTCGGATATGACGCCGTCGTTCATCAGGGCGCTTATACGCGCGACGCCTGGAACAGTATCGTTCGCCTCACCGGCTCATCTGTCGAGGGCGCCAAGGAACTCGGCGAGCGCGCGCGCAACTGAGCCTTACGCGGCCGCCCGCCCCTCGACGATCCCCGCGATCGCCTCCAGCATCCGCGTATCGTCGCCCGCCAGCCCTTCCATCGCCGCCATGCGCTGGATCACCGTGCCGGCGATTGCCTCCTCCACACTATCCTCGGCATAGGCGTAGAAGATCGTCGCGTGCTGGCCGTCGCGATGGCAACGCCCCTCGATCTGCTGGAGCTGGATCGCGCTATGGCGCATGTCGTGGATGACGAGCGCCCGCTCGCGCTCGCCGCCCGGCATCTCGCCGCGATGCAATGAGATCGCCTCGGTGACGGTGAAGATCACCGCGTCGAGCTGCCCGGTCTGGAAGGCGATGCGCGTCTCCTCGTTCTGCGCGCCCGAGCGTTCGCCATTGATCTCGGCGGTGCGCCAGCCGCGCCCCCTGAGCGTCTCGGCCAGCATCGCGCTGGTTTCGAGGAACGCGACGGAGATCGCGACCTGCTCGTCATTGCTCAGCAGATCCTCGCAGAAATCGGCCGTGCCGGGGATGCGCAGCAGGCTCGCCTTCTGTCGGAAGCGCAGATCGGCGGCCCAGCCCTGCGGCTTGCGCGTCGAGCCGCCGGCCAGGCCAAGCTCCTTGCGGAACTCCCGCCAAGTCGCGTCATAGAGCTTGCGCGCGGCCGTATCGAGCGCGACCGGGGCAAGCTCCCGCTGCACCTCTGGCCAGCCGGCGATCTCCTCAGGCCGGCGCCGCAAGCCGATGGCATTGCTGCCGCGATAGAGCAGGTCAGCCATGACCTTGCGGTCGGCCTCGTTCGGCTCCCAGCTCCAGTTCTTCCAGCGCCCCTTGGCCCTGCCGATTTTCAGGCGCTTCATCAGCACGCGGAAACCGTCGAGATCGGCCGTCGGCATGCCCGCGGCCTTCGCCAGCAGGCCCGCGAGATAGGAGAGTTCATGCGGCGACTGGCCGGCCGTCGCGCTCATATAGATCGTGAAATCGGCCGCTTCCGCCATCTGCCGGCAGACCAGCCCCTGCTGCGAATTCGGATTGCGGATGCGATGCGCCTCGTCGATCACGACGAGCGGCCAGACGCGCTTCGGGCGGCCGTGCTTGGCGATCTCGTTGTTCTTCGCCCGCGCCGAGCGCTTCTTGCTGTCGGCGACAGGCGCAAGCAGCGACTTCGTCTTCTCGAAATTCATCAGCGTCACGCGCTTCGCCGGCAGGCCCGACAGCGCCATGGTCCGCCGCCACTGCGGGATCGCCCCTTTCGGGCAAATCACCAGCACGTCCTCTTCCGGCATCGCCGACAGCGCGAGCCAGGCCGAGAGCGTCTTGCCGAGGCCGGTGAGGTCCCCCAGCAGGAAGCCGGCCGCGCCCTTCCCCCGCGCCGCCAGGATGGCGTCTCGCGCGACGAGCTGGTGCGGATGCGGGATCATCGTCATGCGGTTGGACGTGCTCAGTCGTGTGGCGAGGCGCCCGCCCTGCCCGGCGGGCATGGCGCGCCCGGCTCTCTTGGCACTGGCGCCAGCTCGCGTCCACCGGCACTGTGCCGGCCACTTATTGGGGAGACGACAAGACCATGACCCGCGCGCAGGCGATCGCGAAAGCCCAGGACTATTTCGACTCAGGCCGGATGAAGGACGATCTCGGCCGGCTCATCGCGATCCCGACCGAAAGCCAGAATCCCGACCGTGCTCCGGTGCTCGGCGAGTATCTCGACAAGGAGATGCAGCCCCTGCTCGAATCGCTCGGCTTCACTTGCCGCATCCTGACCCATGCCAAGGCACGCGGCCCCTTCCTTTATGCCGAGCGCATCGAGGACCCCGCCCTGCCGACCATCATCGGCTACGGCCATGGCGACGTCATCCGCGGCCTCGACGCGCAGTGGAGCGAAGGCCTCTCGCCCTGGAAGCTCGTCGAGCGTGACGGCCGCTGGTACGGCCGCGGCGTCGTCGACAACAAGGGCCAGCATCTCATCAACATCAACGGCCTGCGCGCCGTGCTGGAGACGCGCGGCAAGCTCGGCTTCAACGCCAAGTACCTGATCGAGATGGGCGAGGAATCCGGCTCGCCGGGCCTGCGCGAACTTTGCGAGGACGAGGCCGAACTGCTCAAGGCCGACATCCTGATCGCCTCGGACGGCCCGCGCCTCAATGCCGAGCGCCCCACGGTCTTCCTGGGCGCGCGCGGCGTCATCACGTTCGACCTGCAGATCACCGCACGCGAGGGCGGCCACCATTCCGGCAACTGGGGCGGCATCCTCTCCGATCCGGCGATCCAGCTCGCCCATGCCATCGCCTCGATCACCTCTCCCACCGGCCAGATCCGCATTCATGAATGGGTGCCGAAGGAACTGCCGGACGGCGTCCGCCGCGCGCTCGCCGATTGCGAGATCGACGGCGGCCCGGACGGCCCGACCATCGATCCGAACTGGGGCGAGCCCGGCTTATCGCCGGCCGAACAGGTTTTCGGCTGGTGCTCCTTCGACGTGCTGGCGATGAAGTCCGGCGTGCCGGAAACGCCGGTCAACGCCGTGCCGCCGAGTGCCTGGGCGCGCGTCGCGCTACGCTTCGTCGTCGGCATCGATCCGCGTGATGTCGCCCCGGCTCTGCGCCGCCATCTCGACCGCCACGGCTTCGACATGGTCGAGATCATCATGCCCGGCACCGAGCGCTTCGGCGCGACGCGGCTCGACCCCGATGACGCCTGGGTCCGCTTCACGATCGATTCGATCGCCGAGAGCACCGGCAAGAAGCCGGCCTTGCTGCCCAATCTCGGCGGCTCGCTGCCGAACGACATCTTCGCCGAGATCCTGAAGCTGCGCACGATCTGGGTGCCGCATTCCTATCCGGGCTGCTCGCAGCACGCGCCGGACGAGCATCTGCCCGCGGCCATCGCCCGCGAGGGCTTGGTCGCCATGGCCGGGCTATACTGGGATATCGGCGCGGGCAACGCCCCGAAGGTCTGAAGCGCGGCTATTCCTGCGGCTGGCGCGGATCGCGCCCCGGCGGCAGATCGATCGGCGTCGCCGGGGGAGCCTCCGGCGGCGCATTGGGCGGCAGCTCCGGCGGCGGCTCGGTCGGGATGCCCTGCGGTTCGGCGTCCGGCGGCGATTCGACCGGCGGGGCCGGAGGAACCTCGGCGGGCGTCAGCGGCGGCACCTCGGGCGGCGGATTCGGGATGGCCGGCGTGTTGCCGGGCGCGGCCGCAAGGCCTTGATCCAATGGCATCATGTGAAACCTGTCCTTTCGGACAGGAACGCCCGAGCCGCCGAAAGGCTCCCTCCCGCTCGGGGAAGCGTCGCTGCTTAGTCCGGCGGCCGAGATGCGCCTTCATCGCCCGGCAGCGGATGGCGGCGCTGCAAGCGGCTCTCCAGCGAATGGTCGAGAAACAGCAGAACGAGCGCCAGGACCGTGGCCGCCAGCGTCACCGGCCATTTGCCCAAGCCCGCTGAGCAGCCCAGCGCAGCCGTCACCCAGATCGCCGCCGCCGTCGTCAGGCCATGGGGCATCAGGTCGCCATCGCGGCGGATGATCAGGCCGGCGCCCAGAAAACCGACGCCGGTCAGCACGCCCTGGACCACGCGACTCGCAGCATCGGGATGCAGGGTCTCGCTGAACAGGCTCGCAGCGGCAGCGGTGCCGAGCCCGACCAGCCCGAAGGTCCTGAGGCCGGCGCTCTTGCGCTGGAGTGTCCGCTGCCAGCCGACCGCGACACCAGCCACAAGGCCGGCCAGCAATCGCAGCACCAATTCGAATTCGCCCACGCTGCTGCTCGCTCCGTCGCCATTTCAGGCAGACGATAACACAGCCTCGGGCCGGCGAAGGCGCAAGCCATTCGCCTCAGCGAGGCATCAATTCAGCGATGTCAAGGAAAGGTCGTGGTGGGTGATGTAGGGCTCGAACCTACGACCCGCTGATTAAGAGTCAGCTGCTCTACCAACTGAGCTAATCACCCATACGCCACGAAGCGCCGCCGGTCAGCGGCGTCAGCCGCGTCAGGCAGGGGGCGTGTAGCAAAGGCCCCGCCCCCTGTCCACCCATCTGTGACAGTTTTTTCAAACGCGGCGAAAAAGGCTTCGCCGCGCTGTGGATTGTCAGGCCGTACGGCGGTTCAGCAGGTGATAGAGGATGATCGCGCCGAAGGTCGCCGTGCCGATTCCGCCGAGCTCGAAGCCGAAGATCGGCAGCTTCAGGTCGCCGGCGCCGAGAATCAGCGCTGTTGCCACGGTGATCAGGTTCTTCGGCTCGGAGAAATCGACCTTGTTCTCGACCCAGATCCGGCCGGCGGTCGCGGCGATCAGGCCGAAGACCACGACAGCGAGGCCGCCGAGCACCGCGACAGGGATCGTGCCGATCACCGCGCCGAACTTCGGCGAGAAGCCGAGCACGAGTGCGATGACGCCGGCCGCGACGAAAACCAGCGTCGAATAGACCCGCGTCACCGCCATCACGCCCATGTTCTCGGCATAGGTGGTGACGCCCGTGCCGCCGCCCGAACCGGCGATCATCGTGCCGAGACCGTCGGCGATGAAGCCGCGGCCGATCAGATGGTCGAAGTTGCGGCCGGTCATCACCGCGATGCCTTTGATATGGCCGAGATTCTCAGCGACCAGGATGATCGCGACCGGCACGATCAGCGTCATCGCCTTCATGTCGAAGACCGGTGCCACGAATTTCGGCATGCCGAACCAGGCGGCCGCGCCGATCTTGCCGAAATCGATCGTCGGCGCGCCAAAGCTCGACGCGGTCACGGCATAGAGGATGTAGGCGGCAAGCCCGCCGATCAGCACCGGCAGGCGCTGCGGCAATCCGCGCCCATAGACGGCGATCAGCGCCACCGCCACCACTGTGAACAGCGCGATCCACTTGGTATAGGCGCTGGCCGAGATCATGCCGATCGCGACGGCGGTCAGGTTGAGGCCGATCGCGGCCACCACGGCGCCCGTGACGACCGGGGGCAGCAGCTTCTCGATCCAGGCCGTGCCGACGCCCTGCACGATCAGGCCGATCAGGGCATAGACCGCGCCGCAGGCGATGATGCCGCCGAGCGCCACGCCGATATTCGCGTTGGGGCCGGAGCCGGCATAGCCGGTCGCGGCGATGACGACGCCGATGAAGGCGAAGGACGAGCCGAGATAGCTCGGCAACTGCCCGCGCGTGATCACGAAAAACAGCAGGGTCGCGATGCCCGAGAAGAAGATCGCGACATTCGGATCGAAGCCCATCAGCACCGGGGCCAGCACCGTCGCGCCGAACATGGCGACGACATGCTGCAGGCCGGCGATGAGCGTCTGCCCAGTCGGCAGCCGCTCGTCCGGCATCACGACGCCGGAAGTCTTCAAGGTCCAGTTCGGAAAATAGCCCATCGGCATCGCGCTCCCCAGGGTCGCCGGGGGAGCGACCGCACCGGAAGCGCAGATGAAAGCAAAAACCGAGCCGGCGCCAGATCGCGCCGGCGTCATCCACCGGAATCGGAGGGCGGCAGCTGTGCGCGATCAGCGCGCGGGGGCAACGCTGTCATCCCGTGCGCGCTGCGGCATGGAATGCCGCTGCGCAGACACGGGACCGTTCTCAGGAAGAGGCGCCCTTGCGGAAGCCGTGAGAAAGCGCGCCCTACTCGGCACGCGGTCCCGTGTCTGCGCCGCAGCGCGCACGGGATGACACATGTCCCGAAGAGCGCCCTTCCCTCTTACTCCGCCGCCTGGGCGTGCAGGCGCCCGCCGCGGGCGATCAGCTTGTTCAGCGCGGCGAGATAGGCCTTGGTCGAGGCGACCAGCGTGTCCGGATCGGCGCCGCGGCCGGTCACCGACGAGCCGTCGCGCGAGAGCCTGACCGTCACCTCGGCCTGCGCATCGGTGCCCTCGGTCACGGCATGGACGTCGTAGAGCTCCAGCGTCACCTCATGCGGCACGATCGCCTTGATCGCGTTGAAGATCGCGTCGATCGGCCCGTTGCCCTCGACCTCCTCGGTGACATGCTTGCCGTCGACATCGAGCTTCATCGTGGCGCGCTGCGGGCCGCGCGTGCCCGCGATCACCGTCAGCGATTCCAGCTTGATGCGGTCATGGGCGGTGGCGATGTTCTCGTCGACCAGCGCCTCGATATCCTCGTCGTAGACATGCTTCTTGCGGTCGGCCAGCGCCTTGAAGCGGGTGAAGGCGTCTTCCAGCTGGTTGTCGCCCAGCTCGTAGCCCATCTCCTTCAGCTTCGAGCGGAAGGCGGCGCGGCCGGAATGCTTGCCCATCACCAGCGAGGTCTTGGTCACGCCGACCGATTCCGGCGTCATGATCTCGTAGGTGGTGTTGTTCTTCAGCATGCCGTCCTGGTGGATGCCGCTCTCATGCGCGAAGGCGTTCCGGCCGACGATCGCCTTGTTGTACTGCACCGGGAAGGAGCAGGCGGTCGAAACGGCCTTGGAGATGCGCATCAATTGCGTCGCGTCGATGCCGGTATCGTAGGGCATCGCGTCGCCACGCACGCGCAGCGCCATCACGATCTCTTCCAGCGCGGCATTGCCGGCGCGCTCGCCGATACCGTTGACCGTGCACTCGACCTGCCGGACGCCGCCCTCGATCGCTGCCAGCGAATTGGCGACGGCCAGGCCCAGATCGTTATGGCAATGCGCCGAGAAGATCGCCTTGTCCGCGTTCGGCACGCGCTCGCGCACCGCCTTGAACATGGCGCGATACTCGTCCGGCGTGGCGTAGCCCACCGTATCGGGCAGGTTGATCGTGGTCGCACCGGCCCGGATCGCAGCCTCGACCGTGCGGCAGAGATAGTCGATCGGGGTGCGGGTCGCGTCCATCGCCGACCACTCGACATCCTCGACCAGGTTGCGCGCCTGCGTCACCGTCGCGGTGATGATCTCCAGCACCTGCTCCTGCGTCTTGCGCATCTGGTGCTCCAGATGGATCGGCGAGGTCGAGACGAAGGTGTGGATGCGCGGCTTCACCGCATGGCGCACCGCCTCGCCAGCCCGGGCGATGTCGGCGCTGATGGCGCGGGCGAGGCCCGCGACGGTCGCGCGCTTCAGGCGGCGCGCGATCTCGGATACCGCCTCGAAATCGCCCTCGGACGCGATCGGGAAGCCAGCTTCGATGATGTCGACGCCCATCGCGTCGAGCGCGTCGGCGATCTCCAGCTTCTCCTCGAAGGTCATGGTGGCGCCGGGGCACTGCTCGCCGTCGCGCAAGGTGGTGTCGAAGATCAGGACGCGGTCTTTTGCGGAGCCGGTCTGGGTCGGGTTGGTCATGGTTCTGCTTCCGGGTGTCGGCGCGCCGCGGAATTCTGGGAAAGGCGGGCGCTGGGTTTTCTGTCGGCGGTTCTCGTCAGTCCCCTGAGCGCCCAGGCAGCATGCCCGGCCGGCCCTCAGGGGCGGCTAAGGAGAAGAAGGCCAAGAAGCGAAAACGGAGCGCGGGCGCGCATGCCGACGACCTGCGCAGCGGCGCAGTCCTTCGTCAGGTCATGGCGGGCGGTCGAAACCACGGGCGTTCCTCAAATCGACGGGACAGGATGTAACCGAAGCACGGGGCTCAACGCAAGCATATGTCGCATGCCGATTTGAATTAAGAACAGACGACCCCTGTGAATTAGGATGACGCCGCGCGATTCGGCCGGCGGTCGCGCGAAATTGGGGGGGCCGGCCAGAACGTCGGAGCGCCGCATCCATGATGCGCTATGACCGGCCGGTCATCGGCCTCGCCTTCTGCCTGTCGGGCCTTGCCGGTTTCGTCGATGCGCTCGGCTTCCTCAGCCTCGGCGGCTTCTTCGTCTCCTTCATGAGCGGCAACACCACCCGTTTCGCCATCGAGCTCGCCGGCCGCCATGCCGGCGGCATCCTACTCGCCGCGACGATCCTCGGGCTCTTCGTCCTCGGCGTCGTCGCCGGCTCGCTCGCGGGGCATTTCGCCGGGCGCCAGCGCAAGGCGGCCGTGCTCGCCCTCGTCACGCTCGCCCTGCTGCTCTCGGCCAGCCTCGATTCGATCGGGCTCGGCATCGCCGGCGCCGGCGTCCTCGCCATCGCGATGGGTGCCGAGAACAGCGTCTTCCAGCGCGACGGCGAGGTCACGATCGGGCTGACCTACATGACCGGCACGCTGGTGAAGATGGGGCAGCGCATCGCAGGCGCCCTGCTCGGCGGGCCGAAGCTCGCCTTCCTGCGCCATTTCGTGCTCTGGCTCGGTCTGCTCAGCGGCGCGGTTGCCGGCGCCGTCGCGCATGGCCGCATCGGGCTCGACGCGATCTGGCTGGCGGCAGGCGCCGCCGCCCTCTTCACCCTCGTCGCGCTCTTGATGCCCGAACGCGACTGACCGGAGCTTTGCCGCGTCGGAGGAATCGGTCATGTTTCGCGCACGATCAGCCGGAGCTTTCCCGATGCGCGCCTCTACTATCCTCGTCCCGGCCTTCGCCGCGCTCCTGCTCTCCGCCTGCCAGACGCCGTCGGGCGGCGCCCCCCCGGCGCCGCCGCCGTCGCAGGCCGCGCCGGGCGTCACGCCGAACACCTTCCGCATGCCCGCGGGCACCGGCTGTTCCGGGGAGGTCGAGCGCTTCCAGGCAGTGATCGACAACGATCTCGCCACCGGCCACACCACCAAGGGCGTGCATGACCGGGTCAGCGGCGAGATTTCGCGCGCCCGCTCGACCTGCTCGGCCGGCAACGATGCCGGCGCGACCGGCCAGATCCGCGCGACCAAGGCGAAGTTCGGTTATCCGGGGTGAGCCATGCTCGTCATGCTCGGGCTCGACCCGAGCATCTCGGAAACCAGTGGCTTCTCGTCCAGAGATTCTCGGGTCGAAGCACAGCTTCGCCCGAGAATGACGGAGACGTTCAGGCCGCCAGGCCCCGCTTCTCCAGCAGCGCATCCGGCGTCGGCAGGCGGCCGCGGAAGAGCGTATAGGCCTCGGCCGCATCGCGCGTATCGCCGGCCGAATAGATGTAGCGCTTCAGCTTCTCCGCGACGGCGGGCGAGAACACGTCGCCCGTCTCGGTGAAGGCGTTGAAGGCATCGGCATCCATCACCTCCGACCACAGATAGCTGTAATAGCCGGCCGAATAACCGTCGCCGGAGAAGACATGGGTGAAATGCGGCGTGCGGTGCCGCATGGTGATCTCGGCGGGCATGCCGATGCGGGCAAGCTCCGCCGCCTCAAAGGCAAGCGGATCGACCTCCGCCGGGGCCTCCAGCGAATGGAAGGCGAGATCGACCAGCGCCGAGGAGGTATACTCCACCGTGGCGAAGCCCTGGTTGAAGGTCTGCGCCTTCTCGATCTTCTCGATAAGCGCCTCAGGGATAGGCTCGCCCGTCTCGGCATGGCGGCAGTATTCGCGCATCACCTCACGCGTCATGAACCAGTGCTCGTAGAGCTGCGACGGCAGCTCGACGAAATCGCGCGCCACCGAGGTACCGGCGAGCGAGCCATAGGTCACATCCGAGAGCAGCCCGTGCAGGGCATGGCCGAACTCGTGGAACAGCGTACGCGCATCGTCGAGCGAGAGTAGCGCCGGCTTGCCCTCGGCGGGCTTGGCGAAATTGCAGACATTGACGATGATCGGCCGGGTCTCGCCGTCGAGCTTGCGCTGGCCGCGGAAGGCGCTCATCCAGGCGCCGGAGCGCTTCGAGGCGCGGGCGAAATAATCGCCGACGAACAGGCCGATATGGCGCCCGCTCGCCGTCTCCGTCACCTCGAAGATGCGGACATCAGGGTGATAGCCCTTGAGTTCCGGCCGCTCCGCGAAGGACAGCCCGAACAGCTTGCCTGCGACGTCGAAGGACGCCTGCCGGATGCGGTCGAGCTGGAGATATTGCTTCAGCACGGCCTCATCGAGCGCATAGGTGTTCTGCCGGACTTTCTCGGCATAGTGGCGCCAATCCCAGGGGCGGATCGGGCCGTTCTCGCCCTCGCTCTGCGCCAGCGCCGCGAGATCGGCGGCCTCGCGCGCCGCGCGCGCCTTGGCCGGTTTCCAGACCAGTTCCAGCAGCCCGCGCACATGCTCCGGCGTCTTCGCCATGGCATCGTCGAGCTTGAAATGCGCGAAGGTCGGATAGCCCAGCAGCTTCGCCTTCTCGGCCCTGAGCTTCACCATCTCGGCGACGATGGCGCGGTTGTCACTCTCAGCCCCGTTCTCACCGCGCTTGCTCCAGGCGATGAAGGCCTCCTCGCGTAGGTCACGACGGGTCGAGAAGGTCAGGAACGGCTCGATGATCGAGCGCGACAGCGTCACGGCATGCTGGCCGGGCTTGCCGCGATCGGAGGCGGCACGCGCCATCCCCGCCTTCACGAACTCCGGCAGGCCGGCGAGACCCGCTTCATCCGCGATGAACAATGCATAGGAGGATTCGTCCTTCAGCACGTTCTGGCTGAACTGCGTACCAAGTCCGGCCAAGCGCTCGTTGATCGCAGCAAGGCGCTTCTTGTCTTCCGGCTTTAGCTTCGCACCCGAGCGGATGAAGCCCTTGTAGCTGCGCTCCAGCAGGCGCGCCTGCTCCGGGTTCAGCTCAAGCGTATCGCGCTTCGCATTGACCGCATCGACACGGGCGAACAGCCCCTCGTCCATCATGATCGCCGACCAGTGCCGCGAGGTGATCGGCGACATCTCGCGCTCGATCGCCTGCAAAGCCTCGTTCGTATCGGCGCCTGTCAGGTTGTAGAAGACGCCGCCGACACGACTAAGCGCCCGCCCTGCCCGCTCCAGCGCCTCGATCGTGTTGGCGAAATCGGGCGCGGCCTTCTCAGTGACGATCGCCGCGATCTCATCCTTGTGCTTGGCGAGCGCCGCCTCAAAAGCCGGGCGGATATGCTCCGGCTTGATCGCCGCGAAGGGCGGCAGCCGGAACGGCGTCTCCCAGCGCGTGGCGAAGGGGTTTTCGGCCGGCAAAGGCAAGGCTTCGGGATAGGCGGTCTCGGCAGAGCTCATCGGATCACTTTCGCGAAACAGGCAGGGTCACTTGCCGTCGAAGATATGTGCGAGATAGCGGCGCATGAAGGGCGGCATGTCGTGCTTTTCGGTCTCAGTGAGATCGCGCACGATGACGATGTCCGACAGCTCCTCCTCTTCCAGGCCCTTCATCCGCTCCAGCATCAAGGCGCGTGCCTCATCGGCCGGAAGATCGATGCGAACCTCCCGCATGAAGGCGATGCGGCCCTGCTCAATCAGCGCGGTCCAGCCCTCGCCCACTGCGAGTTCCTCGACACGCAGGCCCGTCTCCTCGCCGAGTTCGCGGGTGACGCTGCCGGCGAGGTCGAGCGTGCCGTCGGGGCGGGCATCGTCACGATCGGGCGTGCCGGCAGCGAAATAGACCTTGCCGGCATTGGCGGTGTGGTCGCCCATCTTACCGCAGAGAAAGGCGCCGTCATTGGCCCGGAGCGCAGCCATAGCGAAGCCGTTGCGGATGACGGGGCCGGGATGGCCGACATCGCGCCAGGTCATGAAGGCGGCATAGTCCGTCTCGAAATAACCCGCCTCGAACACGCCGTCGCGGATCGCGGCGCGGTGCTGCAGCATGACACGGCCGTTGAACATCGTGGGCTTGCCGGCGCTGATCTCGGCCCAATGCGCCGCGATCTTCTCAGCGTTCTCGCGCACGAAGGTCCAGTCATAGGGCTCGACCAGGGCATCGACCCGCGACAGCCGGACGATCGAGCCGTTCTCGACGTCATCGCTCACAGCAGCACGCCCTCGCTGACCACGATCGCCGAACCGCCGATACGGGCGGAAACCAGCGCACCGCCGCGCACGCTCAGCTCCAGCGTGATCTGCGACGGCCGGCCCATCTCGTAGCCCTGTTCGATGACGAGGCGGTGGTCGCCGTCCTCCGGCTTGTCATAGGCGATGATCGCGCCGGCGAAGGCGGCGACCGCCGAGCCCGTCGCCGGGTCCTCGACGACGCCTGCGCCCGGCCAGAACATGCGCGCATGGTAGTGATGCCCGACCTCGGCGGTCTCGCGGCAATAGACGAAGGCATTGCCGTTCGGCGTCTCCGCCATCACCCGCTCGAAGGCGCCTGCGACCCGGGCGCGGGCGACGGCCTCGCGGCTAGCGACCGGCACGGTCGTATAGGCAACGCCGGCCGAGAAGGCGCTTGGCCGATGCGCGTCGAAGCCGAGATCGGCCGGGTCGAGCCCGAGCGCTTCCGCCAGTTGCGCATCAGCAACCGGCAGATCGAGCGGCTCCGGCTGGCGCGGCAGGGTGAAGGTGGCGTGGCCGGCATGGCTGCCCTTGATCGAGACCGCGCAGGAGACCGGCCCGACCTTCTCCTCCAACACCAGCATGTCGGCGGCCTTGCCCTCGGCCTCGTCGGTGAGCGCGAGCCAGACCGCCGTGCCGACCGTCGGATGGCCGGCAAAGGGCAGTTCGCCACCCGGCGTAAAGATGCGGATCGCGGCGCGATGCTCCGGCTTCTCCGGCGGCGCGACGAAAACCGTCTCGGAGAGATTGAACTCACGGGCGATCGCCTGCATCGCCTCGGTGTCGAGCCCCTCCGACTGGAGCACCACGGCCAGCGGGTTGCCGGCATGGCGGCGCGTGGTGAAGACGTCGAGCGTGACGAAGCGGCGTTTCATCGATGCGTCCTTGGGGATCAGCCTTCGGGGATGTCGAGTTCGACGGTGAGCGGGCAATGGTCGGAGGCCTTGGGCCTATCCCAGCCGGCGCGCGGATAGCGGTTCGCGCAGGTCGCAAGCGTCGCCATCGAGCGGTCCGGCTCGCGCGGATCGAGCGGTACGCGATAAGGCAGGCCGCGGCGGATCATCTGCATGGCCGGCGCCGGGTTCGCCGCCGCCAGCGCAGGCGAGAGCAGGATATGGTCGAGCGGCATATGGCTGTCGACCAGCCTCTCCCGGCTCTCCGACCAGTAGCGCCGGAAATGCGTCCAGCGCTCATGCACCGGCTGCGTGTCCATCGGATCGACCGCGAAATCGTCGAGCAACGGCTCGATGCCGCTGGCGCCCTCGTCGACGACTTCGGCACGGGGCCCGAGCCCGTAACGGTAGCCGTTGAGATCGCCGAGCACGATCCAGTTGGTCTCGCGCCAGCCGCCGCCGAAGCGCTGCTGGACCAGCCAGCGCACGGCGCGCGCCTCGGCGCGGCGTACCGGCAGTGTCGCGATGCGCCCATCCTCGCGGCCGTTGTTCATCGACTTGAGATGGCAGCCGAACAGGCTGAGGCGGCGCCCATTGAGGCTCAGCTCCACCTCCAGGCAATCGCGCGCGAAGACCTTGGCCTGGGGCCCGATGCCGAGCATGGCGAGCTCGCGATCATGCACGCCGGCCTCAGCGAAGGTCAGGTCCTTGTGCGAGCGCACCGTGACTTGCCCCGGCCCGAACAGATCTTTCCGCGCGGCGAAGCCGATATCGATGTTGCGGCGGTCATTGCCGTCGATCAGCGTGAAATGGCCGTAGCGATGGTCGGCGATGCGGTGGACGTAATTGGCGAAGAAGGCCTGCAGGCTCGCCAGCGAATCGACCTCCTGCAGCATCCAGAGATCGGCCTGCGCCTCGGCGATGGCGAGCGCCGTCATCTGGCGCTTGTCGTCTTCCAGCGCGACGGCAAGCGAGCGCTCCACGGCGTCGCGCTCATCGGCACGCGGGAAATGGAACAGCGACATCGCAGCCGCCGTCTCGGTGCGCCCGCCCGGCTCGAAGCGATGCCGCGTCAGCAGGTTCTCGACATTGAAGGTGCCGACGCGCAGCTTCATCGTCGGACGCTCAGATCGCTTCCGGCGCGAAGACCTGCGAGGGCGTGACGAACTCGTCCTGCGCCGCCACCGTCAGGATCTCACGCGAGCCCGCCTCCTTCGTCCGCTTCAGCAAACCGTAGATCGAGGAGGCCGCCTTCGACAGCGCAGCCGACGCCGATTCCTCGCGCAGGTAATGGGTGAAGAACAGGGCCGCGATCGCATCGCCCGCGCCGTTGACGCTGACATCGAGCTTGGGCGTGCGTACGCGCCAGCTACCCTTGGCATCGGCCGCCATCAGGTCGATCGAGTCGCCCGGCGTCTCCTCGGTCTCAAGCGAGGTCACCATCACGACCTTCGGGCCGGCATCGCGCAGCGCCTCGACCGCCCGATGCGCATCGGCGAGGGTCTTGATCTCGACATCGGTCAGCAATTCCAGCTCGAACCGGTTCGGCGTCACGATATCGGCGGCCGGCACGGCCTGCTCGCGCATGAATTCAGGGATGCCCGGCCGCACGAAGACACCCCGGCCGACATCGCCGATGACGGGATCGCAACAGTAGATCGCCTTCGGGTTGGCGGCGCGCACCCGCTCCACCGCCGAGAGGATGGCATGGCCGATATCGGCCGAGCCCATATAGCCGGAGATGACGCCGTCGCAGCTCCCGAGCACGCCGCGCTCGGCGATGCCGTCCATCACCTCGTCGATCATGCCGCCATCGAAGACGCGGCCCTTCCAGCTGCCATAGCCCGTATGGTTCGAGAACTGCACCGTATGGATCGGCCAGACATCGACACCGAGCCGCTGCATCGGAAAGGTCGCGGAGGCGTTGCCCACATGGCCATAGGCGACATGGGACTGGATCGAGAGAATATTCATGGTCCGAAGCGATACCCCGTTCGCGGTGGGACCGCGAACCTAACGGCTCTCACGCGGGGCGCAAATCGAAAGCGGTGAAGCGACCTATCGCTAACGCGCGGCGGCTATTCCCGCGGCGCGATATTGGCCATCGTCGTGGTCAGGACATAGCGCAGGCCTTCGGGCCGGTAGTCCAATTTGACCTCACCCTGGAATTTCTGCGCCATGACGCGCTCGACCAGCCGCGAGCCAAAACCCTGCCGCCGCGGCTTGGCGACAGGCGGCCCGCCGCTCTCGATCCACTCGAAGCGGAAAACGTCCTCGCTCTGCGGCCGCCCGACACTCCAGCGGATCGAGACCTCGCCGGTCTCGACCGAAAGCGCACCATACTTAACCGCATTGGTCGCCAGTTCGTTGGCGGCGAGCGCCAGCGTCATCGCCTGGTCGGCCGTCAATTGCAGCGGCGGCCCTTCGACCCGGATCGTGCCGATATCCGAGCGATGCGGCGCCAGCGCGCCGTCGATCACGGCGCGGATCGGCGCGCTGCTCCAGCTCGACCGGGTCAGGATGCTGTGCGCCTCGCCGAGCGTCGCGATACGGTCGCTGAGGATGGACTGCGCCTCCTCCAGCGTCTCGGCCGAACGGAAGGTCTGGCTGGCGATCGCAGCGATCATCGCCAGCGTGTTCTTCATGCGGTGCGCGAGTTCGGCATTGAGCAGGCGGCCGTTGCGCTCGGCCTGCATCTTGCCGGTCGTTTCCATCACCGTGTCGATCACGCCGAGCACGCGGCCGGTCTCGTCGCGGATCGGGCTGTAGCAGAACGTGAACCAGGTCTCTTCCGGATGGCCGTAGCGGTCGACGGTGAGCGGAAAATCCTGGATGAAGATCGCCTCACCCGCGAAGGCGTTGTCGACCAGCGGGCCGATATCGTCCCAGACCTCGGCCCAGACATCGCGGAACGAACGGCCGAGCGCACAAGGCTTGTCGCCGAGGATCGGTCGGAAGGCATCGTTATGGATCGTAATCAGGTCCGCGCCCCAGACGATGCATTTGGGAAAGCGCGAATTGACCATCATGCCGACGGCGATCTTCAGCGCGGCGGGCCAGCCGGAGATCGGCCCCAGCGGCGTCGTGTTCCAGTCATGGTCGCGAATGGCAGCGGCCATCTCGCCGCCGCCATCCAAAAAGGCGTGCTCGCCGCTCACGTGATTCCCCCCGCGCCAAACCAGCGCAGCATGCACCTAACGCAGATCGAGCGCGTTGCCAAAAGACAGGCCGCGCGCTCGTGCATAAGTTCAGGAGCCGGAGGCTGCCTTCTTGGCGAAGCTGTCGATAAAGGTCTTCGTCAGGTCGACATTCGAGTTGGTCAGCTCGGGGTCGAGCAGCTTGAGCGAGTCGTACATGCTCTTCATCGCATCGGGGGTCGAGATGCCGGTGCGCGAATAGCTCTCCTGCGAGTTCTTGACCGCCTGGAGATAGAGCGGCTTGTCGCCGAGCAGGTACTCTTCCGGCACCAGCGCCGCGACATCCTCGGGCTTCGCCGTCTCCAACCACTTCAGCGACTTCATCAGGGCATTGACCAGCTTCTGGGTCGTGACCGGGTTCTTCTCGGCGAAGTCGTTCTTGAGATAGAGCACGGCCGCCGGATTCGAGCCGCCGAACAGGCCCTTGGTGCCGGCCTCGGTGCGGGTGTCGATCAACGAGACGATGTCGCCATCGGCCTCGAGCTTCGAGGTGACGGGATCGAGATGCGAGATCACGTCGACCTGCTTCTGCTTGATCGCCGCGATCGCGCTCGCACCGGCGCCGACACCGATGATCGCGGCATCCGTGGCCTTCAGCCCCGCCCTGACCATGGCGTATTGCGCCGTCAGCGCCGTCGAGGAGCCCGGCGCGGTCACGCCGATCTTGAGGCCCTTGAAGTCCGCCGCCGACTTCACCTTGTCGGCGAGATCCTTGCGCACGGCGATGGTGATGGCCGGGAAGCGACCGAGCTCGATCACCGCGCGGATGTCCTGGCCCTTCGCCTGCATGCGGATGGTGTGCTCATAGGCACCGGTCACGACATCGACAGAGCCCCCGACCAGCGCCTGCAGAGACTTGGCGCCGCCGCCGAAATCGTTGATCTCGACATCGAGGCCCTGGTCCTTGAAGAAGCCCTTCTTCTCCGCGACCGTCAGCGGGAGATAATACAGGAGCTGCTTGCCGCCGACGCCGAGCGTGAGCTTCGGCTTCTCGGCATTCTGGGCGAAGGCCGGGACGGTCAAAGCCGCCAGCGCGAGGCCGGCCGCCAGCATCAGGTGTCTGCGGTTCATCGGGGTTCCTTCCCTGCGGATTGCTTTGTTCTGAAAGCCTTCTTGCAGGCAGTTGTAGTGAGTAGCCCGCGCCCCGCCAACCCCGCCTTGCGTATGGGCCGGGCGTCTCAGTGCAGGATGCGGCTGGTATAGAGCGCGACCGCGAAACAGGCTGCGGCGATCCCCAGCAGGGCCCAGCTCGCGCGCGTCGGGTTCTCCAGCGCCGCCTCGGAGGGATTGGCGGGGTCGTAATGCACCTCGACCTTCGCTCCGGCCGGATAGCGCCCGGCCACCCTGTCAGCGATGGCACGCGAACCGGACACGACGAGCCCGACCGCGACCTGCCGGCTGGCATAGCTTTGGCCAGCCACCTCGTAGCGATACTCCACGATCGGCACATAGGTGCGGCGCGTCGGGCCGGAATCCAGCGAACCGCGCTCCTCGACCCGGCTCTCGACGATCTCGCCCGGGACCACCGGCCAGGCATTGGCGCGCTTGAGGCGGCGCCGATAGGCCAGGAAGAAAGCGAGCGCCGCAAGGCCGATGCCCGCTGCGAACAGCGTGACCGTCACATCCGCATCCGGCGCAACCGACCGCAGGACGGCCGGCCCGAACGCAAAGGCCCAGTAGATACCGGCAGCGATCACTCCGAAGAACGCCAGCACGCCGCCGCAGCCCTTGACGATGCCCTTCGGCGCATCGCGCTCCAGCACGTTGCTGTCGGGATCGGCAGGGTCGTAATAGACCGTCACCGTCGCCCCGACCGGGTAGCGCTTCAGCGCCTCGTCGGCGAAAGGGCCGCTGATATTGCCAAGGCTGACGCGCGTGCCCTGATAGTTCCGGCCCCGCACCGAGAAACTATAGGCGACATCCGGCACGTTCTCGGTCGTACCGATGGTGCTGCCGGCCGGCGGGCTGCGGCTCGCCATGCGCGAGCGGGTGATCCGGCCCTGCACCTGCGCCCAGCCCTTTGCCTGCCGCACCTTGAGGAAGCCGTTGACGATCAGCGCGATCAGCATCACCGCCATCGGCAGGAAGATCAGCGCGACGACGCCGAAGGTCGAGTTCGCGAAAGGCAGGCGCTCCTTCCAGCTATCCGGCAATTCGGAGATGACGAAGAGGAGCGCGATCGAGGCGATGACCGCGATGATCGCCCAGACCGGCGGCTCGCCCCGCGCCTCGGCCGCCTGCTTGCCGGACGCCTTGCGCTGCCAGGCACGCTCTTCGCGCCAACCGGTCTCGCCGCGCAGATAAGCCAGCAGAACCGCCTTCAGCGCCGCCGCATCGACAGTGTCGTCAGCCTCGAAACGGTTCTCGCCGTCGTGATAGGTCAGGCGGAATCGCCCCTCGCCCTTGGCGAAGGCCTCGATATCCCCGTCATCATCCGCAAGATTGACGAACCAGCCGGCCTCGCCGCGACAGCCGTCGACCGCCGCGATGACATCCGCCGGCTTGGGAGATTCGATGATGCGGTCATTGACGTCGAGTTCCATGACCCGCCCCCGCCACGCTTGATCGCGGGGCGGAGCATGAGCCTGCCCGGCCCCGCTAGCAAGCGGAGATGACGTTAGGTCGTCGTCGTCGAACTCTGACCGGGTCGCCAGACCAAGAGCCGCTTCTCGATCAACGTCACCAACGAGTCGATCGCGATGACGAAGATCGCCAGGATCAGCATGCCCGAGAACACGCCGGTGACGTCGAACACGCTCTCGGCCTCGTGGATCTTGTAGCCGAGCCCGGCCGAGGACCCGAGATATTCGCCGACGACAGCACCGACCAGCGCGAAGCCGACCGAGGTGTGCAACGAGGAGAACATCCAGGTCAGGGCCGAGGGCCAATAGACATGCTTGAAGAGCTGGCGTTCGTTCATGCCGAGCATACGGGCATTGGCCAGGATCGTCGGCGAGACCTCGCGCACGCCCTGGTAGACGTTGAAGAACACGATGAAGAAGACGAGCGTGAAGCCGAGCGCCACCTTCGACCAGATGCCCAAGCCGAACCAGAGCGCGAAGATCGGCGCCAGCACGACGCGCGGCAGGGCGTTCGCCGCCTTGATATAGGGGTCGAACACCGCCGAGAGCAGCTCGCGCCGGGCGAAGGCGAAACCGAACAGGATGCCGGCGAGCGAGCCGATCACGAAAGCCAGCACCGTCTCCGTCAGCGTGATGCCGAGATGCCAGTAGATATCGCCGCTGGTCAGCTGCTTGAAGGTGCGCGTCAGCACCGCGACCGGCGTCGAGAAGAAGAACTGCATCGTCTTGACGTCGCCGAACAGGCTCGTGGTCGTCACGACATGCCAAATCAGCAGAAAGGCCAGCATCACCAGGATCTGGAGCGAAAGAAGCTTCATCCGCTTCATGACGCGTCTCCCCCGACGAGCTCGCGCCCCTCGCCCATCGCATAGGCCTTCTGCACCTCGACGCGCAGCGAGGCCCAGATGTCGCGGTGGATTTCGTGGAAGGCCTTCTCCAGCCGGATATCGGCGATGTCGCGCGGACGCGGCAGGTCGACCTTGTAATCGGCGACGATCCCCGCCGCCGGCCCCGCCGACATCACAACGACCCGGTCGGAGAGCGCGATCGCCTCTTCCAGATCGTGGGTCACGAACATCAGCGCCTTGCGGTCGCGCGACCAGAGGTCAAGCAGGAGATTGCCCATGATCTGCCGGGTCTGCGCGTCGAGCGGCCCGAAGGGCTCGTCCATCAGCAGGATCTCGGGATTGCGGATCAGCATCTGCGCGAGGCTGACGCGCTTGCGCTGCCCGCCCGAAAGCATATGCGGATAGCGGTCGACGAAGGTGCGCAAGCCGACGCGGCCGAGCCATTCGCGCGCCCTCTGGTCGGCCTCGCGCTCGGGCACGCCCATCGGCTCCAGCGCGACCTTGACGTTCTCCAGCGCCGTCTTCCACGGCATCAAGGCGTCCTGCTGGAAGAGATAGCCGGCGCGCCGGTTGAGCCCGGACAGCGGCTTGCCGAAGATGCCGACCGTGCCGGCCGAGGGCGCGAGCAAACCCGCCGCCGCGTTGAGCAGCGTGGACTTGCCGCAGCCGGTCGGGCCGACGATCGAGACGAACTCGCCCGGATGGACCTTGAGGTCGATGCCCCTCACCGCCTGATAGCGGCCGCCATCGGCGAGATGGAAGGTGATGTCGATGCCGCCGAGCGCCACCGCCGGATTATCAGACGAAACCGCCCCCGTGCCCGCATGCGCCTGCGGGCGATCCTGCAACTCCATGAAATCCGTTTCCCCGTCGGGCTCAAGGCTGGACGCCCGGCCGTCAGCTTTTTTTCACGTTGCCGGAATTAATAGGCGATCATCCGGGGAAGGCAACGCCCCGCCCTGCGGCGGCCCGTCGCTTGCATCGCTCCAGCGACACGGCCATATGGCGGGACCGACCCGACCCCGCAGGAGCCGAGCCGAACGCCATGGCCGAACTTGAGCAAGCCATGAAGGCGCTCGTCGACTTCATGCAGACCCATCAGCAATGGGCGATCCCGATCGTCTTCGCGGTCGCCTTCGCCGAATGCGTCGCGATTCTCTCCTGGCTGGTGCCAGCGACCGTATTCTTCACCACATTCGGCGCCGTCGCCGGCGCTTCCGGCCTCAATCTCGTGCCGCTCGCGCTCGCGGCCTCCTTCGGCGCGGGCAGCGGCTTCTGGGTATCCTATGTCGCGGGTGCCCATCTGGGGCCCCGCGTCCACGAATACTGGCCGTTCCGGAACAATCCGCAATTGCTCGATCGCGGCCATGCCTTCTTCGAGAAATGGGGCATCGCCAGCATCCTGATCGGCCATTTCTTCGGGCCGCTGCGGGCTGTCATCGCCATCGTCGCCGGCATCGTCGCGATGCCGTTCTGGGCCTTCCAGCTCGCCAACTGGCTGGCCTCCTTCGCTTGGGGTTTCGGCCTGCTCTATGCGGTCGGCCGCTTCAGCGAATTCCTCGCACGCTGAGCGACCACCGAGGTCGGGTCGCTTCGGCCAAGCAAAAATGCCGGCCGCATGACGCGGCCGGCATCGGCTGGATCGCTCAGCCTGCGCTGCCTTGTGCCGAGGCCGCCTCGGCCTCACGCAGCGCCTGGGCGCAGTCGTCGCAGCAGACCTCGACGGTGTTACCGCCGATCGTCACCTGGACCGTGTTCTCGTCGAGTTCGCAATCGCAGGCTGCACAGGTTCCGCTCATGGCTTGGTCTCCTTGATCCGGGCCGGTCAATCGGCCGCCCCGAGACAGACCACGCCGCGAAAAGCGCCGCTGTCGGATTCTTTAGCGATCCGCTCGGGGCGGCTCGGGCTGCCCGCGCTGAGGCCGCGCAGGATGTCGTCGATGCGCTCGCCGCCCGCCAATCCGCGCCGCTCCTCGGCCCTCAGCGCGATGATCGCGGTCGGATCGCCGAAATAGCGAGCGGCCGAAGCATCGCGCAGGTCGCTGCCGCGCAAGCCGAGATCGCGCAGATCGTGCTCGCTCATTTCGCAAAGCCTGCTGAAATCGCGGCGGGCCTGCAGCCAGCTTTCGATGCCGCCGACAAAGCGGCCAAGAGCCCGGATCGCAGTGGAGGCAGGCTTGGCCGCCCCGATAATGAAGCTGATCATGATATGTCTCCCTGGTCAGAAGTGATGACGTCAGGAGACACCAGGAGACTGACAGCTGCTGTCGGAATCTTTCGCGACTTGTGACAGCTGATGTCAGCGGAGATGCAGCGATCGCTGGAACTCTGCCGGGCTGCGGCCATAGGCCTGGCGGAAGGCGGCGCTGAAATGGCTGTGGCTGGAAAAGCCCAGCTCCAGCCCGAGCTGGGTGAGGTCGTCGCACGCGCCCAGCAGATCGAGCGCCCGGCCGAGCCGCAGGCGCAATTGATAGCGATAGAGCGGCATCCCTTCGACCTGGCTGAAGACCTGCGTCAGGTAGACCGGCGAAACGCCGACCTCGTCGGCGATCTCCGCGAGCGTCCAGCGCCGGGCGAGATCGCTCGCAATCACCAGCTTCGCACGATCGACGAGCTTGCGCCGCCCCGCGGAGCCGCGCACGCCATGGGAGGTCCTTTCGCCGAAGGCTCGTCGCACCAGCGTGAGGACCAGAGTCTCGGCCTCGAGCGTTTCGGCCACGCCGCGATGCAGGCTGTGCCGCAGCAGCGCGACGAGTGCTTGCGCACGCGGATCGATCCGTCGCCGCTGCATCGCGAGGGCGTTCGTGCCTCGCTGCTGCAATTCGGTCGGCACCAGCTCCTGCAGGACAGCCTCATCCAGCTGCAGATCGAGACAGGCGTCGCCGCCGGCCACGGGGTGGCTGACCCGATAGCCCTCATAGGGATTGAAACAGAGCAGCTGATTGCTCTCCGCGACCACATCCTCGCGGCCAACATGGCGGACGAACAGGCCGCGATACGGAAACACCAGATGCGTCCGGTGCGTGCATTCCTCGTCGCTGCGATGCCGGCATTCGCCGGAGCAGACCACATCCCGAACGACGGCGATCTTGCTGTCGAGAAGGTTGCTGATCGAGAATTCCGCCATGGCCGTCTCCCCGGAGCCTCGCCTCGCGACAGGTAAAGCCCTTACGACAATCGAGGGGCGATGATTGTCAGCAGCGCGAGCCGCTTGGCCTGAGGCCGCCGGAAACCTGACTGCCCGGTGAACGCGGCATTCGGAAATCGTTCAAACCGAAAGGCGCTTCTTCATGTCGTCGCATCGCGGCACACCCCAACGGTGAAGCCCGGCGCGACACGCTGAACGGCCCCGTGCCGCCAGCGTCGTCCGACGGAGGGACCCGGCCCCCGGCGGATGCGATGATCCGGGCCGACCCGCGAGGTCCCAGTCATGACGATGTCACGTTTCCTGATACCCCTCGTCGCGCTTGCCGCCATGGGCGGCCAGGCCTTCGCCCAGACCGCGACGCAGGCTCCCGCCACTCCGGCCAAGCCGGCCGCGCCCGTGACAGTGCCCGCCGCACCGGCAGCGCAATCCGCCCCCGCCGCCAAGCCCGCGACCCCGGCCGTCGCCACGCCCGCAGCGGCCCAGGCCAAGAAGATCAACATCAATACCGCGACCGCCGCCGAACTCGACACGCTCAAGGGCATCGGTGAGGCCCGCTCCAAGAAGATCATCGAGGAGCGCGGCAAGGCGAAGTTCAAGGATTTCGCCGATCTCGTGAAACGCGGCACCCTGCCGTCCAATGTCGAGGCCGAGATCAAGGACAAGGTCACCTTCTGATCGGTCCTCGCCTGTAAAAAAGCCTCCGGCGCCAGGCGCCGGAGGCTTCCTCCGATTTCATCTTTTTATGCGGTGCCTCAGGCCAGGCCGAGGACCACCGCCAGCATCATCGCCAGCGACAGCGCCATCACGACGCGGATACCGACCGGCGTTTCAAGAATGCGTAAGAGTTCCATCACGGCCTCCCCTGTGGCGGGCAAACACGAACGGCTTCGCAAAACTCACCTTCAGTAGATGGTCGCTTCGATCACGATCCAGGCGATCGTCACCATGACGAGACCTCCGATCAGGACCATCAGCACCGGCCGGTCGAGAAAGCCCTGCCGTGCCTCCACCGGCGTTTCTACCGCCGGGTCGGCATCGCTGTGATCATCAGCCCGCATCGGCGGGATCGGATCGCCGCCGCGCAATTGCTCGGGGTCCTGAACCGGTACTCTGGGTCGCGTATCGACCGTCATGACCGTCTCCCTTGGTCTGTCGCAGGCCTTTCCGGCCATGCACCGTAAGGAAAACGCCCGGGCGCCCGGAGGGTTCCAGCCGGCGCCGCAACGAAAGCGGGCGGCAGCCTCTCGGCCACCGCCCGCAAACAAGAAAATCAAATTATATCAGTGGACTGCAGGATATTCCGGAATCAGGTCCGGAACATCTTGAATCAATCTGGGAAGCGGCTTCCCCTCCCGTCATTCTCGGGCGCTGCGGAGCAGTGACCCGAGAATCTCCAACCGGAAAGAGCGCCTCTCCGTCCTGAGATGCTCGGGTCAAGCCCGAGCATGACGGAGCTTGGAAGAACTCAGTTCTTGGTCTTGTCGACCAGGGCCTTGGCCTTGATCCACGGCATCATGTCGCGGAGCTTGGCGCCGACTTCCTCGATCGGATGAGCGGCGTAGCGGGCGCGGGTCGCCTTGAACGAGGTCTGGTTGACCTTGTTCTCGAGCATCCAGTCGCGGGTGAACTTACCCGACTGGATGTCGGTCAGCACGCGCTTCATCTCGGCCTTGGTCTCGGCGGTGATGATCCGCGGGCCGGTGACGTACTCGCCGTACTCGGCCGTGTTCGAGATCGAGTAGTTCATGTTGGCGATGCCGCCTTCGTAGATCAGGTCCACGATCAGCTTCACCTCGTGGAGGCACTCGAAATAGGCCATCTCGGGGGCGTAGCCGGCCTCGGTCAGCGTCTCGTAGCCGGCCTTGATCAGCTCGACCAAGCCGCCGCAGAGCACGACCTGCTCGCCGAAGAGATCGGTCTCGCACTCTTCCTTGAAGGTGGTCTCGATGATGCCGGCGCGGCCGCCGCCATTGGCCGAGGCGTAGGACAGGCCGAGGTCATGGGCGTTGCCGGTCGCGTCCTGGTGGATCGCGATCAGGGTCGGCACGCCGCCGCCGCGCTGATACTCGGAGCGAACGGTGTGGCCGGGGCCCTTCGGGGCGACCATCAGCACGTCGAGGTCCTTGCGCGGCTCGATCAGGTTGAAATGAACGTTGAGGCCGTGCGCGAAGAGCAGCGCGGCGCCTTCCTTCATGTTGGCATGCAGCTCGTCGCGATAGATGTCGCCCTGCAGCTCGTCCGGGGTCAGCATCATCATGATGTCCGAGACCTTGGCGGCCTCCGACGGGGTCATCACCTTGAAGCCGGCCTCTTCGGCCTTCTTGCGCGTCGCCGAACCTGCCTTGAGCGCGATGATGACGTCCTTGACGCCGGAATCGCGCAGGTTGAGCGCGTGGGCGTGGCCCTGCGAGCCGTAGCCGACGATGCAGACCTTCTTGCCCTTGATCAGGTTGATGTCGGCATCACGATCGTAATAAACGCGCATGGGTGTCTCCTTTGTCACGCGTTGGACTTGTCCCGACCCGAGGCATGCCGCCCCGCGCCGTAGAGGGTGAGAAACTGTTCGGTCGCCCGCTCGGCGTCAGTGGCGATCTCGGCCCGGCTCAGCGTCAGCGTATCGCCGAGCAGGAGCCGAATCTGAACGTCGCGGCCGGCGAGGCCGAAAAAGGTGCGGAAGGCCGTCTCGGTATCGTCGAAGGCGAGCAAACCCGCCTCGCGCCCGGCATCGAGCACCGGCTTCAGGCGCTCACCGATGGCGAAGCGGCCATTGGCCAGCACGATCGAGCCAAGATTGCCGTCGCGCGAGGCTGCCTGGCTGATACCGATGCGGTTGAGCGCGATCGAGGTCGGCGAGGTGATCACCTCAAGCCAGTTCGCCGCGAAGCCCTTGAGGCTCTCGCGCAGTGCGCCGGCATCGAGATTCTGCCGGTCGAAATTGCCCGCCCTCACCTTCGAGGCCTGCCACTGCACGGTCGCGGTCAGCAAGCCGTCGCGATCGCCGAACCACTTGTAGAGCGTTTCCTTGGAGCAGCTGGCGCGCCGCGCCACGGCGGTCATGGTCAGCCCGCTGCCCTTCTCGACCATCAGGCTCAGCACGGCATCGAGCACGGCCTGCTGGCGCGCTGTCAGCGCCTCGCCTTGCGTCTCTGCGGAGCCTTGCGTCATGGGCGGAAGAAATCCAGTACCGTACGTTACGGTTCAGGCATCTATCGCAGCGACGGGTGGGCCGCAAGCGTTATTCGCAACTGGCGCATGGCCGAAGAAGAATTATCTCTGGACCATCGGATATCGAGGAACGGAGCCCTTCATGACCCTGCCCAGCGCCCATGCCGTCGTCAGCTTCTGGCGCGAGGCCGGCCCGGAGAAATGGTTCGCCAAGGACGAGGCTTTCGATGCCGAGATCATCAGGCGCTTCCTCCCGGCCCATGAGGCCGCAGCAGCCGGACAACTCGCTGATTGGGAGGATACCCCGGAAGGCGTCTATGCGCTGCTGATCCTGCTCGACCAGTTCCCGCGCAACATGTTCCGCTCCAGCCCGCGCGCCTTCGCCACCGACGCGCAAGCGGTCGAGATCGCCGAGCGCGCGATCGCCAAGGGCTTCGACGAGACCTACCGGCCGCCGGAGAAGCGCTTCTTCTACATGCCCTTCATGCACTCGGAAGGGCTCGCCGATCAGGAGCGTTGCATCGAACTCTGCGCCGCCGCCGATGATGCGGACGGCGTGAAATATGCAGAGATCCACCGCGACATCATCCGCGATTTCGGCCGTTTCCCGCACCGCAACCCGGTTCTCGGCCGCAAGACCACGGCGCAGGAAAAGGCCTTCCTCGACGAAGGCGGCTTCAGCGGCTGAAGGATCGCGACGGCCGTCAGGCCGTCGCCTCCCGATGCGCCTGCGCCATGTCGGCGAGGCTCTTGAAGTGGAAATCGACGCTCGGCCGCTTCTCCGGCACCTGCGTCGCGCCGCTGCCCGCCTTGGCGAAGCGCCGATCGATCCAGGCTCGCGCCAGCCCGGCCTTCTGTGCCGGCACATGGTCGTGGAACAGGCTCTGCGCGGTATGCAGCACCTCATGCGCGGCGAGCCCGAGGTCGGCCTCAAGATGTTCCAGCAGGAAGGCGAAATTGCGCGGATCGGGCTTGTAGGAGCCGATATCCTCGGCGGTGTAGATGCCGTCGAAGGTCACGCCGAGCTTCCGGTTGCTGGCGGCAAAGCTCTGGCGATCGACATTGGAGAGGATCACGAGCTTGTAGTGCCGCTTGAGATAGGCGAGCGCCTCGGCTGAATCGGGAAAGGCCGGCCAGTCCGGCACCGAGGCGCCGAAGCGCTCGTTGAGATCGGCATGGATGCGCAGGCCGAGATCTCGGGCGAAGCGGGCATGCACCGCGGCGAGCAGCGTCGGATAGCGCAGGGAGGGCGTCGCCTCCTCCTGCTCGGTCTCGTAGCGGGCGAAACGGGCGAGCGCATCCTCGCGCTCCAGCGCGATCCCGCCGACGCTCAGCAGCGGCTGCAAAGCGTTCCAGATGCCGGTCTCCCAGTCGATCAGGGTGCCGTAGCAATCGAATGTCAGGACTTTGAAATCAGTCAGCTTCATGGCTGGGCGCTCCTCAGGCGGTCATTGCAAGCGCTCAAGCTAGCCAACACCGGCACGGCCGTGATGAGGCGAAACTCCGAACGGCTTGACCGAAACTCCGATGCCGGGATCAGACCCCTGCCGGCCCTCGGTTCGCGGCGCGGAACTCGCTCGGCGTCAGGCCAAAGCGGCGCTTGAACTGCCGATTGAAGGACGCGGCGTTCTGATAGCCGAGATCATAGGCGATCTCCGAAACCGGCGCGGCCGTCGTCGCCAGCCTCTCGGCGGCACGCTCGAACAGGCGCTGGAGCTGCAACTGCTTGGGCGAGCGGCCCATCGTCGCCCGGAACAGCGCGTGGAACTGGCTCTGCCCGAGCCCGGCCATCCGGGCCATCTGCGCGACGCCTGTGCCCTGCCCCGCCTCGGCCACGTCCAGCACACGCCGCTCCGCGCGCGACCAGGGCTGCGGCCGCTCGCCCGGTTCGACCAGATGCAGCGCCGTCATCGCCATGCGCGCGGCGCCCCCGCTCGGGCAGGCCCCGGTTTCAACCTCGGCTCCGAGCTGGCGGAACATCCGCCACAGCCAGGGCGCGATCGGCAGGAGCGAAGGCTCCGCGCTGTTGAGCAAGGCCGGCTGCGCCTCGCTACCAAGGCCCGCCACGTCGACATCGAGGATGAACATGCTGCAATCGCTGCTCGGCTCGAAGCCGTGCTCGCAATGCCGTGGGATCAACGCCACGCAGTTATGGGAGACGACGCCCCGGCGCCCTTCGACATCCAGCCGCATGGCGCCCTGCATCGGCAGCAGGATCTGGCTGAAATCGTGATGATGCCGATCACCACCGCGATAGCTGCGGACCTCAAGCTGGATCGACATCGGCCGCCCTCCTCACCAAGTCATGCGCGCCCATGTCCCGCGAGGCAAGACGGCACGATCAGGCGGCTGGTCAGCCGCCCGCGACCTGCTGGCTCGCGATGCGCTGCAGGAAGATCGCCGCGATCGTCAAAAGGAACCCGGCCCACCACAGTGGCGAGCGCAGGCTCTTGCCGCTGCCGAGCGGCTCGACCTGCCCCTTGCCTGAGAGCCGCATCATGATCGGCCAGGCGAAGCAGGCAAGCCCGGCAATGCCGAGGAAAAGCGCGATATGTTCGAGGCTCGGTGTCGTCATGCCCTTACCCTCGCAAATGCTGGCTTCGCCGGAAAGGCCGGTCCCAGTTTCAGGGCCCGCAGGGGATCGCCATACAGCCCCGCGACGAGCAGCGCCAGTTGCCTGTCGATACCCGGCAAGCGCGCCAGAGGCGGCACGAGCCGGTCACGCAGCAGCGGCAGCAACCGGCTGTCGGATTGGTAGAACGGCGTGAACAGGCGGCTCGCCGCCTGATAGAGCCGGACATGGAAGCGCCGTAGCTGAGCATAACGCTCCAACGCGCCGGCGATATCCGCAGCCTCGTTCACCGCCATCGCCAGCGCATAGGCATCGAGCAAACCCATATTGGCGCCCTGCCCGAGCTGCGGGCTGGTCGAATGGGCGGCATCGCCAATGAAGGCGAGCCCGCGCCCGGCCGGAACCGGCAAGGTGTGGTGACGATACGAGGCCAGCAAGAGTTGCTCGGATGACGTGATGGCCTCCAGCATCGGCGCTGTCTGCGGCCAGTGACGAAGCACGTCGGCTTTCCAGGCATCAAGGCCGCGCGCCTGCCATTGCGCGTGCTCGGCCGGCTTCAGGCTCCAGAAGAAGGAGGCGAGCAGCCTCTCATCCTCCGGTCGCCGGCCGATCGGCAGCACGCCGACCATCACGCTCGCGCGGCGATAGCGCTGCTCCAGCGCATGCGGATCGAACCCCGCCGCCAATGGCGCATTGGCCCAGACCGCGCCATAGGCCAGCGGGCGCTGGCGCACCGGCCGCAAGGCCCGGCCGATCAGGGGCGAGCGCGCCCCCGTGGCATCGATCGCAAGGTCGAAGGGCCCGAGCTTCCGCCCGTTATCCAGGATGAGGGAGACCTGCCCGCCACTGCCGCTATCGATATCCGTGACCTCGCAGCCGGTCTCCACCGCGATCCCGCGCGCCGACACAGCTGCGAACAGCGCCTCGAACAGGCTGCCACGATGAATGCCGAGGCCGAAGGCGTCGGGGCCAAGCGCCACGTAGCGCACATCGAGCACGACGGAACCTGTGGCCGCGCCGAGCCCATAGAGCCGGTCGAGCCTGCTGCCGCGCGCGATCAGCGCATCGGCGAGGCCGAGCTCGCGTAAAACGGCAAGCCCGGTCGGCTGGAGGATCAGGCCTGAGCCCAACGGCTGCGGCGTCGCGAAGCGCTCGACCAGCGTCACGCGGTGCCCGGCGCGCTCCAGCAGGAGCGCAGCCGCGAGCCCCGCCGGCCCGCAGCCGGCGATCGCGATTTCGTAGCGGCGCGTCACCGGCGCAGGTCAGTGATTACATCGATTCCGGGCCGCGGCTCATCGCGGCGATGCCGGTGCGCGAAACTTCGGTCAGGCCGACCGCCGTCATCGTCTTGATGAAGCGCTCGATCTCCTCGGTCGCTCCGGTCAATTCGAAGACGAAGGAGGTCAGCGAGGCATCGAGCACGCGCGCACCGAAGGCCGAGGCGAGGCGCATGGCCTCGACGCGATGATCGCCCTTGCCGACGACCTTGACCAGCGCGAGCTCGCGCTCGATCGCCTCGCCCTGCTCGGTCAGGTCGACGACGCGATGCACCGGCACCAGCCGGTCGAGATGCGCCTTGATCTGGTCGATGACATTGGCCGTGCCGGAGGTCACCACCGTGATCCGCGAGAGATGCTTCTCATGCTCGGTCTCGGAGACTGTGAGGCTCTCGATATTGTAGCCGCGGCCCGAGAACAGCCCGGCGATGCGGGCAAGAACGCCCGGTTCGTTGTCGACGATCACCGCCAGCGTATGGCGCGCGGTCGGCTGGGCCTTCGGAGCATTCGGGTAGTGGGTGGCGGGCTTCGACATGACGGACCTGTGAGGCGGGTTGGAGCGAAAGAGAAGGAATGATCAGCTGTGGCGGAGATCGACGAGGGCGGGTTCGTCCACCTCGTCCTGCGCTACGATCCAGGGCTCGACCAGCGCGGCGGCGAGCCACTCGCGATAGGCCGGCAGCGCGAGGATCGCGCGCATGTAGTCCTGCGAAACCGGGTCGACCGCGATGCCATAGGTATCGAAGCGGGTGACGACCGGCGCGAACATCGCATCCGCAGCCGAGAAGGCGCCGTAGAGGAAAGGCCCGCCCGCGCCGAAGCGCTCGCGTGCCTGCCGCCATAGCGCGGTCAGCCGCTCGACATCGCGGGCGACGCCGGGACCACGGTCGCGCGCGGCGAAGCGCTTGCCCAGATTCATCGGGCAGGCACTGCGCAGCGCCATGAAGCCGGCATGCATCTCGCTGGAGACAGCCCGCGCATGCGCACGCGCCGCAGTATCGCGCGGCCAGATCCCGGCCTGCGGATGCGTGTCATGCAGATATTCGCAGATCGCCAGCGTCTCCCACACGGCGACATCGCCATCGACCACCATCGGCAGCGTGCCGCCGCTGCCGGGCGCCGCGGCGAAGACGGTCTCCTTGAAGCCGGGCTCGTCGAGCGGCACGAGCTGCTCGGTGAAGGCGATGCCAGCCACGCGCATCAGGAGCCAGGCCCGAAGCGACCAGGACGAATAGCACTTGTTGCCGATCAGAAGCTTCATGCCGCGGCAACCTCCCACTCATCGACGAAATCGAGTGCCGCCGCGACATGCAAGGCCGTCGTATCGAACACCGGCACGGAAACATCGCCCTGCGACAGCAGGAGGCCGATCTCGGTGCAGCCGAGAATGACGCCGTCGGCGCCCTCCTCCTTCGCGGCGCGCGCGACGATGGCGCGGTAGCGCTCGCGCGAGGCAGGCTCGATCCGCCCGCGGCACAACTCCTCGTAGATGATGCGATGGACGTCGTCGCGCTCTTGCGGTTGTGGCACCAGCGCTTCGACGCCGAAGGCTTTCAGCCGGTCGCGATAGAAGCCCTGCTCCATGGTGAAGCGCGTCGCCAGCAGAAGCGACCGGCGCGAGGGCGAAGCCAGAACCGCCCGCGCCGTCACGTCGGCGAGATGCAGGAAGGGCAGCTTGGTAGCGGCGATGATCTGGTCCGCGACCTTGTGCATGGTGTTGGTGCAGAGAACGAGGCAGGAGGCCCCGCCCTGCTCGAGGCGGCGCGCGCTCGCGGCCAGCACAGCACCGGCCGCAGCCCAGTCGCCCTTGGCCTGCATTTCGGCGATACCAGCGAAATCGACCGAATGCAGCAGCACGTCGGCCGAATGCAAACCGCCCGAGCGCGCACGGACGCCCTCGTTGAGGAGCCGGTAGTAGACCGCGGTCGACTCCCAGCTCATCCCGCCGATCAGACCGATGCTGGCCATGGTGTTTTCCTTCCCGCACCGCTGCCGTCATTCTCGGGCGAAGCGGAGCTTTGACCCGAGAATCTCCCCACGGAAAGGCACGGACTGGCGCCTCGCTCCGCCTGAGATGCTCGGGTCAAGCCCGAGCAAGACGCTGCCTCGTCAAACGAGCTGCTTGCCCTTGGCGTCGATGATCTCGCCGGTATCGCCCTCGAAATCGGGCAGGATCATCTCGTTATGGGCCTTGCCCGACGGGATCATCGGGAAGCAGTTCTCTTCCTTCGCGACGAGGCAGTCGAAGATCACCGGACCGGGCGTCTCGATCATCTCCATGATCGCGTCATCGAGCTTGGACGGGTCGGAGCAGCGGATGCCGTGGCCGCCATAGGCCTCGGCCAGCTTCACGAAGTCCGGCAGGGACTGCGAATAGCTCTCCGAATAGCGCCCGCCATGCAGCAATTCCTGCCACTGGCGCACCATGCCCATGTACTCGTTGTTGAGGATGAAGATCTTCACCGGCAAACGGTACTGAACGGCCGTCGACATCTCCTGCATGTTCATCAGGATCGAAGCCTCGCCGGCGACGTCGATGACCAGCGCCTTGGGATGCTTCATCTGCACGCCGATCGCTGCCGGCAGGCCGTAGCCCATCGTGCCGAGACCGCCCGAGGTCATCCAGCGGTTCGGCTCCTGGAAATGCAGATACTGCGCGGCCCACATCTGGTGCTGGCCAACCTCGGTCGTGATGTAGGTGTCGCGATCCTTGGTCAGAGCATGGAGGCGCTCCAGCGCATATTGCGGCTTGATGATCGTGTCCGAGTTCTTGTAGGCGAGGCTCTTGCGGCCGCGCCAGCCGTCGATCTTCGTCCACCAGGCTGCGAGCGCGGTCTTGTCGACCTGCGGGCTGGTCTCGCGCCAGATCCGGACCATGTCCTCGAGCACATGGGCGCAATCGCCGACGATGCCGATATCGACCTTGACCGTCTTGTTGATCGAGGACGGATCGATATCGATATGGATCTTCTTCGAGCGCGGCGAGAAGCCATCGATGCGCCCGGTGATGCGGTCGTCGAAGCGCGCGCCGATATTGATCATGACGTCGCAGTCATGCATCGCGAGGTTCGCCTCGTATGTGCCGTGCATGCCGAGCATGCCGAGCCACTGCTTGTCGGCGGCCGGGAAGGCGCCCAGTCCCATCAGCGTCGAGGTGACCGGGAAGCCGGTCAGCCGCGCCAGCTCGCGCAACAGCACCGAGGCATGCGGGCCGGAATTGATCACGCCGCCGCCGGTATAGAAGACCGGCCGCTTGGCGCCGGCGATCAGCTCGACCGCGGCCTTGATCTTGTTGAGGTCGCCCTTGACCACCGGGCGGTAGGTCTTGTGCTGGTTGTCGCGCGGGCGGCTATAGGCGCCGGTCGCGAACTGGATGTCCTTGGGGATGTCGATGACAACCGGGCCCGGGCGGCCGTTGGCGGCGACGTAGAACGCCTCGTGCAGGATGCGCGGCAGGTCGTGGATGCTCTTCACCAGGTAGTTGTGCTTGGTGCAGGAGCGGGTGATGCCGACCGTGTCGCATTCCTGGAAGGCGTCCGAGCCGATCAGATGGGTCGGGACCTGGCCGGTGATGACGACGAGCGGGATCGAGTCGAGCAGCGCATCGGTCAGGCCCGTGACGGCATTGGTCGCGCCGGGGCCGGAGGTGACGAGCACGCAGCCGACCTTGCCGGCGCCGGAGCGGGCATAGCCCTCGGCGGCGTGGACCGCGCCCTGCTCGTGGCGGACGAGGACGTGCTTGACCTTGTCCTGCTGGAAAATGGCGTCGTAGATCGGGAGTACGGCGCCGCCCGGATAACCGAACAGGTGCTCGACACCTTGATCCTGAAGCGCGCGGACGACCATCTCGGCGCCGGTCATCATCTCGCTCATTACGCTCTCCTGCGGCTGGTCTTTTTGTCGGTCTGGAATGCGGGCAATAAAAAAGGCCCTCGGAGGGGCCTGGGCGTGCGCTGGCGTCGGGGACGCCCGGTTCGAAAACCGGCCCCTACCAGCGCACCTCTACGAGAATAAGCTTGCGCATTGCGCACATGTTCCTTGACGAAAGTTGCCGAACGCTAACGGAGGCCGCGCAGCCGGTCAAGCGTTAACATGCCCGGGGATCGGCACTTCCGTCGAGTCCGGAAAATGCCATGCCGCAAGGGAACACTTTCTCAATCCGTCGGCGCTAGGTTCTCCCCGCTCGAACCGGGACGGATATGTACTACGAGGTCCACACCGAGAATATCGCGGCCCGCGGCCATGCCCCGGAGATCGCGCGGATTCTGAGCCGCTTCGCACTTCATCGTCAGGACGGCGAGCCCGTCGGCTATGAGAAGCTCGCCGCCGCGCTGCTGCCGGAATTCGGCGAGGACCTGATGATCCTGGAACCCACCGGCGACGGCGACTATCGCTGGCTGCATTTCGGGCGCGAGATCATCCGCTATTCCGGCGCCAGCCGCCTCGGCAAGCGCCTCTCGGACATGCGCGAGCACGTCGCCCGCTTCTCGACCGACAGCTTCGACCAGGCCATCGCCGAGGACCGGCCGCTCTATACCGTGCATCGCTCGACCCAGACGGTGCGCGTCGCGCTCTGGGAGCGTCTGCTCCTGCCGACCACCACGCGCGACGGGCGCCGCTTCATCATCGCCTTCAGCCGTCCGCTGCAGTTCCGCGAGGATCTGCTCAATGCCGTGCTGGACTCCTCGCCCAGCGGCATCGTCGCCCTGCGCGCCATTCGCGACGCAGCCGGCCAGATCGAGCAGGCCGTCGTCGTCACCGCAAACCGGCGCGCCGCCGAGTTGAGCGGTCGCGCAGAGAACGACCTGCTCGACACCGATGGCCGCGAAAGCCTGACCTTCCTGTCCGACGCTTCGGTCTGGCGCCGCTGCCTCTACGCCATCGACCTGCAGCGCGCCGACACGCTCGAGGTCTCCTTCACGCACGACGGCGCCACGACCTGGCTCAGGGTCGCGATCGCTCCGCTCGGCGACGGCTTGCTGCTGACGCTGACCGATATCACCGACCTGACGGTCGCCAACCAGACCTTGCAGATGCGCGCCGCCACGCTGGCGCTGGAGATCGGCCGCGAGCGGGCGACCCGCCGCGCGCTTTCCGAGGAAATCGGCCTGCGCGAGGAACGCGAGAAGGAACTGCGCCGCCTGGCGGAGACGGACCCGCTGACCGCGCTGCTCAACCGCCGCTCCTTCACTGACAAGGCCAATGCCGCGATCGCGGCGAGCGAGACGGACAGCACCGACATCGCCCTCATCATCGTCGATCTTGACCATTTCAAGCAGGTCAACGACACCTACGGGCACCCGGCCGGCGATGCGGTGATCCGTGCTTTCGCCGATCTGCTGCTCGGCCAGTTCCGCAACGAGCACAACCTCGTCGGCCGCTTCGGCGGCGAGGAATTCGCCATCCTGCTGCAAGATTGCGACCTCGCCTCGGCCGCGGCGAGCGCGCGCCAGATTCAGGACGCCCTGCTCACCCGCTCCATGCCGGTCTCCGAGACCCTGGCGCTCAAGGTGACCGCGAGCCTCGGCATCGCCGCGCTGCACGCCGGCGAAACGCTGGCATCCCTGACCGCCCGCGCCGATCAGGCGCTCTATCGCGCCAAGAACGAAGGCCGCAACAGGCTCGGCCTCGCCGATCCCGCTCCTGTCGCCGAAGCGGCCTGAGGCTCAGAGCCCGAGACGCCGCGCGGCCAGTTCCAGCGCAGCCTCCGGCGCGACCGCTTCCCAGCCTGCCATCTGGTGACGGAACCACGTCACCTGCCGCTTGGCATAGGCGCGCGTATCGGCCTGGCCGCGCCGGATCGCCTCGTCCAGCGTGATCGCACCGTCGAGATGGGCGATCAGACCCGGCACGCCATGCGCGCGCATGATCGGCAAGAGCGGATCGAGCCCTCGCTGCTTCAACCGTGCAACCTCGTCCAGCGCACCCTCACCCATCATGACTTCGAAGCGTCGGTCGATCCGCTCTCGCACCGCCTCGCGCTCCGGATGGACGAATAGCCGGAGCGTCGGCACATCGCCCAGCGGCCCCGGCTCGCGCTCGCCCTGGAAGCTTGCCAGCGAACGCCCGGTCGCCCGGAAAACCTCCAGCGCGCGCATGATCCGCATCCGGTCGCTCGGGCGCAATCGCTCGGCCATGGCGGGATCGCAAGCGGCGAGTTCGGCATGGAGCGCACTCGTCTCGCGCCCCTCGGCATCGGCGCGGAAAGCGACCCGCACCTCTTCCGGCACCGGCGGCATCGCCGAAAAGCCCTCGGTGACGGCCTTGAAATAGAGCCCGGTGCCACCGACCAGGATCGGCAGGGAGCCGCTCGCACGCAGCTCCGCCAGCAACACCGTCACGTCGGTCGCGTAACGCATCGCCGAATAGTTCACCGCGCCGTCGACATGCCCGTAGAGACGATGCGGCACCATCGTTTCCTCGGTTTCGCTCGGCCGGGCCGACAGGACACGCAGATCGGCATAGACCTGCATGGAATCAGCGTTGACGACGGTCCCGCCGGTGCGGCGCGCGATCTCGATCGCCAGCGCGGACTTGCCGCTCGCGGTCGGACCTGCGATGAGCACCGCGCCGAATTGCCCTTCCGCCTTCACCCGGTTCCTCACATGCTCGTCGCCACACTCGTATCCGCCCACGGCCAGGCGCTGGTCGGCGAAGCCCTTCTCGCCCACCTCGCCCGCGCCCTGCCCGGCATCACCGGCACGGCGGTGCTCGACGGCGAAATCGCTGCCGACCTCTTCGCGGAAGCAGCCGATGCGCGCAAGCTCGAAGCCGAAATCCGGGCCGCTCTGGACGGCGGGGCGATCGACGTCATCGTCCAGCCGGCGGCGACGCGCCGCAAGGCGCTGTTCCTCGCCGACATGGATTCGACCATGATCGGCCAGGAATGCATCGACGAGCTCGCCGCCTTCGTCGGTCTCAAGGAGCATGTCGCCGCGATCACCGAACGCGCGATGCGCGGCGAGATCGATTTCGAGCCGGCTTTGCGCGAGCGCGTCGCCTTGCTGAAGGGCGTGCCGCTCTCTGTCGTCGGCGAGATCATCCGCGACCGCATCACGCTGACGCCGGGCGGACGCGAACTCGTCCAGACGATGCGCGCCAATGGCGGCTATACCGCCCTCGTCTCGGGCGGCTTCACCGTCTTCACCGGGCCGATCGGCCAGACCATAGGCTTCGACGAGCATCGCTCCAACACCCTGCTCGCCAATGACGGCATCCTGAACGGAACGGTCGCCGATCCCATCCTCGGCAAGCAGGCCAAGCTCGACGCGCTCGTCGAACTGCGCGCCCGTTTCAAGCTGGCGCCCGAGCAGACGATGGCCGTCGGCGACGGCGCCAACGACCTCGCCATGCTCGGTGAAGCCGGATTGGGCGCCGCCTTCCGCGCCAAGCCGGCGGTGGCAGCCGCAGCCGATGCGCGGCTCGACCATGCCGATCTCACCGCGCTGCTCTATGCCCAGGGCTACGCAGGCAGCGAGATCGTCCGGAGCTGATCAATCGACGATGAAGAGCTTCGCGCCGGTCTTGGTCGCGGAGCGATGTGCCTCGGCATTGTCGGCGACCTGATAGCTCATGCCGGCGCGAAGCGGCAGCACACGGCCGTCTGCCAGCGTGGTCTCCATCTCGCCTTCCAGGCACAGGATGATGTGACCCTTCGAGCACCAGTGATCGGCGACATAGCCGGGCGAATACTCGACCATCCGCACCCGGATGCGGTTGCCCTCGGGGCCGAAATACTGGACGCGCCAGGTCGCCTCGCCGCTGTCGCCGGCATGGCGCTCCACGGGAATCGTCGCCCAGTCGGTGGTGACGAAGGGAATTTCGCTGAGCTTCATCTCGGTCTCTCCGGGCGCCGTCGCAAAGCTCTAGCTGCGTTCAGCCCGTCTGCGCCAGCGCATACGCCTCGCCGCCGCTCTGCGAACAGGACATGAAAAAGGGCGGCCCAGCCGGACCGCCCTTCGTATTCCTGAAACGCGGCTTGTCTCAGTTCATCGAGACAGCGACGAAGCGAACCTCGCCCTGGCCGTTCGAGACGAGCAGGAGGGCGGATTTCTTGCCCTCCTTCTTCAGCACGTCGAGCCGCTTGGTCACGTCTGCCGGAGCGTTGACCGGCTCCTGGCCGACTTCGACGATCAATTCGCCGACGAGGACGCGCTTGTCGGCGGCGTTCGAATTGGCATCGACCTTGGTGATGACCACGCCCTTGAGGCCGTCCTTGATCGAGTAGCGCTTCCGGAGTTCGTCCGTCTGCGGCGAGAACTCGAGGCCGAGCGCGCTCGTCACCACGGGCTTGGCCGGTTCGGCCGCAGGCTTGTTCGCCGAGGCCGACTGGACCTTCTCGCCATCCTCGAGGCGGCCGAGCTTGACCGTCTTGGTCTCTTCCTTGCCCTTGCGGACCACCACGAGCGGCACGTCCTTGCCGACAGGCGTCGCGGCGACGATGCGCGGCAGGTCGCGCGAATCCTTCACGTCCTTGCCGTCGAACTTGACGATCACGTCGCCGGTTTCCAGGCCGGCGGGCTTGGCCGGGCCCTTCTCGTCGATGCCGGCGACGAGCGCGCCGCGCGCCGAGCCGAGGCCGAGTGCTTCGGCGGTGGCGTCGTCGACAGTCTGGATGCGCACGCCGAGCCAGCCGCGCCGGGTCTCGCCGAATTCCTTGAGCTGGTCGACGACATTGGTCGCCAGCGTCGAGGGCACGGCGAAGCCGATGCCGACAGAGCCGCCCGTCGGCGACAGGATCGCCGTGTTGATGCCGATGACCTCGCCGGCCATGTTGAACAGCGGGCCGCCCGAATTGCCCTTGTTGATGGCCGCGTCGGTCTGGATATAGGTGTCGTACGGCCCCTGGCTGATGTCGCGGTTGCGGGCCGAGACGATGCCCGACGAGACCGAGCCGCCAAGTCCGAACGGGTTGCCGATCGCCATCACGGGATCGCCGATCCGCATCTTGTCGGAATCGCCGAACTTGACCGAAGGCAGCGGCTTGTCGTGCTTCACGCGCAGCACGGCGAGATCGACCTTGCTGTCTTTGCCGATCACCTCGGCCTTGAGGCGCAGGCCGTCGTTGAAGATCACCGTGATCTCGTTGGCGTCGCCGATGACGTGGTTGTTGGTGACCACGATGCCGGAGGGATCGACCACGAAGCCGGAGCCCGCCGATTGCGAGCGGCGCTGCTGCGGCGCCTGGCGCTCGCCCTGCTGGTTGCGGCGGTTGAAGAATTCCTCGAACAGGTCGCCGAAGGGCGTGTCCGGGCCGAGCTGCGGCAATTGCGGCAGGTTGCGGCCCTTCGTGTCGTTGGTGGTGACCGCCGCGATATTGACCACTGCCGGCATGACCTTGTCGACGAGGTCGGCAAGCGAGGTCTGCCCCTGGAGGAGCGGCGTGTTGGCCTGCGCATGCCCCGGCGCCAGCACCGGCGAAGCCAGCAGCGCGAGGCCGGCGACGCCGGCAGCGAGAGCGATGCGGACAGGCCTGGCTGCGGAAAGGGTGTTCGATGCCATAGGGGTCCTCATGTTCGGAAGAATACGGGCCGATCGATGCAGGCAGGCGCGCCCGATGCCTCAAGGCAGACGGACGCGCCTGATGATTGAACTCCGAAATGCGGCGGAAGGGCGACGCACGATCATGTCATCGAACACGATCATGTGCCCGCCCCCGCTGCTACCAGACGCCGCGCGCGAGCCAGACCAGGATCACGCCCAGCACCGCCGAGCCGATGCCGATGAGCCGCATCCGGTCCACCGGCGTTTCGGCCGCGCTACGGAGGGCATCCTTCGCCAGATGCGGGATCGCGGCGAAGAGAATACCCTCGATAGCAAAGACCAGGCCGAGCGCCGCGACGAAATCAAGCATCCGCGTCGCTCGCCATGATCAGGGCCGGGCCGGCGCAGGCTGCGCAGGCGTCGCCGGGGTGGCGGCCTGGCCGTCCTGACGCTGCGCGTTCGGGCCGTTGAAATACCGGAAGAACGGCGAATCCGGCGTCAGCACCATCCGCGTATCCCCGGGCTTGATGCTGGCTTCATAGGCCTGCATCGAGCGGTAGAAGGAGAAGAACTCCGGATCCTTGCCGAAGACTTCGGCGAAGACCTTGTTGCGCTCCGCCTCGCCTTCACCGCGGATCACGTCGGAGCGCTGCTGCGCCTCGGCGACGATCACGGTGGCATCCCTGTCGGCCCGGGCCCGGACCTCCTGGGCCTGCTGGCCGCCGAGCGCGCGTGCTTCCGCCGCCTCGCGCTGGCGTTCGGTCTGCATGCGCTGGAACACCGCCGCGGAGTTCGCCGCCGGCAGGTCGACGCGCCGCAAACGGACATCGACGACGGTCATGCCGAAGCGCGCCGCCTCGCGGTTCACGTCGTCGCGGATGCGGTTCATCAGGCGCGAACGCTCGGTGCGAACCATCGCGATGAAGGACGCCTCCGCCAGCACCGAGCGAACATTACCGTTCACGATCGAGGCCAGCTGCGAGTTCGCGCGCGGGATGTTGTTGACCGCCTGGTAGAAGCGCAGCGGGTCCGAGATCCGGTAGCGCGTGAAGGCATCGACCACGAGACGCTTCTGGTCCGAGGCGATGATTTCCTGCGCCGGCAGGTCGAGGTCGAGGATGCGGTTGTCGAGCAGGGTCACCTGCTCGAACGGAGCCGGCAGCTTGAAATAGAGGCCCGGCGCCGTGACGACGCTGCGGACCGCGCCGAGGCGCAGCACGAGGGCCGATTGGGTCTGCGAGACCACGAAGGTGCAGGCGTACAGGACGACTGCGGCGACGATGACCGCGACGAGAAGCGCCGCGCGCAACACGGAAGAGTTCATCGCTGAGCCCCTCCCTGCTGCTGGCCCGGCACCGGGCGACGCTGCTGGAGCTGGTCCAGCGGCAGATAGGGCACCACGCCCTGCCCGCCCGCCGGGTTGTCGAGGATGATCTTGTCGGTCCCGCCCATCACGCGTTCCATCGTCTCCAGGAAGAGACGCTCGCGCGTCACGCCCGGAGCGTTCTTGTACTGCTCGTAGACCGCGTTGAAGCGGCTGGCCTGACCACGCGCTTCGGCGACGGTCTGTTCCTTGAAGGCTTCCGCCGACTGGACCAGCCCGGCCGCGCGACCACGCGCCTCCGGCACGATGCGGTTGGCATAGGTCTGCGCCTCGTTGCGCAGGCGCTCCTGGTCGGCACGGGCCGCCTGGACGTCGCGGAAGGCGTCGATGACCTGCTGCGGCGGGTCGACCTTCTGGAGCTGGACGAGGCGAATCTGCACGCCGGCATTGTAGCCGTTGAGCGTCTCCTGCATCAGCTGGCGCACCTCGGTCTCGATCGCGCCGCGATCGGTCGTCAGCACCGGCTGGATGTTGCGGCGGCCGATGATCTCGCGCATCGCGCTCTCGGCCACGGCCTTCACCGTGCCCGGCGGGTCCTGGATGTTGAAGACGTAGTTCTCGGGCGCGGCCGGATCGATCTGCCACTGCACGATGAAGTCGATATCGACGATGTTCTCGTCGCCGGTGAGCATCAGGCTCTCCTCGGTGACGTCGGTCTGGCGCGAGGCTCGCACCGATTCGACCGTGCGGAAACCGACCTCGGTGGTGATCACGTTCGTCACCTGCGGCTTGACCACGCTGCCGATCGGATAGGGCCAGTTCCAGTTCATGCCCTCGCCGGTCTTGCCGGCGAAGCGGCCGAAGACGACGTTGAGGCCGACCTCGTTGGGCCGCACGAAATAGATGCCGGAGCCGAGCCAGAGCAGGATCAGCAGCAGACCGCCGATGATCAGGCCGCGCCCGCCGATATTGCCGCCCGGCACAAGGTTCTTCAGCCGGTCCTGGCTGCGCCGCAGGATCTCCTCGAGATCGGGCGGATTGCCGTTGCCACCGCCTGAACCGCCGCCCCAGGGACCGCCGCCGCCATTACCTCCGCGCTGGCCCCAGGGTCCGCCCCCGCCGCTGCCACCGCCGCTCTGATTGCTCCAAGGCATTCGCGAGCCGTTCCCTTTCGTTCTATCGAGGCCGAGCCATAAGCAAATCACGGCCGCTTGTCAGCGCCTTCGACCGAAGGCGCTGGGCTGACTTGGTCATGGGCCATGGATTCGTCAACGGCGCAAGCCATTCATCGTGAACGGAAAGCGGCGATCAGCCGCGCCTGGCATAGGTGACGAAGGTATAAGGATGGTCGTTCTCGGCATCGGCTGGATGGCTTTCCCGCGCCGTCTCGGCGAAGGCGCCCTCGTCCCATCCTGGGAATGCCGCGTCGCCTGAAGGCCGCGCATGAACCATGGTGAGTTCGAGCCGGTCGGCCAGCGGCAGCATCTGCGCGTAGATTTCGGTGCCGCCGCCGATGATGACGGCATGGGCGCCCATCTCCTGGCCCAGTGACTGGGCCAGCGTCAGCGCCTCCCCGACCTCATGGACGACATGGACGCCTTCGGCATGGAAGGCGCGATCCCGCGTCAGCACCACCGTCTGACGGCCCGGCAAGGGCTTGCCGATCGAGAGATAGGTCTTGCGCCCCATGATGATCGGGCAGCCGGTCGTCAGCCGGCGGAAGCGCTGCATGTCGGTCTTCAACCGCCAGATCAGCTTGTTGTCGCTGCCGATCACGCCATTGTCGGCGATGGCCGCGACGAGGACGACCGGAAGAGGCTGCATCGCGCTCAAGCCTCCGCGCCGAGCTTCGCCAGCGCTTCGCCTTCCAGCCGCTTCACGGTCCATTCGTCCTGCGCCTTGGCGCCGATCGCCCGGTAGAAGACGCGCGAGGGCTCGTTCCAGTTCAGCACCCACCAGGCGAGGCGCGGCAGGCCTTCATCGACGCAACGTCGCGCCAGCCCCGCGATCAGGGCCTTGCCGATGCCGCGCCCGCGCTGGTCCGGCCGGACATAGAGGTCCTCCAGCCAGATGCCGTGCCGGCCGGAGAAGGTCGAATAGGTGTAGAACCACACGGCGAAGCCGACCGGCTCGCCATCCCATTCGGCGATGTCGCAGAAGGTCTTCGGGTTCGGCCCGAACAGCGCGGTTTCGAGCTCGGCCTCGGTCGCCACGACCTCGTGCAGCAGCTTCTCGTATTCGGCGAGCTCGCGGATGAAGGCGAGCACGAGCCCGGCCTCGCCGGGACGGGCGGAACGGATGGTCAGGGTCATAAGTCAAGTCCCACGATGACGACGGCAAGGTTCATGCAGGCATGGAGCAGGATCGGCAATCCGATTCCGCCCGAAAATTCGCGGGCGAGCCCCAGGAAGGCGCCGGCCGGCAGGACGGAGACGACGTGAAGCAGCCCGTTCTCGACATGCAGGAAGCCGAAGGCGACGGTCACCACGACGAGCGTCGGCAACGCGGCGAGATGGCGGCGCAGGCGCGTGAACAACAGGCCGCGGAACAGCGCCTCCTCGACGACCGGCGCGAGCAGGACCGCATTGGCGAAGCCGAGCAGGCTACGCTCCGAGCTGGACATCGCCTTCAGCTCGTCCAGCGATCCCAGCACGCCCGAGAACACCACGGCCGCCTCGATCGCGAAGATGCCCATGAGCGCCAGGGCGAAGCGGGTGACGATCCGCCGCTCCGCAGGCCATGACAGCGCCAGAGCCCGGCGCACCGGCTCGCCCGAGGCGGATGCCAGCAGCAGCGTGGCAAGGCCGAGGCCCAGGAAGAAGACCGTCTCCCGGCCGTCGAAACTGGGCTCGCGCCCGAGCGCTCTTCCCAACAGCGAAGCCGCGCTCACGGCGGCATAGCCGCAGGCAACGGCAAGCAGGACCTGCCCAGCTGCGATCGCGCCGTCGCGACGGCTCATACAGCGATCGGAGCCTTGATGCCGGGATGCGGGTCGTAATCGGTGATGGTGACGTCGGCGAACTCGAAATCCTCCAGCCGCGTCACAGCCGGATTGAGGGTGAGCTTCGGCAGCGCGCGCGGCTCGCGCGAGAGCTGCAGCCGCGTCTGGTCGAGATGGTTCACGTAGAGATGCGTATCACCGAAGGAATGGACGAACTCGCCGACGCCCAACCCCGTCACCTGCGCCACCATATGGGTCAGCAGGGCATAGCTCGCGACGTTGAAGGGCACGCCGAGGAAGACATCGGCCGAGCGCTGATAAAGCTGGCAGGAGAGCTTGCCGTTGGCGACGAAGAACTGGAACAGGCAATGGCAGGGCGCCAGCGCCATCTTCGGGATATCGGCCGGGTTCCAGGCCGAGACGATCAGGCGGCGCGAATCCGGGTTGCGGCGGATCTCGTTCACCAGCCAGGCGATCTGGTCGATCACCAGCCCGTCCGGCGCGGCCCAGGAGCGCCATTGCCGGCCGTAGACCGGGCCGAGATCGCCATTGGCATCGGCCCATTCATCCCAGATCGTGACGCCGTTCTCCTGGAGGTAGCGCACATTGGTGTCGCCGCGCAGGAACCAGATCAGCTCGTGGATGATCGATTTCAGATGCAGCTTCTTGGTCGTGACCAGCGGGAAGCCTTCCGACAGGTCGAAGCGCATCTGGTGCCCGAAGACGGCGAGCGTGCCGGTGCCGGTCCGGTCGTCCTTGCGGACGCCCTCGGTCAGGACGCGTTGGAGCAGGTCGTGATACTGGCGCATGGCGACTCTCTGGAAGGCGCGCGACTATAGCGGCTTGGAGGTGGCTTGGCCCCGCCCGGCAGGCAGGCATCCCCAGCCTTTGCCGCACACCCTGTCAGCTGATGGCGGGAGCCTGACGCCTCACGCAAATGCGACACTACGTGAGCTTCCCCCGTCCGCAAACCCGCCCCAATCGGCGCCGCTGATCGCGCGCTTGATTCGTGGGGATAGTCGATATGCCGACCCTGAACGTGCCGCGCAGCCTGCTCGCTGCGCTCGCTCTCAACGCCCTGATCGCGCTGTCGGCGCATGGCGAGGAAACCTATGCCACCGCGACGATCTCGGAACGGCAGGCCCGCGACATCGCCTGGAGCGCCGGGCTCGTCCATGTCGAGGAGATCGTTCGCCTGGACGATCGTTGGGAGGTCGCCGGCCGCACCGTCGAGGACGACGAGATGAGCCTCGATATCGACATCCGAAATGGACGCATTCTGAATTGAGGCAGGGAAACCGCAGTCCCTGTCGAAAAAGCGTGAGAACCCTTTCCCAACGCCACAGGCTTCCCTATATTCGCAGGTGCCGCTCGCAAGAACGGCTATGGCGATAAACGGATCTCGAAATAAGCCTTTCGGACCCGGGGGCGGTACCCGGCGCCTCCACCCCAGCCCTGCGGCGCGAGCAGCAGGAACTTGCAGCCGAGCGGTTGCAGGGCTGCGGCGGGGGCGAAATAGGATCGACGAGGGTGTAAAGGTTATCCTTTTGCTCGGCATGGTTCCGCCGTTATCGGGCCAAAGCATAGTTGCCAACGACAACAATGCTCGGGTTGCTGTCGCCGCGTAAGCGGTGCTGGTTCCCAAACCGAAGCCCTTGCGTTTAGCCGCGTAAGGCGGGGCTCGGAGGCGCCTGGCAACAGAAGCCTCCACTTCTTTTTCTGACGGCCTGCCGGCTGTTCCCGCCGGAACGCAACAAGCGGAAACCACGACTCGATGTCCAAGGATGTTCTTCGTTACGATCTCATGGTGCAGGACGCGCTGAAGGGCGTGGTCCGCAAGATCCTGACGGAGGCCGCGCGCGACGGGCTGCCGGGCGAGCACCATTTCTACGTGACCTTCCGCACGGGCGCTCCGGGCGTGCGCCTGTCGCAGCGCCTGCGCGAGAAGCATCCCGAAGAGATGACCATCGTCCTCCAGCACCAGTTCTGGGACCTGAGCGTCGGCGAGCATTCCTTCGAGGTCGGCCTGTCCTTCTCCGGCGTGCCGGAGCGGCTGCTCGTGCCCTTCGACGCGATCTCGACCTTCTTCGACCCCTCCGTCCAGTTCGGCCTGAAATTCGAGGCGCAGGACCAGGCGGAAGACGCTGCTTCGCCGGAAGCCGAACCTGCCGAGCCGGCCCCCGCGCCCGCAAAGATCGTCCCTGCGGCCCTCCCGGCCGCGAAGGGCAAGGCGCCCGCCGCCGAGCCGGCCGCCGCATCCGCGAAAGCGGAGCCGGCCACCGAGGGCGATGACAGCCGAGGCAGCGCCGAAGTGGTCAGCCTCGATTCCTTCCGCAAGAAGCCCTGACGACGGACGCCATGACCGAGACGCGCACCGAAACCGATTCCTTCGGCCCGATCGCCGTGCCGGCGGATCGATACTGGGGCGCGCAAACCCAGCGCTCCCTCGAGAATTTCCGCATCGGCGGCGAGAGCGAGCGCATGCCGCTGCCGCTGGTCCATGCGCTGGTGCTGGTCAAGAAGGCCGCCGCCCATGTCAACGCCAAGCTCGGCCTGCTCGACCAGCGCGTCGCCGGCGCCATCGCCCATGCGGCGGACGAGGCGCTCGCCGGCAAGTTCGACGGGCATTTCCCGCTGGTGATCTGGCAGACCGGCTCCGGCACCCAGTCGAACATGAACGCCAACGAGGTGCTGGCGAACCGCGCCAATGAACTGCTCGGTGCCGGCCTCGGCGCCAAGAGCCCGGTCCATCCCAACGACCACGTCAATCGCGGCCAGTCCTCGAACGATTCCTTCCCGACCGCGATGCATATCGCCGCCGTGCTGGAGATCACGCGCCGGCTGCTGCCGGCGCTGCGCGCTCTCGAAAAGGCGCTGAACGCCAAGGCCGAAGCCTTCAAGCATCTCGTCAAGATCGGCCGCACCCATCTGCAGGACGCGACCCCGGTCACGCTCGGCCAGGAGTTCTCCGGCTATGCGATGCAGCTGCATCTCGGCATCGGCCGGATCGAGGCGGCGCTCGGCGGGCTTTATGCGCTGGCGCAGGGCGGCACCGCTGTCGGCACCGGCCTCAACGCCCATCCCGATTTCGCCGCCTTCTTCGCCAAGGAAGCCGCGACGCTGACCGGCCTGCCCTTCCGCAGCGCCGAGAACAAGTTCGAGGCGCTGGCGAGCCATGGCGCGCTTGCCGCCGCCCATGGCGCGCTGGCTGCGCTCGCCTCCGACCTGTTCAAGATCGCAAACGACATCCGCCTGATGGGCTCTGGCCCGCGCTCCGGCCTTGGCGAGATCAGCCTGCCGGAGAACGAGCCGGGCTCCTCGATCATGCCGGGCAAGGTCAATCCGACTCAGGCCGAGGCGCTGACCATGGTCGCGACCCAGGTCCACGGCAACCAGGCGACGGTCGGCTTCGCCGCCAGCCAGGGCCATTTCGAGCTCAACGTCTTCAAGCCGGTGATCGCCGCTGCCTTCCTCCAGTCCGTGCGGCTCCTCGCCGACGCCGCCGAGAGCTTCCGCGTCAACTGCGTCGAGGGCATCGAGGCCAACGAGACGCAGCTCAAGGAGCTGCTCTCGCGCTCGCTGATGCTGGTGACGGCGCTGGCACCCGCGATCGGCTACGACAAGGCCGCCGGCATCGCCAAGGCCGCCCATCACAACGGCACGACCTTGCGCGAGGAAGCGCTGAAGGCCGGCGTCGATGCCGAACTCTTCGACGCGACGGTCAAGCCCGAGCTGATGCTCGGCCCGGCCTGACGCAGGGCGGGTGCCGTGGCCGAGATCATCAACCTCCGCCAGGTCCGCAAGCAGAAGGCGCGGGCGGAGGCCGAGAAGACGGCCGAGCAGAACCGTATCTCCTTCGGCCGCACCAAGGCCGAGCGCAAGCTGACCGAGGCCGAGCGCGACAAGGCCGCCCGCCATATCGACGGGCACAAGCTCGGCCGCGACGACGAGCCGGAGCCGGCATGAAGCCGGAGCGCAAGCGCTCGCTCAGCATCGCCGGCCACCGCACCAGCATCTCGCTGGAGGCGCCCTTCTGGGAGGCGCTGAAGGAGATCGCAGCCGGCGAGGATCGCCCTATCGCCGCCCTCGTCGCCGAGGTCGATTCCGGCCGGGGCGAGCTGAACCTCTCATCTGCGCTAAGGCTGCATGCGCTGGCGCATTACCGGAAGTTGGCTGGCGGCTCGTAGGCAGTGCGGTCAACGGCCGGCCTACTCCTGGTCAGAACCACCCTTGTCATTCCGGGGCTTCGCGCAGCGAAGAACCCGGAACCCACGACTGGGCGAGCCGCCGGCAACCGCGCATCGAATTTCTCACCCAGTCGTGGGTTCCGGGTTCGCGCCTCCGGCCTGCCCCGGAATGACGACGTGACTCCTCAGAAGATCGAAAACCCTTGGGCGGAAGTCAGAAAAATCACATCTGATCAAACGCTTAAGACAAAATTCGGAATCAAATCGCGAAGCGCTTGAATCAAGCTCTCAACGTAACGGCGCGTTGCGCGGTTGCGGCTGTGCCGGTGCGACGCCGCCGGTTGGCGCCTGCACCGCGCCCTCCGGCGAGCTGCTGAGCGGCGCTCCCGGCAGGACGAGCGGGCCGGGCTGTGATTGAACCTGTGGCGGCGCGGATTGTGCTGCGGCCCGCTCGGCAGCAGCAGCAGCCCGCTCAGCCGCGGCGCGGGCGCGTTCCTCGGCTTCCGCCCGCCGGCGCGCTTCCAGCTCCGCCCTCGCCTGCTCGACGCGCCTCAACTCCTCGGCCCGCTTCTCTTCGGCCAGACGACGCTGCTCCTCGATTCGCCGCGCCTCCTCCTGCCGCTTCTCCTCGGCGATGCGGGCCTCTTCCTGCGCCTTCAGGAACTCGGCGAGCTTGCGCTCGTTCTCCCGCGTCTCGCGCTCGGCCCGCAGGCGCCGCGCATGCATCGCTCGCTCGCGCGCATCCGCCTCGAAGGCTTCGACCCGCTCGATCTCGCGCGCCAGAGCTCGCGCCGCCACGGTGTTCGAGAGGGCGCTGACATCGCTCTCGCGCCGGAGATTGGACAAAGGTCCGCGCCAGGCGATGCCGATCTGCGGCGCATCGCCCGGCCAGCCCTTCGGCAGGGCGCCGAGCGGCCTCAAGCCGAGCCTGAGATCGGCGGTCAGTGCGCGCAGATCGAGGATGCCGCTCGCCTCGGCGCGCAGGCCGTTGCGTTCGAAGGCGAAGGGCTGGAGGCGGATCAGACCGCCGGCCAATGTGAAAGGCAGCGTGACATCGCCAAGCGCCCAGGCATCCTTGTCGAGCGCTTCGCTCAGGCGATCCTGCAGGCGCGATGCATCGCTCTCGGAAGCATCCTCGCCAGTGCCGGCGATGATCCGCGCATAGGCGTTGGGATCGAAGCGCGAGAGTCGCGTGCCTGTGAGCGCGAGGCTGCCAGCCCCGCTCAGGCCAGCAACCAGACGCGCCGGAGTCTCGCCCGAACCGCCGAACTCGATTTGCCCCGAGGCCTTGCCGCCGACGGCGCCCTTGGTAAATTCGCCGAGATCGACCGCCATCAGGCTGAGCCGGCCGTTGAGTTGGGCGAGCCCGCCATCGCGGCGCAAGCCGAGCCGCCCGGCGAGCTGCCCGCCACCATAGCTGCCCCGGATATCATCGATCCGGAGCCCGTCCTGATCCGAGCGCAGAGCGAAGCTGGCATTGCGGATCGTCCCGCCGTCGAAGGCGAGCAGCGTCCCGGCCTCCACAGCAATGTCGAAATCGGGGAAGCCCGCGATGCGTCCGAAGCGTCCCGTCGACCAGAGCGCATTCGGCGTCGCCGCCGCCTGCCCCAGCGCTGCACCCATCAATGGCCGCAGATCGGCTGCCGGCACCGCGATCCGGCCGGAGGAACGCCCCTCGCGCGGCAGCAACAGCGAGCCGTTCACTGCCATGCCGCCGAGATTGGCGGTGATATCGTCGAGCCGGATCGCCTCCTCGGCCATGCCGAGCCGCGCAGAAGCGTCTATCACCCCATCGGGCAGCAGGCGCGCGGGGCCTTCGGCGAGAATCTGCCCCGGCCCATCGGCCTGCAAGGTCAGCTGCGGTCCCTTCCCGCTATCCTCGACGACCACAGACAGCCCCTGCCCGGCGAGCGAGCCTGTCGCCTTGCCCCGGTCCAGTTCGAGAGTGAACCGGCCAGCCCCGCCCTGCTGAGGCAACGGCAGACCCAGGGCCGCGAAAGCCTGCCGCCGATCGTTGAGTTCGAAGCCGAGCGCCGCCCGGCTCCAGTTGCCGGTCCGGTCAAGCCGGCCGTCGAGCTTGAGCCTGCCCGCCGCAGCCGTGCCCTCGACCGACAGGCTGGTCTCGCCGGAAGCCGCACGCGTCAGGCGGAAGCCGGTATCGAGCCGCGCGAGCCCTTCGCCGACGCGCTGGAGCGCCTGGATCGCGGTCTCCGGCAGCAGGGGGCCGGCCAGCGCCGTCAAGGTCTCGAAGCGCGGCGCCCGCACCCGCCCGGAAATCTCGCCGCCCTCCGCCAACAATGCACCGGCACCGGTGACGGCGACGCCACCGAAGCCATCGACCGACAGCCGGCTCAGGCGCCAGACATCGCCCTCGCGCCTGAGGTCGAGATTGGCCGAACCCGGCGGGGCATTGCGGAAGCGCAGATTGGTGAGCGCCAGATCCAGCGCCACGTCGCGCTGCCGGAGTAGGCCGGACAGGCTGTTGCCAGGCGGGAGGGTATCGAGCGAGAGCCCGTTCACTGCCGCCTTCGCGGCGATACGGTTGGGCGCGATCTCGCCGGAGGCATCGAGGCGCAGGCCCGAAGAACCCGCGACCAGCAGGCGCTGGAAGCGGCCGCCGGTGCCTGTCCAGGCTCCGACGATATCGGCGTCGATCCGCCCGAGCCGCGCGATGAAATCGGCCAGCGCCGGGTCGAGACCGGCCCGTGCCAGCACCAGCCCGACACGCCGCGCATCCTCGGCCTTGAGATTGAGCCGGCCCGAGGCACCTTCGGAATTCAGGCTGCCGCTCGCGCCGAGCAGAGCCCCGGCCACGCGCACGGAAGCCGATGCATCGCTCAAGCCCCCGTCATGGAGATGTCCCCGCAGAGCGAGCGTCGAGAAATCCTCGCCGCGCCAGATCAACTGGTCGAGATCGAGACTGACATCGAAGGCGCCCGGCAGGCCCTGCAAGGCGCGTGCAAAGCCCTGCCGCTCGGCTAGCGCCGTCGTCAGCGCATCGGCATCGAGCCGGCGCGCCCGCAGCGCCAGCGAGCCCTTTCCCGTACCGGGGAGATACTGCCCCTCGCCTTCCAATCGCGCCGCACCGCCCGCGATGTCCAGCGCAAGCCCGGACAGGTCGAGTTGGCGGCTGCCGCCCTTGACCCGTCCGGCCAGCGCGACCGCGCCGCCCGGCGAGAGATTGAAGGCACCGTCCAGTTCGGCGCCAAAGCCTTCGGCTCCCTTCGGGAAAAGCATAGCTCCGTCGAAGCCGAGCTGCAGGTCCTCGCCGGTAAGATAAGCCTTCGTCCGCAGCCGGCCGTCGGCCTCGATCTCGCCGGTGGTGACGCGCAGCGACGCACCCGCGACCTCGCCCTCGAAACGCCAGGGGCCGGCGAAGCTCACCGCCGACATCTCCGCCGCGATCGGCGTGAGCGTGACGGCAGGCTTGCCCACCTCGCGCCAGATCAGGGTCGAGCGGCTGATCGTCAGGCGGTCGAGGCTTGCGCCGGCCGGAATGCCTGAGCCGCTGCGCTCGGGCAGGCGGATCACGCCCGTCTCATCCAGCGCAAGCGAGATCGCGGCGCCGTCGAGCCGCGCTTCCGAGAAGCGGAACTCGCCGCGCGCGAGCGCCGCCAGCGCCAGCTCGACGGTCGCATGCTCGGCGCTGGCGGAGCTTGCCGTGCCGTCGCCCAGCCCGATCCGCACGTCCTCCAGCGCGATGCGCGGCGAGGGCAGCAGGCGCAGGCTGATGGCGCCGCCGATCCGCGTCTCGACCCCGAGCGCTTCGCTCAAGCGCGTCTCGATCTGCGGGCGGTAGGCGCGCCAGTCGACGAAGCCGGGGCCGATCAGGGCCACCAGCAGCGCCAGCACCAGCAGGCCGGCCAGAACTGTCAGACTTTCACGCAAATTCCGCTGCCTGCCCCTGTCGTCATGGTGAAGCAGCGCTGGCCTCGAACGTCATTGCGAGCGCAATGACAGCCGGTACCGGCGCCTCCCCCATCCTGCCCGCAAGTAGCGGCGAGATCACGACATTTCGGCGAACCCTGTGGGCAGCGCAAGCCGCAACGGCGTCACAGGGCGACGATTTTTCCGGGATTGAGGATGTTGCGCGGGTCGAGCGCGCGCTTCAGCGTGCGCATCACCGCGAGCGCCTCGGCTCCGTGCTCCTGCTCCAGGTACTTCATCTTCTTCTGGCCGACACCGTGCTCGCCGGTGCAGGTGCCGCCCATGGCGAGAGCGCGCCTCACCAGCCGGTCGATGAAGGCCTGCGCCCGCTCGACCTCGGCGGTATCGGCAAGATCGACCAGCGGCTGCGTATGGAAATTGCCGTCGCCGACATGGCCGGCGATCGGCGCGATCAGGCCTGAGGCCTCGATATCACGCTTGGTCTCCTCGACACATTCCGCCAGCTGCGAGATCGGCACGCAGACATCGGTCGCGACCGAGTCGAAGCCGGGGCGCAACGCCTTCGCTGCCCAATAGGCGTCATGGCGCGCTTGCCAGAGCTTGGAGCGATCCTCGGCCTTGGTCGCCCACTCGAACGGGCCGCCGCCGAACTCGGCCGCGATCTCGCCGAAGCGCTCGGACTGCTCCTTCACGCCGGCTTCGGTGCCGTGGAACTCGACGAAAAGCATCGTCGTCTCCGGCAGGCCGAGCTTGGCATGCAGGTTGACGCCGCGGATCATCACGTCGTCGAGCAGTTCGATGCGCGCCACCGGCAGGCCGGTCTGGATCGTCAGGATCGTCGCGTCACAGGCCGCCTTCACCGAGGGGAACGGGCAGACGCCGGCCGAGACCGCCTCGGGAATGCCGTGCAGCTTCAGCGTCACCTCGGTGATGATGCCGAGCGTGCCTTCCGAGCCGACGAGCAGGCGGGTGAGATCATAGCCGGCCGAGGTCTTGCGGGCGCGTGTCGAGGTCCTGACGATCGAGCCGTCAGCCATCACCGCGGTCAGCGCCAGCACGTTGTCTTTCATCGTCCCATAGCGGACGGCATTGGTGCCCGAGGCCCGCGTCGCCGCCATGCCGCCGAGCGAGGCGTCGGCGCCGGGATCGATCGGGAACATCAGGCCCTGGTCGCGCAGATGCTCGTTGAGTTCCTTGCGGGTGACGCCGGCCTCGACGATGACGTCGAGATCCTCAGCATGAACCGCGATGATCCGCTTCATCTGCGACATGTCGATGCAGACGCCGCCAAAGGCCGCATTCACGTGACCTTCCAGCGAAGTGCCTGTCCCGAAAGCGATAACCGGCACGCCATGAACGGCGCAGAGCTTGACGATCTCGGAGACCTCTTCGGTGCTCTGCGGGAACACCACCGCATCGGGCGGCTGGTTCGGTATCCAGGTCAGCGTGTGGCCGTGCTGCTGGCGCACGGCGAGGCTGGTGACCAGGCGGTTGCCGAAGCTTGCGGCCAAGGCTTGCGTCACCGCCGCGATCGCCTCCGGCGAGGGCGGCAGCACTGCGGCCGGGACAGGGCTGTCATGAGGAGCGGCGGCAGGCAAGCTCATTGTCAACATCCGGTTTTGGCGCTTAGATTTGGAACAGATCGGTTTCGCAATCGGTTACGCTTCGACATGGTCCTGCCATACTGGCCGGCCCAGAATGCTGACGCCGATTGCGAGCGATGCATACTAGATCATGCGACGGTCGAATGGGCAGCGGCAATAATGCCGCCGGCCCTTGAACGAGGCGCCTGTCAGGGAGGCGAACATGAAACACGATACCCGCGCCCCGGCGCTGTTCTTCGCGCCCTTCGTCTCGTCGGCGATGCGGGTCGAGCCGCAATGGATCGACTATAACGGCCATCTCAACATGGCCTATTACCATGTGCTGTTCGACCGGGCGGTCGACGAGGTCTTTTCGCTGGTCGGATTGACTCGTGACTATGTCGAGACGCGCCATGCCTCCACTTTCACGGCGGAGTGCCACATCCTCTACAAGCGCGAACTGACCGAGGGCGATCTCGTGCGCGTGACCGCTCAGCTCATCGCCTTCGACGACAAGCGCCTGCACTACTATCTGGAGATGCGGCACGCCAACGAGGGCTGGCTCGCGGCGACCAGCGAGAACCTGTCGCTGCATGTCGACATGGTCGATCGCAAGGTCACGCCCTTCCCGGCCGATATCCTCGCGAATATCGCCTTGATGAAGGCCGCGCACAGCATGATGCCGCTGCCGGCCACGATCGGCCGCATCATCGGCATGCCCAGGAAGTCCGCGATCCGGGTCGACGAGGCCACTGAGGAGCGCGAGACCGAGACGGCGACCGAAACCCGGCACTAAACGGGCGCCGTATCAGGGATCGTCGTCGGGTATCTTGAGCTTGTGCCCGCAGGCCTTGCAGTAGACCGCATCCGGCTCATGACGCTGCAGCGCGCATTCGGGGCAGGGAAACAGCACCTTGTTCGGGCGGAACAACGCCTGCGCCAGCCGCACGAACAGCGTGATGCCGACGATCATCACCACGATCGAGGTCAGCTTGCCGGCAACGCCCGGCAGGGTCACGTCGCCGAAACCGGTCGTCGTCACCGTCGCGACAGTGAAATAGAGCGCCTGGACATAGCTCTCCAGCCCACCCTCGTGCCGGAAGAAGAAGGTGTACACGAAGCCGGTCACCACGAAGAGGAAGGTCGCGATATTGCTCAGCGCCCGGACCACGCTTTCCCATTCGCGGAAGCGGGTTTCGCGGAACTGCGCCCAGACGATGCCTTTGTGCGACAGCGACCACAGCCTGAGGATGCGCAGGAAGCCGAAATTCTCCAGCCATTGCGGCATGAGCAGCGTCAGCAGGATGAAGAGGTCGAGCAGCATTGTCGGCTGGCGCAGCAGCCTGAGCATGTTGGTCGAGGCCAGCAGGCGCGCGCCGATCTCGGCGATCACGATCACCGCAACCGAATAGTCGATCCAGAGGAAGGCCGCGTTCTCCCTGAGCAAGGGCGTCAGGATGAAGAAGGCGATGATCAGGAGGTCGACGACGGTCGTCACCGCCTGGAAGCGCAGGGCTGACGGCGAGCGCCCATGATAGAGCTGGCGCAGCCGGTCGCGCAGGGCTTCGAAGCGGCTCTGGTCGGGCGGGGCGTCGGCGGCATCCATCGCCGTCAGCATAGGGGCTAGACTGGCGCGCCGCTACGCCGCGTCGCCACCGCATGGACCGCATAGCCAAGATAGGGCGCCCCGACCCGGCAGTCGGCCCCGGCCGCTTCGGCCATCGCGCGCACGACCTTCGGCAAGTCCTCGCGCGGCGTGACATGGAACAGGCCGAGCCAGCGCAGCAGCAATCTTTTGAACGGCACCGGCAGACCCGCCTGATCGCCAAAATCGACGATATGCAGCGAGCCCCCGGGGCTAAGCCGGCGCAAAGCCTCGGCGACGACGCCTTGCCAGGGCGGGATCATCGAGAGCGCATAGGAGATCACGATCCGGTCGAAGCCGGCCCGGCCGAACAGCACTTGGGGATCGAAGCCCGTGGCATCCGCCTGCGCGAGCCGGATCCGCTGCTCCAGCCCCACCTTCGCGACCGAGCCTTGCGCCGTCAGCAGCATCGCGCTGGAGACGTCGAGCCCATGGCAGGCGCAGTCCGGATAGCGTCGCGCGATCCGGATCAGGTTGCGCCCGGTGCCGCAACCGATCTCCAGCACGCTCCCGCCCTTTGGCGGCTGCAAGCCGTCGATGAGCTGGTCGCGGCCGAGCAGATAGAACTTCCGGCTGGCATCGTAGATATGGCGCTGGTGCCGGTAGATCCGGTCCATCAGCCCGGCGGCTGAGCCTCCCGCCGGTGCCTCGGCCGCGCTCACAGGGCCTGCCCCTTCAGCACATAGAGGTGGAAACCGCCATAGATCGCCGAGCGATCCTGCCGGCAGAGTTCGCGGCTCTGTTCCTCCTCGTAATGCCACTGGTCGAGGATCGCGGCCGGCACACGTCCCGGCAGCAGGCGCTCGTCGGCGGCGGTGCGGAAGATCACCCGCGCCCCCGGCCGGGCCGTGCGCGTGATCTGCGACCACAAGGTCGTGAGATCGGCATCGTTCATCCAGTCCTGCGCATCGAGCAGCACATAGGCGTCGCAGCTCTCGGCCGGCTGGTCTTCGAGGAAGGCCGTGACCGCGCTCTGGCGATAGGACACGCCGGGAGCACGCTCCTTCACCGCCGCGAAATGCTGCTTCTGGAGATAGGGCGGAAAGGCTGCATCCGGCCCCTCGCCATAGCGCCGGCCGAAAGCCTGCTGGGCGAAATAATTGTCCTTCAGATCGAAATCGCAGGCGAGGCGCTCGAGCCTGAGCTTCAGCGCGCCCAAGATGCCGTCCTCGCCATCGGCGGCCAGCGCCTTGTACTGCGCCGGCGGGATGCCGAGCCCGTAGAGCGAGGCCGGCTGGCGCACAAGCCAGCGCACCAGCTTGCGCTCGAAGACCGGCGCCAGATGCTTGTCGTAGAGCGCGCGCTGCTCGGCCATGTCCCGCGCTGCCAGCATCGCCTTGGGATTGCCGCCGAGCAATCGCGCCAGCACATGGCCGGTGCCGATGAAGCGGCCGAGCAGGCCATAGCGATGAAACCCCTTGGCGAAGAGATTGATCCGGCGCCGCCCGTTCAGCCCCCGCCCCTCCCAGTATCCGCGCGAGACGGCATCAAGATGATCAGCAATCTCGCGATCGTAGCGCGCGACATTGGAGCGATCCCTCGCCCGGCCGAAGAAGCGCAGGAAATCCTCCTGGCTTTCGATTCGCGCCAGCGCGGCGAGCTTGAGGCGGCCGAGCGCGATGTGCGTGGCGTTGAGATCGACCGCGCTGACCTTGATCGGCGCCGCGGTGAGATAGGACAGGATGTTGCAGGAGCCGGAGGCGATCGCCACGACATGGTCGCCGGCCTTGAGCTCAAGCGCCGCCATGTCGACGACCGGGTCTTCCCAGATCTGCGGATAGACCAGCCCCGAGAAGGCGCGTGCGAACAGCCATTCCAGCATGCCGGCCTTGGAGAGCGTCTTGCTGCGGCGGACCGCTTGCCCGAGGCCCGAGCTCGTCATGCGGCGGGCCGCGCGTGCCGTTTGCGTCGCCTGTTCCGTCACCGGTTTTCCTCCCTTTGCGGGTGGCCGGGCTGCTAGAGGAGTCGCGTGACGGTCAGGTGACGGCTTGCGCTTCTCCGCCACGGCATCGTGAAAATGCCTGCGGCGTCCGGGGCTGAAATCCGGCACGGGAGACGCCATATTGGGCGCTCGAAAGCCGATTAGGCGCTCCCGCCAGGAAGGAGATCGCAATGGGTCTGATGAGCATGTTCGGAGCCGAGAAGAAGCAGGACGAGAGCTTCCCCTTCCAGCTCACGGACGCCGAATGGCGCGCGCGCCTGACGCCGGAGCAATATCGCATCCTGCGCGGCCACGGCACCGAGCGGGCCGGCTCCTGCGCGCTCAACTACGAGAAGCGCGCCGGCACCTTCTCCTGCGCCGGCTGCGACCAGAAGCTGTTCAAGTCCGGCAAGAAGTTCGAGAGCGGCACCGGCTGGCCGAGCTTCGACCAGCCGCTTGAGGGCTCTGTCGGCACAACGGAGGACCGCAGCTACGGCATGCTCCGCGTCGAGGTCCACTGCGCCAATTGCGGCGGCCATCTCGGCCACGTCTTCCCGGACGGCCCGCCGCCGACCGGCCTGCGCTACTGCATCAACGGCGAGGCGATGACGTTCGAGCCGGAAGCGGCGTGAGGCACACGCGTCATGCTCGGGCTTGACCCGAGCATCTCGTGACGGAAAAGCGATGCAGAGATGCCCGGGTCAAGCCCGGGCATGACGTTTCAGATAGCGGGTACCGCTCGCCGCGCCAATGCCGCCGCATCGACCGCTGGCGGCAGGTCGCCGAACTGCCCCGACCAGCCATCACCAAGCCGCGTGGCAATGAACGCATCTGCCACGACGTTCGGCGCGAAGCGCAGCAGCAGCGAGCCCTGCAGCAGCAGCGCCAGCCGTTCCGTCAATCGCCTTGCCTGCCCCTCGTTGCGCATCAGTTCCGGCAACTCCGCCTCCAGCCGCTTCAGCGCCGCATCGTAGCGCCGGTCCGCGCCCGCAGCCGCCATCAGCTCAGCCCGCAGCACCTCGACCGCCCCCTCCTCGCGCGCCAGCGAACGCAGTACATCGAGGCAGATGACGTTGCCCGAGCCTTCCCAGATCGCGTTGAGCGGCGCCTCCCTGTAGAGCCGCGCGATCGGATTCTCCTCGATGAAGCCGTTGCCGCCATGGCATTCCAGCGCCTCGGTGACCACGGCCGGCGCCCGCCGCGTGATCCAGTATTTCGCGATCGGCGCCCCGACCCGCGCCAGCAGTCGCTCGCTTTCCGACGCCTCCTGCCGGTCGAGCGCCGAGAAGAGCCGGAAAGCGAGCCAGGCCGCCGCCTCCGCCTCGATCGCAAGATCGGCCAACACGTTCTGCATGATCGGCTGGTCGATCAGCGCCTTCTGGAAGGCACGGCGATGCTGGGCATGATGCGCCGCGAGCGAAACCGCCATCCGCATCAGCCCGGACGACGCAGCCGCGATATCGAGCCGCGAGTTATGGTTCATCGACAGGCCCGTGCGGATGCCCCGGCCCGGCTCGCCGATGAGATGGCCGATGGCCCCCCTGAACTCGACCTCGGAAGAGGCATTCGAGCGATTGCCGACCTTGTCCTTGAGGCGTTGGATCGCGACACCGTTGCGCGAACCATCCGGCAGCCAGCCCGGCACGACGAAGCAGGAAATGCCCTCACCTGTCCGCGCCAGCGTCAGGAAAACGTCGGAATGCGGCACCGAAAAGAACCATTTCCGGCCATGCAGCGAGAAGGTGCCGTCGCGATTATCCTCGGCCACCGTCTGGGTCTGACGCAGGTCGGAGCCGCCTTGCGTCTCCGTCATCGCCGTTCCGACGGTCGCCCCGGTCTTGAGATGCGCCGGCCCCTGTCGCCGATCGTAGCGATTTGAGGTGACGAGAGAGCCCCACTGCTCCCAAAGCAGAGGGTCCTGCTTCAGCACCGGCGCGGCGGCATAAGTCATGCTGATCGGACAGCAGATGCCGCTCTCGGCGCCATACCAGAGATATTGCAAGGCGGCGCGGGCGACCTGCGCACCGGGGTCCGGCCGGTTCCAGGCGAGCGCATGCGTCTCCTGTCCGATGGCGAGCCCCATCAGTTCATGCCAGGCCGGATGGAAGGTGATCTCGTCGATACGGTTGCCGAAGCGGTCGAAGGCCTTGAGTTCAGGCGTATAGCGATTGGCGAGATAAGCCAGCTCCTGCACCCGCGCCGAACCGACCGTCCGCCCTGCCTCATGCAGCCGTTCGCGCGCCCAATCGGCCCCGAAGGCCGAGACGATGCCGGGCAGCACTGGATCGGTGGCGAAGGCATCGTACGCCGCCAGCACCGGCACCTGATTGGTGACCTGCTCGCCGTGCGATCGCTGCGCCATGGCCTTCTCCTCCAGCTCTGCGAACAATCCTGCCGTTAACCACCAGACTATGCCGCCCTCAGCCGTTTGCGAATCCGCCCGATTGCTGCCCCGGTTCCCACCGCACATCGTCCCGCGCACCACGATCGGCGCGCGACGACGGAGACCCAACGTGCGACGCCCCCTCCCGAATATGTTGCTGATCGCCCTCATCGCCGGCTTCGGCGTCTCCGCCGCTTCGACGGCCGCCCGATCTCAACCGGCCCTGAAAGTGCAGCCGGGCGAAGGCCGCCCCTACGAGATCGCCGACAGCGAAGTCTGGGACGTGCCCGATCCGGTCTCGCGCCGCGGCTATCAGGTCTTCGTCGCCTTGCCGCCCTCCTATGCGAAGGAGCCGCAGCGACGTTACCCGGTGCTCTACGTTACGGACGCCGATTATGCCTTCCCGATCCTCCGCCAGATCAGCCGCCGCCTGAACCTTGAAGGACCCAAGGTGGAGGAATTCATCCTGGTCGGGCTGTCCTATGCCAAGGGCGAGGATGGCGCTGTCAGCCGCCGGCGCGACTACACGCCGACGCCGAATGGACCAAGCACTGCGTCGGCCGGCGCGGTCCATGGCCAGGGGCCGGCGTACCAAACCTATCTGCGCGATCAGGTGAAGCCGTTCATCGCCGCCCGCTATCGGACCGATCCCGCCAGAGCGCTCTTTCTGGGCCACTCCTACGGCTCGCTGCTGGGCGCGCAGATCCTGTTCACCGAGCCCGGCCTGTTCAGCGGCTATATCCTCGGCAGCCCCTCGCTCTGGTACGACAAGCGCCATGCTCTGGGACTGGAAGCGCGCTATGCCGCCGGGAACAGCGACCTGCCGGCCAAGGTCTATCTCTATGTCGGCGCCTATGAGGCACAACGCAAAGGCGACCGGCGCTACAGCCAGACGGTCGACATGGTCGCCGACAACCGGGCGCTGGAGGCGGCGTTGCGCAGCCGGAAGTATCCAAATCTGACTCTGAAGTCGGTCGTCTTCGACGATGAGGATCACCTCACCGTCGCACCGCGCGGCTTCACGCAGGGCCTGAAATACCTGCTGCCAGCGCGCTGACCGGCGAACAGGGGCATGCTGCCACCTCCCTGTGGAACGGGATATAAAATGATCGCTCCGGCAGGGCGCAATCCTGACAGCGACGCCCTATATTCGCCGGAGAACGAATCACGCACGAGCAGCGCACACCCTTGTCCGACGCAGACCCCTTTTCCGCTCCCCCGCCCCGCCCCGGCGGCCTCGCCGCGCGCGCTGCCGCGCAGCCGGCGGCCGGCTATCTCGCGGGTCTGAACCCGGAGCAGCGCCAGGCGGTCGAGGCGACGGACGGCCCGGTTCTGGTGCTCGCCGGCGCCGGCACCGGCAAGACCCGCGTACTCACCACCCGCATCGGCCACCTGATCTCGACCAGCCGCGCCTACCCGTCCCAAATCCTCGCCGTGACCTTCACCAACAAGGCGGCGCGCGAGATGAAGGAGCGCGTCGCCCATCTCGTGGGCCCGGTCGCCGAGGGCATGCCCTGGCTCGGCACCTTCCACTCGATTTCGGCCAAGCTCCTGCGCCGCCATGCCGAATTGCTCGACCTGCGCAGCGATTTCACCATCCTCGACACCGACGATCAGATCCGCCTGATGAAGCAGGTCATCCAGGCGGAAGGCATCGACGAGAAGCGCTGGCCCGGCCGCATGCTGGCGGGCTTCATCGACAGCTGGAAGAACCGTGGCCTCGCGCCCAAGGACGTTCCCGCCGGCGAGGCGACCGTCTTCGCCAATGGCAAGGGCGGCAAGCTCTACGCTGCCTATCAGGAGCGTTTGACCGCGCTGAACGCCGTCGATTTCGGCGACCTGCTGCTGCATTGCCTGACGCTGTTCCGCGACTATCCGGACGTGCTCCAGACCTATCACGACCGCTTCCGGTACATCCTCGTCGACGAGTACCAGGACACCAACACAGCGCAGTATCTCTGGCTGCGCCTGCTGGCCCAGGGCCGCCGCAACATCTGCTGCGTCGGCGACGACGACCAGTCGATCTATGGCTGGCGCGGCGCCGAGGTCGACAACATCCTGCGCTTCGAGCACGATTTTCCGGGCGCGACCGTGATCCGGCTGGAGCGCAACTACCGCTCGACCGGCCATATCCTCGCCACCGCCTCCAAGCTCATCGCCCGCAACGAGGGCCGCCTCGGCAAGACGCTGCGCACCGAGGATGCGCTTGGCGAGAAGGTCACCATCACCGGCGCCTGGGACAGCCAGGAGGAGGCCCGCCTGATCTCCGACGAGATCGAGGCGATGCAGTCGAAAAAGCATAACCTCGCCGAGGTCGCGGTGCTCGTGCGCATCTCCGCCCAGATGCGCGAGATCGAGGAGCGCTTCGTCCAGGCGGGCGTGCCCTATCGCGTCATCGGCGGCCCGCGCTTCTATGAGCGCGCCGAAATCCGCGATGCGCTGGCCTATCTGCGCTGCGTGGTGTCGCCGACCGACGATCTCGCCTTCGAGCGCATCGTCAACGTGCCCAAGCGTGGCCTGGGCGATGCGACGGTCCAGCTCCTGCACAACCATGCCCGCGCCACCGGCTTCTCGCTGATGCAATCGGCCCGCGCCGCCGTCGAGAGCGACGAGTTGAAGCCCAAGGCCCGCACGTCCCTGCGCGAGCTGGTCGATGCCTTCGGCCGCTGGTCCGCCCGCGCCGAGCATATGCCGCAGGGCGAGCTCGCCGAGCTGGTGCTGGAAGAATCCGGCTATACCGAGATGTGGAAGAAGGACCGCTCGGCCGATGCCGCCGGACGCCTGGAAAACCTCAAGGAACTCGTCCGCTCGCTCGACGAGTTCCCCGACCTGCCGGCCTTCCTCGAACACGTCTCGCTGGTTATGGATGTCGGAGACGGCGAAGCCGAGGCGCGGGTCTCGATCATGACGCTGCACGCCGCCAAGGGTCTGGAATTCGACACGGTCTTCCTGCCCGGCTGGGAGGAAGGCCTGTTCCCCAACCAGCGCGCGCTCGACGAGAGCGGCCGCGCCGGGCTGGAGGAGGAGCGCCGCCTCGCCCATGTCGGCCTCACCCGAGCCCGCAAGAAGCTCAAGCTCTATTTCGCCTCGAACCGGCGCATCCACGGCCTTTGGCAGACCAGTCTGCCCTCCCGCTTCATCGACGAACTGCCGGAGGAACATGTCGAGGTCGAGCAGGCCCCGACCAGCTATTCGCAGGGTGGCTACGGCGCCTCGCGCTTCGACCGGATGGAAAGCTTCGGCTCGACCTACAACACGCCGGGCTGGCAGCGCGCGCAGGAGAACCGGGCGAAGAACGGCGGCGGCAGCGGCTTCTCCGAAAGCGGCCGCGGTTTCGGCCAAGGCGGTTTCGGAAGCAGCTCGCGCCAGCGCGGTCCGCTGCTGATCGAGGGCGAGCTGACGGCGAAATCCTCGGGCGAATCCGCCTATGGCGAGGGCGCCCGCGTCTTCCACGTCAAGTTCGGCCCCGGATCGGTCGCCAGCGTCGACGGCAACAAACTGACGGTGGATTTCGACAAGGCTGGACGGAAGATGGTGCTGGATAGTTTCGTGCAGAAGGCGGGGTAACCCAGCTAGCTCAGATATGAGTATGAATCTCGATCCATGTGAAAGTTCACATCAAATATGATGAAGCGCGGCTCAGATATGAGACATTTCACACTCACATCTGACAACTTGCATCATTTCTGATGAAAACTATCATATGGAGTTCGCAAGCAAGTTTCGGCATGATTTCGACGCACAGAATAGGCGAGCGGAACCATGCTCAACAACAGCGCCGACATCATTCGCCGCCTCGAACGCGAGGGCTGGGAATGCGTGCGCATCACCGGCTCGCACCATGTCTTCAAAAAGCCCGGCGTCCGTGACACTATCGTGGTGCCGCATCCGAAGAAGAGTTTCGGACCCGGCCTCGTATTGAAGATCTACAAGCAGGCAGGCTGGCCGCGCGACTGACATGACCTATTACGTCGCCATCATCGAGGATGCAGGCCCCGACCATGCCGTCGGCGTCTGGTTTCCCGATCTGCCCGGCTGCTTTGCGGCCGGCGATACGCTGGACGAAGCCTTGCTCAACGCTCCCGAGGCGGTTGCGCTCTGGATCGAAGCCCAAGGCGGCACGGCACCACACGCCCGCACGCCCAGCGAACTGCGCAGCGATCCCGAGACCTCAGCGGACATGGCCGCACATGCCATCGCCCTGATCCCCGCGCCCGGCCTATCGTTACAGCCGGCGGCGGAGTAGAAGCGGCTCATTCTTGCCGCCGCTCCAGCAATACGACCGACCATGCCTCCCGAGATCACCCTCACCGACGCCGAAGACGACGCTTTCCGCAAGCTGCTCGGCGAAGGCCTGAAAGACTATAACGACGCCGCGATCGGCCGGCACGATCGCCAGGAATTGCAGATCCGCATCAGCGATCCCGAGACGGGCCAGCCGATCGGCGGCCTCGCGGGCCGCACCTCGCTCGGCCTGCTCTTCATCGACACCGTCTACCTGCCGAAGAGCCTGCGCGGCACCGGCATCGGCAGCCGCATCCTCGCCATGGCCGAGGAGGAAGGGCGCCGGCGCGGCTGCAGCAAGGCCGTGCTCTTCACCATCAGCTTCCAGGCGCCCGAGTTCTACAAGAAGCTCGGCTGGCAGGTTTTCGGCGAGATCGCGCCGAAGCCGCCCGGCGCGACCCGGATCTACCTGACCAAAGACCTCTGAGCGCTCAGGCGCCGTCCAACCGGCGTGGGGTCAAAAAGGTGACATGACGATGCAGGCAGGGAGTCTCGCAGGTCGGCGGGCCGTGATCACCGGCGCCGGACGCGGGCTGGGCGCGGCACTTGCCATTGCGCTGGCCGAGGCCGGAAGCAGCGTTGTGCTCTGCGGCCGCAATCAGGCCGGGCTGTCGGATACTGCGACAGCCATTCGCGAACGAACAGGTAGCGAGCCTCACCGCGTCGCGCTCGATCTCGCCGATGCCGCCAACGTCGAAGCTGCCGGCCGAAAGCTCGCCGACAGCGAGGATATCGACATCCTCATCAACAATGGCGCGATGTGGCTGGAGGGGCGCGAGACAGCCTATTCCGCCGAGGAAGTACTCGGCGTCGTCAACGCTGCGGTTTCCGGCACCTTCCTGCTGACACAGGCGCTGCTGCCGGCGCTGCGGCGTTCGAGCTGTCCAGACATCGTCACCATCGGTTCGATCAGCGGTCTGCCCAATGCGGCGCTGCAGAGCGTCTCCGTTCCCTTCTACGCCGCCAAGCACGCGCAAGCTGCGCTCGCCGACGGCTTTCGCCAGATGCTCGCGGGATCGCCGATCCGCTCGATCACGGTGCATCCGCCTTATCTCGACGACATGCTGCCGGGCGACGCCGAGTGGCAGGCGAGCGCACAGCGCACCAAGGGCAGCCGCGGCAGCAATCGCGATGTCGTCGAAGCGGTCATCTTCGCCTTGACGCGGCCGCGCCATCTGACCTTGGCGATCACTCTCGATGCCGATGACGGCGGGCAGTTTCCGCAGACGCCCCGTGGCTGAGCGCAACCGTCGAGCCGCTACCGCTCTTCCCGCTCGCGAAAGGCCTTCCGCGCCGCCGAAACCTCGCCGTAATAGGTCTCGGCCCAGGTCCAGACCCCGCAGAAGGCGGCGCTGAGTTCGCGCCCCAGTTCGGTCAGCGTGTAATCGACATGCGGCGGGATCACCGGATGGACGGTGCGGGTAACCAGCCCGTCGCGCTCCATCTCGCGCAGCGTCTTGGTCAACATCTTCTGGCTGATGCCGCCGACGATCCGGCCGACCTCGGTGAAGCGCAGCGTGCCATGCTCCTCCAGCGCCTCCAGCACCAGCATCGTCCATTTGTCCGCGATCTGCGCGATGACCTGCCGCACCAGCGACTCCACCGCCGGGCTGACCGGCGGGATCGCCTCGCTGCGCTGATGCATCGCCGCCATGGCGGTTCGGATCGCCTGCATTCGACACTCTCCTTTTGGTGCGTATGGCACTTCTGAGCGCCTTCTTTCCATTGAAGAGTATGGGCGCCATCTCGTCTTGTGCAACCACGAGAGGGCCTTGCCATGAAGATATCCGGAAACACCATCCTCATCACCGGCGGCGGCTCGGGCATCGGCCGGGCGCTCGCCGAGGCGCTGCACGCCAAGGGCAACAAGGTGATCATCGCCGGGCGCCGCGAAGCCGTGCTCGACGCGGTCACCGCCAACAATCCCGGCATGGAATCGATGCTGCTCGACATCCAGGACGAGGCCGATATCGCCGCCTTCGCCCGGCAGGCCGTCGCGCGCTTCCCGAGCCTGAATGCCGTCATCAACAACGCCGGCATCATGAAGCCGGAGAACCTGCCCGCCGCCGACAATCTCGCCATCGCCGAGGAGACGATCGCGACCAACCTGCTCGGCCCGATCCGCCTGACCACCGCGCTGCTGCCGCATCTCCTGCAGCAGCCGCGCGCCACGGTCCTGACCGTCTCCTCAGGCCTCGCCTTCGTGCCGCTGGCGGCGACCCCGACCTATAGCGCGACCAAGGCCGCGATCCATTCCTGGTCGATCGGCCTGCGGGAGCAGCTCAGGAACACGTCCGTCGAGGTCATCGAGATCGCCCCGCCCTATGTGCAGACCGAACTGCTCGGCCCGCATCAGGCGGTCGATCCGGCCGCGATGCCGCTCGCCGATTTCACCAACGAGGTGATGACGATCCTCGAAACCCAGCCCGAGGCTGCCGAGATCATCGTCGAGCGCTGCAAGCCGCTGCGCTTCGCCGAGGCGACCGGCAGCTTTGCGCAGGTTTTTGCCGGGCTTAACGCACAGCACGGCTGACCAAGGAGAGCGCTACTCCGCCCGATGGCAGCAGACGCAGACCTTGTTGCCATCGGGATCGCGGAAATAGGCCCCGTAATAATGCGCGTGATAATGCGGCCGCAGGCCAGGCGGCCCTTCGCAGCTCCCACCATGGGCCAGCGCGATCGCGTGACAGCTGTCGACGGTCGCACGGCTTTCGGCCAGGAAGGCCACCATCTGGCCGTTCCCAGGCGCAGCGGCCTGCCCATCGAAAGGGCGGGTCAGGAACAGCAGGGGCCGGTCGGAATCCGCCGGCTGCCAGGCGGCAGCGGCGGCTTCCGGGTCACGGAAGCGCAGCCTCAGCCCCAATGCGCCGCAGAGCGCGCCATAGAACGCCTCTGCTCGCTCGAAGGCGTTCGTTCCGACACTGACATGGGAGAACATGCGGGGCCTCCTCCTTCCAGCTTTGGCAGCTTGGGAATGCCTCGCAGCCTACCGCAAGGCGCACCGCCCGGAAGCGCAGCGATCGCATGACAACCCCGCCGCACGCTGCTAAGGCCAGCGCATGCGTGAAGGCCTCCTGCCAGCGACGGTCGCGACCGTCCTCGAACTCTCCACCTCGGGCGAACAGGCCCGGGCCCTCACCGAATTGCTGGGCGAGATCTTCGATCCCACCGAGACGGCGATCTCCGCCTTCGAGGTCGCGGACGGGATCACCACGCTCTCGATGAACATCCCGTGGAAGGTCGAGATCTATTTCGCCAACCCGCCCGACGAGGAAGCGGTGCGCGACCTGCTGCGCCCCATCGTCGGCGAACTCGTCGACAACACGCCCTTCACCACGGTGAACACCAAGGATTGGGTCGCCAACAGCCTGGACGGGCTGAAGCCCGTCCGCGCCGGCCGCGTCCTCGTTCATGGCGCGCATGACCGGCACGTGGTCCGCACCAACGATGTCGCCATCGAGATCGAGGCTGCGCTCGCCTTCGGCACCGGCCATCACGGGACGACCGCCGGCTGCCTGCTGGCGCTCGACGCCGAGCTAAAGAAGCGCCGGCCCCGCCATGGCATCGATATCGGCACCGGCACCGGCATTTTGGGGCTGGCGCTCGCCAAGCAGATCAAGCGCAAGGTCGTCGCCGGCGATATCGACGCGGTTGCGGTCGAGGTCTCCGCCCATAACGCCCGGCTCAACCATGCGCCGCACGCACTCGATCTCTATGTCGCGCCCGGCCTGCGCCATGCCAAGGCCTGGCGTCCCGGCCATTTCGACTTCGTCTTCGCCAATATCCTGGCCGGCCCGCTGAAGCGGCTCGCGCCGTCGATCGCCCGCGTGCTCTCGTCGAACGGCACGCTGATCCTGTCCGGCCTGCTCGCGATGGATGTCGCCGGTGTGGTCTCGGCCTACCGGCACCAGGGCGTCTATCTCGCGAGCCATTCGCTGCGCGAAGGCTGGGCGACGCTGGTCATGAAAAAAGGCGGCGCAGCCCCGAGGCCGCGCCGCCTTGCCTGACCTCCGGCGCTTCCGGGGAAGCGCGAGATCGTTACTCGGTCGGCTCAGAAGCCGATATAGCCGTACTTCTTCTCGGCATCGGCCTGCAGGCTGCGGGCATCGTGCCAGACCGCCGCGGTGAACTTCGCGGCGTCAGCGATCTGTTCGAAGATGTGCTTGATGATGGCGATCATGATGATGGTCCTCAAGAGTTGTCAGCTGCGCGGTTCCAGGCCGCGGCGGCGTGAATTCAGCGGTTGAAAGGCAGCGAGACGTCGCTCGACAGCGTCGCGGACGGGAAGCCGCCCAACACGAGCTCTGCCTCGTTGACGAGGAGGTTGCGGGCGCGCAGTTCGCGGGCTGCGGAACGCGCACGGCTCACGACGAGCGCGGCATAGAAGCGCTGCATCAGGCCTGGCTTGCTGGCGCGGGTTTCGCCATGGGTCCGGCCCGGTACGGGCAGCAGGTCGGCATTATCCAACACATAGGTCATGGGTCTATCTCCGAAAAACGAAGGACAGTCCCGGTCGCTTCCTCGTTCTCTTATGCGACTAAGGTGGGGTCATTTCGCACTTGCGAGAAGATATGTTCGCATATGCAAGATATGCAAAAAACGCATGCAATCCGTCCATATCCGTTAATGTTTGCGTAGATTGCATAACCAGACAGCACAATGCGATCTCGGCAGGCAGCGCCGTCCCACGGAACGGGCAGCGCCCCGCCGACGCATTTGCGCTGGCGCTTTCGCGGACGCGAGGCGACGATGGCCCGACCTAAGCCGGACCCTGCCATGACCGATTCGACCCTGCCGACCTGCCGTTTCCAGTCCTTCTCCGAGCCGAGCGACCCCAAGCTAGTTGCCGGCCGCGTCGCCGCCCTGCGCAAGGCGCTCGCCGCGCAAGGGCTCGACGGCTTCGTCATCCCCCGCGCCGACGAGCATCAGGGCGAGTACGTCCCGGCCCATATGGCCCGGCTCGCTTGGCTGACCGGCTTCACCGGCTCGGCCGGCAACGCCGTGGTGCTGGCCGACAAGGCCGCGCTGATCGTCGACGGCCGCTATACCATCCAGTCGGCCGAGCAGACCGACACCACGGTCGTGACGCCCGTGCGCATGGAAGAGACGCCGCTGGAACGCTGGGTCGAGCAGAACCTGCCGGTTGGCGGCAAGCTCGGCTACGATCCCTGGCTGCATACGGTCGATGGTCTCGCCCGCCTCGAAAAGGCTGCGGCCGCGGCCGGCGGCAGCCTCATTGCCGTCAAGGCCAACCCGATCGACGCGCTCTGGAGCGACCGCCCGGCGCCGCCGACGGCGCCGGTCAAGGCACACCCGGCCGCCTTCGCCGGCGAGGACAGCGTCTCGAAGCTCGCGCGGATCCAGAAGGCGCTGACAGAGGCCAAGGTCGACGCGCTCGTCGTCTCCGATCCGCATGCGCTCGCCTGGATCTTCAACATCCGCGGCGGCGATGTCGAGCACACGCCTCTACCACTCGGCTATTCGATCGTCCCGCGCGAGGGCCGGCCGACCGTCTTCCTCGCACCGGAGAAGATCACCAACGAGGCGGGCGACGCGATCGGCGCGGTCGGCGAGATCGCTCCACCGGCCGAGCTCGACAAGCAGATCGCGAAGCTCGGCGCAGCCAAGGCCAAGGTCAGGCTCGATGCCACGACCGCGGCCTCCGCGCTCGCGACCCTGATCCGCGAGGCCGGCGGCACGCCCGATGCTGGCACCGACCCGATTGCGCTGATGAAGGCGCGCAAGAATGCGGCCGAGCTGGATGGCGCGCGCAACGCCCATCTGCGCGACGGCGCCGTCATGGTGCGCTACCTGTCCTGGCTGGCGCGCGAGGCGCCGAAGGGCGGTCTGACCGAGATCGACGCGGTGGCCGCACTCGAGGCCGAGCGGCTCAAGACCGGCCTGCTCAAGGACGTCTCCTTCACCACCATCGCCGGCGCCGGCCCCAATGCGGCGCTGCCGCATTACCGCGTCAGCGAAGCCACCAACCGCAAGCTGGAGCCCGGCATCTTCCTGGTCGATTCAGGCGGCCAGTACGAGGACGGCACCACCGACATCACCCGCACCATGGTCGTCGGCACACCGACGGCCGAGATGCGCGACCGCTATACCCGCGTGCTCAAGGGCCATCTCGCGATCTCGCGGCTGGTCTTCGTCAAGGGCACCTCGGGTGCCCAGCTCGATGCCTTCGCCCGCCTGCCGCTCTGGCAGGGCGGCTTCGATTTCGATCACGGCACCGGCCATGGCGTCGGCAGCTATCTCTCGGTGCATGAAGGACCGCAGCGCCTCTCCAAGCTTGGCACCACGCCGCTGGAGCCGGGCATGATCCTCTCCAACGAGCCCGGCTACTACAAGCAGGGCGAATACGGCATCCGCATCGAGAACCTGATCGTCGTCGAGGAGCGGGACATTCCGGGCGCCGACCGGACGATCTACGGCTTCGAGACGATCACCTGGTGCCCCTATGAGCGCGCCCTGATCGAGAAGGACATGCTCGATGCCGGCGAAATCGCCTGGATCGACGCCTATCACGCCAAGGTCTGGGACAAGCTCTCGCCTCAGGTCGAGGGCGAGGCGAAGGCGTGGCTGGAAGCGGCTTGTCGGCCGTTGTGATCGGCATCGTGGGGCCGCCTTCCCTTCTCCCCTTGCGGGAGAAGGTGGCTCGGCGAAGCCGAGACGGATGAGGGGTCGCGCGACCTCTGCCGTCATTGCGAGCGTAGCGAAGCAATCCAGGAGGACGTAGAGCTCTCCCGCCCCTGGATGGCTTCGTCGCTTTGCTCCTCGCAATGACGGCAGAGGTCGCGCGACCCCTCATCCGCCTGCCGGCACCTTCTCCCACAAGGGGAGAAGGGCGATGCTCACATCACCATCCTGAACCCGACCACCGCGATAACCCCGACCGCGACCACACCCAGCAAGGGCAATCGCGTCGCCGCAAGCGCCGTCACCGCCGCGGCGGCGGTCTCCGCCCAGCCGGTCGCGAGCGCGCTCGGCGCGATCACCGCGATCAATACGGCTGGCGGAATCGCGTCGAAGGCGGCCTGCGCCCGTGGCGAGAGGCTGAGACGGCCAGCGAGAGCCAGCCCGGCAACGCGCGTGAAATAGGTCACGATCGCCATACCGAGGAAGGCGAGGAGATTGATCGGATCGACGCTCACGCCTTGGCCTCCTCGGTGACCGGCTGCTCTTCGCCACCGGCGGCAAGCCATGCCGCCAGCAATCCGCAGAGCGCTCCCGCCGCGACATGCCAGGGCGGCCCGACGAGCCGATAGGTCACGGCCGAGGCGATGCCGGCTGCCGCGACCGTCCAGAACGTCACCCGGCCCTTCCAGAAGGCGGCGACGAGCGCGATGAACAGCGCCGTGAAGGCGAAATCGGCACCGAGCCGCTTGGGATCGCCGAGCACTGCGCCGATCATCGCGCCGAGCGTCGAGTTGATCAGCCAGCCCGAAACGAAGGGAATGACCATCGCGAACCAGTAGGCCGGCGTCAGGCGATGCGTGCGGGCGCGCTTCTCGGCCAGGGCCCAGTTCTCGTCGGCCATGTAGTAGAGGCCGAGGAATTTCTGCCAGCGGCTGAAGCCCTGGAGCTTGGGCGCCAGCGAAGCACCCATCAGCACATGGCGCGCGTTGATCAGCAGCGTCGAGAACACCAGCGCGGCGACCGGCGCCGGGCTCGCCCAGAGCTCGATCGCGGCGAACTGCGCCCCGCCGGCGAAGACCATGATGCTCATCAGGAAGACTTCGAAGGGCGAGAGCCCCTTGCTGGCGGCGACCGCCCCAAAAAGCAAACCGATCGGTGCCGCGGCCACGGCAGCCGGCCAGATATCGTTCAGGCCGCGCTTGATGTCGTCACGCATCGTAGACATGGAATCTTGGTTCTCTTGAAGCTTATTGTTCAGCCGGCATGCGCCGCGCGAAAGGCGCCGGGCGTCACCCCAAGCCGCGCCTTGAAGGCCCGCGTTAGATGCGGCTGGTCGCAGAAACCCGTCGCCGCGGCCACATCGCCCAGGCTCTCGCCGCGCCGCAATCGCTCGCGCGCCCGCCGGACGCGGATATCGATGAGATAGGCATGGGGCGTCAGCCCGGTCTCGCGCCGGAACGCCCGGATCAGATGATGCCGGGGCAAACCGGCAAGCGCGGCAAGATCGGCCAGCGACAGGTCTTCCTCGTAGCGTGCCTCGATCGCCCTGCGCGTGCGCGCGACCGGCCCATCCTCGCGCCCGACCGCCTGCACGGTCAGATCGGCATGGCGCGCCAGCATATGGGCATAGGCGCGTAGCAGCGCTTCCTCTCCGGCCAGCGCGTCGGTGCCTTCTTCCAGCAGACGATGCGCGGCGCTGAACAGCGCGGCACCAGCCAGGTCCTGCACCACGGGATCGCGGAAGAACGGCGTGCCGACAGCCTCATTTCCCGTCAGCGAAGCCGCGATCTCCTGCATCAGTTCGACGGAGGGGTAGCTCATCCGGTAGCGATAGCCGCCCTCGCTTGGCGCTCCGTCATGGACGTCGAGCGGGTGGTTCATCACGATATCGCCGGGGCCGGCGCGGAGCTTCTGCCCGCGCGCATGCCAGATCTCGCAGCCCATCTCGATCGTGCCGATCGCATAGGTGTCATGGGCATGCGGGGCATAGGCATGGGTGCGGAAGGTCGCGGCGAGGAATTCGAGTCCGTCGAAGCGGCGCGCGGCGAACAGATGCGCGCTCTCCCCCGCCCTGAGCGGGGTCTCCAGCAAGGCCTGTTCCTGCGAGATCGACTGCATGCCCAAAGATAGCGCAGAAGCCCGCCAACCTGTCTTGAAGAAAAGTGATCGGGCGCATCACGCGCCCGATCGGTTCAGCCATCTGATCATGAGGCCTCAGAGGGCGTGCGCGGCAGCGCCTGCTCCCACCCGTTCGGGGCTCTTGGAGCCCAGCAGCAGCACGCCCAGTCCGCCAACCAGCGTAGCGACAGTCGCATAGGCGATCACGCCGAGCGTCCCGAAGCCATCGACCAGCAGGCCGCCGAAGATGGCACCGCTCGCAATCGCGATCTGGAAGGCGGCAACGATCAGCCCGCCGGCCGATTCGGCCTCCTCTTCCGGCGCGACCCGCACCAGCCAGGTCTGGAAGCCCACCGGGAGCGCGCCGAAGGCGAAGCCCCAGAGCCCGACCGCGATGGCCGAGGCGAGCGGCGACGCGCCGACGAAGAGCAGGCTCACGCCCACCAGCGCGATCAGGAAGGCGCCGAAGATCACCGAGGCCTTGGCGCTGCGTGCCGTGATCGCCCCACCGGCGAAATTGCCGAAGAAGCCGCCGACGCCATAGGCCAGCAGGACGAGCGAGATCGCCTCGACCGAGAGCTTGGGGATCTGCTCCAGGAACGGGCGAACATAGGTGAAGCCTGCGAAATGCCCGGAGATCACCACGACGATGCCGGCAAGCACGAGCGCGATGCTGGGCTGGCCGAGCAGGCGGAACAGCGTGCGGATATCGGGCGAGCCGCGCGCCGGCAAACGCGGCAGCACCGCGATCTGGACGACGAGCGTGGCGACGCCGACCAGCGCCGAGAGCCAGAACACGAAGCGCCAGCCCATCACGTTGCCGAGATAGGCACCGATCGGCGCGGCGCTGACGGTGGCGAGGGAGACGCCGGCGAAGATCAGCGACATCGCCTTGGGCAAGGCGCTGGGCGGCACGAGCCGCATCGCGGTCGCCGCGACCATCGACCAGAAGGCGCCGAGCCCGATGCCGAGCAGGACGCGGGCGAAGAGCAGCGTCGTCAGGTTGGTTGCGACAGCCGCGATGATGCTGGAGACGATCAGCAGGCCGGTCAGCGACCAGATCACGATGCGCCGGTCGATGCCGCGGGTGACGATGGCGGCGGCCAGACCAGCGATAGCTCCGACCACGGCGGTCGCGGTCACCGCCTGTCCGGCGGCGCCGACGGAGACGCCGACATCGGCCGCCATCGGGGTCAGCAGGCTCGCCGGCAGGAACTCGGCCGTGACAAGGCCGAAGACGCCGAAGGTCAGAGATGTGACGGCGGCCCAGGCCGGCTTGTCGCGGGCCTCCTCGGCTGTATCGTCGAATTCGATTGCAGTGGCAGACAGGGAATCTGACATGGGGTTCTCCATGAGGTTGCCGGAAGATGGGCGTGGCCTCATGGAGTTTCCATGCTATATCATCCGCATCTCATGACTGTTCGTCCAGGATTGCCATGACCGCTTCCGCCGACCACCTGACCGAGATGCTGCGGGGCCTGCGGCTCGACGGCGTCGATTACAGCCGCTGCCAACTGGCCGCGCCCTGGGGCATCGTCTATCCGCCGACCCATCAGGCCTATTTCCATTTCATCTCGCGCGGCAGCTGCTGGCTGAAGACGCCGGCCGGCGAATGGCTGGAGCTCGCGGATGGCGATGCCGTGCTGCTGCCGCGTGGCGGCGGCCATGTCCTGGCAAGCTCGCCCAAGGCCCTCGCCTCCCCGCCCTGCGAGTGCCGGGTCCGCGAGTCCTATGGCAATATCTTCGATGTCGAGGGCGGCGGCACGGGCGAGCATATGCTGCTCTTCACCGGGCGCATGACCTTCAATGTCGATCTCGACCACCCGCTGCTGCGTCTGATGCCCGACCTGATGCGGATGAGCGATTTCATCGCTGACGAGCCGGCGCTCCCTCATCTGCTGGAGGCGATGGGCCGCGAGGTCATGCTGGACCGCGTCGGGGCCGGCGGCATCCTCGCCCGCCTCGCCGATGTGCTGGCGGCCGCGATCATCCGCGCTTGGGTCGAGCGCGGCTGCGGCGCCGCCAAGGGCTGGGTCGCGGCCGCGCGCTGCCCGACGATCGGCAAGGTGCTGGCGGCGATCCACGCCCATCCCGAGACCGACTGGACGGTCGAGAGCCTGGCCGAGCTGATGGGTGCCTCACGCTCCGGCTTCGCCGAGCGCTTTGCCGAGGTCGTCGGCGAGACGCCCGCCCGCTATGTCGCGCAGGTGCGGATGCATCAGGCGCGGCAATGGCTCGCCCGCGACAAGTTGCGGATCGCGGTGGTGGCCCAGCGCCTCGGTTACGAGTCGGAAGCCTCGTTCAGCCGTGCCTTCAAGCGGATAACCGGGGTTGCGCCGAGCCAGGTACGGATAGCGGGTGAAGCGGCGCCCGCCGCGATGTTCACTCCGGCGGTTGAGGCGGCGGAGTAGGCAACGTCTCATGCGTCTTGGTCGGGCTTGACCCGACCATCTCAGGACGAGAAGGCGCCCTCTGGTCATGAGATTCTCGGGTCTGCGCTTCGCTCCGCCCGAGAATGACGAGCCTGTTCAGCCGCCCACCAGCTCAAACCACCCCGCCTCGTCGATCACCTCGACCCCGTGCTTGGCGGCATCCTTGAGCTTCGATCCCGCACCCGGTCCGGCGACGAGCAGGTCGGTCTTCGACGACACCGAGCCTGCGACCTTGGCGCCGAGCCGCTCGGCCATCGCCTTGGCCTCGTCGCGAGTCATCCGCTCCAGCGCGCCGGTAAAGACCACGATCTTGCCGGCCACGGGGCTGGCCGAGGCCACCGCCTCCAAAGGCTGCGGCGAGACCTGCGCCAGCAGACGGTCGAGCAGCTCCTCGTTATGCGGCTCGCCGAAGAATTCGATCAGCGCCTCGACCACGGTTGGGCCGACGCCGTCGATGGCGTCGAGTTCCTGTCGCTCGGGCGATGCCTCATCGGCCGCGGCGATGCCTGCCGCTCGCAGCGCCTCTAAGGAGCCGTAATGCCGCGCCAGCAAGCGCGCCGTCGTCTCGCCGATATGGCGGATGCCGAGCCCGAAGATGAAGCGGTTGAGCGGCGGCGTGCGCCGGTCCTCGATCGCATCGAACAGCTTGGCGACGCTCTGGGCGCCGAAGCCCTCCTTGGCCTTGAGCTTCTTCAGAGGATTGGCCGCGTCGCGCGCGGCGAGCGTGAAGATATCGGCGGGCTCCCTGACGGGCAGTTCGGGATCGCCGTGGAAGAACTCGATCTGCTTGTCGCCGAGCCCGTCGATATCCATCGCGTCGCGCGAGACGAAATGCTTGAGCCGCTCGACCGCCTGCGCCGGGCAGATCAGGCCGCCCGTGCAGCGACGGATCGCGTCTTCCTTGCCGCTGCGCGGGTTGAGCTCGCGCGTCGCATGGCTGCCGCAGGCCGGACAGAGCGTCGGGAACTCGTAGGGCTTCGAATCTGCCGGGCGCTTGGCGAGATCGACCGCCTCGACGCGCGGGATCACATCGCCCGCTCGCTTCACCGTCACCGTGTCGCCGATCCGGATATCGGTGCCATCGCGGATCGGCAGGCCCTTGGAATCGAAGCCGCGAATGTAGTCCTCGTTATGCAGCGTCGCATTGGTCACGACGACGCCGCCGACCGTCACCGGCTTCAGGCGCGCCACCGGCGAGAGCGCACCGGTGCGGCCGACCTGGATATCGATCGCCTCCAGCACGGTGGTCGCCAGCTCGGCCGGGAATTTATGCGCGATCGCCCAGCGCGGCGCCCGCGAGACGAAGCCGAGCCGCGCCTGCAGCGCTAGCTCGTCGACCTTGTAGACCACGCCGTCGATATCGTAGCCGAGCGTGGCGCGCTGGCTCTCGATCAGGCGATACTGCGCGATCAGCTCCGCTACGCTTTCGCAGCGCTTCATCAGCGGGTTGGTGCGGAAGCCCCATCGCCGGAACGCTTCGACAACGCCGAACTGCGTCGGAGCAGGCAGCACCGGCATCTCGCCCCAGGCATAGGCGAAGAAGCGCAGCGGCCGCGCGGCGGTGACGCTGACATCGAGCTGCCGCAGCGAGCCTGCCGCCGCATTGCGCGGATTGGCGAATTCGGGCAGCGCCTTCTCGCGCTGGCGCTCGTTGATCCCGGCAAAATCGGCATGGCCGAGATAGACCTCGCCGCGCACCTCGGCGATATCAGGCACATCCGGCCCGGCAAGCGTCCCGGGGATTTCCGAGATGGTGCGGGCGTTGAGGGTAACGTCCTCGCCCTCCTCGCCATCGCCACGCGTCGCGGCCGCGACCAGCTCGCCCTTCTCGTAGCGCAGTGAGAGCGAAAGCCCGTCGATCTTGGGCTCGGCGGTGAAGGCGATGCCGTCTTCCTCCTTGCGGCCGAGGAAGCGGTAGACGCGTCCAACGAACTCGGCGACGGCTTCATCCGAGAAAGCATTGTCGAGCGAGAGCATCGGCACGCGATGGCGGATCTTGGCGAACTTGCCCGACGGCTTGGCGCCGACCTTGCCGCTGACGCCCTCGGCCTCCTTCAGCGCCGGAAAGGCCTCCTCCAGCGCGACGAGCCGGCGACGCTTCGCGTCATAGGCGGCATCATCCATGATCGGCTGGTCGTCCTGGAAATAGGCGTCGTTGGCGGCCTGCACTGCGGCCGCGAGCAGCTTGTGCTCGGCTTTCGCCTTGCGTGGCGTCAGCTCCGCGATCGGCGTTTCGGAGGAGGTGGAATCTGCGGCGTCGCTCATGGCAAACCATTAGGCGAGATGATCGTGACGAGGAAGGGCAGGAACCGACACCTCGTGCCGCTCCAACCCACCCTCAACCCTCATCCTGAGGAGCCGCGCAAGCGGCGTCTGGAAGGATGTTCCGGGAGTCTCCGGTGATAGCTGAAACATCCTTCGAGACGCAGCATTCGGCTGCTCCTCAGGATGAGGGCTATGATCCTCGAGCGGCTCACATCCGCGCGAAAGCCTGCGACAAACCGGGCGTTCGCGCGTATAATTCCAGCGCTGGGAATTGGAAGCTCGACGCCGCAGGCCGTTGACGCCAAGGTTCACGTCGACAGCCATATGGCGAACCGGGCCGGAACCGGGAGACACGCCATGGCCAATCTCGACGGCACAGTTCATGACATTGTTTCGCTCTCGCAGCCGCGCATCAGGACCATCACGACACGGGACCTGACCGAGGCGCTGCTGCGCGGCTGGGAGGATTTCAAGGCGCAGCCGAGCCACCTCGTCTTCGTCGCCCTGATCTATCCCGTCGTCGGCATTCTGCTGGCGCAGCTCACCGTGAGCTACAACATCTTCCCCCTGCTCTTCCCGCTGTTGTCGGGCTTCGCGCTGCTCGGCCCCTTCGCCGCGATCGGGCTCTACGAGATCAGCCGCCGCCGCGAGAAGGGCATGGATTCATCCTGGGTCCATGCCTTCGAAGTGCTGCGCTCGCCCTCGATCGGGCAGATCGCCCTGCTCGGCGCGATGTTGACCGGGATTTTCCTCGCCTGGCTCTTCAGCGCCTGGTTCCTCTATCGCGGCCTGCTCGGCCTGCCCGCCGATGTCTCGACCGCCGATTTCCTGCGCACCGTCTTCACCACCGCGGATGGCTGGATCATGATGGTGATCGGCAATTCGATCGGCCTGCTCCTGGCGATCCTCGCCTTCTCGATCTCGGTCGTGTCCTTCCCGCTGATCATCGACCGGCATGTCGATGCGCCCACAGCGATCCGCACCTCGATCGCTGCCGTCGAAGCCAATCCGCGCGTGATGATGTATTGGGGCCTGATGGTGACCGGGCTTCTGGTGCTCGGCTGCCTGCCGATGCTGGTCGGCCTGATCGTGGTCATGCCGGTGCTCGGCCACGCCACTTGGCATCTCTACCGCAAGGTCATGGGCTGAGGTCCGCAAGCGCCAAGGGGAACCTTTGGCGCCTAAAACGGGTTCACCCCCTGCCAAATCGAGCCGGAAGGCTCCATTCCGTCAGGGGGTTTTTCATGAACAACATCATTTATCTCGTCGGCCTCGTCGTGGTCGTGCTCGCCATCCTCTCCTTCCTCGGCCTGCGCTGAGGAGGGTGGTGGAAAGCGCTCACCCAACGGGCGGCGACGCGAAGCGCACCGATCTTCAAAGAACTAGCGCCGTCATCCCGGGCTTGCCCCGGGATGACGGCGCTTTTGTGTAAAGGCTGAAGCTCAGCCGCGAGGGCCGCCGCGGGGCTTGCCCTTGCCGAAAGGCTTGGGACCGCCCGGACGCCCACCCTCGGGCTTGCCGGCGAAAGGCTTGCCCTTCCCCTCATACGGCTTCTTGAAGCCACCACCCGGCTTGCCATCGTCACGGCGCGGCGGGCGCGCGTCGTCGCGCGGAGGCCTGCTGTCGGCGCGATACGGCTTGCGCTCGTCGCTCCGCGGCGCGCGTTGATTCGCGTCCCGGGGCTCGAAACGCGGCCGCTGCGGCCTGTCGTCGGCAGCAGGCTCATCGCCCCAGCTCTTCCGCGGCGCGGCCGGACGCTCGGCCTTGTCCCCGAAGGCCTTGGCCGGGCGACGCTCGGCCTCGGTCGTCGGCTCGATCACGATCTTGTCGCGATCCGGAATGCGCACCGACTCGTAGAAGCGATCCGCCACATCGGCATCGATCTCGACCTTGGTCTCGCGGTCGAAGATGCGGATCGCGCCGACCTCGTCGCGCGTGATCCGGCCACGGCGGCACAGCATCGGCAGGAGCTGGCGCGGATCGGCGCCCTGCTTGCGGCCGATATCGAGCCGGAACCAGACAGTATCGCCGCGCGGGCCGGCCGGCTTGCGCGCGCGCTCGCCATCCTCACCCTCGTCACGGCCGAACGGGCGGCGCTTGGCGGCATAATCCTCGTTCGTGCGGACCGGGCGGCGCTCGTCGCGGCCGAAACCGGGATCGCCGACCTCTTCCGCCGCCGGCAGGCGGGTACGGTAGAGCCGGACCAGCGCGGCGGCGATGTCGCGCGCCTCGCGGCCCGCCATCAGCGCGTCGATCATGCCGGCATCGTCCTCGGAGCCGTCGCCATTCAGCAGCGGATCGGAGAGCAGGCGCTCCTGGTCGAGAACGCGGATCTCTTCATCCGTCGGCGGGCCGATCCACTCGGCCTCGACCTTGCCTTCCATCAGCAGGCGCTCGGCCTTGCGGCGGCGCGACTGCGGCACCAGCAGAACGCTCGTGCCCTTGTTGCCGGCGCGGCCCGTGCGGCCAGAGCGATGCTGCATCACCTCGGAATCGTTCGGCAGCTCGGCATGGATGACGAGGTCGAGCCCCGGCAAATCGATGCCGCGTGCCGCGACATCGGTTGCGACGCAGACCCGTGCACGGCCGTCACGCAGCGCCTGGAGCGCGGCGTTGCGCTCGTTCTGGCCAAGTTCGCCGGACAGTGCGACCGAAGTGAAGCCGCGCTCCAGCAGGATCGCCTCGAGATGGCGCACGGCGTTGCGGGTGTTGCAGAAGACCAGCGCCACCGGCGCGTTATGGAAGCGCAGCAGGTTGACGACCGCGAGCTCGGCTTCCTTCGGGAAGACGCGCACGGCCTTGTAGGCGATATCGGCATGGCCGCGCCGGGTCGCTTCCACCTCGATGCGCAGCGCATCGCGCTGGTAGCTCTGGGCGAGCTGGACGATCGCCTTCGGGAAGGTCGCCGAGAACAGCAGGCTGCGCCGCTCTGCCGGTGTCGTCTTCAGGATGTATTCGAGATCGTCCCGGAAGCCGAGATCGAGCATCTCGTCAGCCTCGTCGAGCACGACGGCCTTCAGCGCGGAGACGTCGAGGCGGCGGCGCTCGATGTGGTCGCGCAGGCGGCCGGGCGTGCCGACCACGATATGCGCGCCCTCGTCGAGCAGCATCGCCTCGCGGCGCGGATCCATGCCGCCGACGCAGGAGATCACCCGCGCGCCGGTCTGGGCATAGAGCCAGGCGAGCTCGCGCTGCACCTGCAAGGCGAGTTCGCGCGTCGGCGCGATGATCAGGGCCAGAGGCTCGGCGGCGGGGCCGAGCTTCTCGGCCGTGCCCAGCAAGGTCTCGCCGATGGCGAGGCCGTAGGCGATGGTCTTGCCGGAGCCGGTCTGCGAGGAGACCAGCAGGTCGCGCCCGCGGGCAGCATCTTCGATGACGGCACTCTGCACCGGCGTCGGGTCGGAGTAATTGCGATCGGCGAGCGCGCGCGCGAGCGGCGGGCTCGTGAGAGAAAAGGACATACGATAAAGGCCTAAGGGTTGCGGCGCCGACGAAGGAACGGCGCGAAAGCGTGACGATGGGTTCAGGCGGCACTAGAGCATCGGACCGAAAGGCGGAATGCGCTTCTCGGCAAATCCGATGCCAAAACAAAGAATTAGATCGCCCCCCGTCATCCCGAAGGACATATGGCGATCTAACGGGCATGCTGCACCATCGGATGACAGCGGCTCATAAAGCAAAGTGACACAAAAGGAAATGCGGCATTCCCGCGCCCCGCGCAGGGCTGAGCCGGGCCGGACGCGCCTTGCCGGCCCGGCGTCCCCGCCACTAGCTTCCGGCCTCATCGACGATGCGTGATGCCGAAGCGGAGAACACCAATGGTCCAGCAACCCCGCCGCATCGGCGCCTATGAGGTCCAGATCCTGCATGACGGCGTCTTCGAAGCGCCGCTCGATGTCCTCATCCATGCCGATGGCGAGGCCGCCCGCGACGAGGCGGTCGCGCGCTGGGGCAAGCCGAAGGTCAGCATCACCGTGAACTGCTTCGCGCTGAAGGGCCCGGGTGGCATCGCGCTGATCGATACCGGCACCGGCCCGTCCTGGGGCGAAGCGATGGGCCATGCGCCGAGCGCCATGGCCGATGCGGGCATCGCGCCCGAGGACGTCGCCCGCATCCTGATCACGCATCTCCACGGCGACCACGCGCTCGGCCTGTTCGACGGCGACAAGGCACGTTTCCCGAACGCCGAGATCATCGTGCCCGAAGCCGATTTCGGCTTCTACGGCGACGAGGCCAATCGCGCACGGACGCCGGAGAAGAAGCAAGGCGCCTTCGCAATCACAGCCACATTGAAGAAGAACTATGCCGGCCGCATCCGCGCTGTCCCGGCTGGCGAGGCCCATCCGGGCATCAGCTTGATCCCCCTGCCCGGCCACACCCACGGCCATAGCGGCTACCTGATCGAGGGCGACGGCGAGAGCCTGCTGCTCTGGGGTGATGCTCTGCACCTCTCCGATCTCCAGGCCTCGGACCCGGATATCGGCTTCGTCTACGATTTCGACGCCGCGACCGCGCTGGCCTCCCGCCGCGGCATCCTGGAGCGCGCCGCGCATGAGAACTGGCTCGTGTCCGGCGGACATGTCGAAGGGTTCAGGCGGGTGATCAAGAAGGGCGCCGGCTACGAACTGGTCGCGGCCTGACGGCCTCAGCCCCGCAGACCCGCCGCCTGCAGCAGGCGCCCGGCCGCCGCGCGGGCTTCCTCAGTGATCGAGGCGCCGGCCAGCATCCGCGCGATCTCCTCGCGCCGCGCCTGATCCTCCAGCGCCGTGACCCGCGTCACGGTGCGCGAGGCCTCGCCCTCCCCGGCCGATTTGGCGATCAGGAAATGCTGCCCGGCCTTGGCCGCGACCTGCGGCGCATGCGTCACCGAGATCACCTGCACCCGGCCGGCTAGCCGCGCCAATCGCTCGCCGATCGCATCGGCCACGGCACCGCCCACGCCCGTGTCGATCTCGTCGAAGACCAGGGTCGGGGCGGAGCCGCGCTCGGCCAGCACGACCTTCAGCGCCAGCATGAAGCGCGAGAGCTCACCGCCGGAGGCGACCTTCATCATCGGCCCCGGCCGCGTGCCCGGGTTGGTCTCAACCCAGAACTCGACCTTGTCGAACCCCTCCGGCCCGCGCGCGTTCGCATCGCTGTCGATACGCGTGATGAAACGGGCCCGCTCCAGCTTGAGCGGCGGCAATTCGGCCTTTACCGCCGCATCGAGCCGCGCCGCCGACGCTTGCCGCGCCTGCGACAGAGCCTGGGCCAGCCCGACGAAGGCCACTTCCGCCTCGCTCAATTCCGCTTCGAGCCGTGACAGCGACGATTCGCTCTCGTCCAGCGCAGCAAGATCGCTCGCCATCGTCGCCGCCAGCACGGAGAGCCCATCGACCGGCACATCGTATTTGCGACCGGCAGCCCTGAGCGCGAACAGCCGTTCCTCAATGCGCTCCTGCTCACGCGGGTCGTATTCTGCGGCGCGCGTCGCGGCGGCGAGTGCCTCGCCGGCCTCTTCCAGCGCGACGATCGCAGTGTTGAGTGCGGCGATCGAGGGATCGACCAGTTCCGGCGCCTGGCCAGCCCGGCGCTCCAACCGGCGCAGCACGGCGGCGAGCGTCGGAATGGCAGAGGATTGGCCGCCGACCGCCTCATAGGCTTCGTTGAGATCGCGTGCGACCTTCTCAGCCTGCATCATGCCCTGGCGGGTCGCGGCAAGCGCATCCTCCTCGCCGGCCTGCGGTGCGAGCTTGCCGAGCTCTTCGACGGCATGGCGCAGGAAATCCGCTTCCTTGCGCGCCGCCTCGACCCGCAGGCGCTGCGATTGCAGGGCCTGCCGCGCCCGCTTCAATGTCTCGCTTGCACCGGCGACCGCCTCGGCCTGCGCTTCCAGCCCGCCGAAACCGTCGAGGATCGCGCGGTGCTGGGCCGGATCGGTCAGGGCGCGGTCGTCATGCTGGCCGTGGATTTCGACGATCGCGGCGCCGACCATGCGCAGAATCTGCACCGAAACCGGCTGGTCGTTGATGAAAGCGCGGGTGCGTCCGTCGGCATATTGCACGCGGCGCAGGATGAGATCGCCATCGGTATCGATCTCCTGCGCCTGCGCCAGCTTGCGGGCGGGATGGGTCAGCGGCAGGTCGAAGACGGCACTGACCTGCCCTTGAGCCTCGCCATGGCGCACGAGCGAACCGTCGCCGCGCCCGCCGAGCGCCAGCGCGAAGCCGTCGAGCAGGATCGACTTGCCCGCACCGGTCTCGCCGGTGAGCACGCTCAACCCCTCATGGAAGCCGAGATCGAGCCTGTCGATCAGGACGATGTCGCGAATCGAGAGCTGCGCCAGCATCGGCGCTCACGCCTGTCTTTGGAGACGGAAGGGTTGCCCGTGGCCCGTCATGCGAGGGGCCTCCTCTCTCGTCAGAGGCGGTTCAGCCCAACGATCCCGCCGACCGTGCGCGAGAAGCCCTGGAAGGCACGGCTGATATAGGAGCCGCGATCCTCGCGAGGCTCCAGACCGCCGCTCTGCAGCAGGGCATAGGCGTCCTTGTACCAGGGGCTGTCGGGGAAGTTGTGCCCGAGGACGGCTGCCGCCGTCTGCGCCTCGTTGGTGATGCCCAGCGCCATATAGGCCTCGGACAGGCGCATCAGCGCCTCCTCGACATGGCGCGTGGTCTGGTACTTGATGATGACTTCGCGGAAGCGGTTCACCGCGCCGGTGTAGTTGCGCTTCTCCAGATAGTAGCGCCCGACATTCATCTCCTTGCCGGCGAGCTGGTCACGCGCCACCAGGAGCTTCTCCTTGGCGTCGATGACGTATTCCGACTTCGGGTAATTGGCGATGAGCTGTTCCAGCGCCTGGATCGCCTGGCCCGTCCGCTCCTGGTCGCGGGTCGCGTCCGGGATCTGGTTATAATAGGACATCGCCAGGATGTACTGAGCATAAGCCGCATCCGGGCTCGCCGGGTTCTGCGCGATGAAGCGCTTCGAGGCGGTGATCGCCTCTTCCCATTTCGACGCCTGGAAATTGGTATAGGCCGTCATCAGCAGGCCCTTGCGGGCATAGGGCGAGAACGGCGCGGTCTTGTCGATATCCTCGAACCGCTTCGCGGCGCCTTCGCTGTCGCCGCTCTGCAGGCGGGCGAGGCCCTCGTTGTAGAGCTTGTCGGCCGGCGTCACCGGCGTCAGGTCCGGCTTGTAGACCTCCGGCTTGTCGAAGGGATTGAGCGAGGACAGGGTATCGCAGCCGCCGAGCAGCAAGGCGGCGCCCAGCGCGAGGGGGATGCCCCTGCGCGGCGAAAGACCGCGATGGATTGCCGGAAGGCTTTGCCGCGTCACGCTCACGTCGTCCGTCCTCTTTCGATCGTCCCTCGTGCATCGGACCGAAAAGTGGAAGCCACTTTTCGGAACAATCCGATGCTGAAACCAAGGCTGGGTCGCCGCTTTGCGTCTGGTCGGACGCGTGGCGATCCAGTCTCCGGGAAGCATGCCTTACCTCAGACGCTTCCCCCGCGCCACTGCCGAAAATCGGTTATGACGGGATTCCGCATCGCTGCGGCATCTGGGACAAAAACCCGGCGATAGGAAGGCGAAGCTGCGTTTCGCCGCGCCTGGAGCCTCCGGCAAAACCCGGAGGGGCCTCTCAGTGCAGGTCCGGTGCGAAGGCGGCCGGCGCAGCGGCAGCCATCTGCACGGCGCGCGGCGCCGCGAAAACCGGCTGGGATTCGACGATCGCGAAATTCGCGCGATCGGCGAACAGCGCCTGGAGAATCTGGACATTCATCCGGTGGCCGCCGCAATAGGAGCGGAACTCGCCGATGATCGGATAGCCGGCGAGCGCGAGGTCGCCGATCGCGTCGAGCACCTTGTGGCGCACGAATTCGTCGCCGTAGCGCAGGCCCTCGGGGTTGATCACCTTGTCCTCGCCGACGGCGACGGTGTTCTCGAGCGAGGCGCCCTGGGCGAAGCCCGCCTTCCAGAGCTGCTCGACATCGCGCATGAAGCCGAAGGTGCGGGCCTTCGAGATCTCGCTGGCATAGGCCTGCGCGTCGAGGTCGAAGACCTTGCGCTGGCGGCCGATCACGACGCTGTCGAAATCGATCTCGACATCGAGGCGGAAGCCATGCTCGGCCGGCGCGAGCTCGGCGAAGGCGCGGCCCTGCTCGATGCGGACCGGCTGGAGAACCTTGAGATAGCGGCGCGGCGCGGTGAGCGTGGTCATGCCGGTCGCCTCGATGGCGGCGACGAACTCGCGGGCACTGCCGTCCATGATCGGCATTTCCGGCCCGTCGATCTCGACCAGCACGTTGTCGAGGCCCATGCCGGCGCAGGCCGACATCAGGTGCTCGATGGTCGAGACCGAGGCCGGGCCGCGATCGCCAATGACCGTGCAGAGCTCGGTGGCGCTGACCTTGGTGTGCTTGGCGTGGATGAGCTGGGGCGGCATGCCCTCGATGCCCGTGCGCAGGAAGACGACCCCGGAATTGGCGCTGGAGGGCTTCAGGCAGATGCTGGCGGGGGCTCCGGAATGGACGCCGATCCCGGTCAGGGTCACGGCTGCGCGCAGGGTCGTCTGCCGATCGAAGCTCATTCCGTCATCCAATCCTGATCATCGGGATCGCCTCTCATCCGCCTTGGCGGGGTGGCAGGATCACGATGTCTATCCAAGGCCGGCACCGGAGCGAACCCGGCGACGCTGTCGTTCTGATGCGCCGCAAGATAAGCTTTTGGAGCCGCCTCTCAAAATCACGCTTTCTTTCGCTGTGTTACAGCGCTGCTCAGGCAGAGCGGGTCATATAAAGCGCTGAAAGATAAACATTTTCTAACGACGAAAAACCCGCCGCGGATGATCCGCGGCGGGCTTGTTACAAAGCCGTGAGAGGCTCGGGTCCGATCAGTTCGCCTGGCGGCGGAGGAAGGCGGGGATCTCGAGATGGTCTTCCTCGCTGGAGCGAGTCGGCGCGGCGCGGCCATGCGGGTCGAGCTGGCCCTGGGCCGGACGCGAGGCCGGCTGCGGCGCCGGGCGGCGCATGTACTCGGCGTGCGCTGCGCTCGGCGCGGCCGCCTGCGGCATCGGGGCCTGCGGCATCTGGCGCACCGGCGCCGGGGCCGGGGCCATCTCGGCCTCCTCGTCCTTGCGGCCACCGAAGCCGACCGAGGCGAGGCGCTGCATCAGCGACATGCGCTTCTGCTCGACGGCGCTCGGCGGCTGCGGCGCGGGCTGGGCGCCGCGATGCGCGTTGAGCTGGGCCTGCCCGGGAGCCGGCAGATCCTCGACGCGCGGCATGCGGGTCGGTCGAACGACGGCGCGCTCCGGCATCGGCGGGATGAAGCTCTCGTCGAAATGCAGGTGCGGCTCGGCATGGTGGACCGGCTCGGGAGCCGGCGGAGCGGCCATGACGGGGCGCGGCTGCACCGGCTCGATGCGGATGTCCTGCGCGACCTGGGCGATCGGAGCGGGTTCCGGCATCGGCATCGGGGCGACACGGGCGGTCTCGATCACGGGAGCCGGCGGGGCGACCGGGCGGGTGGTGGCGACGGCGGCGTTGCTGCGCAGGCGGGCCTCGGCCTTCAGGCGCTCAGCGACCTGGGCGATGCGGGCCTCGGTGTCGTCGTTCTCGACCAGCGACGAGATCGGCTTGTCGATGCCGGTCGCGACGACGGAGACGCGCACGGTGCCTTCGAGCGATTCGTCGAAGGTGGCGCCGACGATGATGTTGGCCTCGGAATCGACCTCCTCGCGGATGCGGGTGGCGGCTTCGTCGACCTCATAGAGCTTCATGTCGCGCCCGCCGGTGATCGAGATCAGCAGGCCGCGTGCCCCCTTCATCGAGACGTCGTCGAGCAGCGGGTTGTTGATCGCGGCCTGGGCCGCGGTCAGCGCGCGCTTCTCGCCCTGCGCCTCGCCGGTGCCCATCATCGCCTTGCCCATGCCGCGCATCACGGCGCGAACGTCGGCGAAGTCGAGGTTGATCAGGCCGGGGCGGACCATCAGGTCGGTGATGCAGGCGACGCCCGAATAGAGCACCTGGTCGGCCATGCCGAAGGCGTCGGCGAAGCCGGTGGTCTCGTTGGCGACGCGGAACAGGTTCTGGTTCGGGATGACGATCAGGGTGTCGACCGCCTCGTTCAGCTCGCCGATGCCGGCTTCAGCCATGCGCATGCGGCGCTGGCCTTCGAACTGGAACGGCTTGGTGACGACGCCGACGGTCAGGATGCCCATGTCGCGGGCGACGCGGGCGATCGCGGGAGCAGCGCCGGTGCCGGTGCCGCCGCCCATGCCGGCGGTGATGAAGACCATGTGAGCGCCCGCCAGATGGTCACGGATCTCGTCGATGACCTCTTCGGCGGCCGCGCGGCCGACTTCCGGCTGCGAGCCGGCACCGAGGCCCTCGGTGACCTGCAGGCCCATCTGAACGATGCGGGAAGCGCGCGACAGGGCGAGAGCCTGCGCATCGGTGTTGGCGACGACGAAATCGACACCGTCGAGGCCGGCCTCGATCATGTTGTTGACCGCATTGCCACCGGCGCCACCGACGCCGAACACCGTGATCCGGGGCTTCAGTTCCCGGATGTCCGGGGCTTGCAGATTCATCGCCATGGTTGCCTCTTTTGATCCCTTGTCCGGCGCCTGGCGGGAGCCGTCCCGATTGCTACGTTTGACGCCGTGGCCCGCCCTAAGGACGAGCCGTACTCACTAGAAACTGTCTTTCAGCCACCGCCCGACACGCGAGAAATACCCGTCCGTCCCGGTCATCAGAGGCCGCCCGCCGGCCGCGCGCGGCTCGAAATGCTCGACATGGGCGACCTGCGGATAGACCAGCAGGCCGACCGCCGCCGCGAAGGCCGGGCCCTTGCCGGCTTCCGGCAAGCCCTTGATCCCGAGCGGCCGGCCGGTCCGGACCTGGCCGCCGAGGATGCGCCGCGCCACTTCCGGCAGACCGGTGAGCTGGCAGGCGCCGCCGGTGAGGACGACGCGCCGCCCGGCCTGGGCCGAGAAGCCGGCATTGTTCAATCGGTCGCGCACCAGTTCGAGGATCTCCTCGACGCGCGGCTTGATGATCCGCACCAGATGCGACTTGGCCAGATGGTTCGGCATGTCGCGCTCGTCGTCGTCGACCTGCGGCACCGCGATCATGTCGCGCTCGTCGGAGGCGCTGGAGATGCAGGAGCCATGCAGCGTCTTCAGCCGCTCGGCCGCCGAGACGCGGGTCGAGAGGCCGCGCGCCACGTCCATGGTGATGTGGTTGCCGCCGACCGCGATCGCGTCGGCATGGACGAGATGCCCGCCCGAAAACACGCCGAGCGAGGTCGAGCCGCCGCCGAGATCGACGAGGACGACGCCCATCTCCGATTCGTCGTCGACGAGGACCGAGAGGCCGGACGCATAGGGGGTCGCGACCACCGCCTCGACTTCGAGATGGCAGCGCTCGACCGCGAGCATGACGTTGCGCGCCGCCGCCGCCTCGCTGGCGACGACATGCATATCGACCGAGAGCTTGCCGCCGATCAGCCCGCGCGGATCGAGCACACCCGGCACGCCGTCCAGCGCATAGCCGGTCGGCAGGGCATGGAGCACCGCCTTGCCGGGGCGCAGAGCATGGGTCGCGGCGGTCGCGAGCACGCGCTTCACGTCGCCGTCGCCGACGGAGCCGGAGCGCAGATCGACGCTGGCCGCATAATGCTGCGAGCCGATGCGCCCGCCGGTCAGGTTGACGATGACCGACTGCACCTCGACCTTGGCCATGCGCTCGGCCGCGTCGACCGCGGCGCGGATGGCGCGCTCGGCGCTTTCGAGATCGACGATCGCGCCGCCCTTCAGGCCGAGCGAGCGCTGGTGGCCGATGCCGATGATGCGGGCGACATGGGTGCGCCCGCGCAGCCGCTCATTGGTCTCGGCCGGGCTGAGCTCGGCGATCAGGCAGACGACCTTGCTGGTGCCGATGTCGAGAATCGACAAGGTCGCGCTCTTGCGCGACGACAGCGGACGCATGCGGGGGGTCAGGCCCTGGGAGGTGACGTGGTTCACGCCTCGCCTCCCTTCTTCTTGGCCTTGCTCTTGAGCTGGTCGGCGCGCGCCGCGGCCGCCTCCTCCGAGAGCCGCATCGTCACCCGGTCGGGCTGGCGCAGGTCGATGGCGAGCACATCCTTGTCGAGGATGCGGTAATCGCTCTCCAGCGAGACGAGGCGCTGCACCGCGGCTTCCGGCTTGGTCTCGGGCAAGCGCACATCCATGCCGTTGTCGAGTTTCAGGTTCCAGCGGCGCCCGGAGACGAGCGTCGCGGCACGAATATGCTGGGCGAAGGCGCCCGCCTGATTGCGGATCGCCAGATATTCGGCGGCGCGGTTATTGGCGTCCTTGCCGACGACGAGCGGCAGGTAGGCGAAGCGGCCATCGTCCATCTTGTCGATCACCGTGCCGTCGGCCGCGATCACGAAGAGCTCGCCCTTCACCTGCCAGAGTGCGTAGGGCTCGCGCTCGGTCAGCGCGATCGAGACCTCGCCCGGATAGAGCTTGCGGACGGCGGCCTCGCGAATCAGCGGCGTCGCCTCCAGCTGCTTGCGGGCCTCGTCGGCGTCGAAGAACACCAGCGAGGTCTTCGAATCGATGCCGGCCGCGACCAGGACCTCCTGCTCGGACAGGCCCGAGAGGCCGGAGATGGTGACGCGGTCGATGCCGAAGCCGAGCGCCCGCGCGAACATGTGGCGCGGCTCGCCGTAATTGTCCTGCATGGCCTGCCAGTGGCCGCCGAGCACGAACCCGCTGCCGAGGCTGAGCGTGAGGAAGCCGAGCGCCAGCCAGGTGCCGAGGCTCTGCGGCAGGCGCTGGGCCAGCGGCACCGCGACCGCGCTGCGGCGCGAGCGGCGCATCCAGCGACCCTGGCGCTGCTCACCCACCAGCAGCTGGGGGGCGGCAGGCGCGACCGGGAGCCGGGAGAGCGGCCGGGCAGGCGCATATCGGGGCATGGCAACGGTCTTCGTCGTCATCGCTTTCACCGATCGAGGGAGGCGTCCTCCACCATCCATTTGACGAGCTCACCGAAATCCAGGCCCGCATGGGCAGCCAACTCGGGCACCAGGCTGGTTTCGGTCATCCCGGGCTGCGTATTGACCTCCAGCCAGACGAGCGTGTCGCTCTCGTCGTGGTAGCGGAAGTCAGATCGGCTGACGCCCCGGCATCCGATTGCTTGATGCGCCGTTAACGCACACTCTTCGATCTGCTGGTAAATTTTCGGTAAAATTTGCGCCGGACAGATGTGGATCGAGCCGCCTTTCGCGTACTTCGCGTCGTAGTCGTAAAACTCACCGGTTGCGGCTTGTATTTCGGTCACACCGAGGCTGCGGTCGCCCATCACGGCGCAGGTCAGTTCGCGCCCGGCAATGAAGGTTTCGGCCAACAGCATCTCGCCGCAAGGCCAGTCCGGCCGGGCGATTTCCTGCGGCGGGTGTTCCCTGCCCTTCTTCACGATGACGACGCCGACGGAGGAGCCCTCGTCGATCGGCTTGAGCACGTAAGGAGGCGGCAGGACATGCTTCTTGGCAGCCGCGAATCGCGAGACGTTGACGCCATGGGCAACGGGAACGCCTGCCGCCTTCACCACGGTCTTCGCCCGGTCCTTGCGGATCGCCAGCGCCGAGGCCAGCACGCCGGAATGGCTATAGGGAATGCGCAGGATTTCCAGCACGCCCTGGATCGTGCCGTCCTCGCCGAAGCGGCCATGCAGGGCGTTGAAGGCGACGTCGGGCTTCAGCTTCGCCAGCACCTCGGCGATGTCGCGCTGCACGTCGACGCGGGTGACGCGGTAGCCGACGCTCTCCAGTGCCCGCGCACAGGCCGCGCCGCTGTTGAGGCTGACCTCCCGCTCGACGGACCATCCGCCCATCAGCACTGCAACATGTCTGGTCATCGACGCTTCGCTCCTGCGATGCGTCCAACCTCGTTAAACTTGGTTAACAGCGCGTTAACCATGACGAGCCCGGCGTTGACGGGAAGTACCGGCCCGCAACCCTGAAGCCGCGCGAAACCCGCTATGGCCGGGCTTGACCGATCTTCGCGAGCAGCCGCCTCAGCTCGGCGCGCTCCTCCGCCGAAAGCGCGCTGACCAACCGCTCCTCGGTCGCGACATGGCTGACGACGATTCGGTCCACCAGGGCGAAGCCGGCCTCCGTCAGCACGATCCGCAGCGCCCGCCGGTCGGCCGGATCGGGCTGCCGCTCGATCAGCCCGCGCTTCTGCAAGCGGTCGAGCCGGTTCGTCATCGCCGAGGTCGAGATCATCATGTCCGCGGCGAGTTCGGAGGGCGAGAGCGCCCGCCCCCTGCCCTGGCGCCGGAGCGTCAGCAGCACGTCATGGCCGGCGAGATCGAGATCATCCCCCGCGAGATTGGCGGAAACCCCCTCACGCACCCGGTCCGCCGCGCGCCAGAGATCCCCACACACCGCCATCACACTCGTGTCGAGATCCGGCCGCTCCCGCCGCCACTGCGCCAGGATCGAATCCATCGGGCCGCCCTGCGCGTCCCGGCGCTCTTGACTCATTTTCACGCCTCACCTAATTACACGACATCAAATAATTTGACGTCAAAATATCTGACTTCGAACCACCATACCACCTGCCCCTCTCAGGGCAAGCCATACGGACATCCTGCCATGGAACCGAGGATCGCCAGTTTCCCGATCGACCCGGTCTTTCTCGACCGCTGGTCCCCCCGCGCCTTCCAGCCCGAAGAGATCGACCAGCATGCCCTGCTGACGATGCTCGAGGCCGCGCGCTGGGCGCCTTCCGCCTATAACGAGCAGCCCTGGCGCTTCCTCTACGCCCTGCGCGGCGATGCGCACTGGCCGGAATTCCTGGCCTCGCTCGACGACTTCAACCGCGAGTGGGCGCAGAATGCCGCGGCCCTCGTCTTCGTGCTGTCGGATGCCGGCGCAGACGCGGCCGATGCGCAGGCGCAATCCCCGGCGCTGCGCAGCTTCGACACCGGCGCAGCCTGGTCCCAGCTCGCCCTTCAGGCCACCCGGCTCGGCTATCACGCCCACGCCATGGCGGGGCTCGAATACGATGTCGCGCGCCGCAACCTTGCCGTGCCCGGCCGCTTCCGCATCGAGATCGCCGTCGCGATCGGTCGCCGCGGAACGCCGGACCTCTTGCCGCCGGCTCTGCGGGACCGCGAGCAGCCGAGCCTGCGCCGGCCTCTGACGGAAACCGCCTTCGCCGGCCGCTTCCCCGCCTGACCGTCCCGTGACCATCATCCCGCTTGGGAGCCAGCCATGTCGCTCAGCCTCAACAGAACCCTGCTGACCACGATCCTCGTGCCCTGCATCTGGGGCACGACCTACATCATCTTCACCCAGACGCTGCCGGTCGATCATCCGCTGCTCGTCGGCGCGCTGCGGGCCCTGCCGGCCGGATTGCTATTGATGGCGCTCGGCCCCGGCCTGCCGCCGCGTGACAAGCTCCTGCCACTGGCGGCGCTCGGCCTCGCCAATATCGGCATCTTCTTCGCCCTGCTCTTCGTCAGCGCCGCACGGCTTCCCGGCGGGCTCGCCGCGACCGTCGGCTCGACCCAGCCCCTGATCGTCGGGCTGCTCGCCTGGCCCCTGCTCAACCGACGTCCGGGCCGCGGCCAGATCGTGGCCGCGCTCGCCGGGCTCGTCGGCGTCGCTCTGCTGGTGCTCGATCCGCATGCGAAGCCCGATGCAATCGGCATCATCGCCGGCCTCCTGAGCGCCGCCTCGATGGCGACGGGAACCGTGCTGATCGAACGCTGGGGCAAGATGGGTTCGCCGCTCGCGATCGCGGCCTGGCAGCTCACGCTCGGCGGCCTGATCCTGCTGCCGGTCGCACTGATCGCAGAAGGCTTGCCACCGGTCCCCACCGCCCTGAACGGGCTCGGGTTCGCCTATCTCGTGCTGATCGGCACCGCCCTGACCTATTGGCTCTGGATCAGGGGCATCACGACGCTCGGCGCCGGCGTCGCCTTCCTCGGGCTGCTCAGCCCGACCATGGCGACGATTCTGGGCGCCCTGCTGCTAGGCGAATGGCTGAGCCCGCTTCAGTTCCTCGGCATCGCGATCGTTCTGGGCTCGACGATCGTCGGGATGATCCTGTCGCGCCGCCGCGCCTCGGCAGTCGCGGCTACGCCGCAACCCCGAGCCGCTTGATCTCCCACTGCAACTCGAAGCCGGAGTTCTCCTTGACCCGGCGGCGAACCTCCTCGCCGAGCCCCTCGACATCGGCAGCCGTCGCGCCGCCGGTGTTGATCAGGAAGTTGCAGTGCATCTCCGAGACCTGCGCCCCGCCGACGCGCAGGCCACGGCAGCCGGCGGCATCGATCAGCTTCCAGGCCTTGCCGCCATCGGGGTTCTTGAAGGTCGAGCCGCCGGTGCGCTCCTTGATCGGCTGCGCCGCCTCGCGCGCCGCCGTGACTCGGTCCATCTCGGCCTGGATTTCCGCCTGATCGCCCGGCCGCCCCTGGAACAGGGCGGACGTGAAGATGATGTCGCGGGTCGCGGCCGCGCTGTTGCGATAGGTGAAGCCCATATCGGCATGGGAGAGCGTCACGATCTCGCCCTTCCGGGTGACGCCACGCACCGAAACCAGCACGTCGGTGGTCTCGCCGCCATGGGCGCCGGCATTCATGCGCAGCGCCCCGCCGATCGAGCCGGGAATGCCACGATAGAAAGCAAGCCCGTCGAGCGAGGCATCCGCCGCGGCGCGGGCGACCTTGACGTCCGGCACGGCCGTGCCGGCCCGCAGGCGATCGCCGCTCTCCAGCGCGATCTCGCCGAAGGCCTTGCCGCCGAGCCGGATCACGACGCCGGGAATGCCGCCATCGCGCACGATCAGGTTGGAGCCGAGCCCGATCACCGTGACCGGAACGTCCTCCGGCAGCTTCGACAGCAGATAGGCGAGGTCGTCGTCATCGGCCGGCGTGAACAGGATCTGCGCCGGGCCGCCGACGCGGAACCAGGTCAGGCCCGAAAGCTCCTGATTGGCGAGAAGCCGGCCCCGCAGGTCGGGAGCCGAGGCGCGGATATCGGAGGAGAGGTCTGCGAAGGGCATGGCGTCGCTTTAGAGCAGGATGGTCGCGGAGGGAAACGCTCGTCATGCTCGGGCTTGACCCGAGCATCTCTTGCCGAAGGAGGCTCCCTTGCCTCCTCTGGCCGCGATTCTCGAGTCTGCGCTTCGCCCGAGAATGACGGCGGGGTGGACTGCGCGAAATTACCCCTTCAACGCCGCCAGTTCGCCCGGCAGCGCATAGGCCCATTGGGTGATGTTGCCGGCGCCCAGGAACACGACATAGTCGCCCAGCCCCGCCAGTTCCGCCACCATCCCGGCGAGCTTGTCCGAACTCTCCAGAGGCAGCGCATGGCGATGGCCGCGCGCCTTGATGCCGGCGACCAGCGAATCGCGGTCGGCGCCCGCGATCGGCGCCTCGCCGGCCGCATAGGTATCCGCCACGATCACCGTGTCGGCATCGTTGAAGCAGGCGGCGAAATCGTCGAACAGGCTGGACAAACGGGTGTAGCGATGCGGCTGGACGATCGCGATCACCTTGTTCTTCGTCGAGGCGCGCGCGGCCTTGAGCACAGCCGCGATCTCGACCGGATGGTGGCCGTAATCGTCGAAGATCAGCGCGCCGTTCCACTCGCCGGTCTTGGTGAAGCGGCGCTTGACGCCACCGAAGCCGGCCAGCGCCTCGCGGATGCGCTCGACCGGGATGCCCAGATCGTAGGCGACGGCGATCGCAGCCGTGGCGTTGAGCGCATTGTGATGGCCCGGCATCGGCATGATGAGATCACGGATCACCTCGTCGCGTCCGGTCTTGCGGTCGCGGATCAGCAGCGTGAACTTCGCCTGCCCGCCGGAGAGATCGATGTCGATCAGGCGGAAATCGGCCTGCGGGTTCTCGCCATAGGTGACGACGCGGCGGTCGGTGATCTGGCCGACGAGCCCCTGCACCGTCGGATGGTCGATGCACATCACCGCGAAACCGTAGAACGGCAGGTTCTCGACGAAGGAGCGGAAGGCCGCCTTGATCGCGTCGAAGGTGCCGAAATGATCGAGATGCTCGGGGTCGATATTGGTGACGATCGCGACGTCGGCCGGGAGCTTCAGGAAGGTGCCGTCGGACTCGTCGGCCTCGACCACCATCCAGTCGCTCTCGCCCATGCGGGCATTGGTGCCGTAGGCGTTGATGATGCCGCCGTTGATCACGGTCGGGTCGAGCCCGCCCTTCTCCAGCAGCGTCGCGACCAGCGAGGTCGTGGTCGTCTTGCCATGGGTGCCGGCGATGGCGACGCAGCTCTTCAGGCGCATCAATTCGGCCAGCATCTCGGCGCGGCGCACGACCGGCAGGCGTTTTTCGCGAGCGGCGAGCAGCTCCGGATTATCGCGCTTGATCGCGGTCGAGACTACGACGACCTCGGCCTCGCCGAGATTCTCCGCCTTGTGGCCGACGAAGGTGGTGATGCCCTTGTCGGCGAGGCGCTTGACATTGGCGCCGTCGGAGGCGTCCGAGCCCTGCACCTTGTAGCCGAGATTGTGCAGGACCTCGGCGATGCCGGACATGCCGATGCCGCCGATGCCGACGAAATGGATGGAGCCGAGCTTCGGCGGCAGCTTCATGGTCCTGGAATCCTGTCAGTTCGAATGATTGGCCGTGGCGATCACGAGATCGGCCAGGCGGTCGGCGGCGTCAGGGATGCCGGCGCTCTTCGCGTTTGCGGCCATCGTCGTCAAGTGTGCGGGCTGCGCGATCAACTTCGACAATTCGGCAGCAAGATGACGCGGCGTGAAGTCCGGCTGGAGGATGCGGGTCGCCCCGCCCACGCCTTCGAGGAAGGCCGCGTTCGCCGCCTGGTCCTGGTCGAGCGAGCCCGGCAGCGGCACGAGCAAAGCCGGCCGGCCGATCACGGTGAGTTCGGCTACGGTCGAGGCGCCGGAGCGGGCGATCACGAGCTGCGCCGCCGCCATCTGCGCCGGCAGGTCCTTGAAGAAGGGCGCGATCGTCGCCTGGACGCCGAGCGTCTCGTAGATGCCGCGCACGCGCCCGTCGTCCTCGGCCCGCGCCTGCTGCACGATGGTCAGGCGCGCCCGCTCGGCCTCGGTGAGGAGCTCAATCGCCGGCGGCACGATATCGGCCATGATGCGCGCGCCCTGGCTGCCGCCGAAGACGAGGAGGCTGATCTTGCCCTCGCCTGGCCAGTCGTATTCGCGGCCTGCGGCCTCGATCACGGCGGGGCGCACGGGGTTGCCGACATGCCGGCACTTGGCCTGCTGGGCCTCGGTGAGCCCGCCGACCCTCGCGAAGCCGGTCGCGATCACGTCGGCGCGGCCAGCAAGGAAGCGGTTGGCGCGGCCGATCACCGCGTTCTGCTCGTGGATCAGCGTCTTCACCCCGGCAAGCGACGCGCCGAGCACCGGCGGCACCGTCGGATAGCCGCCGAAGCCGACGACCACGGCCGGCTTCACCTGCCCGATGATCCGCCGCGCCGCGAACGTGCCCTTGGCGATGGCGAACAGCGCCTTGGCCTTTTGCAGCGGCGAACGACCGGACGGCGTCGCCGCCGGCACCGCATGCACCGCCTCGGCCGGGAAATTGCCGGCGAACTCGGCGGCGCGCGTATCGGTCATCAGCACGACGCGCATGCCCTTGGCGTGCAGCGCGTGGCTCAGCGCCTCCGCCGGGAAGAGATGGCCACCGGTTCCCCCGGCCGCCAGCATGATCAGCTTGCCCATCCGGTCAGCGCCCGAAATCGACGGCACGCGGGCGGCGTCTGGTCAATGCCAGCAGGAAGCCGGTGCCGACCGCGAGCGAGAGCAGCGAAGAGCCACCATAGGAGATGAAAGGCAGGGTCATGCCCTTGGCCGGCATCATGTGCAGGTTGACCATCATGTTGATCGCCGCCTGGATGCCGAAGAGCAGGGCAAGGCCGGTGACCGCGAGGCGGATGAACGGGTCCTCCGCCTTCTGCGCCACGAACAGCGCCCGGATCACGATGGCCGCGAAGAGCGCGACCAGCAGCATGCAGACCACGATGCCGAATTCCTCGGCGGTCACCGCGAAGATGAAGTCGGTATGGGCGTCGGGCAGGATGCGCTTCACGGTGCCCTCGCCCGGGCCTTTGCCGAGCCAGCCGCCCTGCGCGAAACTCTCCAGCGCCGTGTCGACCTGGAAGGAATCGCCCGAGCCCTTGTCCATGAAGCGCTCGATGCGGGCCCGAACGTGCGGCACCAGTTCATAGGCGACCAGGATGCCGACAGCGCCGACGCCGCCCAGCCCGATCACCCAGAACCAGTGCAGGCCGGCGACGAAGAACAGCCCGCACCAGACGAGGCTGACCAGCATGGTCTGGCCGAAATCGGGCTGGAGGACGAGCGGCACGATGGTGATCGGCAGCAGCAGCAGCGCCAGGATCGTGCCCGGCAGGTCCGGCCGGCGCGTGCCCTCGGCGAAGGCCCAGGCGGCCATGATGACGAAAGCGGGCTTGAGGAATTCGGACGGCTGGACCGAGCCCAACGGCCCGAGTGTCAGCCAGCGCTTGGCGCCCTTCACCTCGACACCGAAATAGAGCGTCGCCACCACCATCGCGAGCGAGCCGAGATAGATCAGCAGCGCGGCGCGGCGCACCTGGCGTGGCGTCATCAGCGAGACCCCGAGAAAGATCGCCATCGCGCCGACGAGATAGGCCGCCTGCCGGTTGACGAAATGGAAGGTCGAGAGCCCCAGACGCTCGGCCACCGGCGGCCCGCCCGCCATCAGCAGCACAACGCCCGAGACCATCAGGGCGACGAGCGCGGTCAGAATGAGGCGGTCGATCGACCACCACCAGCGGCCGCTGAGAGAAGGTTCCGCGCGCGAGACCATGACGGGTATCCGATCGACAAATTCGGCGCGGCCGAAACCGCGCTTGCGTGACGAATCACTCTGTCAATGAATGGTTAACCGATTGATTCCGATGCCCCGGATCGGCGGCATCCGAGCCTCGCGATCCACAGCCGCGCATGGCGCTTCGTGGCCTTTACGGCGCAGCTTCGGCCACCTCGATCAGCCTCTCGCCTCAAATCGGACTCGTGCCGCCGCTCAGATGCAGGGGCCGCTCCTGACACGCATTGTCGGCTCATGCCGGGAGTTTCACGCCGCACCCGTCTCGACAGCGAAAGGACTGATCATGGCCATCGCCAAGAATACGATCTGCCTGTGGTACGACAAGAACGCCGAGGCTGCCGCCCGCTTCTATGCCGAGACTTTCCCGGACAGCGCCGTGAACGAGGTCTTCCGCGCACCGACCGATTTCCCCTCCGGCAAGGCCGGCGACGTGCTGACCGTCACCTTCACCGTGCTCGGCATCCCCTGCCTCGGCCTGAATGGCGGGCCGACCTTCAAGCACAGCGAGGCCTTCTCCTTCCAGATCGCGACCGAGGATCAGGAAGAGACGGACCGCTACTGGAACGCCATCGTCGGCAATGGCGGGCAGGAAAGTGAATGCGGCTGGTGCAAGGACAAATGGGGCCTGTCCTGGCAGATCACACCGCGCGTGCTGACCGAGGCGCTGGCCGTCGGCGGCGAGGAAGCGAAGCGCGCCTTCGCCGCGATGATGACGATGCAGAAGATCGACGTCGCCGAGATCGAAGCTGCCCGGCGCGGCTGAGACGCGACTGTTCCAGCGAAGCCCCTGGCTGCGATCGAGAGCAGGACGACAGGCCGCGCCGCAATTCCGTCACCCCGTCCGTGATCGATCCCGCAGCGACGCGATTCAAGCGCCGCTTGATTCGCGATCGGGAGGACAACTTGCGGAAGATTTGGCGTGGTGTTGCCCTCGGCGTGCTCGCGCTCGCCGCGCTCCTCTATGTCGGTAACACGAACCACCTCGCACCGGCGCGCGGCGGCGGCCCCGTCCTGCTGGCGCATCGCGGCATAGCCCAGCAGTTCGACACGGCCGGGCTGACGCGGGACGGCTGCACCGCAACGCGCATGCTGCCGCCGACCCATAGCTATCTCGAAAACACGATCGCTTCGATGCAGGCGAGCTTCGAGGCCGGTGCCGACATCGTCGAGCTGGACGTCCACCCGACGACGGACGGGCAGTTCGCAGTCTTCCACGACTGGACGGTCGATTGCCGCACCGATGGCCTCGGCGTCACGCGCGAGCACAGCATGGCCGATCTCCGGAAGCTCGACCTCGGCTACGGCTACACCGCCGATGGCGGCAAGAGCTTTCCCTTCCGTGGCAAGGGTATCGGCCTCATGCCGACGCTCGACGAGGTCCTGCAGCGCTTTCCGGACAAGACCTTCCTGATCAACGTGAAGAGCAACGACCCGACCGAAGGCACGAAGCTCGCCGCGGTCCTCAACGCCCTGCCGCCGCAGCGGCGCGCGACGCTTCTGGTCTATGGCGGCGACAATCCGATTGCGACCCTGCGGGCGCAGGCGCCGGATATCACGGCGATGTCGCGCGCTTCGCTGAAGACCTGCCTGCTGCGCTATCTCGGCACGGGCTGGACGGGCATGGCGCCGGATGCCTGCCGCTCGATGGTCGTGTTCGTGCCGATCAACATCGCGCCCTGGCTCTGGGGCTGGCCGAATCGCTTCCTCGCGCGGACGGAGGCCGTGGGCAGCCCCGTCTTCGTGCTCGGGGACTATCGCGGCGGCGAGCATTCCACCGGCATCGACAGCAAGGCCGATATCGAGCGCCTGCCGGCGGGCTATGCCGGCGGCGTGTTCACCAACGAGATCGAGGCGGTCGCGGCTGCGCTCAAGCCCCGCAAGCCGGCGGCACCCTGACGAAGGCTGGCGGTTAGCGCTTGCCGCCGAAGGGCTCGAAGCCCGGCAAGTCCGCGACGAGCTTGCGGAACCTGTCGCCGCGCACTTCGAAGTTCGGGAACTGGTCGTAGGAGGCGCAGGCCGGCGAAAGCAGCACCGCGATCTCGCCCTCGCCCGTCGCCGCCAGAGCATCGCGCGTGGCATCGGCCACGGCCTTGTCGAGCGTGACGCTGCGCTCATAGGCGACGCGCCCGTCATCGTCGAAGGTCGCAGCGAAGAGGTCGCTCGCCGCACCGATCAGATAGGCGCGGGCGATGTTCGGGAAATAGCGGCGCAAGCTTTCGATGCCGCCATCCTTGGCCTTGCCGCCGAGGATCCAGAAGATGCCGTGGAAGGAGGTCAGCGCCTTCTCGGTTGAGTCCGCGTTGGTCGCCTTGGAATCGTTGATGAAGACGACTCGACCAATGCGGCCGAGCTCCTCCATGCGATGCGCCAGACCCGGATAAGTCTTGAAGCCGGCCGCGATCTCCTCGGCCGTGAGGCCGAGCGCTGAACAGGCGGCGAAGGCAGCCGCCGCATTCTGCGCATTGTGCGAGCCTCGCAGGGAGCCGATGCCGGCGAGATTGGCGACGACCTTAGGCTTGCCGTCCTTGACCTCGACGATGCGCGTATCGAGCCGGCCCTGATTGGCGGTGACACCGGCGAAGACGCCTTCGTCGAGCGGCTGCTCGCCGCTGATCTTCACGAGCGGGCGGCCTGCGGCAGCGCGGCGGCGCGCCATCTGCTTGGAAGCCTCGTCATCGACGCCCACCACCGCGATATCGGCCGCCGCGACCAGCCGCTCCTTGATCGCCGCATAGTTCTCCAGCGAGCCGTGCCGGTCGAGATGGTCCGGCGTCAGGTTCATCTGGATGCCGACGGTAGGCTGAAGCGAAGGCGCGAGATCGATCTGGAAGCTCGAGCACTCGATGACATGGATGCGGTTCGCAGCCGGCGGCTCCAGCGCCAGCACGGCGGTGCCGATATTGCCGCCCATCTGTACGTCGCGGCCGGCTTGCTTCAGCACATGGGTGATCAGCGCCGTCGTGGTCGATTTGCCGTTGGTGCCGGTGATGCAGACGACCGGCGAATCCGGTGCGACCTTCGCCCGCTCCAGGAAGAACAATTCGACATCGCCGATGATCGCGACGCCGGCAGCCTTGGCCTTGCCGACGGTCCAATGTGGTTCGGGATGGGTCAGCGGCACGCCGGGCGAGAGCACGAAGGCAGCGAAACCCGACCAGTCGGCGCTCGCAAGATCGACGATGGCGATGCCCTCGGTCGCAGCCTTCTCCCGGCTCTTCTCGTTATCGTCCCAGGCCGCGACCTCGGCACCGCCCATCTTGAGTGCGCGCGCCGTGGCGAGCCCCGAGCCACCGAGGCCGAACAGGGCGACCTTGCGCCCGGCGAAGACTGTGACGGGCGTCATGCGGGCACTCTCAGCGCAGCTTCAGCGTGGCGAGGCCGACCAGCGCCAGCACGACCGAGATGATCCAGAAGCGGATCACGACCTGCGGCTCGGTCCAGCCCAGCTTCTCGAAATGGTGGTGGATCGGCGCCATCAGGAAGACGCGCTTGCCCGTGCGCTTGAACACGAAGACCTGGATGATCACCGAGAGCGCCTCGACCACGAAGAGGCCGCCGACGATGGCGAGCACGATCTCGTGCTTGGTCGCGACCGCGATGGTGCCGAGCAGGCCGCCGAGACCCAGCGAGCCGGTATCGCCCATGAAGATCTGGGCCGGCGGCGCATTGAACCAGAGGAAGCCGAGGCCGGCACCGATCACCGCGCCACAGATGACGGCGAGCTCGCCCGCGCCGGGGATGTGATGAATCTGCAGGTAGTTCGCGAAGATCGCGTTGCCGACGAGATAGGAGATGAAGCCGAAGGTGCCGGCCGCGATCATCACTGGCACGATGGCGAGCCCGTCGAGCCCGTCGGTCAGGTTCACCGAATTGCCGGCGCCGACCACGACGAAGGCAGCGACCAGCGGGAACAGGATGCCGAGCGGAATGATCGCTTCCTTGAGGAAGGGCATCGCGAAGCCCGACGAGATCGCCGGCGGCTGCGTCTGCATGATGAAATAGCAGGCGATCAGCGCGACCACGACCTCGATCGCGATGCGCGCCTTGCCCGAGAAGCCCTTGTGCGACTGCTTGGTGACCTTGAGATAGTCGTCATAGAAGCCGATCGCGCCATAGGCCGCGGTGACGCCGAGCACGATCCAGACGTAAGGGTTGCGCAGGTTGCCCCAGAGCAGCACCGCGACGAACAGCCCGGTCAGGATCATCAGCCCGCCCATGGTCGGCGTGCCGCGCTTGGCGAGATGCGATTCCGGCCCGTCGGTGCGGATCGGCTGGCCCTTGCCCTGCTTGATCCGCAGCCAGGAGATGGCCGAGGGCCCGAAGAAGAAGACGAAGAGCAGCGCCGTCGCGGTCGCCCCGCCTGCGCGGAAGGTGATGTAGCGGAAGACGTTCAGCACCGGGAAGGTGCTGGCGAAGTCGGCGAGCCAGACGAGCATGCTGCAGGGTTCTCTTGTAAATCAGTCTTCGGCAGGCACGGCAGGAAAGCGCGCGAGGATCGCCTTGACGATCGGACCCATGCGCGTGCCCAGCGATCCCTTGACCGTGACGGTGTCGCCGGCGCGAATCGCATCGAGCACGAGCGGCTCCAGCTCGCTCGCGGTGGCGGCATAAGCCCCCCGCATGGCGGAAGGCAAGCTTTCATGCAGCCCTTTCATCAGCGGGCCGCAGGTGAAGACCTTGTCGATCCCGTTCGAAACCAGCGGCTCGGCCAGTCCCCGATGCAGCTCCGGGCCGGTCTGCCCGAGCTCCAGCATGTCGCCGAGCACGGCGATGCGCCGGCCCCGGCCCTCGACCGGCAGGCGGCCGAGATTCTCGATCGCGGCGCGCATCGAGGCGGGATTGCCGTTATAGCTTTCGTCGAGCAGCGTGATCCTGCCGCCCGGCACCTGCAGCACCTGCCGCGCGCCGCGCCCGGCCGGTGGCGTGAGATCGCCCAGCGCCAGCGCCGCCAGTGCGAGATCAGCGCCGAGTGCATGGACGGAGGCGAGCACGGCGAGCGAATTCAGCACGATATGCTTGCCGGGGCTGCCCAGCCGGTAGGTCACGGGCTCGCCGAAGACGCGGGCCTCGACAGTCGACATATCGGGCTTCAGCGCGCAGAAGATCAGCTTCACATCGGCATCAGGGCTTTCGCCGAAGGTGATGATCCGCCCGGCGGGACCGGACTTGGCGATGTCGCGCAGCAATTCGGATTGCGGGATATCGGCGTTGACGATCGCCGTGCCGCCCTTCTCAAGCTCCCAGTAAACACCCGCCTTTTCCTCGGCGATCCCCTCCAGCGAAGCGAAGGCGGCGAGATGCACGGGCTGGATCGTGGTGACGATTGCGACCTGCGGGCGCACCATCCGCGCCAGGGGCACGATCTCGCCGGGGCTGTTCATGCCGATCTCGTAGACGCCATAGGCGACGTCGGCGGGGGTGCGACATAACGTCAGCGGCACGCCCCAGTGGTTGTTGTAGGAGGCAACCGGCGCATGGGTCTTGCCCTGGCGCGAGAGCACGAGGCGCAACGCCTCCTTGGTGCCGGTCTTGCCGACCGAACCGGTGACGGCGACGACACCGGCCTTGAGCTCGGCCCTGCGCGCGGTGCCGGCATGCTCCATCGCCTTCAGCACGTCCGGCACGACGGCGAGCGCGCCGACGCCCTCGAACTGAGCGGCATGGGCTTCGTCGACCACGGCGAGCGCAGCGCCCTTGTCGAGCGCAGCCTTGACGAAATCATGCCCGTTGCGGGCCTCGCCGGTGATGGCGAAGAAGACGTCGCCCGGCTCCAGCGTGCGGGTATCGATCGAGGCGCCGGTCACGACCGGCGGCACGGCGCCCTCGGGCCGCGCGCGCAATGCCGCGATCAGCTTGTCTCCGGTCCAGAGCGGGGCGCCCATTACTTGATCTCCGATAGCGCCTTGCGGACCACGTCATGGTCCGAGAAGGGCAGCGTCCGGTCGCCTATGATCTGGCCGGATTCATGGCCTTTTCCGGCCACGACCAGCAAATCCCCAGGCTTCAGCATCTTTACGGCCGCGTTGATCGCTTCCTCGCGGTCGCCGATCTCCCGGAGCTTGGGCGAAGCGGCCATGATCTCGGCCCGGATCGTCGCCGGGTCCTCGCTGCGCGGATTGTCGTCGGTGACGATGGCGATATCGGCCTTCTCGGCCGCGATCGCGCCCATCAATGGGCGCTTGCCCTTGTCGCGATCGCCGCCGCAGCCGAAGACGCAGATCAGGCGCCCGGTCGCATAGGGCCTGAGCGTCGTCAGCACCGCCGCGAGCGCATCGGGCTTATGGGCGTAATCGACGACGACAAGCCCGCCATTGGCCTCGCCGACACGTTCGAGCCGCCCTGCGACGCCCGTTAGTCCGGAGATTGCCTGAAGCGATGCCGCCTTGTCTTCGCCGGTCGCGATGGCGAGCCCGGCTGCGACCAGCGCATTGCCGGCCATGAAATCGCCCACCAGCGGCAGGTCGACCGACAATTCGCGGCCGTCGAAGCCGACGGTCAGCCGCTGCGAGAAGCCATCGCGCTCGTTACGCAGCAGGGTTAGCGCCTCGCCCTTGCGGCCGATGCCGATGATCGGATGCCCCGCCTTGGCCGCAGCTTCAGCCGCCTCCTTCGCATAGGGCTCGTCGCGGTTGACAACGACCGGCGCGCCCGCCGGAAGCAATTCCCAGAGCCGCAGCTTCGCGGCGAGATAGTCCTCGACGCTCGGGTGATAATCGAGATGGTCGCGCCCGAGATTGAGGAAGGCACCGGCGCTCAGGCGCACACCGTCGAGGCGGCGCTGGTCGAGCCCATGCGAGGACGCCTCCATCGCGAGATGCGTGATACCTTCGCCCGCGAGCGTGTCGAAGGAGGCGTGCAGCGAGAGCGGGTCCGGCGTTGTCAGCGAGCCGTAATCGGCGCCCTTGCTGGTCACCACGCCGATCGTGCCGACGCTCGCCGCTTCATGGCCGAGTGCCTGGAATATCTGCCGGGTGAAATCCGCAACCGAGGATTTGCCGCTGGTGCCGGTCACCGCGACGATGGTCTTGGGCTGGCGCGGATGGATTTTCGCTGCGGCGAGCGCCAGCGCGAGGCGGGGATCGTCGACCTGTGCAAAGGCAACGCCCGCCGGCAGGTCGGCCGGACGCGGACCACCCGAGACGATCGCGACCGCGCCATGCCCGACCGCATCCATGATGAAGCGCGCGCCATCGGCCTTGGCGCCGGCGAGCGCGACGAAGACATCGTCGCCGGTCACCTTGCGGCTGTCGAAGGCGACGCCATGCACTTGCTGGCTCGCGGCCTCAGCCTCGAAAATCTCGGGGAAGAGGTCTCCGAGTGTCCAGGACATCGCGTTCATCATTCCGTTGTCCTTGACCGCATCCGGCCGTCATTCTCGGGCGAAGCGAAGCGTAGACCCGAGAATCTCAGGCCGGAAGAGGCTTCCAAGCCTTCTGTGTCGAGAGATGCTCGGGTCAAGCCCGAGCATGACGGTCGAGACCCGGCCATCGTCGCGCGCTCAGCGCGAACCCCAGGCGCCGAGCCGCGCCATCAGCGGGAACGGCGACGGCGGCGGGTCAAAGCGCGGGTTGAGCCCCAGGATCGGCCCGGCGCGTTCGATCACGCGGCCGGTCGTGACGCCGGCATTCCACGCCGCGGTCGAATAGCCGCCGCTCTCGGCATAGCCCTTCGGCTCGTCATAGATCGCAAGGAACAGGTATTTCGGCTTGTCGGATGGGGCGATCGCCGTGAAGGTCGTGAAGTTCTTGTTCTTGGCGTAGCGGCCGTTGATGACCTTCTCGGCCGTGCCGGTCTTGCCGCCGACGAAATAGCCTTCGACATTGGCCTTGCGGGCCGAGCCCTTCTCGCCGTTCAGCCGCATGATGAAGCGCATCGCCTCCGAGGTCTCGGGCTTGATCACCCGCGTCGCGACCTGGCGCGCCTCCTCTTCGGTCCGCTTCAGGAAGGTCGGCTTCATCAGGTAGCCACCATTGACCAGCGCCGCCACCGCCGTCAGCGCCTGCAGCGGCGCGACCGCGAGGCCGTGACCGAAGGCGATGGTCGCGGTGTTGATCTCGCCCCAGCGCTGCGGAACGATCGGGGCCGCGCTTTCCGGCAGCTCGGTCGTCATCCGGTCGAGCTGCATCATCTTCCTGAGGAAAGCCTTGTGACCGTCGACGCCGACGGCCAGCGCCATCTTGATCGAACCCATGTTCGACGAATGCAGGAAGACTTCCGGCACGGTGAGCGTGCGGCCGGTGCCGTGGTATTCCTTGATGACCTGACGGCCGAACCGCATCATGCCACCGGCGGTCGAATAGCTCGAATTGATGTTGGCCTTGCCGGAATCCAGCGCCATCGCGATGGTCAGCGCCTTGAAGGTCGAGCCCATCTCGTAGACGCCGACATTCATCCGGTTGATCCGGTCCTTCTCCAGCGCGTCGACCGGGTTGCCGGGGTCGAAATCAGGCAGCGAGACCAGCGCGATCACCTCGCCGGTGTTCACATCCATGATCGCACCGGCCGCCGCGATGGCCTTGAAGCGCTCGAGTCCCTTCGACAGTTCGTCGCGCAACAGATGCTGGACGCGCAGGTCGATCGAGAGCTTCACCGGCTTCAGGTCGGAGGCCTCGGTCGCCAGCCCCGCCCCGTTCAGGTCCTGCAGGCCCTGCGAGTCGATATATTTCTCGATGCCGGCGATGCCGACATTGTCGATATTGGCGAAGCCGAGCACATGGGCTGCGGCAGTGCCGTTGGGATAAACGCGCTTGTTCTCGGGCACGAAGCCGACGCCGGGAATGCCGAGCCGGTGCACCTCCGCCTGCTGGCGCGGCGTGATCTCGCGCTTGACCCAGACGAAGCCCTTCTTGGTAGCGAGCTTGTCGCGCAATTCCTTGGCGTCGAGATCCGGCAGCACCGCCGTCAGAAGCTCGGTCGCCTCGTCCTTGTCGAGGATGCGGCGCGGCTCGGCGAAGACCGAGACCGTGCGGATATCGGTCGCCATCACCTCGCCGTTGCGGTCGACGATATCGGGTCGGGCGGCGGAGATCGCGTTGGAGGTCGCGCGGCGAAGGCCGACCTGCTCGTTGGGCGCCACGCCGAGATAGACCAGCCGGCCGGTAATCGCGAGGAACAGCGCCGAGAAGCCGAGGATGACGAGGCCGACGCGCGGCTCGCTCTTCTCGCCGCTCATGCGGAAGACATCGCGCAGCCAGGCCAGGCGCCCGCGCTTGACGGCGATCTCCTCCGGCCCCGCCTGCTCTGCCACCGGTGCCTCCTGATCGATCGAGCGGCTCATGGCATGGCTCCCGGCGTCGTCGCGCCTGCCTTGGTGTTACGCGGCGTCTCGGTCGGCAGGCCCAGCCCGAGATCCTCGAGCTTGCGGCCGATGGCATCGACCTTCGGGCCGCGGTTCGGGACGTCGGAGGGCTTGACGACCTGCGTCACCACGAAGGGCTGCAGGTCGAGATGGCGCTCGGCCAGCATCTGGACGCGGTCGGGCCGGTTGAGGAACTGCCACTCGGCCTTGAGCACGGCAATGGCGTCGCGCTCGCGCTGAGTCTTGGACTTGAGCTTCTGGAGATGCTCGGTCGCCAGCGTCGTCTCGTATTTGATCGAATAGGCATAGACCGCCGAGGAGACCAGCGCGCCGATGGCGATGACATGCAGGAGCTTGATCACGCTCAGGGCCTCCGGCGCGGCTGCGGGTCGGGGACGGTGGAGAGCGCGACGAGCCCGGCATCGGCCCGGCGCGACGGCGCGTCGTTGCGTGCGGCGGCGCGCAGCTTGGCCGAGCGCGCCCGCGGATTGGCCCGCATCTCGGCCTCCGTCGGCGCGACGGCGCCCTTCTCGACCAGCCTGAAGGTCGGCTGCGCAGCGGCCACCGCCGGCGCATGGCGCGAGCCCGCCGGCACCCGGCCGGAACGCTCGGCGAAGAACTGCTTGACGATGCGGTCTTCGAGGGAATGGAAGGTCACCACGACGAGCCGACCGCCCGGCTTGAGGACGGTCTCGGCCGCATGCAGCGCCCGGACCAATTCGCCGAGTTCGTCATTGACCGCGATGCGCAGCGCCTGGAACACGCGGGTCGCCGGATGCGCCCCGCCCGGCTCGCCCCAAACAATGCTGGCGACGAGATCGGCCAATTGCTTGGTGGTCGTGATCGGCGCCTTGCGGCGGGCCTCGATCACGGCCCGCGCCACGGCGCGCGAGCGGCGCTCCTCGCCGTAGTGGTAAAAGATATTGGCGAGCAGCCCTTCCTCGGCCTCGTTGACGAGGTCGGCGGCGCTCTGCCCGGCGCTGCTCATGCGCATGTCGAGCGGCCCGTCGAAGCGGAACGAGAAGCCGCGCTCGGCCTGATCGATCTGCATCGAGGAAACGCCGATATCGAGCACGACGCCGTCGAGCGGCGCCATCCTGAAGCGCTCGGCCTCCTCGGCAAGCTCGCCGAAATTGGCCTGCGACAGCGTCAATCGTCCAGCCATCGCGGCGACGAGATCGGCCCCGCCGGCGATCGCCGAGGGATCGCGGTCGAGCCCGAGCAGGGCCACATTCGGCGCGGCCTCGAGGATCGCGCGCGAATAGCCCCCTGCCCCGAAGGTACCGTCGAGATAGCGCCCGCCGGCCTGCGGCGCGAGCGCGGCCAGAACCTCGGCGAGCAACACGGGCACATGACGAACCGGTCCGCCAATGGCTCCGCCGGAACGGTCGCCATGGTCCGTCATGTGCCCGAGCCTCCCGTTGGAATGGTCAAACTGCCGAGCGTGCGCTTCACGTCGCGCAGGCGCGTCCGCGCCGCGTCGAGATGCGCGCGGAACCGCTCCGGCTCCCAGATCTGAAACTTGTGACCATGGCCGACGAAGGTCACCGCGTCGCCGATGCCGGCATGCGCTTTCAGCGCCTCGCTCAGCACCATCCGCCCCTCCGTGTCGATCTTCAGCACCTCCGAGGTGCCGTTCAGCGCGGTCGAAAGCAATTCCCACTCGTCCGAGAACGGCGAGAAGCGCGCGAGGATATCGTCGATCGTGGCCCGAAGCGCATTGCCGCCGGCATCCAGCGCCGGCAGGTCGAGGCCCTGATGAACATAGAGGCCCTCGTAGCCATCCTTCGCCAGAACCGCGCGGAAGCTCGATGGAATGGAGACACGCCCCTTGGCGTCGAGCCGGTTCGTGAAATTCGAGACGAAGCGGTCCGTCAACGCCGCCTCCCGGCCTGCTCTTCAAGGCGCCACTGCTGAGATGGGCGAGCGGCGAAAAGACTCCCCGTCGAGGCGGGCAAGGCAGCCCAGCAAGCCAAATTCCGCGCGGCACACGGAGCCTGACCCTTGGTTTGCCTGCCGGCTTCGACGGGATGATTTGGGATAGCATGGGCCTATATGGGCGTCAATGGAATCACAGGCGCAACGGCGCACCCGCGGGGACTCTCCGCCATCACAGCTCGTTAAGGTTAAGTATCCGTAAGCACGCGCAATTCGGCGCTGCCCGACCCTATCGGCAGGCGGAGAAACGCATCAGCGCTGCGAAAAATTTTTACGAAAGCGGGGCGTTATTTTCGGCGAGCCGCGCAACGGCTTCCGACAAAAGCCTCACAACTCCCAGCTTCGCGTCAGTGCACCGGATCCACGGCCACGAACAGAGCGTCATTCTCGGGTGGAGCGGAGCGCAGACCCGAGAATCTCAGGCCGGAGAAGCTCTGGAGCCCACTGGTCATGAGATGCTCGGGTCAAGCCCGAGCATGACGATCGTGAGTGCCATGTATTTGTGGCTCGCCCCTTCGAGCTGCCCGGAATGACAACCGTCGCGGCTACGGCAAAAAACCGCCCTCAATCGTCGCGCGGTGACGCCAGCAGCGCATCGCGGACAAGCCCGAGCTGGTCGCGCAATCGCCCCGCCTCCCCCGCCACCCCGCCCAGCGCCTCGCCGACGGCGTCCTGCACGCAGCGCCCCTGCTCGCGCAGACCCTCGCCTTTCTCGGCGAGATGGATGCGCACCTGCCGCTCGTCGCGAGCGTCGCGCTCACGACGGATTAGGCCGGAGGCTTCGAGCCGCTTCAGCAGCGGCGTCAGCGTGCCGGAATCCAGCATCAACCGCTCGCCCAGCTCCTTCACCGTCAGCCCATCCTGCTCCCAGAGCACGAGCATCACGAGATATTGCGGATAGGTCAGCCCGAGCGCGGCCAGGATCGGGCGATAGGCCCGGTTGAAGGCATGGCCGACCTGATAGATCGCGAAACAGAGCTGCTGCTCCAGACGCGGCATGCCATCCCCGGCCTTGTCCTGCTTCGCCATAGCGCCCTCGCCGACCACCTTGTTTCACGGAAAGCCGAAAGCGGCCCCACAATCAACTGCTCTCGGCCTTGCTCAAATTAATTGTTGACAATCTAATTGTACACAATCTATATGGCAAGCATCGCTTCACCCAAGGAAGGAAACCCGATCATGAAGACGCTCTATACCGCCCATGGTTCCGCCACCGGCGGCCGCGAAGGCCAGGCCGCGACCGATACCGGCAACGTCAAGCTCGTGCTGAACACGCCCAAGGAACTCGGCGGCGGCGGCGGCGAAGGCACCAATCCCGAGCAGCTCTTCGCCATGGGCTATTCGGCCTGTTTCCTCGGCGCGCTCAAGTTCGTCGCCGGCAAGGAGAAGGTGAAGATTCCGGATGACGCGAAGGTCTCGGCCGATATCGGCATCGGCGCCCGCGACGACGGCCAGGGCTTCGGCATCACCGCCAAGCTGACCGTCTCGATCCCCGGCCTCGACAAGGCCGCGGTCGAGGACCTCGTCAAGAAGGCCCATGTGGTCTGCCCCTACTCGCACGCGACGAAGGGCAACATCCCGGTCGAGACGACGGTGGCCTGAGGGCTCACCATCAATCAACACGCGCCGTCATCCCGGGCGCAGCGAAGCGAAGATCCGGGATCCATGCCTGAACCTTCTTCGGAAGCGCTCCGGCATGGATCCCGGGCCTCCCTACGGTCGCCCGGGATGACGCGATTATTGGAATTACGTCGAAAAGTCGGGAAGCAAGGTGCCAATCGGCCTGTAAGCCGGGTTCTGGATGGCTACCGGATTTCTCCGATAACGTGACGGCCATTCCTCTGGGACGCGCATTGCTGCGCGCCTCGAGCAACCAACCCGGACGACAAGGCACAGAAACCTGCCCCTGCCCGCTTGCGCGGGCAGCATCGTCCCTATTCGGTTTTGCTCCCGGTGGGGCTTGCCATGCCGTCCCCGTTGCCGGGTCCGCGGTGCGCTCTTACCGCACCTTTTCACCCTTACCCTGCCGGAAAAGCCGAAGCTCTCCAGCGCAGGGCGGTTCGATCTCTGTGGCGCTTTCCCTGGAGTCGCCCCCGCCGGACGTTATCCGGCACCGTGTTTCCGTGGAGCCCGGACTTTCCTCCCTCGCAAGCGAGAGCGGCCGTCCGGCCGACTGGCGAGGGGGAGATGCGCGCTGGCGCGCCCGGCGTCAAGCGAAACCGGGCGGTATCAGGTCAGTTGCGAGCCGTGATCGTGCGCACCTTGGCGCAATAGGTGCGATTGGCGCCGCTCATGCGGTTGGTCATGTGGCCGCTCTGATACTTCATGATCGTGCGGCAGGTGTCGCCGCCGGCCATCTTATAGGCCATGGCGAGGTACTTCATGCCGTAGCGCGCATTGGTCTCGGCATCGAGCAACCCGCTCGCGCTGCCGGAATAGCCCATGCCGCGCGCCGTCTGGTGGCGGATCTGCATCAGGCCGTAATTGCCGGCATGCGAGGCGCGCGGATTGTAGCGGCTCTCGACGCGCACGACGGCGTCGGCCAGCGAGAACGGCACACCGTTGGCAGCGGCATGGCGGGCGACGATCGCCTTGATGCCCTCGGAGCCGGCCGGAGCAGCGAGCGCGCGGCTGGCGCGGGTCTCGGTCTTGTCAGCTTCAACCTTGGCGGCTTCGGCCTTAGCGGCACGGGTCGCGGACTTCGCCTTGGGAGCCTCGGCCTGGACATCCTCGCCCTTGCCTTCAGCAGCCTTGGCGCGGGCGATCTCGGCGTCACGAACGAGCAGCGATCGGGGGTCCGTTTCCGCGTTGACGAAATCCTCGGCCAGAGCAACCCCGGAGAGGCTAATCAGGCACGCAGCCGCAAGACCACCACAGATATATCGCATGTCGAATTTGAACCCCATTGAGCCATGACTGGCCGATGGGGCTGCTCAACTGATGGTCGAATGTGTCGATAATCTGGCGCATTCCACAGAAAAACGCATAACAATTAGCGTATACAGGAATTTATTCTATATTTAACTATTCAGTATTCATATGTATTCGTTCGCGCGAAAAACTTCGCCGGCTCCCCGCCCCCGGATGCGAATCAAGCAGGCGAATCAGCCGCCACATTTCAGCCGCATTCCCGGCCGGAACTGCATTTTTGGCGCGGCAGGCCGTCGCACCGAGCGCTCTTGCGCGATATCCCTCCCTCCTTTCATCATCCGCGCATTCGGATTCACCGGGATCGGTTTTGTGATGGCTTCCTCTTTCTGGGGCGCTCTGGGGGGCGGCGGGCTCGGGCTCGTGATCGGCGGCCCGCTGGGCGCGCTTCTCGGCGCGCTCGCCGGCCATGTCCTGGTCGATCGCGAGGGCGCGCCCTTCGGCCCGGCGCCGCGCGAGTTGGTCTTCACCACGGGTCTCGTCGCGCTCGCTGCCAAGATGGCACGCTCGGACGGCGTCGTGACCTGCGACGAGGTCACCGCCTTCCGTCGCATCGTCGAGGTTCCGCCCGACCAGCAGCAGCGCATCGAGCGCCTGTTCGACCTGGCCAAGCAGACCAGCGCCGGCTTCGAGGCCTATGCCACGCAGATCGCCGGCGCCTTCAAGGACGAGCCCGCCCTGCTCGAGGACGTGCTCGACGGGCTCTTCCTGATCGCCGCCGCCGATGGCGCGATCCACGAGGCCGAGCACGCCTATCTCCAGTCCGTCGCCGGCATCTTCGGCATCACTGAGGCTGATTTCGCCCGGATCGAGGCCCGCCATGCCCGCCGGCCGGACGATCCCTATCTCGTGCTCGGCGCCAGCCGCGAGATGAACGACGCCGAGCTGAAGCGGCATTACCGCCGCCTCGTCGCCGAGACCCATCCCGATCGCGAGATCGCCCGCGGCCTGCCCGAGGAAGCGGTCGCGATCGCGACGCGCCGCATCGCCGCCATCAACGCCGCCTGGGACGCGATCCAGAAGGAACGCGGCATGAGCCGCAGCCTCGCGCCCGAACCCGCCTGAGCCAGCCTGAATGACCGATATCGCCCCGCCGGACGTGGCCAAGCCCGACAGCCGCTTCGCCGCGAAAATCTTCCCCTCGCCGAATCATGGCGAGCGCAAGCATGCGGACGGCACGCCCGGCCGCCGGCCGGACATGCTGATCCTGCACTACACCGGCATGCCGGTCGCGGGCGAAGCGCTGCAATGGCTCTGCAACCCGGTGGCGCAGGTCTCCTCGCATTATTTCGTCTTCGAGAACGGCCACACGCTCCAGCTCGTGCCGGAGGGCCGGCGCGCCTGGCATGCCGGCGCCTCGCATTGGGCCGGCGAGACCGACATCAATTCGGGCTCGATCGGCATCGAGATCGCCAATCCCGGCCATCCCGGCGGCCTGCCCGACTATCCCGAGGAGCAGATCGTCGCGACGCTGAACCTCTCCCGCGACATCTGCGAGCGCTGGTCCATCCCCCCGGAGCGCGTGCTCGCCCATTCCGACATCGCGCCCGGCCGCAAGATCGATCCCGGCGAGAAATTCCCCTGGCGCCGCTTCGCGGAAGCCGGCGTCGGCCTCTGGGCGGAACCGGCCCCGATCCGCGGCGGGCGCTTCTTCGCGCGTGGCGAAAGCGGCCAACCGGTCGAGGCCTTGCAGGCGATGTTCGCCATGCTGGGCTATGGCGTGACCGTCGACGGCGTCTTCGACGAGAAGCTCGAAGCAGTCGTCGCGGCCTTCCAGCGCCATTGGCGTCAGGACAAGGTCGACGGCGTCGCCGATTCCTCGACGATCACGACGCTGCGGGACCTGCTCGCCGCCACGCAAGCCGCCCGCACCGCCTGAACTGCGGCTAAGCCAAAGATTGCAGGAAGTTAACTCGCCGGACAGCGCGCTTTCTGGCAAGCTCTTCTTCGCTCGCGCCCAGGCGCGGACGGGATGGGGAAACGACCTTGCGCAGATGGCTGATCGGAACCGGGCTGATCGTTCTCGCGGCGGCCGGCGGCTATTGGGCCCTGCGCCCCGCCGGCAGCAACGCCAATGAGCCGCCCTATCGCACGGCGCCCCTCGATCGCGGCCGCATCACCGCCGCCGTGCGCGCCACCGGCACGCTGACGCCGGTCACCACCGTCCTCGTCGGCTCGCAGCTCTCCGGCCAGATCGTCGAGGTCCTCGCCGACTATAATTCGCAGGTGAAGGCCGGACAGGTCGTCGCCCGCCTCCAGAGCGACCAGATCCGCACGCGCCGCGACGCCGCCCAGGCCGATCTCGAACAGGCCCGGGCCGATCTCGTCGTCAAGACCGCCCAGCTCGAACGCGCCCGCGCTGCCCGCATCAAGGCGGATTCCTTCATCCGCGATATCGAAGCCCAGCGCGCCCGCACCTCCGCCCAGCTCGCCGATGCCAAGCGGACCTTCGAGCGGCAGGACCAGCTCTTCAACCGCTCCACCGGCTCGCAGCAGAACCTCGACACCGCCCGCACGCAGGTCGAGGTCCAGACCGCCTCCCTCGCCTCGAACGAGGCCCAGCTCGCCTCCGCCCGCGCCGAACTCAAGGGGCTCGACGCCGATATCCAGCTCGGCGAGGGGCAGGTCCAGTCCGCCCAGGCAGTGATCGCAGCCCGCGATGCCAAGCTCAGGGACATCCTGATCGATCTCGAACGCACGCAGATCCGCTCGCCGGTCGATGGCGTCGTGGTCCAGCGTCAGGTCGATCTCGGCCAGACCGTCGCCGCCTCGCTCTCCGCGCCGACGCTGTTCCAGATCGCGCAGGACCTGCGCACCATCGACATCTACGCCAATATCGACGAGGCCGATGTCGGCCGGCTGAAGCCCGGCCAGCCGGTCTCCTTCACCGTCAACGCATATCCCAACCGCAATTTCCAGGGCCGGGTCGAGATGGTCCGGCTCGGCGCCCAGACCATCCAGAACGTCGTCACCTATACCGGCATCATCCGCGTCGAGAACCGCGACATGGCGCTCCTGCCGGGCATGACCGCCAATCTCCAGGTCGTGACCGAGGATCGGCCGGACGCGCTGCGTGTGCCGAATGCCGCCCTGCGCTTCCGCCCGGCCGGCGCAGCGGGTGCGCCCCCCGCCGGCTCAGGCACGAGCCCCGTGGCGGTTCCGGATGCCGGCGAGCGCGCGCCGCGCGCCGCCAACGCCCTGCGCGAGCGGATCGAGACCGAATTGCAGCCGACGCCCGAGCAGAAACAGGCGATCGCCGAGATCCTCAGGGAACGTCGCGGCAACCGCGAAGCCATGGCCGGCCTCTCGCCGGAGGAGCGCCGCGCCGCCTTCCGCGCGGCCGGCGCCGAACTGGTCACGAAGATCGGCGCGGTGCTCGACCCCGAGCGGCGCGCGAAGCTCGAAGCCATCATGCAGGAAGGCCGGCGCGCCGCGCCGAGCCGTGGCATCCCCGGCCGCGTCTATGTGCTCGACGAAGCCGGCCAGCCCAAGCCCGTGCCCGTCATGCTCGGCCCGACTGACGGCGCCTTCACGGAATTGCTCGGCGGCGAGGTCAAGGACGGCGCGCAGGTCGTCACCGGCGGCGGGCCGCGTGTGACGACGGCGCCGGAACCGCCGGCCTCCCGCGCCCGCGGGCCGCGGCTGTTCTGAGGGCGCCGCGATGCCCCTGATCGAAACCCGTGACCTCTCCCGCGTCTATGATCTCGATTCCGGCCGCGTCACGGCGCTGGACCGGGTTTCGCTCGCGATCGAGGCCGGCGATCTCGTCGCGGTGATGGGGCCATCCGGTTCGGGCAAGTCGACTTTCATGAACCTGATCGGCTGCCTCGACCGGCCGAGCGGCGGCCATTACGTGCTCGACGGCGTCGCGGTCGAGACCCTCTCCGGCGACGGCCTCGCAGAGCTGCGCAACCGCAAGCTCGGCTTCGTCTTCCAGCAGTTCAACCTGCTACCGCGCATCGATGCCTGCGCCAATGTCGAATTGCCGATGGTCTATGCCGGCGTCACCCGCGCCGAGCGGAAGCGGCGCGCGCTTGCCGCACTCGCCCGCGTAGGCCTCGCCGAGCGCGCGCATCACCGCCCGATGCAGCTCTCCGGCGGCCAGCAGCAGCGCGTCGCCATCGCCCGCGCGCTGGTCAACGAGCCGCGCCTGCTCCTCGCCGACGAGCCGACCGGCGCGCTCGACAGCCGCACTGCGCTGGAGATCCTCGCGCTCTTCCAGGACCTGAACCGCGAGGGCGTCACCGTGGTCCTCGTCACGCATGATGCCGAGGTCGCCCGCCACGCACGCCGGCTGATCCGCTTCCGCGACGGGCACCTGCTCAGCGATCTCCGGCAGGAACCGGCCGACGCCCGCGCCGCGCTCGCAGCCTTCGACGCCGGTATCGGCCTGCCGGAGGCCGCCGCATGAGCCTGACCGAAGCGATCCGCTCCGCCCTCTCCGCCATCGGAGCCAACGCCCTGCGCTCGGCCCTGACGATGCTCGGCATCATCATCGGCGTCGCCGCCGTCATCGCCATGGTCGCGATCGGCTCCGGTGCCCGCGCCCGGGTCACCGGCCAGATCAAGTCGCTCGGCGCCAATCTCGCGATCATCCAGTCCGGCAACGTCACGCAGGGCGGCGTACGCCTCGGCGCCGGCGCCTCCTCGACGCTGACCGACGAGGACGCCGCCGCGATCCTGCGCGAGGTCGAGGACGTCACGGCCGCCGCACCGGTCCTCATCACCCGTGCGCAGGCCGTCTATGCCGGCGCCAACTGGTCGACCCAGATCACCGCCACCGATCTCGACTTCTTCGCCGCGCGCGAATGGGAGATCGGGTCGGGCCGGCTGTTCGAGCCCGAGGAACTGCGCAAGGGCGAGATCGTCGCCGTGATCGGCCAGACGGTCGCGCGCAACCTCTTCGGCGAGGAGAACCCGCTCGACCAGCAATTCCGCATCCGCAACGTGCCCTTCAAGGTCATCGGCGTGATGGCATCGAAGGGCCAGTCGGCCCTGGGGCAGGATCAGGACGACGTCATCTTCGTGCCGCTCGACACCGGCCGGCGCCGCATCGTCGGGCGCAACTATGCCCGCGACCGCTCGGTGCAGAGCATCATGGTCAAGTTCGCGAACGAAGAAGCGATCACGCCGGGCATCGCCGAGGTCACAGCCCTGCTGCGCCAGCGCCACCGGCTGATGGAGGATCAGGAGGACGACTTCATCGTCCGCAACCTCACCGAGATCGCGAATACCGCAACCGCCGCCGCGACCACGCTGTCATGGCTGCTTGCGGCCGTCGCCGCCGTCTCGCTCCTCGTCGGCGGCATCGGCATCATGAACATCATGCTGGTCTCGGTGACCGAGCGCACCCGCGAGATCGGGCTCAGGCTCGCGGTCGGCGCGCGCCAGAGCGCCGTGCTGACCCAGTTCCTGATCGAGGCGACGACGCTGGCGACCATCGGCGGCGCGGTCGGCGCCGGGCTCGGCATCGCGGCAGCGCTGACCATCGCTCATGTCGCCGGCTGGCCCTCGGTGATCTCGATCCAGACCATCCTGATCGCGGTCGGCGTCTCCGGGCTGATCGGCGTTTTCTTCGGCTTCTACCCGGCGCGCCGGGCCGCGAGGCTCGACCCGATCGAGGCGCTCCGGCGCGAATGAGGCAGGGGATTTTCTCGCACTGCGCAAGGGTCGCTTAACCCCGCCCGCCCTAGGCTGCCCTTGAGGCAGTCAGGAGGCGGACCGTGAACAGCCAGCAGCTCACCGCGGCAACGCAGCCCCTCTACGATCGCGCGGTCGCGGCTGCCGCTGTCGGTGCCTGGGAATGCAATCTCGCCAATGAATCGTTGAGCTGGACCGACGGGGTCTACGACCTGTTCGGCCTGCACCGCGGCTCCGCCATCTATCGCAGCGCGACGCTGGATCTCTACGAGGAGCGCTCGCGCCGCGAGATGAACCAGCTGCGCAGCAAGGCGATCAGCACGGGCCAGGGCTTCGCGCTGGATTGCCGGATCAAGTCAGCGAATGGCGACAAGCGCTGGATGCGCCTCATCGTCGGCGTCGGCTATGAGCACGGCCGGCCGATCCGCATCTTCGGCTCGAAGCAGGACGTCACCGCCGAGAAGGGGCTTTGGAGCGAAACCGCGGCGCTGGTGCGGGCGAACGCAACAACGAACCTCACCGCGCGCCGCAGCTTCACCGACGCCGTTCGGCAATTCCGGCAGGAACGCGGCCGCGAGCCCGAGCGCTTCGCGCTTGCCATCTTCGAGATCGATCGGTTCGCGACTCTCCTCGAGAATTACGGCCGCCCCGCGGGCGACGATGTGATCCGCAATTTCGGCGAGCGGCTGCGCCGGCTCTTCCCCGACGCGCTGGCCATCGACCAGACCGGCCCCGGCGCCTTCGCCCTGCTGCTGCGCATGCCCGGCGACAAGGGCTATCTCGCCTCGATGCTGTCCGGCACCCGCAAATTGCTGTGCCGGCCGATGCCGCGCGGCAATCACGTCATCGATTTCACGCTCTCGATCGGCGCGGCCCTGCTGACGCCGGAGGGTTATCGCGAGCAGAACGAGATCTTCGCGGGCGCCGAGGCCGCGCTCCAGGTCGCCGGCATGGCCGGGGGCGACTGCGTCCGTGTCTTCGACGGGCCGGTAGCCGCCGTCAGCCGGGTCGTGCTCGCCGGCTGACATCGCTGAAACGCTCCGGCTGCCGTTAGCCCTGCCCGGTCAGGCGGCCTCTCCGCGCGCCAGTGCCTTGAGCTTGGCGCCAACCTCCGCAATCGCCTGAATCGCCGGCACGTATTCGCGGCCTAGTGGCGTCAACGCGTATTCCACCGAGGGCGGCGAGCCCGGCAGCACCTTCCGCGCGACGACGCCCTTGGCCTCCAGGCCGCGCAACCGGGCGCTGAGCATCTTGGCCGAGATCGCGGGGATGTCGCGGCGCAGTTCGCCGAAGCGGCGCGGGCCGCCGCTCAGAAACCAGACGACATTCGGCGTCCAGGCTCCGCCGAGCACCAGCATGCAGGTGCCGACATCGCAGGTCTCCGGCGGCTCCGGAGACCGATTCCTGCGAATTTTCAATGCCATGCGGACCCCCCCCGGTAACCGGGAGGATACCGGAAAATGCAGTTACGACAAGTAATGAGGTATACAAAGGTTATCATCGGAACCTAACCATGGCGCATCACCGATCCACGGAGATGAACCGTCATGAAGCTCTATTTCGCACCCGGCGCCTGCTCGCTCTCGCCCCATATCGCGCTCCGCGAGGCCGGCCTGCCGTTCACCCTCGAAAAGGTCGACATCGTCACCGGCAAGACCGCGAGCGGCGAGGACTTCGCCGCGACCAATCCCAAGGGCTACGTTCCCGCGCTGAAGCTGGACGACGGCAACGTCCTCACCGAAGGCGCCGCGATCGTCCAGTACATCGCCGACCTCGCTCCATCCGCCGGCCTCGCTCCCCGCCCCGCTACGCTGGAACGGGCGCGGCTGCAGGAATGGCTCAATTTCCTCGCAAGCGAGCTGCACAAGGCGTTCTCGCCCCTGTTTCGGCCCGGGACGGACGCGACCGGGCGGCAGGAAGCCCGGGCAGCGATCGCGAGGCGCCTCGGCCATATCGAGGCCGAGCTCGCCGATGGACGCAGCTACCTGCTCGGGGACGCCTTCAGCGCCGCCGATATCTATCTCTTCGTCATCGCGGGCTGGGCCGAAGGCAAGGAGATCCCTCTCTCGGCCTGGCCTCGCCTGACGGCCCTGCTGGAGCGCGTCGCGGGCAGGGACAGCGTGCGGGAAGCGCTGAATGCCGAACGCCTCGCCGCCTGACCCGAGGCACGGCACCATGAACGCGCAATTCACCCCGATCGAGGCCCTGCTCGGCCACTATTTCGACGGCCTCCATCACAGCGACGCGGCCCTTCTGGGCCGCGTCTTCCATCCGCAGGCGGTCTACGCCTGCGCCACCGATGGGCGGCTGACCCACATGACGATGGACGCCTATCTGCCGATGGTGGCAGCCCGCCCCTCCCCGGCCAGCCGTAAGGAAAAGCGGCACGACCGGATCATCTCGATCGCCTTCGCCGGGCCGGTCACGGCGCTGGCCAGGGTGGAATGCGCCATCGGAGAAAAGCGCTTCACCGACCTGCTCAGCCTCGTCCAACTCGATGGCGAGTGGCGCATCATCGCCAAGGTCTTCCATTTCGATCTCGTGCCCGTGGCCTGACGAGAGCGGCACCCGAATGCAGATCAGGGAGTTCGGTCACAACACTGTCGCAGGGGAAGCTCTAGAAGAAAGCGATCGATCGAGACCTCACCTGCGGCCGGGATCGGCCCGGCCTTGCCGGGGCGGTTACGGCCGCGCCGCAAGCCTCGCCGGTGCATCAGCCCCGGCCGCGCCGGGAATCTCCGATGCAGATCGACATCTTCTCGCAAGTCATCGTGCCAGTGATCGGCGGCCTGGGCATCTTCATGCTCGGGCTCGAATTCATGAGCAACGGCATCCAGTCGCTCGCCGTCAACAAGATGCGGGCCCTGCTCGCGCGGATCGCCGGCACCCCGTCCAAGGGCGTGCTCGCCGGCACCTTCATCACCGGCGTGATCCAGTCCTCGACCGCGATGACCGTCATGGTCGTCGGCCTCGTCAATGCCGGCGTCATCGGCCTCAGGCCCGCGATCAGCGTGATCATGGGCGCCAATATCGGCACGACGCTGGGCAACGGCCTGATCGCGCTGCCGCTCGGGCCGCTTGGGCTGCTGCTCGCCGGCATCTTCGCGCTGCTGCACATCTTCGCCAAGACCGACAAGGTCAAGAACATCGCGCTCGCCTGCATGGGCTTCGCGCTGATCTTCTACGGCCTCAACCTGATGACCGGCGGCCTGCGCCCCCTGCGCAACATGCCGGAGGTGATGGGCGTGATCTCGGCGCTCAAGGCCGACACCTATCTCAACCTGATCTATTGCGTGCTGATCGCCGCCGGCATCACCGCGATGATCCACTCCTCCTCCGCGACGATTGGCATCGTCATGGGGCTCGGCGCCGCCGGCATCCTCGACTGGAAGACCGCCGTCGCCTTCTCGCTCGGCGCCGATCTCGGCACCACGATCACCTCCTGGATGGCTTCGCTCAACCTGTCGAAGAACGCCAAGCGGGCGGCCTACGCCCATATCTCCTTCAACATCATCGGCGTGATGGTGACGATACCGCTCTTCTTCATCTCGATGGACGTGCTGACCTGGGCGATGCAGTGGTTCGGCGGCGATCCCGGCGTGCCCGTGATCAAGGACGGCAAGGAGACCTTCCCGCTCGTGCCGGTCGCGGTCGGCCTCTACTCGACCTTCTTCAACATCTTCAACACGCTGCTGCTCTTCCCCTTCGTCGGCGTGTTCGAGCGGGTTCTGTCGCGGGTCGGCGCCACCTCCGCCGAGGATATCGAGGACTATTCCCAGCCGCGCTATCTGGTGAAGGCCCATGATCATGCCGAAGCCGTGCAAGCGATCCGGCGCGAGACGGGCCGCTATCTCGAGGCCGCCCGGCTCTTCATCGATATCGCCAGCGGCAAGCCGGACGCGCCGGACAAGATCGAGGAGCACTATGCCGCGATCGACATCCTCAACCGCGACATCCGCGCCTATACCTCCGGCATGTTCACGCCCGAGATGCCCTATGCCCGGGCCGATCTCGTCGCCAGCCTGATCGAGGAAGAGGATTTCACTGCGAGCCTCGGCGAGACGCTCTACCAGATCGCCCGCCGCATCGAGCGCCAGCCCTTCGGCGAGCAGGGCCGAAAGCTCGTCGACACCGTGCTCGACAAGGTCTCCGAGACGCTTGCCACCATTGTCCCGATCGGCCAGGAGCGGGCCCCGGCGACCGGCATGGCCGAAGCGCGCAATGCCGAGCTCCTCGCCCTGCGCGAGCGCTGCCTGCGCCTCGGCTCGGAACTGCCCTGGGTCGAGCGCGGCGCGATCCTTGCCTTGCTCGGCAGCGCCGAACGCGCCTTCTTCCTGATCGAGCGCATCGATGCCGAGCGCCGCTCGGTCTCGCGCGAGATCGCGGCTGCGCCGGCCGGCGCAAAGGCCGGAGAAGCCGGCCTCGGCGGCCTGACCCCTGCGGCCGTTCCGGCCTGAGCCGGCCCATCTCGCAACATCAGCCGAAAGCCGCCCCATCGGGCGGCTTTCTTGTGTCAGAGGAGCTTGGTGAAGACGATCTGCCCGTCGAGGCCCCGGCCCATATCGCGCCAGCCATGGCGGACATAGAAGCGCTCCGCCCGCGTGCCGGCGCCGGTTTCGAGCCAGGCCTGGGCATGGCCCGCAGCCTTCAGCCCGATGAGAGCCTCATCTAGCAAAGCGCGGCCATGGCCCCGCCCCTCCTGCGCCGGATCGATGAACAGCGCCCAAATCAAGCCGGTCTGATGGTTGGCGCAGGCGAAGCCCGCAATCTCGCCTGCCTCTTCCGCGACGACGAAGATCGCCTGCTCGCGATACCAGGCGACATCCGCGTCCGTCACCTTCGACGGGTCGTTCAGGATGTTCTCGCGCACGTCCATACGGATAGCGCGGATGCGCGGATCATCCGCCGCCACCGCCTTGCGGATCAGCCTTGCCTCGTCAGTCGTCACGAACACTCTCCATCGCTGCGGCAGGCGTGATGCCCGCGACAGTGCTGGAAGGCAACTACTCCGCCGCCTGCAGGCGATAGGCGGCCGTGTCGTAGTTGAGGATCGGCGCCAGCCAGCGTTCGACCTCCTCGATCGTCATGCCCTTGCGCTCAGCATAATCCTCGACCTGATCGCGCTCCACCTTGGCGACGCCGAAGTAGTAGGCTTCGGGGTGCGCGAAATAGAGCCCGGAGACCGAGGAGCCCGGCCACATCGCATAGCTCTCGGTCAGCTTCACGCCGACGCGGCGCTCCGCCTCGAGCAGACGGAAGAGCGTCTCCTTCTCGGTATGGTCGGGCTGGGCCGGATAGCCCGGCGCCGGACGGATGCCGCGATATTCCTCGCGGATCAAATCCTCGTTCGAGAAGGTCTCGTCCGGCGCATAGCCCCAGAACTCCTTGCGGACGAGCTGGTGCATGCGCTCGGCAAAGGCCTCGGCGAAGCGGTCCGCCAGCGCCTTGACCATGATCGAGCGATAGTCGTCGTTGTCGCGCGCGAACTTCTCGGAGATGCGCTCTTCCTCCGCGCCGGCCGTGACGGCGAAGGCGCCGATGTAATCGGGCGCGACGCCTTCCGGCGCGACGAAATCGGACAGGCACATGTTCGGCTTGCCGTCGCGCTTCGAGAGCTGCTGGCGCAGACCATGGAAGGTCGCAAGCTCGTCCTGCCGGCTCTCGCCGGTATAAAGGCGGATATCGTCGCCGACGGCATTGGCCGGCCAGAAACCGATCACCGCCTTCGGGTTGAACCAGCGCTCCTCGACGACGCGCTTCAGCATCGCTTGCGCATCGTCCCAGAGCGCGCGCGCGGCCTCGCCCTGCTTCTCGTCCTGCAGGATCGCCGGGAAGCGGCCCTTCAATTCCCAGGTCTGGAAGAACGGCGTCCAGTCGATCACCGGCACGAGATCGGCGATGTCATAGGTGCGGAAGGTGCGCGTGCCCAGGAAGCTCGGCTTCGGCGGGACATAATTCGCCCAATCCGTCTTGAAGGGATTGGCGCGCGCCTTGGCCAGCGGCAAGCGTTGCTTGTCGGCCTCGGAGCGGCGATGCGCCTCGGCGACCTTGGCGTATTCCGCCTGCACGCCCGCGACATAACCCGGCTTCTGTTCCGACGACAGCAGGCTGGAGACCACGCCGACGGCGCGCGAGGCGTCGTTGACATGCACGGTCTGGCCGGCGCTGTAAGCCGGGTGGATCTTCACCGCCGTATGGACGCGGCTCGTCGTCGCTCCGCCGATGAGCAGCGGGATATCGAAGCCCTCACGCTCCATCTCCGAGGCGACCGTCACCATCTCGTCCAGCGAAGGCGTGATCAGCCCGGAGAGGCCGATGATGTCGACCTTCTCCCGGCGCGCCGTCTCCAGAATCTTCTGCGTCGGCACCATTACGCCGAGGTCGATCACCTCGTAATTGTTGCACTGGAGCACGACGCCGACGATGTTCTTGCCGATATCGTGGACATCGCCCTTCACCGTCGCCATCAGCACCTTGCCGGCGGCCGAACGCTCGGAGCCGCCGTTCAGGCGCTTCTCCTCCTCCATATAGGGCATGAGATAGGCGACGGCCTGCTTCATCACGCGGGCCGACTTCACCACCTGCGGCAGGAACATCTTGCCCGAGCCGAACAGGTCGCCGACCACATTCATCCCCGCCATCAGCGGGCCTTCGATGACGTGCAGCGGCTTGGCAGCGTTCAGGCGCGCCTCTTCGGTATCGACATCGATGAACTCGGTGATCCCCGCGACCAGCGCATGCTCCAGCCGCTTCTCGACCGGGAGTTCCCGCCAGGCCAGGTCCTTGCCGGACGCAGCGACCGAACCGTCGCCCTTGAAGCGCGGCGCGGCTTCCAGCAGGCGCTCGGTCGAATCCTTGCGGCGGTTGAGGACGACATCCTCGCAGAGCTCGCGCAGCTCCGGGTCGAGATCGTCATAGGAGCCGAGCTGGCCGGCATTGACGATGCCCATGTCCATGCCGGCCTTGATGCAATGGTACAGGAAGACCGAATGCATGGCCTCGCGCACCTTCTCGTTGCCGCGGAACGAGAAGGACAGGTTCGAGACGCCGCCCGAGATATGGGCATGCGGCAAGGTCTCACGGATCGCGCGCGTCGCCTCGATGAAATCGTTGCCGTAGTTGTCGTGCTCCTCGATGCCCGTCGCCACCGCGAAAATGTTCGGGTCGAAGATGATATCCTCGGGCGGGAAGCCGATCGTCTCGGTCAGCAGCTTGTAGGCCCGCGTGCAGATCTCGATCTTGCGCTGGAAGGTGTCGGCCTGGCCGACCTCGTCGAAGGCCATCACGACGACCGCCGCGCCATATTGCCGGCAGATCCGCGCC
>NZ_JBYSYT010000004.1:0-524500 GCF_058783685.1 Allobosea sp. FW305-C-101 | reverse complement strand
CCGCCCGCGATCGCCGACAGGGCCTCCGCGAACTCCGTCGTCGCGCCGTCAACAACCGCGTTGATCTCGTTGATGCCGGCAACCAGCCGCTGCATCTGCTCGTCGGCATCGTTGATCTGCAGGCGCGCCGAGAAATCGCCGGCCGCAGCGGCGGCGACGACCTCGCCGACATCCGAAACCACCGCTTCCATCGACTGCGCCCGGGCGAGGCGCGCGGCGGCAGCGGCGCGTTCCTGCTCCTGCAGCAAGGCGACCTGCTCGGTGCTCTGGCGCAGCACGGAAACCGCGCGTGCCATGGCGCCGATCTCGTCCGGACGGTCGGAATGGGGAACGTTGACGCTGGTATCGCCGGCGGTGAGCTTCTCCATGACCTGGCTGAGGTCGAGGATCGGCTTGGTGATCGAGCGCTGCGCGAAGACGAGCGCGACGCCGACCGAAACCAGCAGCGTCGTCAGCAGGACGATCGGCAGCAGCCACTGGACCTGCCGGGTGAAGGCGGTGGCTTCCTCGCCGACCGCGATGCCGGCCTTCTCGACGCGCTGGCTGAAGCTGATCAGGAGGTCGTTCAGAGCCTTGCGGTTGGCGCGATTGGCTTCGTTATTGCCCTGTTCGTTCGCCGCGGCCGGCGAAACCTCGCGGCCAAGCCTGGCGGTCTCCGTCCGGAAGGTGATGAATTCCTCGACGGCCTTGGCGATCTGATCGACGACGGCGCGCTCTTCCGGCGGCGCGACCTTCTGCAGGTCGGCGCTGAACTTGCGCAGCGTCGGGAAGCGCTCCTCGATGCCCTTGGCGTAGGCCTGCGCCTCCTGCGGCGTCTTCGACATGTAGACGCCGCGCGATTCCATCACCACGGCCGTAACGACGCCGTTGATGCGCTGGGTCAGCAGCGCGACATTGCCTTGGATCTCGGAGCGGGTGTTCAGATCGTCGGCCTTGTGCAGGCCATAGATACTGATGATCGCCGACAGGATGGCGCCGCCGGCGACGATGGCCAGCATGGCGAGGATTTTCAGCCGGATTGATTTCATGATGACGCCCCGAGGCGGCTTCCCGACAATGGAAGCCGATCTAAACCCTGACCTTTGGGCGTTAATGATAAAAAACTGCTTAAACGTTTAGCGTTACGGCAATTCGGGCTTCTGCTGCGGATGCTCTACGGCAGAGTCCAAGGACTCGCGTGCGTATGATCAGGCTTATCGCTGATATGGTTGCGTCTACGCCGCGAAAGCTGAAATTCAACTGCTGGTGAACACGCTATTCAAGCATGGCTTGCATATTCCACTATGCCGCCCTCACAGGTGGCATGCCGGCTCCCCCCTTGATAGTGCGGTCTCTCCTGAACATGTTTGGCACTATCCGCCGCCCTGTCTCGATACCCGGTTCATCATCTCATGTCTGAAAACAGCAATGCCCCCGTGATGCACGCCACCACCATCCTGATGGTGCGCAAGGGCGGACGTGTCGTCATCGGCGGCGACGGCCAGGTTTCGCTCGGCCAGACCATCATGAAAGGCAATGCCCGCAAGGTCCGCCGCCTCGCCAAGGGGCAGGTGATCGCGGGCTTCGCCGGCGCGACCGCCGATGCCTTCACCCTGTTCGAGCGCCTCGAGAAGAAGCTCGAGCAATACCCGACCCAGTTGCTGCGCGCCTGCGTCGAACTTGCCAAGGACTGGCGCACCGACCGCTATCTGCGCCGGCTGGAAGCCATGTTGCTTGTCGCAGACAAGGAGGTCTCGCTCCTGATCTCGGGCACCGGCGACGTGCTGGAACCGGAGGCGAGCGAGCACGGCGCGGTGATGGCGATCGGCTCTGGCGGCAATTACGCGCTCTCGGCGGCGCGCGCGCTGATCGATATCGAGCCCGATGCCGAGGCGATCGTGCGCAAGGCGATGAAGATCGCCGGCGATATCTGCGTCTACACCAACCATTCGCTCGTCATCGAGACGCTCGAAGCGGCCTGACGTTCCCATCAGGCCCGTTCACCGGATACAGCACCGCAATGACCAGCTTTTCCCCCCGCGAGATCGTCTCGGAGCTCGACCGCTTCATCGTCGGCCAGAGGGACGCCAAGCGCGCCGTCGCCATCGCCCTGCGCAACCGCTGGCGGCGCCAGCAGCTCGAAGGGCCGCTGCGCGAGGAGGTCTCGCCGAAGAACATCCTGATGATTGGGCCGACCGGTTGCGGCAAGACCGAGATCGCCCGCCGTCTCGCCAAGCTCGCCAATGCGCCTTTTCTGAAGGTCGAGGCGACCAAGTTCACCGAGGTCGGCTATGTCGGCCGCGACGTCGAATCGATCGTGCGCGACCTGGTCGAGGTCGCGATCGCGCTGGTGCGCGAGAGCCGGCGCAAGGACGTTCAGGCCAAGGCGCATGTCGCGGCCGAGGAGCGCGTGCTCGATGCGCTCGTCGGCGCCAATTCCAGCCAGGCGACGCGCGATTCCTTCCGTCGCAAGCTGCGCGCCAACGAGCTCGACGACAAGGAGATCGAGGTCGAGATGACGGCTGGTGCCGGCGCGTCTGCACCGATGTTCGAGGTTCCCGGCATGCCCGGCGCCTCGATCGGCGCGATCAACCTCTCCGACATGCTCGGCAAGGCTTTCGGCCAGAAGGGCAAGCCCAAGCGTGTCCTGGTCAAGGATGCCTACCAGCCGCTGCTGGCCGAGGAGAGCGACAAGCTGATCGATCAGGATGCGATCATCCAGGCCGCGATCCGCGAGGTCGAGGAGAACGGCATCGTCTTCCTCGACGAGATCGACAAGATCTGCGCCCGCGAGGGCAAGGGCGGCGCCGACGTCTCGCGCGAGGGCGTGCAGCGCGACCTGCTGCCGCTGATCGAGGGTACGACGGTCGCGACCAAGCACGGCGCCGTGAAGAGCGACCATATCCTGTTCATTGCGTCCGGCGCCTTCCACGTCTCGCGCCCCTCCGACCTGCTGCCCGAACTGCAGGGCCGCCTGCCGATCCGTGTCGAGCTCAACCCGCTCGACATCGAGGATTTCAAGCGCATCCTGACCGAGACCGAAGCCAGCCTGATCAAGCAGTCGGTGGCGCTGATGGCGACCGAGGAGGTCACTGTCACCTTCACGCCGGACGCGATCGATGCCATCGCCCGCATCGCCGTCGAGGTGAATTCGACGGTCGAGAATATCGGCGCTCGCCGCCTCCAGACCGTGATCGAGCGCATTCTGGACGAGATCTCCTTCACGGCGCCGGACCGCTCGGGGGAGGCGGTGACGATCGATGCCGCCTATGTCGAGGCCCGCATCGGCGACCTCGCCAAGAATGCCGATTTGAGCCGGTTCATTCTCTGATGGAGAAGCCGGCGGCATCGGCGCCGGAATCTTCCAGCCTCGCCCGCGATTCCGCCGTCGTCGGTGCGGCCACGATCGCGTCGCGCCTGCTCGGTTTCGCCCGCGACGTGCTGATCGCGCGGTTGCTCGGCGGCGGGCCGGTGGCGGATGCTTTCCTGGCGGCCCTGCGCCTGCCCAATCTCGTCCGGCGCGTCCTGGGCGAGGGCGGGCTCAACGCTCCTTTCGTGCCGCTCTATCTCGCGATCAAGGGCGAGCGTGGCGAAGCGGCGGCGCGCGGCTTTGCCGGCGAGGCGGCCGGGCAGATCGGCTTGCTGCTGCTGGTGCTCGTCGGACTGGGTGAATTGTTCGCGCCCTGGCTCGTGCTCGGTCTCGCCGGCGGCTTCGCCGAAGCGCCCAACACCCTGGCGCTGGCGGCCTCCTACACGCGGCTGATGCTGCCCTTCCTGTTCCTGACGACGCTCGCTTCCATGCTGGCGGCGCTGCTCAATGCGGAGAAGCGCTTCACGGTCGCGGCGTTGGCTCCGGCGCTGATGAACGCGATCCTGCTCGTCGTGCTCCTGATGCTGCATGCTAAGGGCACACCGCCGGAGACCGGCGCCCGTTGGCTTGCGCTCTGCACCAGCCTGACCGGTCTCGCCCATCTCGCCATGATCCTCGTGGCGCTGCGTGGCCCCGGCCTGCCCCGCCCAAGCCTGCGCTGGTCGCCGGACATGACCCGGCTTGTCCGCACCGGCGGCGCGACCTTGCTCGCCGCGTCCGCCGCACAGCTCGTCCTGCTGGTCGCGACGCAGATTGCCTCGATCGGCCCGGGCGCCGTCGCGGCGCTCTATTATGCCGATCGCGTCTTCCAGCTGCCGCTCGGCTTCGTCGGTGTCGCGATGGGCACCGTCGTGCTCTCCGACATGGCGCTGGCTGCGAACCGCGAAGGCCCCGATGCCATGCTGGGTCAGGCGCTGGCGCTGGGCCTCGCGCTCGCCTTGCCCGCCGCGACGGCGCTCGTCGCGCTGGCCGATCCGATCGTCTCCGTGCTGTTCGAGCACGGCCGCTTCGATGCCACCGATCGCGGGCGCACCGCTGCGGCGCTGGCCATGTTCGGCTACGGCCTGCCCTTCGCCATCGCCGCAAAAGTCTTCGGCCAGGTCTATTTCGCGCGTCGCGCCCCGCGTTTGCCGCTCATCTCCGGCGGTTTCGCTGTGCTGGTCGCTGCCCTCGTCGGGTTCTGCCTGGCGGACGAAGGCAACGCTGCGCGCATGGCGGCGCTCGCGGCGACCTTCGCCTTCTTGGCGCAGGCCGTCCTGCTCGGGGGGGCGTTGCTGCGCGACGGCATCTGGCGCCCGAGCCTCAACAGCTTGCGGCCGATCGCCGCCAGCCTTGGCGCCAGTGCGATCATGCTGGCCGTGCTGGAGCTGCTGTTGCGGCTGCTGAACGGGCCGTTGGCTTCCGATCAGCCGGCTCTGCATCGGGTCGGGGCGCTTGGCCTGCTCTGTCTTGCAGGCATGGCGAGCTACGGCATGGCGGGCTGGACGCTCGGAGCCTTCGGCGCTCTCCCCTTGCGCAAGCGGCGGGGTTGAGCCAGAAGCGCCGCTTCCCTTCTCCATCGTGACGACGGAGTGCCCCATGTCGGGTTTTCATCAGCGCGTATTCTCAGGCATGCAGCCGACCTCGACGCTGCATCTCGGCAATTATCTGGGCGCGCTGACCAACTGGGTCGCGATGCAGGATACGCATGAGTGCATCTATTGCGTCGTCGACATGCACGCGATCACGATGTGGCAGGACCCGGCCGACCTCAAGCGCGCCATCCGCGAGGTCACGGCCGCCTATATCGCGGCCGGCGTCGATCCCAAGCGCAGCATCATCTTCAACCAGAGCCAGGTGCACGGCCATGCCGAGCTTGCCTGGGTGTTCAACTGCGTCGCCCGCCTCGGCTGGCTCAACCGCATGACCCAGTTCAAGGAAAAGGCCGGCAAGGACCGCGAGAACGCCTCGGTGGGCTTGTATGCCTATCCGAACCTGATGGCGGCCGACATCCTGCTCTACAAGGCGACGCATGTGCCTGTCGGCGAGGACCAGAAGCAGCATCTCGAGCTGACCCGCGACATCGCCCAGAAATTCAACAACGACTTCGGGGCGCAGATCGCCGAACGCGGCCTCGGCACTCGCGAGCTCGGCTTCTTCCCGCTGCCCGAGCCGATGATCCAGGGCCCGGCGCCGCGCGTCATGAGCCTGCGCGATGGCACCAAGAAGATGTCGAAATCGGACGCGTCCGACTATTCGCGCATCAACCTGACCGACGATGCCGAGGCGATCGCCCAGAAGATCCGCAAGGCCAAGACCGATCCCGAGGCGCTGCCCTCCGAGGAGAAAGGCCTTGAGGGCCGGCCCGAGGCCGAGAATCTCGTCGGCATCTATGCCGGCCTCTCGGGAGCGTCGAAGGACGCCGTGCTCAAGCAGTTCGGCGGCGGCCAGTTCTCCGGCTTCAAGGCGGCGCTGGTCGATCTCGCGGTCGAGAAGCTTGCGCCGATCGCGGGCGAGATGCGCCGCCTGCTGGACGATCCCAAGCATATCGACGATATCCTTGGCGCGGGTGCGGACCGGGCCGATGCGATTGCCGCGCCGATCATGCGCGAGGTCAAGGACATCGTTGGCTTCGTCCGGAGCCGGTGACGTCAGGGTCTGCCCTCGCTATGGGCGCTATTTCGACGCAGGGCATTTTGGTCGGCGGGCAGGAGCGTGGCCGCAGCAAACCGTCCGGTTTGCAAGGCCGCGCGACGCACCAGCCGCCCAAAAGGCCCGCGCCCCTTTGGGGTCGGGCGAAAACGGCCGATAGTTGTGTCGGTCCCTTGCCCGATGCCTGGGGCATCGGGCAGCGGGCGCCTCCTTGCTTTCGGACGTTTTGGCCCGATCGAAATAGCGCCCATAGCGAGGGCAGACCCTAGGGTGCACTTGCGCCGGGGTGCCGGCGCAGGCCACCATGCCCGTCCCTGAAGCGGCGGCAGGACAGTTCATGGTCAAGAGACGGCGGTCCTACGAGACGGGCCATCGCCCGAAATTCCTCGCCGTGGTCGATGGCAGCGAGGAATGCGCCAAGGCGATTCGCTTCGCCGCGCGCCGTTGCGCCCGCGTCGGTGCGTCGATCGTCCTGCTCGGCGTCGCCACCCCGCCCGAGCACGAGACCTGGCTCGGCGTCGGCGAGGTCATGCTGGCCGAAGCCCAGGCCGAAGCCGAGAAGCGTCTCGAAGGCGCCGCGGCGGCGGTGCGTGCGCTGGCCGGGCTCGAGCCCGAGAAGGTCGTGCGTGTCGGCAACAAGGCCGACGAGCTCGTCAAGCTGATCGAGGAGGACGAGGATATCTCGCTGCTCGTGCTGGCGGCCGGCACCAGCCGCGAGGGCCCCGGCCCGCTCGTCAGCGCGCTTGCCGGCAAGTCCTCGGCGAGCTTCCCGATTCCCGTCGCGATCGTGCCCGGCCATCTGGAGGACGAGGAGATCGACGCCCTCGCCTGAGGGCGGCGGCCTGCGCTTCCATTCCGCTGGAATGATTCCAGCCGGCGGCCTATATCGGAGCCAGGAACGGCGACCTTGAATCGTCGGTACCGGAGGTTGTCATGTTCATCCAGACCGAAGCCACGCCGAATCCGGCGACCCTGAAGTTTCTGCCCGGCCGCGCCGTCATGCCCGACGGCACGCTCGACCTGCGTGATGTCACGGACGCCGAGCGCTCGCCGCTGGCGCAGCGCCTGTTCGGCGTTTCCGGCGTCTCCGGCGTCTTCCTCGGCTCCGATTTCATCACCGTCACCAAGTCGGACGGCGAATGGCCGCATCTGAAGCCCGCGATCCTCGGCGCGATCATGGAGCATTTCATGTCGGGCGCCCCGGTCCTGGCGGCCGGTTCGGCTGCGGACGTGATCGAGGAGGGCGAGTTCTTCGACCCCGCCGATGCGCAGACCGTCGAGACGATCAAGGACCTGCTCGAAACCCGCATCCGCCCGGCGGTTGCCGGCGATGGCGGCGACATCACCTTCCGCGGCTATCGTGACGGCACGGTCTATCTGGCGATGAAGGGCTCCTGCTCGGGCTGCCCCTCCTCGACCGCGACGCTGAAGCACGGCATCCAGAACCTGCTGCGTCACTTCCTGCCGGATGTGCGCGAAGTCGAAGCCGTCTGAGCGAAGCGGAACTGTTGGTGACGATGAGCCGGGCCTTTCGCGGAATGACCTCCTGATGCGCATTCTCGCGATTGATACTGCGCTCGGCGCCTGCTCGGCCTGCGTGCTGGACACGGCGGACATGGTGAAGCCACTGGCGGTCGAGCAGATCGCGATGGATCGCGGGCATGCCGAGGCGCTGATGCCGCTCGTCGAGCGCGTCATGAAGGATATCGAGGGCGGCTTCGGCTCGCTCTCGCGCGTCGCCGTCACCGTCGGCCCCGGCAGCTATACCGGCTTGCGCGTCGGCGTCAGCGCTGCGCGCGCCATCGCCTTCGCGGCCGGCATCCCGGCGGTCGGCGTCACCACCGTCGCCGCCTGCGCCGCGCCCCTGATCGGGCGCGAATCGGGCCGCGTCATCGCCGCTGCGCTCGACGCCAAGCATGGCCAGGTCTGGTTCCAGGCGCTGACGGCTGAGGGCAAGCCGCTGGTTTCGCTCCGGCAGGTCAGCTATCGCGATGCCGCCCGCGCCATCGGCGCAGGGCCGGTCAGCCTAGTCGGCTCCTCGGCCTTGGCCGTTGCCAACGAAGCCTGGGCGATCGGCCTCGACGCGCTGGTGATCGACGACGCCAAGGCGCCGGATATCGCCTGGGTCGCCCGGCTCGGCTTCATCGCCGATCCCGAGAGCGCGCCGCCCCGCCCGCTCTACCTGAAGGCGCCCGAGACGACGCCGCAGGACAAAGCCCGCCTGCCGCGCCGGTGATCGCATCCCCCAAATGGTGGTTGCCGTTGCGTCAATCTGTGCGAACAGGCGGCATGGCTTGGCTGCGCAAACTGCTTCACCCTGATTCGGTCCCGCTGCGGACGATGCGGCTCGATGCCGGGCACGCCCTCGATGTCGCGACCCTGCATCATCATGGCGGCTTCGCCCGCGGTTGGGAGCCGGCCGAATGCGCGGCGCTGATCGCCGATCCCGCGGTTGCGACCGATGGCGTCTTCAGCGGCGGCGGCAAGCACCCCGAAGGCTTCGTCATTTCCCGCAGGGCCGCCGACGAGGCGGAGATCCTGAGCATCGTGGTCGCGCCGGCCCGTCGTCGCGACGGCTTCGGCCGCGCGCTGCTCGCTGCCCACCTTGCCCGGCTGGCCGAGGAGGGCGCTGCGCAGGTCTTTCTCGAAGTCGAGGAGGGCAATCAGCCGGCGGAGCGGCTCTACCGCCATTTCGGCTTCCGCGAGGTCGGCCGGCGCAAGGGCTATTATCCCAAGCCGGACGGCACCCGCGCGACCGCGATCGCGATGCGGCTCGATCTCGCGTGACAAGCCGGCGCAATCGCGCCATTGACGGCACTCCAGTTTCCACGAGATCGCCGCTCCGCCGATGACCGGACCCGCCTGAGCATGAACGGACTCCGCTTCGGCGCGCTCGCCCGGCTGGCGATGCTGTGCACCGGCACGCTCGGGCTCGTTCTCGCCCAGCTCGTCGTCATGCGGGTCATGCCGTCACGACGGGGCGCTCTGCCATTGCGCTTCCACCGCCTGACCTGCTGGTGCCTCGGCGTCCGGCGAAAGGTCCGGGGTAATCCGCCGCCGGCCGGAACCGGGGCGCTGATCGTCGCCAACCACGTCTCCTGGCTCGATATCGGCGTGATCGGCGCCGAGCGCGAACTGGCCTTCGTCGCCAAGAGCGAGGTCGGCGAATGGCCGGTGGTCGGCTTCCTCGCCAATCTCCAGCGCACGCTCTACATCGACCGGCAGCGCCGCAGTGCCACCGCAGGCATGGCCGCCTCCATGGGCGCACGCATTGCCGGCGGTGAGGAGGTGGTGCTCTTCGCCGAGGGTACGACCGGCGACGGGACGCGCATCCTGCCCTTCCGCTCCTCCCTGCTCGGCGCCGCGCATCAGGCGATGGGCGACGCCACCGCGGATGTGACGGTCTATCCGCTGACCATCACCTATACCGGTTGGCAGAACCTGCCGGGCGGTCGCGTGGGTCGTGCTGCGCTCGCCTGGTACGGCGATACCGAGCTCTGGCCGCATCTCAGGCATGTGCTGGAATGTGGCGCGGTCGATGTCGAACTGGTCTGGGGCGCTCCGATCGTGATGGGCCGGGCGACCTCGCGCAAGGAGGCGACGCGGCTTGCCGAAGCCTCCGTCCGCAAGGCCCGCCAGCGGGCCGTCACCGGCCGCGCGGAGGCGTGACACCGGTTGGTCCGCCGCTTGCTTATCCCTCCCCTGCGCCCCGGAGCCGTTCCCAAGGCGCCCGATCCGCAGTAAAGGATGCGTTTTGGAGACCCGATCCGCACCGATGAAGAAAGTCCATATCAAGTCCTTCGGCTGCCAGATGAACGTCTATGACGGGCAGCGCATGGCCGATATCCTGAGCCATCAGGGCTATGAGGAGACGGCGACGCCGGAGGGTGCGGACCTCATCCTGCTGAACACCTGCCATATCCGCGACCGGGCGGTGCAGAAGGTCTATACCGAGCTCGGCAAGCTCCGCGACATCAAGAAGGCGCAAGGCGCTGAAGGCCAGGAGACGAAGATCGTCGTCGCCGGCTGCGTCGCCCAGGCCGAGGGCGGCGAGATCCAGCGCCGCCAGCCAGCCGTCGATCTCGTGGTCGGGCCGCAGGCCTATCACCGCCTGCCCGAATTGCTGGCCGAGGCGGGCAAGCGCCGCGTCGTCGATACCGATCTGCCGGTCGAGGACAAGTTCGGCTTCCTGCCGGCGCCGAAGCGGCAGGCCATTCTGGCGCGCGGCGTCTCGGCCTTCGTCACGGTTCAGGAAGGCTGCGACAAGTTCTGCGCCTTCTGCGTCGTGCCCTATACGCGCGGCGCCGAATTCTCCCGGCCGGTCGCGCAGATCATGGCCGAGGTCGAGCGCCTCGCCGAAGCCGGCGTGCGCGACGTCACCCTGATCGGGCAGAACGTCAACGCCTATCACGGCGAGGGGCCGGACGGTGCCGTCTGGAGCCTGGCGCGCCTGATGCACCGCGTCGCCGAGGTGCCGGGCATCGCCCGCATCCGCTATACCACGAGCCACCCCAGAGACATGGACGACGACCTGATCGCGGCCCATCGCGATCTGCCGCAGGCCATGCCCTTCCTGCATCTGCCGGTGCAGGCTGGCTCGGACCGCATCCTCGCCGCGATGAACCGCAAGCATACCGGCGACGAATATCGCCGCCTGATCGATCGCATCCGCGAGGCCCGGCCCGATATCGCGCTGTCGTCGGATTTCATCGTCGGCTTCCCCGGCGAGACCGATGCCGATTTCGAGGATACGATCCGCCTCGTCGACGAGGTCGGCTTCGCTTCCAGCTATTCCTTCAACTATTCGCCGCGCCCCGGCACGCCGGCTGCCGATCTCGAAGCGCAGGTTCCGCGCGAGGTGATGAACGAGCGGCTCTACCGCCTGCAGGAGCGCATCGAGCATCACCGGCAGGCCTTCAACCGGGCCATGGTCGGACGGACGGTGGATGTCCTCCTGGAAAGAGCGGGACGCTACCCCGGACAGCTTGCCGGCAAGTCGCCCTATCTGCAGGCTGTGCAGATCGAGAGCGACGCGAATCAGATCGGCGACATCGTGCGGGTGGTGATCGAGAAGACGAGCACGAATTCGCTGTTCGGCCGGCTGGTGGAAGCCGGCGAGACCGATGGGAAGGGGCTGGCCGCTTGAGCGCGTCCGGGCTCATCACCATTTGCCAGGGATGGGCGCGGGCCTGTCATCAGGCTGATATCGTTGCGTCCGGTTATGCTGCGAGACGACCCGGCCGGGCGCTCCTGCCCGGGTGGAACAGGTGCCGGGGGCGGATCATCCGCCATTCCGGCCTGAAGCGAGGCGACGCATTTGGCACAGGCTGATTCGACGCAAAGACCCGACCGGAACCCGCGGCGCGACCTCGCGCCCACCCGCCCCGAGGGCGGCGTGCGCGAAAGCGCGGTCCGTGAAGGGCTTTCGGCGACGGAGGTCGTGCTCTCTTTCGACGATAACCGCCTCGCGAGCCTGGTTTTCGGCCAGTACGACCAGAATCTCGCTCATCTCGAGCGCCGGCTCGGCGTCGTGGTCAGCCCCAACGGCAACCATGTCACCGTGAAGGGCGCCCGTGAGACGGCCGAGCAGGCCGGACGCGTGCTGAAGACGCTCTATGCCCGCGCCAAGGCCGGCGCACCGGTCACGCTGGGCGAGGTCGACGGCGCGATCGAGGAAAGCAACGTGCAGCGCTCGCTCTTCCCGACCGCCGATGCCGGCAAGACCTCCTTCGACGCGGTCGTGACCCGCAAGCGCGGGCCGGTCCGGGCGCGCAACGCGGCGCAGGATGCCTATCTGCGCCAGCTCAAGCGCCACGAGTTGGTGCTCGCCGAAGGCCCGGCCGGCACTGGCAAGACCTGGCTCGCGGTCGGGCATGCGGTCTCGCTGATCGAGCAGGGCGTGGTCGAGCGCATGATCCTGTCGCGCCCGGCTGTCGAAGCCGGCGAGCGCCTCGGTTTCCTGCCCGGCGACATGCGCGAGAAGGTCGATCCCTATCTGCGCCCGATCTACGACGCGCTGAACGATTTCATGGAAGCGCGCCATGTCGAGCGCGGCCTGCAGACCGGCATGATCGAGATCGCGCCGCTCGCCTTCATGCGCGGGCGCACCTTGACCAATGCCGTGGTGCTGCTCGACGAGGCCCAGAACACCACGTCGATGCAGATGAAGATGTTCCTCACCCGCCTGGGCGAGGGCTCGCGCATGATCATCACCGGCGATCCCTCGCAGATCGATCTGCCGCCGGGCCAGCGCTCGGGCCTGATCGAGGCCGTCAAGCTGCTCAAGGATGTCGAGGGCGTCGGCTACGCGCGCTTCGAGGAAGGCGACGTCGTTCGGCATGATCTGGTGCGACGCATCGTCATGGCCTATGAGAGCGCTGCGCGCCATGAGCGTGCGGAACGGGAAGAGCGCTTGCGCAATCCCGAAACGCCCCCGGATCCCAACCGGGAAGGCGACAGCGAAGGGCTGAAGCGGATGTTGGCGCGGGAGCGGCCGCGATGAACGATCGACCTCGCGGGCGGCGCTTGGCGCCGCCACCCGAGAAGACGTCTCCGGAGATCAATCTCGACGTCAGGGCGCAGTCCCGCCGCTGGCATGAGCTCGGCAAGCTGCCGGGCCTGCGCGCCTTGCTGAACGAGGCGCTGGAAGCGGGGATCGCGGTGGCCCCGCGCAAGCCCATGCCCGGCGCCGAGCTGAGCCTCCTGCTCACCGACGACAAGCGCATCCGCATCGTCAACCGCGACTGGCGCGGCTTCGACAAGGCGACGAACGTGCTCTCCTTCCCGGCCGCGCCGCCGGAACGCATCGCACAGAGCCCGCTGCTCGGCGACATCGTCATCGCCTATGAGACGGTGCTGCGCGAGGCCGAGGCCGAATCCAAGAGCGTGACGGATCATCTGCGCCATCTCGCCATCCACGGCCTGCTCCATCTCCTTGGCGAGGATCACGAGACCGAGGCCGAGGCGCGCCGCATGGAAGCGCTCGAAGTCGAAGCCCTTGCCCGCCTCGGCGTCGCCGACCCCTATGCCGGTGCCGAGCTCGTCACGGCTCCCGTTCCTTCTTCCGCATAAGCCCCCACGATCATGAGCGACGACAGTCGACAATCCCAGAACGAAACTGCCGGCCGTGGTCTCGGCCATTGGCTCGGCCAATTCCTTGACCGGCTCGGCCTGCGTGGCGGCGGCACGGCCCGCGAGGAAATCGTCGAGGCCCTGGCCGAGGAGAACGGTGAGCTTGCCGACCTCTCCGCCCAGGAACGCGCGATGCTCACCAATGTGCTGAGCCTACGCGAGCGCCGCGTCGCCGACGTGATGATCCCGCGCGCCGATATCGTCGCCGTCCCGGCCGAAGCGACGCTGGACGAACTGCTCGCGCATTTCCGCACCGCCGGCCATTCGCGCCTGCCGGTCTTCGACGATACGCTCGATGATCCCCGCGGCATGGTCCATATCCGCGACTTCCTCGAATATATCGCCGAGAAGGCAAGGCCCGGCGAGAACCAGCCGCCGGACGAGAACGGCAAGCTCGCGATTCCGCACACGCTGTCCGCCGTCGAGCTTTCGACGCGCCTGTCCGAAACCAAGCTGCTGCGCCCCGTCCTCTATGTGCCGCCCTCGATGCCGGCGGTCGATCTGCTCGTCCGGATGCAGTCGACCCGCACCCATATCGCGCTCGTCATCGACGAATATGGCGGGACGGACGGGCTCGTCTCGATCGAGGACCTGATCGAGATCGTCGTCGGCGATATCGAGGACGAGCATGATCTCGAGGAGACGCCGATCGTTCCGGCCGGCGAGAACCGTTTCACCGCGGATGCCCGCGCAACGCTGGCTGAACTGAAGACCGCGACCGGCGTCGATCTCTCCGGCAACGAGGTCGCCGACGACATCGATACGCTGGGTGGGCTGATCGTCACGCTCGCGGGCCGCGTGCCGGCTTTGGGAGAGACCGTGAAGGGCCCGGACGGGCTCAGCTTCGAGATCCTCGATTCCGATCAGCGCCGCGTGAAGCGCCTGACCATCCATTGCCGCAGCGAACCTGCGGCCGAAGAACCGGCGATGGAGCCGGGCTGATGGGGCTCTCCGGCGTCGCGGAAGCCGTCATCCTGGGTTGGGGCTGGCGGAAGCACCTGATCGCGCTTCTCGCCGGTGCGAGCGGCGCCCTCGCCTTGCCGCCGCTCGATCTCTGGCCGCTCGTCGTGGTGCCGATGACCGTCGCGGTCTGGCTGATCGATGGCGCTGTCGGCACCAGCCTCTTGCGCCGGTTCCGGGCGGCTTTCGCCGTCGGCTGGTGGTGGGGTTTCGGCTTCTTCCTCGCCGGGCTGTGGTGGCTCGGTGCCGCCTTCCTCGTCGAGGCCGATAAATTCGCCTGGGCGATGCCGCTTGGCGTCGTTGCCCTGCCGGCCTTTCTCGCCATCTTTCCGGCCTTTGCCTTCGGCCTCGCGCGTCTGGCCTGGCCCAGGGGTGCCGGACGCATCCTCGTGCTCGCCGCGATGCTGGCGCTTAGCGAATGGCTGCGCGGCCATGTCCTCACCGGCTTCCCCTGGAATGTCTACGGCATGATGCTGGCGGGCGAGATCCATCTCGCCCAGGCCGCCTCACTGGTGGGGCTCTACGGCCTGACCCTGTTCGCGGTGGCGATCGGCGCGGCCCCGGCCGTGCTCGGCACCGCGCAGACGCCGGCCGGGCGCCGCCTGCCGCCGCTCCTGGCTCTCGTGGCATTGGCCGGTCTCTTCGCCTTCGGTTACTGGCGTGTGCCGGCCGCTCCCGCGCCGCTCGTGGCCGGGGTGAAGCTTCGGTTGATGCAGCCCAATCTGCCGCAGGATGCCAAGTTCAACGGCCGCAACGGCGAGGCGATCCTCAACAGCTATCTCGCCCTGAGCGATCGGGCGACCAGCCCGACCACGCCCGGCCTCCAGAACGTCACGCATCTGATCTGGCCGGAATCGGCCTTTCCCTTCCTGCTCGGCCGAACGCCCGGCGCCCTGTCACGCATCGGGGCGGTGCTGCCGCCCGACGTGACGCTGATCACCGGCGCGGCACGGGCCGGCGAGACGCTGCCCGGCGAAAGCCGGCCGCCGATCTACAACGCGATCCAGGTGGTCAATGACGAGGGCGTCATCCTCGCCAGCTACGACAAGGTCCATCTTGTCCCCTTCGGCGAGTACCTCCCGCCGTTCCTGGACACGCTGATCCGTGGTGTCGGCCTGTCCCAGTTCGTCGCGATCCCCGGCGGCTTTTCTGCGGGAAGCGCGCGGACGCCGCTCGCGATCAAGGGCTTGCCGGCGGCGGCGCCGCTGATCTGCTACGAGGCGGTGTTTCCGGGCGAGGTCGCCGCGCGCGGCCCACGCGCCGGCTTCTTCCTGAACCTGACCAATGACGGCTGGTTCGGCCAGACCAGCGGCCCTTATCAGCATTTCGCCCAGTCGCGGCTGCGCAGCATCGAGGAAGGCCTGCCGCTGGTGCGCGTCGCCAATACCGGCATTTCAGCCGTGGTCGACGCCTATGGGCGGACGATCGCGAGCCTGCCGCTCGGTGTCGAAGGAGTCCTCGATTCGGGACTGCCGCGTGCCGGCCCCGATACACTCTATGCGCGTGCCGGAGACAGCCTCTTTCTTGGGCTTGTGCTTCTTTTCCTTGCACTTTCCCGGTTTCGAGTTCGGGAATGATCCCAATTGGAACTTTTTCGCGCTGGAGGGTGGATTAGCTGCGGCGGCTATAATAAAGGGACGATACCGCGCCGACCAGGATGGCGGCTCCTGGTCATGACACTGATGCCTAAGCAGGGTGAATCATGATCAAGAAGGTCCCGAATCCGATCGATAAGCATGTCGGTAGCCGCGTTCGTATGCGTCGTATGCTGGCTGGCGTCAGCCAGGAGAAGCTGGGTGAGGCGCTGGGGCTGACCTTCCAGCAGGTCCAGAAATACGAGAAGGGCTCGAACCGCATCAGCGCGAGCCGTCTGCAGCAGATCGCCAAGATGCTCGACGTGCCGGTCTCCTTCTTCTTCGATGGCGCTCCGACCGGCGACATGCCGGAGCCCGGCTTCGCCGATTCGGCCGCGACGACCTATATCTCCGAGTTCCTCGCCACCAGCGAAGGCGTGCAGCTGACCAAGGCGTTCACGCGGATCAAGAGCGGCCGCGTGCGCCGCCGGATCATCGATCTCGTCGAGGCGCTGGCGGAGGAAGACGCCGGAACGGCGTGATATCGCGCTCGCTTCGTTCGATGTGACGAACGATCTTCCCGATAAGCGGATTTTGCGCTTGACGGCGAACGCGTCCGCTGCGATGACCGTGTGTCCATTGGCCGGCGTTTCGCGCCGGCCTTTCCATGTGCCGATTCAGGGAAACCCCGACCGTGTCACGCCAGAATTACCTGTTCACCAGCGAGTCCGTCTCGGAGGGGCATCCCGACAAGGTCTGCGATCGCATCTCCGACGAGATCGTCGATCTGTTCTTCAAGGAAGCGGTCAAGGCCGGCTATGAGCCCGCCAAGGTCCGCGTCGCCGCCGAGACGCTGGCGACCACCAACCGCGTCGTCATCGCTGGCGAGGTCCGCACCCATCTCGACGAGAAGCAGATCAAGTCGAAGGTGAAGTCGGTCGCCCGCAAGGCGATCCGCAACATCGGCTACGAGCAGGACGGCTTCCACTGGAAGAAGTGCAAGATCGACGTGCTGCTGCACCCGCAGTCGGCGGACATCGCGCAGGGCGTGGATGAGTCCGGCAACAAGGATGTCGGCGCCGGCGACCAGGGCATCATGTTCGGCTATGCCAGCCGCGAGACGCCCGAGCTGCTGCCCGCCCCGATCTACTACGCCCACAAGATCCTCGAGACCCTGACGCTCGCCCGCAAGAAGGGCGAGGGCGACGCCGCCAAGCTCGGCCCGGACGCCAAGAGCCAGGTCACCGTCAAGTACGAGAACGGCAAGCCGGTCGGCGTCACCCAGATCGTGCTCTCGACCCAGCATCTCGACGAGACGCTGACCTCGGCCGATGTCCGCAAGATCGTCGAGCCCTATATCCGCCAGGCGCTGCCGGATGGCTGGATCTCCAAGGACACGGTCTGGCACATCAACCCGACCGGCAAGTTCGTGATCGGCGGTCCTGACGGCGATGCCGGCCTCACCGGCCGCAAGATCATCGTCGACACCTATGGCGGTGCGGCTCCCCACGGTGGCGGCGCCTTCTCCGGCAAGGACCCGACCAAGGTCGACCGTTCGGCGGCCTATGCTGCCCGCTATCTCGCCAAGAACGTCGTCGCGGCCAAGCTCGCCGACCGCGCCACGATCCAGCTTTCCTACGCCATTGGCGTCGCCAAGCCGCTGTCGATCTATGTCGATCTGCACGGCACCGGCAAGGTCGACGAGGCCAAGCTCGAGGACGTCCTCGGCAAGCTGATCGATCTCTCGCCGAACGGCATCCGCAACCATCTCGGCCTCAACAAGCCGATCTATGCCAAGACCTCGGCTTACGGCCATTTCGGCCGCAAGGCCGGCCGTGACGGCTCTTTCTCCTGGGAGAAGACCGATCTCGTCGACGCGCTGAAGAAGGCCGTCGCCTGATCCTTCAGGCACAGCCGGACCACCGAACCGGGGCGAGAGCCCCGGTTTTTGTTTGGGCTGTGGCATCGAGGGGCTTGATGTCCGCGTGCCGAGCAGCCAAGGCGGGGCCATGACCGAGCACGACAACGACCGCGCCTTCTATGGCCGCCGCAAGGGCAAGGCCCTGCGCGACGGCCAGAGCCATCTGATGGAACACACGCTGCCGCGCCTGCGCCTGCCGGAGGGTGAGATCGCCGATCTCGAGGCGCTGTTCCCGCAGCCCGTCGAGGCGGTCCGGCTGGAGATCGGCTTCGGCGGCGGCGAGCACCTTCTGATGCGGATGCGCGAGAGCCCGCAGATCGGCTTCATCGGCGTCGAGCCCTTCATCAACGGCATGGCCAAGTTCCTGGCTGTGGCCGAGCGCGAAGGACTGACCAATATCCGGGTCTGGGACGACGATGCCGCGCTCCTGCTGCCGCGCTTCCCGGCCGGCAGCCTCGATGCGATCGACCTGCTCTATCCCGATCCCTGGCCGAAGCGCCGCCAGCGCAAGCGCCGCTTCGTCTCCGAGCACACGCTGGGCCTGTTCGCCCGAGCGCTTCGCCCGGGCGGCCGCTTCCGCTTCGCCAGCGATATCGACGATTATATCGGCTGGACCCTGTCGCGCCTGATGGCCTCGCCCGATTTCGACTGGACCGACGAGCGGCCGGGCGACTGGCGCACGCCCTATCCCGGCTGGATCCGCACCCGCTACGAGGCGAAGGCGATCCGCGAGGGGCGCATCTCCAGCTATCTCACGGCTTTGCGTCGCGCATCCTGAGGAAGCCGAGCACGCGCTGGGCGGTGCCTTGCGCGAGGTTGCGGAAGCTCTCGCGGGCGCGGTCGACCGCCGCCTGCGACTTGCCGAAATCCTTGCGCAGCGAGATCAGCGCCGCCGTGGTCTCCCACGACCAGCCGAGCGCGCGCGCCACCAGCAGCACGGCCTCGCGGTCGCTGCCGAGGATGATCTGCTCGCTCGCCGGCAGGCCGAGCTGTGCCAGCACGGCGACGCCGCAGATCGCGTGCTCGGTCGCGCCGTCGCGGGCATAGGTACGGACCTTGGCCTCGTCGAGCAGGCCGGCTTCGTTGAGCTCGCGGATTTCGACGAGCGCTGCGCTGATCGCGCCGAGCTCGCCCGGCATCTGGCCGCCGGCCGCGATGGCGTCGGCTCCACGCTCGACCGCGCTGTCGACATCGCCGGCAAGCGTCGGTTCGAGGCTTTCGCTGAGCCGGCGCCGCGCGGAATTCTTGGCGGCGGCCATCAGCTGGGCGACGAGCTCGGCCGGGATGTCGCGGCGTAGGCCCAGCGTGGCCTGCAGGGCATCGTCCTGCGCCGCCCGCATCACCAGCACGCCCATGCCGTGACGGGAGAAGCGTGCGGTCTGGTTGGCGGCGACGGCGTGGGTGACGACGCGCCCGCCGCGCAGGATCAGGAAATCGGTGACGGGTTCGCCGAGCTCGGGCCGCTCGGTGATGGCCAGCATATGGTCGCGCCCCTTGGCGGCTGAGACCGCGACGAGGTCCTGGTCGTTCAGGCGCGGCGACTGCACCAGCACGGCGCGCGCCACGGCGATCTCGTCCAGCGCGAGCTGGCGGACGACGCCGCTCGGCGCGTTCGGCACCGGCGCGATCCGCTCCGACAATTCGACGCGTGCGCGCAACTCGATGGCACGCGACAGGCGCCCGATCACCACGTCGAAGACGCCGACCTGCTCCTCGTCCATATGGACGGCCGTGGCCAGGAACAGATCCGTCAGCCGCGACAGGATGTCGGCGCGCTCGTCGCTCGAGCCGCGCAGCATCGTGGATTCGAGATCTCGCAGCAGCGAGCCGACCGCACTCATACCAAGTCCTCAACCGGTATCCCGTTGCGTAATCTGGCACGCGAAGGATGACCATCGGGTTAGCGCCGCCGCAACCGAGCTTGCATATCGGGGCGATGCGGACTAAATAGCGGCCAACAGCTCTGGTATCGGTTAACGCCGATGATCAAGAGCGGGCCCACCGGCCCGCTCTTTTTTATTGGCCGCGACCCGCCGGAGGCAGACGGAACGGTCTCAGGCCATGAGTGAACCCACCCACGCGCCGACAGCGGCACCCGATCATGAACCCCGCCTCGTCGTCGAAAGCGGCGTCGCGGCGCGTGTCGCCGTGATCATCGAGCCTGCGATCATCGATCTCGGCTACCGGCTGGTGCGCGTGCGCGTCACCGGCCAGAACGGCTGCACCGTGCAGATCATGGCCGAGCGGCCGGATGGCACGATGAATGTCGAGGGTTGCGAGGAGATCAGCCAGGCGGTGTCGCCGGCGCTCGACGTCGACGATCCCGTCCAGACCGCCTATCACCTCGAGGTGTCGTCGCCGGGCATCGACCGGCCGCTGGTGCGCGCCAGCGATTTCGAGCGCTGGGCCGGCCACCTCACCAAGATCGACACCAGCGAGCCGGTCGCCGGCCGCAAGCGCTTCCGTGGTATCCTGCGCGGCGCGGCCGGCCAGGATGCGCTGCTGACGCGCGACGACGCCAAGAGCGAGGAAGAGCGCGATGTCGCGATTCCGATGCGGGCGATCGCCGAGGCCCGCCTCGTGCTGACCGACGCGCTCATCACCGAGGCGCTGCGCCGCGGCAAGTCCGGCCTGCCGCCGGAAATGCCGCCGGCCGATGACATCGCCGGCCCGAAGAAGGGCCGAGGGAAATCGCTGGGACCGCGGCCGAAAAAGGCCGACACGCAGGCCCCGCAAGAAGACAACGAAGAGGAGTGAGCGTCATGGTCGTCAGCGCCAACCGGCTCGAACTGCTGCAGATCGCCGACGCGGTCGCCCGCGAGAAGTCGATCGATCGCCAGATCGTCGTCGACGCCATGCAGGACGCCATCGCCAAGGCCGCCCGCTCGCGCTACGGCATCGAGACCGACGTCCATGCCGAGATCAACACCAAGACCGGCGAACTGCGTCTCGCCCGCCATCTCCAGGTCGTCGATACCGTCGAGAATCCGGCGATCGAGATCACCGTCGACGAGGCCAAGCGCCACAACCCTGCCGCCCAGGCCGGTGACGTCATCGCCGATCCGCTGCCGCCCTTCGATTTCGGCCGCATCGCCGCCCAGTCGGCCAAGCAGGTCATCGTCCAGAAGGTGCGCGAAGCCGAGCGCGACCGCCAGTACGACGAGTACAAGGATCGCATCGGCGAGATCGTCAACGGCGCGGTCAAGCGCGTCGAATACGGCAACGTCTTCGTCGATCTCGGCCGTGGCGAAGCCATCATCCGCCGCGATGAGATGATCCCGCGCGAGACCTTCAAGGTCGGCGACCGCGCCCGCGCCTATGTCTACGACGTGCGCCGCGAGCCGCGCGGCCCGCAGATCTTCCTGTCCCGCACTCATCCGCAGTTCATGGCCAAGCTCTTCGGCCAGGAAGTGCCCGAGATCTATGACGGGATTGTCGAAGTCAAAGCGGTTGCCCGCGACCCCGGTTCGCGCGCCAAGATCGCCGTGATCTCGCGCGATTCCTCGATCGATCCCGTCGGCGCCTGCGTCGGCATGCGCGGCTCGCGCGTTCAGGCCGTCGTCGGCGAGCTCCAGGGCGAGAAGATCGACATCATCCCGTGGTCGCCGGACGTCGCGACCTTCGTCGTCAACGCGCTGCAGCCGGCCGAGGTCGCCAAGGTTGTGCTCGACGAGGAAGCCGACAAGATCGAGGTCGTGGTTCCCGACGAGCAGCTCTCGCTCGCCATCGGCCGCCGCGGCCAGAACGTCCGCCTTGCCTCGCAGCTCACCGGCTGGGATATCGATATCCTGACCGAGGCCGAGGAGTCGGAGCGCCGCCAGAAGGAATTCGTGCAGCGCACGGACCTGTTCATGAATGCGCTGAACGTCGACGAGACGGTCGGCCAGCTCCTGGCTTCGGAAGGCTTCCGCAATGTCGAGGAGCTTGCCTATGTCGAGCTCTCGGAGCTCGCCTCGATCGAGGGCTTCGACGAGGACACCGCCGGCGAGATCCAGAGCCGCGCTCTGGAGCATCTCGCCGCCGTCGAGGCGGAGCTGGACGAGAAGCGTCGTGCGCTTGGCGTCGAGGACGCCTTGCGCGAAGTCGATGGCGTCACCACTTCCATGATGGTCGCGCTCGGCGAGAACGATGTGAAGAGCGTCGAGGACCTCGCGGGCTGCGCCACGGACGACCTTGTCGGCTGGACCGAGCGCAAGGACGGCGAGAGCACCCGTCACTCCGGCTATCTCGACGGGTTCGACCTGTCGCGCCAGGACGCGGAAGCGATCATCATGGCCGCCCGCATCCATGCCGGCTGGGTCGAGGCGCCGGCCGAGGAGCCTGAGGCGGAAGCCGACGAGGCGGCCGAGGCCTGAGCGGGATCGTCGCGATGAAGGCGGCTCAGAAGGAAGGACCGGAGCGGAGCTGCGTCGTGACGCGGACCGTGAAGGCGCCCGACGATCTGATCCGCTTCGTCGCCGGGCCCGACGGCATGCTGGTGCCGGATCTCAGGCGCAAGCTGCCCGGACGCGGCGTCTGGGCGAGCCTCAGCCGCAAGACGGTGACTGAGGCGATCAAGCGCAAGGCCTTCGAGCGTTCGCTCAAGGCGAAGGTCGCGGTTCCCGCCGACCTTCCGGAGATGATCGACGCGTTGATGCTGCGCGATGCGCTGCAGGCGCTGTCGATGGCCAACAAGGCGGGGCTCGTGATCGCGGGCTTCGCCAAGGTCGAGGCTCTGATCGGCTCGGGTCGTTGCGTCGGCGTCATCGCCGCCAGCGACGGCGCCGAGGATGGCAAGCGCAAGATCGGCCAGGCCGTCAGGCGGCTTGGCGCGGCGCGCGAAGCCGAAGGGCTCAAGGCCCGCGAACTGCCCGTCGTCACGATTTTCGCGGCGGCGGATTTGGAATTGGCGTTGGGGCGGGCACATGTGATACATGCCGCGCTTGCTCCGGGACCGGCGGCCGAGGGTGTGCTCTCCCGCTGGCGTCGGCTCGTCCGGTATCGGACGGACGATACCGCCGCATCCGACCAGAACGACACCGAAGACACGACCGAACCGGCAGGACCGAACGCGGAATGACCGATACCAAGAACCCGGGCGACAAGACACTCTCCGTCAACCCGCCCAAGACCCTGTCGCTGAAGCGGCCTGTCGAGCAGAGCACTGTTCGCCAGAGCTTCTCGCATGGGCGTACGAAGCAGGTCGTCGTCGAGGTCAAGCGCCGCGCCGCCGGGCATGAGGTCAAGGAGCCCGTCGCGCCGCGTGCGCCGCAGGCCCCGGCTCCACAGGCGACCCCGCCGCGCCCCGCCGCTCCGCAGCCGCCCCAGCGCCCCGCCGGCAGCATGCTGCTGCGCACCCTCTCCGACGAGGAGAAGGACGCCCGTCAGCGCGCCCTTTCGGAAGCCCGCAGCAGCGAGGCCGAAGCCCGCCGTATCGCCGAGGACGAGGCGCGACAGCGCAACGCCGCCATCGAGCGCGAGCGCCAGGAGCGTGAGGCCGCCGCCGCCCGTCAGCGGCAGGAGGAAGAGCGCCGCCGTCAGGAAGACGACCAGAAGCGCCGCGTCGAGATGGCCGCCCGCTCGCGGGACGAGCAGCCGGCCCGCCCGGCCGCCCCGCCGCCGCAGGCCCGCGAGGCCGCGCCTGCGCCCCAGGCCCCGGCGCCACAGCCGACCCAGTATTACGGCCGCCCGGCTCCGTCCGGCCCGCGCGAGTTCACCTCGCGTCCGCCGATGCGTGACACCGGCGCCCGCCCGCCGCGTCTCGACGGCCGCCCGCCGCGCTCCGATTCCCCGCGCCCGCCGCGTCTCGACACCACGGCTCCGTCCGAGCCGGCCGTCGTGCGCCCGGCCCGTCAGGCCCCGTCTTCAAGCGGCGCCCCGCGCAATCGCTCGGACGATGTCGATGTGAAGGCCGCCTTCCGCCGTCCCGGCGTCAGCGCCGGCCCCGGCCGTGGCCCGGCTCCCGCCGCGCCCAAGACGCCGAAGACCACCAATGACAAGCCGCGCGGTCGCCTGACGCTCTCGACGGCGACAGGGAGCGACGACGAGCGGACACGTTCGGTCGCCTCGTTCCGCCGGCGCGTGCAGCGCATGACCGGCCACCGGGCTTCGGACGCGCAGAAAGAGCGCGTGATGCGCGAGGTGATCATTCCCGAGACGATCACCATCCAGGAACTCGCGAACCGCATGACGGAGCGCGGCGTCGATGTCATCCGCCTGCTGATGAAGCAGGGCGCGATGCACAAGATCACCGACGTGATCGATGCCGACACCGCCCAGCTCATCGCCGAGGAAATGGGCCACACCGTCAAGCGCGTCGCCGAATCCGACGTCGAGGAAGGCTTGTTCGACACACCGGACACCGACGAGACCCTGGAGTCGCGGCCGGCCGTCGTGACCATCATGGGCCATGTCGACCACGGCAAGACCTCGCTGCTCGACGCGATCCGCAAGACCAAGGTCGTCACCGGCGAAGCCGGCGGCATCACCCAGCATATCGGCGCCTATCAGGTGACGACGCCGCTGGGCAGCCAGGTGACCTTCATCGACACCCCCGGCCACGCCGCCTTCACCGCCATGCGCGCCCGCGGCGCCAAGGTGACGGACGTCGTCGTGCTGGTCGTGGCAGCCGATGACGGTGTCATGCCGCAGACGGCCGAGGCGATCCATCACGCCAAGGCCGCCGGCGTTCCGCTGATCGTCGCGATCAACAAGGTCGACAAGTCCGACGCCAACCCGGATCGTGTCCGCGCCGAGCTGCTCCAGTACGAGATCCAGGTCGAGACGCTGGGCGGCGAGACGCTCGAAGTCGAGGTGTCCGCCAAGACCGGCCACAACCTCGACAAGCTGCTCGAGGCGATCTCGCTTCAGGCCGAACTGCTCGACCTCAAGGCCAACCCGCATCGCGCCGCCGAAGGCACGGTCATCGAGGCCAAGCTCGACCGCGGCCGCGGCCCGGTTGCGACCGTGCTCGTCCAGCGCGGCACGCTGCGTACCGGAGACATTATCGTGGCCGGCGCCGAATGGGGCCGCGTCCGCGCCCTGATCGCCGATACCGGCGCGCAGGTGAAGGAGGCTTCTCCTTCCATGCCGGTCGAGGTGCTCGGCTTCAACGGCACGCCCGAGGCCGGTGACCGCGTCGCGGTCGTCGAGTCCGAGGCCCGCGCCCGCGAGATCACCGATTACCGCGAGCGTCAGCGTCGCGACCGCCTCGCCGCTCGCGGCGCGGCTTCGGGTGCCGGCCGTTCGCTTGCCGAGATGATGCGCGAGCTTAAGGAAGGCGCTGGCCGCAAGGAGTTCCCGCTCGTCGTCAAGGGCGACGTGCAGGGCTCGGTCGAAGCCATCGTCGGCGCGCTTGAGAAGGTCGGCAACGAAGAGGTTCGTGCCCGCGTGCTGTCGTCGGGTGTCGGCGCCATCACCGAGTCGGACGTCACGCTCGCCCAGGCTTCGGGCGCGGTCGTCGTCGGCTTCAACGTGCGCGCCCACAAGGAAGCGCGCGAGGCGGCCGATCGGGCCGGCGTCGAGATCCGCTACTACAACATCATCTATAACCTCATGGATGACGTGAAGGATGCGATGTCGGGCCTGCTGGCGCCGACCCTGCGCGAGACCATGCTCGGCAACGCGACGATCCTCGAGATCTTCAACGTCTCGAAGGTCGGCAAGATCGCCGGCTGCCGCGTCACCGACGGCACGATCGAGCGCGGTGCCAATGTCCGCCTGATCCGCGACAACGTCGTGGTTCACGAGGGTAAGCTCGGCCAGCTCAAGCGCTTCAAGGACGATGCCAAGGAAGTCGTGGCCGGCCAGGAATGCGGCATGTCCTTCGAGAACTACCAGGACATGCGTGCCGGCGACGTGATCGAGTGCTATCGCGTCGAAGAGATCAAGCGCAGCCTCTGAGAACGGGGTGGGGCCGCCCGGGCTTGACCCGGGCAGTCCACTTCTGTTTATCGGCTCTTCCAGAGAAATGGCCGGGCTTCGTGCCCGGCCAATGACGTTAACCGTCCATCCGGTCCGATCCCGGAGAACGAGAACGAATGTTGGTATATTCCCCACGTCCGCCCCTTACGGGAGCGCTTGTCGCCGGTACGTTGCTTGTCAGTGTGTTGACGGCATCCGCGGCGTTAGCGGAGGTCTGCGATAAGATCGCAGGCGAAGGATGGACCAGAGAGAGTGGGCCGATCGGACTCTCGTTCACCTCCCGAGTCCTGCTTTTTCTTGCTTTGATCGGTTTTGCATACAAGGCAAACCGTTGGTGGCTTTCCTGGGCGCTTTTCGGTGGAACCGGTCTCCTCGTCGCGTTGGCTGTGATCGAGGGGTATGACGATCCAATAGCGCGCGCGGCGATCCTAGAGGGCTGTTTGCGCCCGGCAAAGGGAACGGATTTTATTGTGCCAGCTCTGGCCATGGTCGCCTTTGGCTGGATCGCGCTGCGCCAAAACATATCAACCGATATCAAGTCGAAAACCTGAGATATGGCTAAACCTGCAAAACCTTCCGGCCCGTCCCAGCGGCAATTGCGCGTCGGCGAATTGATCCGCCACGCGCTCGCCGAGATGCTGGCGCGCGGCGACATTCATGACGACGTGCTGGCGAAGCATGTGATCACCGTGCCGGAGGTGCGCCTCTCGCCGGATCTCAAGCTCGCGACCGCCTACATCATGCCGCTCGGCGGGCAGGATATTAAGCCTGTGCTCAAGGCGCTCGAGGCCAACAAGCGCTATATGCGCGGCGAAATCGCCCATCGCGTGAACCTGAAATACGCGCCGGATATCCGCTTCCGTGCCGATGAGAGCTTTGCCGAGGCCGAGCGCATCGACGCTTTGCTCGATACCGACGCGGTGCGCCGCGACACGCAGGTCCAGCGCCTCAGGATCGACCAGGACCACGAAGACGAAGCCCCTGAAGACGACCGCCGTGACGATGACCGCTGAGAATTCCTCCGAAACCGCCCCGAACCAGGATGCCGCGCCGGCGCCGCGCCCGAAGAAGCGCGACGTCCATGGCTGGGTCATCCTCGACAAGCCGATCGGCATGACCTCGACCCATGCGGTCAGCGTCGTGAAGCGTGCCTTCGGCGCCAAGAAGGCCGGTCATGCCGGCACGCTCGATCCGCTCGCTTCCGGCCTGCTGCCGATCGCGCTCGGCGAGGCGACCAAGACGGTTCCCTTCGTCATGGACGGCCGCAAGGCCTATCAGTTCACCGTCGCCTGGGGCTCTCAGACCAATACCGACGATACCGAGGGCAACGTCATCGCGACCTCGGATGATCGCCCCGACGAAGCAGCGATCATCGCCCTGCTGCCGCGCTTCACCGGCACGATCCTGCAGACACCGCCCAAGTTCTCCGCGATCAAGATCGCCGGCGAGCGCGCCTATGACCTCGCCCGCGACGGCGAGGAGGTCGAGCTGGAGGCGCGGCCCGTCGAGATCGACGCGCTCCGCATCGTCAGCCATGACGGCGCCACCACGACTTTCGAGGCCGAGTGCGGCAAGGGCACCTATGTCCGCGCCATCGCCCGCGATCTCGGCCTCGCGCTCGGCTGCCTCGGCCATGTCGCGCATCTGCGCCGCACCCGCGTCGGGCCGTTCACGGTGGCGGACGCCGCAAGCGTCGAGACCCTGCGCGAGAGCCCGGAAAGCGCACTGACGGCGCTGCAGCCGGTCAAGGCGGCGCTGACGCTGATCCCGGAGATCGTGCTTCACCGCGACGCCGCCGCCCGCCTCAAGCGCGGCCAGAGCGCTCTGCTGCGCGGGGCCGGCGCCCCGATCGAGCTGGAGGCCGCCTACGCCACCTGCGCGGGCACGCTGGTCTCGACGGGTTCGGTCCAGAACGGCGAGTTCGTCCCCCACCGCGTCTTCAATCTCTGATTCACAAGCGCCGTCATGCTCGGGCTTGACCCGAGCATCTCGTGCCGGAAGGGGCAACCGGCGCTTTCTCGTCCGGAGATTCTCGGGTCAAGCCCGAGAATGACGCCTTGGACGACCCTCAGGCCGCCCGCTTCAGCCCGTCCCGCGCCCAGATCGCACTGAGCGCCGCCACCAGCGCGTCGATATCGGCGTCGGAATGGAAGGGCGAGGGCGTGATCCGCAACCGCTCCGTGCCGCGCGGCACGGTCGGATAGTTGATCGGCTGGACATAGATGTCGAAGCGCGCGAGCAATTCGTCGCTGATCGCCTTGCAGGCCTTCGCCTCGCCCACCATCACCGGCACGATATGGCTGGGATTGGCGAGATGCGGGATGCCGGCCGCGTCGAGCCTGGCTCGCAAGGCCGCGACGCGGTCCTGCTGGCGCTCGCGTTCGACGGAGCTTTCCTTGAGATGCCGGATCGCGGCGATCGCGCCCGCCGCCACGGCTGGCGGCAGAGAGCTGGAGAAGATGAAGCCGGAGGCGAAGCTACGGATGAAGTCGCAGAGCGCGGCCGAGCCGGTGATATAGCCGCCGATCACGCCATAGGACTTCGCCAGCGTGCCCTGGATGAGGGTGAGCCGGTCGGTCAGGCCCTCGCGCTCCGAGATGCCGCCGCCGCGCGGGCCGTACAGCCCGACCGCATGGACCTCGTCGATATAGGTCATCGCGCCGAATTCGTCGGCGATATCGCAGAATTCCTTGATCGGCGCGATGTCGCCATCCATCGAATAGACCGACTCGAAAGCGATCAGCTTCGGCCGGCTCGGATCGAGCGCCGCAAGCTTGCGGCGCAGGTCGGCCGGGTCGTTATGGGCGAAGATATGCTTTTCGACGCGCGAATGGCGGATGCCCTCGATCATCGAGGCATGGTTCAGCCCGTCGGTCAGCACGATGCAGCCGGGAATGCGCGCGGCCAGCGTCGAGAGCGAGGCCCAGTTCGAGACATAGCCGGAATTGAAGATCAGCGCGGCTTCCTTGCCGTGCAGGTCGGCAAGCTCGCGCTCCAGCAGGACATGGTAGTGGTTGGTGCCGCCGATATTGCGCGTCCCACCAGCGCCGGCACCGCTGCCGTCGAGCGCCTGATGCATCGCGGCCAGCACCTTCGGATGCTGGCCCATGCCGAGATAGTCGTTCGAGCACCAGACGGTGACGTCGCGCGGGCCGCTCTCGCCATGATAGGTCGCGAGCGGAAAGCGGCCAGCCTGGCGTTCCAGATCGGCGAAGACACGATAGCGGCCTTCGCGGCGCAATCCGTCCAGCTCTTCGCGGAAGAAACTCTCGAAATCCATTCCAGCCTCCTGCGGCGCGCCTCTCCTAGGCCTTTCGGGCCCCTGGTGGAATGGTGCGCGGTGTCGCGGCTGGAATCGTTCTACTGTGAGTGCCCGGCCAGTTCCAGAATCGTTTCGATGAGGACGCGGATGGCGATGCCGGCATCGGCCTCGGTCATGTTCTCCAGCGGCGAGTGGCTGATGCCCTTCTCGTTGCGCACGAAGAGCATGGCGACAGGCGCGACCTGCGCGATCGCCATGGCGTCATGCCCTGCACCGGAGGGCAGGCGCCGGCCGGCGAGATTGCTGCCGCTGCGGGCGATGCCGGCGGCGAAGGCATCCTGCAGCCTCGGCTCCATCGGCACGGCTGCGGCTTTGGCATAGGGGATGATCTCCAGCCCGACGCCGCGTCGCGCCGCGATCTCGGCGAAGCGGCTCTGAATCTGCGCCTCCATCGAAGCGAGCGTCGCGTCCTTCGGTGCGCGGTAGTCGATGGTGAACTCGGCTGCGCCGGGGACGACATTGGTCGCGCCGGGCTCCGGCCGGAGCACGCCGACCGTGCCGACCGCGAGTTCATGCGCGCCCGCGATCTGCTCCAGCGCCAGCGCCATCTCGGCCGCGGCGGTCAGGGCGTCCTTGCGCAGCGCCATCGGCACGGTGCCGGCATGACCGGCCTCGCCCGTGACACGCACCCGTGCGCGACTCTGGGCATTGATGGCAGTGACGATGCCGACCGGCTCGTTCTCCGCCTCCAGCACCGGCCCTTGCTCGATATGGATCTCGAGATAGGCCTGGATCGAGCCGGGCTTGCGGGCGAGCGCCGCGATCCCGGCCGGGTTGCCGCCGAAGGCGGCGAGGGCCTCGCCGAGCTTCACGCCCTCGCTGTCGCGCGCCTCCAGCCAGGCCGGGTCATAGGCGCCCGCCAGCGCCTCGGAGGTCGAGAGATGCGTGGGAAAGCGGACATTTTCCTCGTCGCCGAAGCCGATCACCTCCACCGGGAAGGGCAGGCTGATCCCGGCATCGCGCAGGGCCTGCACGGCCAGGATACCGGCGACGACGCCGAGATTGCCGTCGAAGCGCCCGCCATCCTTGACGGTGTCGATATGCGAGCCGATCAGCACGGCAGGCGCGCCCGGCACGGTGCCTTCGCGCCGGCCCTGGACCGAGCCGGCGGCGTCGATGAAGGCGGTCAGCCCCGCGACCTCCATCGCGCCCTTGACCCATTCCGCCGCCTGCCTGTGCGCCGGTGAGAGATAAAGCCGCGTCAGCTTGCCGGGCTCGTCGCTGAAGCGATTGAGGCCGGCCAGCGCGGCGAAGGCGCGGGCGCCGAGGACGGCGGCGGAGGGAAGCGTCTGCGTCATGCCATCAAGCTAGATCAGGGTTTCGAAAACTGCGACGGGCAATTTCGCCAAGCAGCTTCTCCTTGGCAGCATTGGTGGCAGGCTCGGAATGCGCCGCAAGCGCTCAGCCGTCATGCTCGGGCTTGACCCGAGCATCTCTGACCGAAAAGGGCTCCTCATCCTGCGAGAGATTCTCGGGTCTGCGCTTCGCTTCGCCCGAGAATGACGCGCCTAGGCACTGGGTTTGCCCGGCATGACAGCGAGATGCGCGCCGGCAGTTGCCTTCAATAGGTCGCGCGGCCACCCGACAGGTCGAACACGCCGGCCGTGGTGAAGCTGTTCTCGGCCGAGGCCAGGAAGGCGACCATCGCGGCGACCTCGTCGGGCAGCAGGAAGCGCCCGCGCGGGATCTTCGCCAGCATGTAGCCGATATGCTCCTCGCTCATCTGGTCGAAGATGCGGGTGCGCGCCGCCGCCGGCGTGATGCAGTTCACCGCGATGTCCTTGTCGGCGAGTTCCTTGCCGAGCGACTTGGTCAACGCGATCACCGCGGCCTTCGAGGCGGAATAGGCGGAGGCGGTGGGGTTGCCCTCCTTGCCGGCGATCGAGGCGACCAGGACGATGCGGCCGTAATTGCGCTTGACCATGCCGGGGATCACCGAGCGGCAGCAATGCAGCGTGCCGTCGACATTGAGCTTCATGACGCGGGCCCAGTCCTCCAGCGGATATTCCCAGGTCTTGTGATTGGGGCCGGCAATGCCGGCGCTGGTGACGAGGATGTCGATGCTGCCATGCTGGGCCTCCAGCGCATCGCTTGCCTTCTGGACGGCCTCGGCATCGGTCACGTCGACACCGACGCCGATCGCGCCATGGCCGATCTCGCTGGCAGCCTTGGCAGCGAGTGCCGCGTCCACATCCCAGATCGCAACGGTCGCCCCGCTCTGGGCGAAACGCTCCGCGACGGCGCGGCCGATGCCTTGCGCCCCGCCGGTCACGATGGCGACGCGCTTCTTTAAATCGATTTGGTTCATGCCAGCCCTCCCGAATTTTATGCGGGCCACCCTAGCCGGGCGGATCGGCGCCGGCCAAGGGGGCATGGTCGTTTCGGTGCAAGGCGCAGGGCCGCCATGCATTTCGTTAAGGATGATGACAAAAAAATCGGCGAGGGATGGCCGCGTTCCTGTGTCGGATCGGGGCGTTTTGGGAGGGGGCTGTGCCGGGGTGGAGCGACGCTCGGGAGGGGGGGGCGCGATCACCGGCGCTTTCGTTCCGGTTCGGCACAAGGCCTTGTTGCTGCAAGAGGATTGCCATTAACGCGCCTTCGCGGATCACGGGAATAAGCCATTCACCTTTCAGCCGGCTTTGCCTTGACCCCGGGCCCGGATCGACCAAGGAATGGCGGCATCCGGAATGGGCCTTGTGCCCCTCATCGAGATCGCCGTGCCCGCAACCGCCTCCATCACGATCGCCAGCGAAGCCGGAAGCCGGAAGCGGCCGGGCTATGCCAAGCGCGATATCGGCGGCATCGGCATCGCGGTGATGGAGCGCGACGTGGCGATCGCGGAGGTGGTCGACGCAGTGTCGACGGGAAGCCATATGAAGATGGCTTTCTGCAACGCCAACCTGGTGAACGTCGCCGCCGGGAATGCCGCCTTGCTGCGCAGCCTTTCGACCTTCCTCGTGCTCGCCGACGGCATCGGCGTCGATGTCGGCAGCTGGATTCTCTACGGCAAGGCTTTCCCCGCGAACCTCAATGGCACGGATTTCTTCCCGTCGCTCTTCGCCGGGGCCCGGCGGCCGATGCGCGTCGCCTTGCTCGGTGGCCGCCCGGGTGTCGCGGATCGCGCCGCGGCGAACCTGACGCAACGCTATCCCGCGCATCGTTTCAGCGTGGTCTCGCACGGCTATTTCACGGCCGAAGAGGAATCCCGCCTTCTCGACGGTCTGAAGGCGGAGCGCCCCGACCTGCTGCTGGTGGCGATGGGCAATCCGCTGCAGGAGCGCTTCATCGCCGACAAGCTCGGCCCGCAGCATTGCTCGGTCGCGGCCGGCGTCGGCGCGCTGTTCGATTTCTTCGCCGATGAGGTGCAGCGTGCCCCCGAGTTCGTGCGCAAGGCACGGCTCGAATGGATATTCCGCCTTTGGCTCGAACCGCGCCGGCTCTGGCGGCGCTATGTGCTCGGAAATCCCGCTTTCCTCCTGCGCATCGCGCGGCAATATGCCGTGGGCGGTCGACGGAGCGGGTGAGTCCAACCAATTGAACGAAACTTTTGCCCTGGCGACGCCGAGCTACAGGGGCGACATCGAGCGTTGCCGGTTGCTCTGCGCCAGCATCGATCGCTTCGTCACCGGCCACGCGGTCCATTATCTTCTCGTCGAGGATCGCGATGCCGCGCTCTTCCGGGACCTTGAAGGGCCGCGCCGGCGCATCCTGACGGAATCGCAATTGCTGCCGGGCTGGCTGAAGCCGCGCCCCGATCCGCTGAGCCTGGGCAAGCGGCGCCTCTGGACGGGATTGCGGGCCCTGGCGCGCGGCATCCCGCCGCTGCGCGGCTGGCATGCCCAGCAGCTCCGGAAATTCGCCGTGGCCAAGGTCTGCGCCGAGGATGTCATCCTCTTCGCCGATTCTGACATGCTGTTCCTGCGCCCTTTCGACGTGACCAGCCTGTCGGATGACGGGGCTATCAGGCTCTATCGCAAGCCGGACGCGATCACGACAGGCATGGCGCGGCATATCCCGTGGTGCACGCATGCCTCGACCCTGCTCGGGCTCGACGCGCCGACCTTTCCGAGCCCCGACTACATCAACAATCTGGTGAGCTGGCGGCGCGACCATGTGCTGGCCCTGCTCGACCATGTCGAGGGCGTGAGCGGGCGTGACTGGGTCTCGGCCATCGCCCGTGATCGCCAGTTCTCGGAATACATGATCTACGGCTATTTCGTCGAACGCGTGCTCGGGCTCGAGGCTGCCGGCCACTGGCCCGATGAGCGCGAACTCTGCAAGGTCTACTGGTTCAGCGAGGATGTCGCCGGCATGGAGCGACTCGCTTCCTTCGAGGAGGTTCTGGAACCCTGGCAGGTCGCCGTCGGCGTCCAATCCTTCATCGGCCAGCCGCTCGACCGCATCCGCGCCCTGTTCGAGCAGCAGGCCTCAGCGTGACGGCTGTCGCGCCAGCAGGCCGTAGGTGAAGCCGGCCGAGGCGAGATAGACCGCGCCGAAGACGAGGTTCATCCAGGCGGCCCAGCTGCCGGCCTCCGGGAAGCGCGTCATCACCACCGAGATCAGCCCGGCCTTGATTGCCGTGAGCAGGCACAGGAGCGCGATGCGCGAGCCCGTGCGCTCGCGCGCATAGAGCAGCTCGGCGTGATACTCGACGAGATTGCGGAAGGCCGGGACCAGCAGCATCGGCGCGAACAGATAGGCCGCTTCCGAGACATTGCGCCCAAGCAGGTTCGGGAAGGGCATGAGCGCGACGATCACGGCGACGAGCCCGCCGACCGAAACCAGCGCGATGCCGGCCTCGTAGGCCGCAAGCCGCCTGAAGCCGCCGACGCCGCGATCCTTCATGATCTTCTGGACAAGCATCTGGTTGAAGCTGCGCACCGGCATGGCGGTGAGGTCGATCACCCTGAGCGCGATGGCATAGAGGCCGGCGGTGCGCTCGCCGGCAAGTCCCAGCACCAGCAGCTTGTCGAGTTCCGACTGGACGTAGAACACGATATCGGCCGCGCCGGCGAAGACCGCATCCGCCATGCGGCGCGGATAGAGGCTGCGCACGAAGCGCCAGCGCGCCCTCGGCAGGAAGGCGAGGAGCGCGATCAGGGCGCTCGCCATCGTGGCCCCGCAATAGGCTAAGGCCCAGATCTCGAGGTTGGCATGGCCGAAACCGGCGAAGAGCAGGGCCGCTATCGTCCGCAGTCCGGAGCCGATGATGACGAGCAGCGCCGCCTGCCGGAAGCGCCTCAAACCGTTATTGACGATGGCGACGGCCTCGACGAGCCGCCAGCCCAGCACCTCCGCGACGATGATCACCGCGAAGGGCAGGAGCGCGAGGCGCTCCGCGAAGAGCAGCAGATAGGCGCCGCCGGCCGCCGCGACGATCAATGGCAGCGACAGGGCGGAGAGGCCCGCGAAACCGGAGAGATAGGCGCCGAGCAGGCGCGGCTTGACGGTGGCGACGCGGTAGAGCGGCGAGATGAAGCCGAAGGCGAGCAGGCGCGACAGGATGAGCCCGGTCGAGGACGCCGTGGCGAACAGACCGAATTCGCCGAGGGTCAACGTATTCGCAACGATGAGGAAGTAGACAAGAGAGATCACGAGCCGGCCGGCGGAGCCGCTCAGGATGGTGAGGTAGGCGAAGATGGTGGCGCGATCCGGCAGCATGACCCGTTTCCGCGGCGGCTGGCCCGGCGCGTGCCTTTGCATTGCAACGTGACGATCACCTCTTAGACCAGAGGCGTTGAACGACCCTAAACGACACGGAAGCGTCCCGATTGACCAAACGGAAAGCTGAAACGGACCGGAATGAGGCAGCGCCGACGCGCCGCGGCGTGCTGCGTGGCGCGTCCGCTTGCCTGATGACCGGGGCCATGACCGGGACCGGCACCGCCGCTGTGCGGCCGATCCCGTTCGGCTCCGCGGCGGAGATCGGCGCCTTCCGGGAGGATGTGCGCTATCGCGACGCGCTGAAGCGCTATTGCGATGTCATCGTCCCCATGAACGACCTGAAATGGGAAGCGCTGCGGCACGACCAGCCGCGCTTCGACTTTTCCGGCGCCGATGAGCTCGTCGCTTTCGCCGAGGCGAACAAGAAGACGCTCCGGGGCCACACGCTGCTCTGGGGCGAGGCGCTGCCCAATTGGGCACGGGAAATGACGACGCGGGCCGAGGCCGAGCGCGAGCTTGTCCAGCACATCGAGACCGTTGTCGGCCGCTACAAGGGCCGGATCGCGACCTGGGACGTCGTCAACGAGGTCATCAAATACGACCCGCTGGAGGGCGGGCCGTGGCGCGATACCATCTGGCAGCGCCTGCTCGGGCCTGAGCATGTCGACATCGCCTTCCGCACGGCGGCGCGGGTCGATCCCAAGGCCAGGCTCGTGCTCAATGATTTCCATTTCGAGGAGCCGGTTCCCGGCGCCGCAGCCCGCCGCAAGGTCGCGCTCGATATCTGCCGCCGCCTCAAGGACAAGGGCATCCCGATCCATGGCGTCGGCATGCAGGCCCATCTCTATGCCGACAAGGGCATCGATGTGGAGGGCGTGCAGCGCTTCATGCGCGATCTCGACGCGCTCGGCCTCGATGTCGAGATCACCGAGCTCGACGTCATCGACTGGAAGCTGCCGGCCGATGCGGCGCAGCGCGACAAGACCGCCGCCGCCCTGGTCTCGACCTTCCTCGAAGCGGTCGTATCGGCCAAGCGTCCCAAGGCGATCATCGCCTGGGGGCTGACTGACCGCTATTCCTGGGTTCATGAAACCTTCCCGCGCAAGGACAGCGCTCGGGCCCGGCCCCTGCCGCTTGATGCCGACTACCGGCCCAAGCCGATGATGGCCGTGCTCGAACGCTATCGGCGCGGGGTCGCGTGATGCGGGACAGTGAAGCGTAGCGTCATGTTCACCACCGGGCCCGCCGCGAGCGAAGCACAGGACAAGCCGGACCGGCCGGAGCGGCCGGCCCCGGCCCTGCCTGCCCAGCTCGCGCGGCTGGCCGATCCCGTCTGGATCATCGGGACGCTCTGGGCGCGGCGCTGGCTGATCGTGCTCATGGCCGTGCTCGGCCTGGCCTTGGCGATTCTCGGCGGCCTGCTGATGACGCCGAAATACGTTTCGACCGCGCAGCTTTTCATCGACCCACGCGACCTGCGCGTGCTCCAGAACGATGTCTCCCCCAACAATGTCGGCAGCGATCCGACCTCGATCACCGGCTATCTCGAAAGCCAGGCGCGCGTGATCGCCTCCGACAGCATCAAGTCGCGGGTCGTCGAGCGTCTCGGCCTCGATCGCGATCCGGATTTCGGTGGCCCTTCGAGCAGCTTCCTCTCCCGCCTGCTGGGAACCGATACCGGCCCCTCGCCGAAGGCGACGCTCTACGCGCTGGCGGCGCTCGACCGCACGGTCACGGTGCGCCGCGGCGAGCGCACCTTCGTCATCGACATCTCGGCGACGGCGCAGGACCCGGACAAGGCCGCGAAGATCGCCAATGCGCTGGCCGAGGGCTATCTGGAGGACCAGACGGCGGTGCGCGCCGAAGCCGCGCAGAAGGCGACTGCCGCGCTGACCAGCCGCCTCGAGGAATTGCGCAACCGCCTGCGCATCGCCGAGGAAAAGGCCGAGAAATACAAGGAAGCCAACAATATTGTCGGCGTCGGCGACCGTTCGCTCGGCGAGCAGCAGCTGTCGCTGAACAGCACGCAGCTCGTCGCGGCCCGGACCCGTGCCACAGAAGCCAAGGCGAAATACGACCAGATCGCCGGTACCCGCACCTCCAGCATCGAGGCCGGGGCCATTCCGGAAGCGGTCGCCTCCAACACCATGACGGCGCTGCGCGCGCAGCTGGGTGCCGCGCTGGCGCGCGAGGCCGATCTCGTCTCTTCGCTCGGCGCCCGGCATCCGGCGCTTGCCTCGGCGCAGTCGCAGGTGCGCGATGCCAGGCGCCAGATCAATGAGGAACTCGCCCGCATCGGGCGCGCCGCCAAGGTCGAATATGACCGCGCGGTCGAGGCCGAGCGTCAGCTGGCCCGCCGCGTCGACCAGCTCACGACCGGGCAATACGCCGCCGGCCGGGCCTCCGTGCAATTGCGCGAGCTCGAGCGCGAGGTCGAATCCTCCCGTGCTATCTATGACGCCTTCCTGAGGCGCGCCCGCGAGACCGGCGAGCTCGGCGGCATCGACACCACCAACGCCCGCGTCATCAGCCCGGCCATGCCGCCGCTGGAGAAGAGCGGCATGAGTCGCCGGACGCTGGCGCTGCTCGGCGCTTTCGGCGGCGGCGGCGCGGGCGTCCTGCTGGCGCTGGGTCTCGCCGTCTTCGCCGTACCACGTCCACCGGAGCCGCCGCCGGCTCCGAAACGCAAGCCGTTCTGGCGCCGCGCGCCGCGCCCGGTCGCAACCGAGCCGGTCGAGAACGAGCGCGTAGAACCAGCCCCCGCACCAGCTGTCGCAGTCACCCCGCCTCCGCCCAGGCCGGTGACGCCAGCGGCCGCGCCTGCAGAGCCGCCTCCGCCGCCGCAGCCCGCTCAGACAGGCGCGAGGTCAGCGAACTGGCGGCGCCTGATGGCGATCCCGGGCGGCTCCGCGAAGCGCGCTGCAAGTCCTCCGGAGGCCGCGCCCATTCCCGAGGCCACCTCCGAACCTGTGTCCGAACCGGCGCCCCTGCCGATGCTCGGCACCATCCCGCAGGTGCGCAACCGCCGTTGGCGACGCGACGTGGCCGAGGCACGCTCGGTCTTCCAGGGCCAGGCCCATCTCGTCGATGTCATCGACAAGCCGCAATCCGGTTTCGCCACCGCCGTCGCCGCGACCCGCCGCGAGCTGGCCAGGGCTGCGGGTGGCGAGCAGCGTCGCCGTATCCTGGTCGTCGGCCTGGAGCCACAGGCGGGGGCGACGACGCTCGCGCTCAATCTGGCGCTCGATGCGGCCCAGTCCGGCCTGCCGGCGCTGCTTGTCGATGCCGCTGAAGGTGCTCATGGCCTGACGCCGGTCTTCGCGGCGGATGCGTCGGTCGGCCTCGGCGATGTCATGTCCGGCGAGGCGGCACTGGGCCGCGCGATCATGAAGGACGAGGGCACCGGCCTGACCTTCATGCCCTGTGCGGGGGCGATTCCGCCGGCCGGTGCGGGCTCGCTGCGGACGGGCGCTTTCGCCGCGACGCATCGCTTCGGGCCGATCATCGTGGATGGCGGCCATCTGGCGGCGGACAGCCTGCTCGGGCGCTTTGCCGAGGTGGTGGACGACATCGTGCTGGTTGTGCGTGACGGCAAATCCGCCAAGGCTGGAGCCGAACGCCTGAAGGCGCAGCTCGGGACGCATGCGGGCAAGCTGCGCGGCATCGTGGTCAACGTGGCCTGAGCAGCCCCGGTCAGTTCTTCTCGGGCTTGCGATACTGCTCGTTGGCGACACCGAATTCGGACATCAGCCGGCCGATCGCGACCTGGGCATGGTAAAGCCCGATCAGCCCGGAGCGGGTGCGGAGCCCCAGGGCAAACCCGCGCGGGACCGACGCGGCAAGCAGGGCGAGCGATTTCGCGAGCACGCGAAGCCTCCCGCCCGGTCCCGGCTTCTGCCGCCTTTCGATCGCCGCCGAGATCGCGCCGTTGCGCAGGCCGCGCGCATGGATCCAGTCGAATTCGCTGCGCCGTTCCGGCATGGTCTCGCGCTGCGCGGCCTCCTGCACCCACCAGAAGCGGAAGCCGGCCGCCTTGGCGCGGGTGAAGAAATCCGTGTCGCCGCCACCGGTGAAATCGAAGCTTTCGTCGAGGAAGGGAAAGCCCAGCTTGTCGAGCACATTGCGCCGGATGAGGTAATTCGCGCTCGAATAGAGCATCGGCACCGGGCCGCTCACGCCGTAATGCGAGCGGAATATCGGATGCGCCGAAAGCCAGGCGCGCGAGGCATCGGCAAAAACGGCCGTGACCGAGCCGCCGAACAATTCGGCAGGCGCCGTGCGGGCGGCCGTGACGAAGGCGTCGAGCCAGCCGGGCTCGGCCTCCTCGTCGTCGTCGATGCCGAGGACATGCTCTAGCGCCGGAAAGCGCGTCAGTGCGCAGCGCCAGGCCGCGTTATAGGCCTTGCAGTTGCCTTGTCGCGGTTCGACGATGACGAAGCCCTTGAACAGCCCGGCTGCGTGCAGGGCGCTGGCGCGGGCCGCGCCGGCCCGCTCTATTCCCTCGTTCTCGACCACGATCACCGCGAAATCATGCCCGCCCTGCTGGCCGGCGAGCGAGCGCAGCGTCGCTTCCAGCATGTCCGGGCGCTTGAAGGTCGGGACGCAGACGACGCTCGTGATTCCGGCCAGTGCCTCCGGCGCCGAGCCGGCCACGATCTCGAAGCTTTCGGGAACGGCGAAGACCGGGAGGGCAGAGCGGCCTCGTTCGCCCCCCGGCGCATCGTCTCTGGTCTGGCTGGCCATCGTCATCACCCGGAAAGCTAGGCCGCGGCAGCTTAAGGTTCCGTGTTTGCCGCTGTCGAAACAAGGGCGGGTCCGGCCAGCCCCCGTTGATCATAGTCAAGGACGCCGCTTGACCTGCCCGGCCAATGAGAGGAGTGGAATATCACCTGCCGACGAGCTGTCCTCCTTGCGTCTCGCTTTCCTGACCTCGCTGATCCCGGTCGCCCGGCCGGATACCGGTTTCGAGATCGCCAACGCGGCGATCCTGAAGGCGTTGCGCGATGCCGGGCATGACGTCACCGCGATCGGTTTCCTGCGTCCCGGCGAGGTTCCGGCCGATCCCGATCAGGCCGTCGTCGTCGCCGAGGCCGATATCGAAAATGCGGTCGTGACCGCCGGAGAGAAACTGCGCTGGCTCTCGGCGGCCCTGCGGCTGGGAATGCCGGTCGCCTGCGCGAAGCTCCGGCTGATCGGGGAAGGGCGCCTCGTCGAAACCGTGATGGCGCATGGACCTTTCGATGCGCTGGTCCTGAACTCGGTATTGCTGCCCGGTGCCTTCCCGGAGCTCATGCGGATCGCCCCCTGCATCCTGGTCGAGCATAATATCGAGCATGTCTCGGCCGATCAGAACGCCGACCATGCCGGGAACCCGATGCTGCGCTGGCTCTACCGGCGTGAGGCGCGATTGCTGGAACGGCTGGAGCGCGGGCTCTGGCACGAGGCGCGCTTCATCTGGACGCTCGCCGAGGAGGATCGCCAGGCACTCGGGGCTTCCTATCGGGAGAAGTCCTGCGCCCTGCCGCTGGTCTCCGGCGAGACTGCCGCTTCCATGCCCGATGATCGCGACGAGGTTCCAGCCTTCGATGTCGGGATGATCGGGACCTGGACCTGGGGCCCCAATCTGATCGGCCTCGAATGGTTCCTGCGCGAAATCTGCCCGCTATTGCCCGATGATATCCGCATCGCGGTCGCTGGCCGCGTGCCGCCGGAGCTGCGGCCGCCGCTCAGCGTGACGCTGGTCGGGCGCGTGCCGTCGGCCGAGCATTTCCTGCGCTCCTGCTGCCTCGTGGCGCTGTCGAGCCGGGCCGGCACCGGGGTGCAGCTCAAGACGATCGAGGCGATGCAGTTCGGCCTGCCGGCGGTGGCGACGACGCTGTCCTGTCGGGGGTTCACGGCCGTGCCCGCGAATTTCACGCTGGCCGATACGGCGGCCGATTTCGCCCGGGCCGTGATGGAGCGGGTCGCGGCGATCCGCGCGGGCGACTGGGAGCGCATCGATGGCGCCGCCTTCATGGCGGAGCAGCGCATCGCGCTTGCGGAAGGGCTCGCGCGGGGGCTTGCCGCCGCGCTGGCATGAGGGTTATTCCGCCGCCGCTTTGCGGTTGTGGCGGCCGATCAGGCCGAAGATCGGCCCGGCCGACACCATCACGAGGAAGACGCGGATGATGTGGTGGGCCGCCACGAAGGCGACCTCGGTATGGAGCGCCAGCGCGATCAGGCTCATCTCGGCAAGGCCGCCCGGCGAATAGGCCAGGATCAGCGGGATATGGCCGTGCACGGATACCAGCGCGACGAGCCAGGCGAAGCCCAGCGTCAGCGCTAGCAGGATCACGGTCGAGCCGACCGAGAGCAGGAGCACGCGCAGGATGATGCGCGGCGCCGTGCCGACGAAGCGGCAGCCGATCGTCACGCCGAGCACGAGCTGCGCCGCATTGACGATCTCCGAGGGCGGCATCGCGGAGCTCAGGCCGGTGACATGCACGATCGCGCTGACCAGCATCGGCCCGAGCAGGTATTTCGCGGGCATCCGCAGCCAGTGGCCGACGATCACGCCCACGATGCCGCAGCCGATCAGCCAGAGCTCGGAACCGAGTGGCGTCTGCGTGATCGACGGGCCGGCGACGCGCCCGCCGCTTAAGCTGACGCCGCCGATCCACTGCACGATGAAGGGCAGCGTCATCACGACGAGCAGGATGCGGGCCGAATGGATCAGCGCGATGATGCGGGCGTCGCCGCCCTTTTCCTCGCCGACCGTCACCATCTCGATCAGCCCGCCCGGCATGCCCGAGAAGAAGGCGGTGACGGGGTCGAACCCGGCGACGCGGCGGAAATAGCTGACGCAGCACAGCCCGCAGGCGACCATGAACAGGATGAGCCCGGCCAGAGTCGGCAGCCAGTTCGGCAGTTGCGCGACGACCTCCGGCTTGAAGGAGGCGCCGAGCATCACGCCGATCACGGCCGTCATCGGCGGGCGGATCACGGCTGGTGCGGCGACCGGCAGGCTGATCAGGGCGGCGAAGGTGCAGAACACCATCGAGCCCAGCATCCAGGGCAAAGGCAGCCTGGCCTGCACGAAAAGCCAGCCGCCGAGCCCGCCGAGCGCCAAGGCCAGCGCGAAGCGCCGGTACGGGAAGCGGCTGGGAGCCAGCGCCTTCAGGCCACCGATGAAATCGTCGAGCAGGACCTTCATCGGATCGTTCCGCCGCGCACGGTTCGGCCGCATGCGCCGGTCGGGTTGGCTTCCGCAGCGCGGCGGCAGGGATATGGGCGGTCTTGAAGCGTCAAGCGGCAGGTCCCTCTCGGGCTCGTCCTAGAATCTGTTCGCGTCCTTGCACAGCCCGCGCCGGGTATGCCGCCCCTGCGCGTCGCGCGGCCGGGACAATGCGGCCATGTGACTTTGTCATTGGCCGAATTGCCGCGTTTCCTCAATGATTTGCATCAGGGAATGAAATGCCGGGCCGGTCATCGGCCGCGACCACTGGTTGAGGGTGATGAGCGAGGATCGGCAGTCCGGCCGTCAGGAGCGGCCGGGTCTAGAGGGCGAAGTCCCGGCGTGGCATGAGCCGGCCGCTTCCGCTCCTCCCGAGTCTGGATCGCATTCCTCCGTTCCGATCGTCGAGGCTGCACCGCCGAGCGGTTCGAGCGAGGGCTGGATCGCGAACCGCCGCGGTCGCTTGCGCTATTGGTGGCGCGGCGCGAGCCCGAATCTGCGCGGCTCGGTGTTCATGTTCGCCTCCATGCTCGTCTACGCGGTGATGGTCGCCGGCATCAAGCATGTCGGGCAGGGCATCCCGCTGGTGCAGATCCTGCTGATCCGGCAGGTTATCATGACCGCGATCCTGCTGCTCTTCGCCGCCGGCAGCCTGCGACTGGCGCTGCATACCGATCGGCTCGGCCTGCAAATCTTCCGCAGCGTGGTCACATTGCTCTCCATGCTTTGCGGCTTCACGGCGGTCGTCAAAATCCCGCTCGCCCAGGCGACCGCGATCGGCTTCAGCCAGGTGCTCTTTGTCACCATCGCGGCGGTGCTCGTCCTCAAGGAAGTCGTCGACGGCCGGCGCTGGGCCGCGACGGTGATCGGCTTCGTCGGCGTGCTGATCATGCTGCGCCCGAGCTCGGAGGGACTGGACATCTACGCCCTGCTCGCGGTCGCCGGTGCGGTCTGCGGCGCCGCGATCACGGTCAGCGTCCGCAAGCTCGCGGCGAGCGAGCGCACCGATACGATCCTGCTCTACCAGGGCATGGTGCTGATCGTGCTTCTGGCCGTGCCGACCTTGCTCTGGTGGCAGACGCCGACACCCAACCAGTGGTTCTGGCTGATCACGCTCAGCCTGTTCGGCACGGCCGGGCAATGGCTGATCACCCGTGCCTATCAGGTCGGCGAGGCGGCGGCGCTGGCGCCGCTCGATTTCAGCCGCCTGCTGCTGGCGAGCTTCACCGGCTTCGTCTTCTTCGCCGAGATTCCGGCGCTCACCACCTGGGCGGGGGCGGCCATCGTGATCGGCGCGACGCTCTACACGATCCGCAAGAACGCCCGCACGGTGGCCCCGCCGCCCGCAACCGCCTGATCGCGCCCGGGATTGCGCCCGCCCCATCGCGGGCGCTATGAATCGGCGCACGCCTCTCCGCATGCGTGCCGCCGGGCCCTCGCCCGGCGACATCGACAGCCAGAGGCCGGATCATGCGCATCGAAAACGACCCGAAGCTCGACTTCCGCGACGTGCTGATTCGCCCGAAGCGCTCGACGCTGGGCAGCCGCGCCGAGGTCGATGTCGAGCGCAGCTTTCGCTTCGCCCATACCGGCAAGGAGTGGAAAGGCTTCCCGCTGATCGCCGCCAACATGGACGTGGTCGGCACGATGGCGATGGCCCGTGCGCTCTTGAAGCACGGCGCCATGGTCGCCCTGCACAAGCATTACAGCGCCGAGCAGCTGATCGCCTTCTTCCGCGAGCCGGGCTCCGCCAATGCCTTCTATTCGCTGGGCACGACCGATTCCGACCATGACAAGCTGAAGGCCGTGCACGCCCAGTCGCCGATCACCAAGATCTGCCTCGACGTCGCGAACGGCTATACCGAGAAATTCGTCGACACGGTCAAGGCGACGCGCTCGGCCTTCCCGGATGCCGCGATCATGGCCGGCAATGTCGTGACCGGCGACATGACCGAGGCGCTGATCCTCGCCGGGGCCGATATCGTCAAGGTCGGCATCGGGCCGGGCTCGGTCTGCACCACCCGCAAGATGACCGGCGTCGGTTATCCGCAGCTCTCCGCCATCATCGAATGCGCCGATGCCGCCCATGGCCTGAAGGGCTTCGTCTGCGGCGATGGCGGGCTCACCGTGCCGGGCGATGTCGCCAAGGCCTATGGCGGCGGCGCCGATTTCGTCATGACGGGCGGCATGCTCGCGGGCCACGACGAATGCGAGGGCGAGATTCGCTACGAGGAGCGGGACGGCAGGAAGGTGCCGGTCGCGATGACCTTCTACGGCATGTCCTCGGACACGGCGATGAACAAGTATTCCGGCGGTGTCGCCAAGTACCGGGCCTCCGAGGGCAAGACCGTCGAGGTGCCCTATCGCGGCCCGGTCGAGGGCACGATGCAGGAACTGATGGGCGGCGTCCGCTCGGCCATGACCTATATCGGCGCCGTCCGCCTGAAGGAGATGCCGAAGCGCACCACCTTCATCATGGTCGGCAGCCAGCTCAACACCATCTTCGGCAATTGAGGATGGTCCGATCTGCCGGCCCCTGACAGGAGCCGGCAGGGGCAACCGGGCTGGCCCTCCACACGCCTTTCGATGCGCTATCGCTTTCCCCGCGCCTGTTGCATAGTCGCCTTGCAACACAGAAAGCCGCCCGACGGCTTCGGGGAGACGGATATGACTTTCAGGATTTTGGGTGCGGCGGCTCTGCTCGCTGCGGGGGCTTCGATGGCGCAGGCGCAGCAGCTGGCGCCGAGCCCGACGCTGGACGCCGTCAAGGCGCGCGGCAATCTCGAATGCGGCGTGCATCTCGGCCTGCCCGGCTTCTCCTTCGCCAATGACAAGGGCGAGTGGAGCGGGCTCGATGTCGATTACTGCAAGGCGCTCGCCGCCGCGGTGCTCGGCGATGCCAACAAGGTGAAATACACCCCGACCTCGGTGCAGCAGCGCTGGCCGATCCTGCAATCGGGCCAGGTCGACGTGCTCTCGCGCAACTCGACCATCACCTTCTCGCGCAACGCGACGCTCGGGCTGAATTTCCAGGGCATCAATTTCTACGAGGGCCAGACCTTCATCGTCCGCAAGTCGGCCAATGCCAAGACGGCGGCCGATCTCGACGGCGCCTCGGTCTGCGTCGCTGCCGGCTCGACCGAGGAGAAGAACGCCGCCGACTGGTTCCGCGAGCGCAACCTCAAGACGACCATCACCAATTTCCAGAAGAACGACGACGCCATCGCCGCCTATGACGCCGGCCGCTGCGACGCCTATACCGCCGGCGTCGGCGCGCTCGCCGGCCAGCGTGCCAAGCTCAAGACCCCCGAGGATCACGTCATCCTGACCCAGCCGATCTCGAACGATCCGCAGGGCCCGGTGACGCGCTGGGGCGACGAGCGCTGGCAGCTGATCGTGCGCTGGGTGCTGAACGGCATGATCGCCGCCGAGGCGCTGGGCGTCACCTCCAAGAACGTCGACGACATGAAAGCGAACTCCAAGAACTCGGAAGTCCGCCGCCTGCTCGGTGCCGAGGGCGGCTTCGGCGCGATGATGGGGCTCTCCAACGACTGGATGTACAACGCCATCAAGCAGGTCGGGAATTACGGCGAGAGCTTCGAGCGTACCGTCGGCATGGGCTCGAGCCTGAAGATGGAGCGCGGCCAGAACCAGCTCTGGACCAAGGGCGGCCTGCTCTTCACCCCGCCCTTCCAGTGAGAGCGGGTTAAGGCTCGTCATGGCCGGGCTTGGCCCGGCCATCTCGGAATCCAGCCCAAGCGTCACGAGATTCCCGGGTCAAGCCCGGGAATGACGTCCGCGAACCTCGATCGAGGTGGTCGTGAGCAGCTTCCTATCCGTCATCAACGACAAGCGCGTCCGCGACTGGTTCTACCAGATCGCCCTGATCCTGCTGCTCGTCGGCCTCACCGTGTTCTTCGTGCGCAATGCTTCGGAGAACATGGTCAAGGCCGGCATCGCCTCGGGCTTCGACTTCCTCTGGCGGACCTCGGGCATCGAGGTGCCCTTCGTCCTGACCGGCTACACCCAGTCCGACGACATCTTCGCCCTGTTCTGGGTCGGCGTCGCCAACACCATGCTGGTGACGGTGATCGCGATCGCGCTGGCGACGCTGCTCGGCTTCGCGCTCGGCATCGCACGCCTGTCCTCGCACTGGCTGCTGTCGACCATCGCCGGCGCCTATATCGAGTTCGTCCGCAACATCCCGCTGCTGTTCTTCGTGCTGTTCTGGTATTTCGGCGTCATCGCCGCCCTGCCGCAGCCACGCCAGAGCATCGGCCTGTTCGGCGTCGCCTTCCTCAACAATCGCGGCCTCACCATCCCGCTGCCGGATGCGCCCGGCAATTTCCGCTGGGCGGCGCTGGCGATCCTCGTTTCCTGGCTCGGCTACTGGCTGGCCAGCGCCTGGGCGCGCCGCCGCAAGGACCGCACCGGGCAGGATGCGCCATTGCTCGCCATCGGTATCGGCCTGATCGTGGTCGTTCCGGCGCTCGCCATCGCCTGGGCGAGCCTCGCTACGCGCTGGGACATTCCCGTGCTGCGCGGCTTCAACTATCGCGGCGGCTTCGTCGTCATCCCTGAATTCGTCGCGCTGCTCGCGGCGCTCGTCACCTATACCGCAGGCTTCATCGCCGAGATCGTGCGCGGCGGCATCGAATCCGTGGCGAAGGGCCAGAGCGAGGCCGCATCGGCGCTGGGCCTGCGGCCGGGCCGAATCTTAAGCCTCGTCGTCATTCCGCAAGCCTTGCGCGTCATGACCCCGCCATTGACCAACCAGTATCTCAACGTGCTCAAGAACTCGTCCTTCGGCGCGGCCATCGCCTATCCAGATGTGGTCAGCCTGTTCATGGGCTCGGCGCTCAACAATACCGGCCAGGCGATCGAGATCATCGCCATGACGCTCGCGGTCTACCTCGTCATCGGTCTTGCCGTTTCGGCGCTGATGAACTGGTACAACGCCCGCATCGCCCTGGTGACGCGATGACCCGCACCTCCTCCCTCTCGATCTGGCGCGAGCGCCTCTTCGGCACGCCCTTCACCGGCTTCACCTCGGTGGTGCTGGTCGCGCTGATCGCCTGGATCGCGATACCGCTGATCCGCTGGGCCGTGATCGATGCGACCTGGATCGGCTCGACGCGCGCCGATTGCGCCCCCGGCGGGGCCTGCTGGGTCTTCATCCGCGCCCGCTTCGGCCAGTTCATGTACGGGCTCTATCCCATCGACCAGCGCTGGCGCGTCGACATTGCAGGACTTCTCGTCCTGGCGGGCGTGCTGTCGGTGGTCTTCGCGCCGCAGCGCTTCAGGCTGAAGCTCGCGCTCGCGCTGCTGATCATCCTGCCGCCGCTCGGCATCTGGCTGCTCTCCGGCGGTTTCGGCTTGCGTCATGTCGAGACGCGCGAATGGGGCGGGCTGACGCTGACCCTGTTCATCTCGATCTATTCGAGCCTGATCGCGATCCCGCTCGGCATCCTCTTCGCGCTCGGCCGGCAGTCGGAACTCAGGATCATCCGCCTGATCAGCGTCATCTTCATCGAGTTCTGGCGCGGCGTGCCGATCATCGCGGTGATCTTCCTGGCGTCGCTGCTGCTGCCGCTGATCCTGCCCGGCGGCATCGGCATCGACCGTCTGGCGCGCGCCGTGATCGGCCTCGGCTTCGTCATCGCCGCTTATATGGCTGAAGCGGTGCGCGGCGGCCTGCAGGCCCTGCCCAAGGGCCAGCGTGAGGCGGCGACCGCGCTCGGCCTCACCTACTGGAAGGCGACCGGCCTGATCGTCCTGCCGCAGGCGCTGCGCATCTCGCTGCCGGCGATGACCAACGAGTTCATCGCGCTGATCAAGAACACGACGCTGGTGCTGGTCGTCTCGATCCTCGACCTGCTCGGCATCGCGCAGGCCTCGCTCGCCGATCCCAACTGGGTCGGCATGAACATGGAGGCCTATGTCTTCTCGGGCGCGATCTACTGGCTGATCTGCTTCGCGCTCTCGCGCTGGAGCCGCTCGCTGGAGAAGAAGCGGAGATTGTGAGAGGTGGCCGTCATTCTCGGGCGAAGCGCAGCGCAGACCCGAGAATCTCTTCCAGGATAAGGCGCTGGTGCCTGCTTTGTCATGAGATGCTCGGGTCAAGCCCGAGCATGACGCACTCTTCCATCGGGCAACAAAAAACCGGCCTTTCGGCCGGTTTTCCTTATTCAATGCTCCGAAGCCTGATCAGGCCCGGACCTTGCTCCGGTCGCGCCGGCGATCGGCGGCGGGCTGGTAGGCGATGCGGGCGTGGTGGCTGCAATAGGGCAGGCCGGTCTGCGAGCGCGCGCCGCAGAAGCGGAACTCGGGGGTCGTCGGGTCGCCCATCGGCCAGCGGCACATATACTCGCGCAGGTCCATGATGGTGACGCGCTCCGAGAACGGGATCACCACGTCCTCGGACGGCAGCGGGGCGGCTTCCACCTCGATCTCCGCCTCGGGGGCGAATTCGGGCGCCAGCGCATGGGCGCCGCGCGTCGGGGTGGCGGCCGCACCGGCCATCGGGTGGCTCGGCGAGCGGGCCGGCGCCTTGCGCGGGGCGTTGTTACGCGGCGCGGCGGGCTGCGCCGCGCTCTTGGCCCGGCCCGAAAGGCCGAGGCGGTGGACCTTGCCGATCACCGCGTTGCGCGTGACGTTCCCCAGCTCGGCGGCGATCTGGCTGGCGCTCAGCCCGTCGCTCCAGAGCTTCTTGAGCTGCTCGACGCGCTCTTCCGTCCATGCTCCGGCTTCGTTCATCCGCATCACCTGTCTTGTCCGGCCGGTCCCTCGCGGGTCCCGCCTTTAAGGGCGCTTCGTGACGGAATCCGGGACCGGCGGCTTTGTCGCAGGGACAAGGCCGTTGCTGCCGCAACAGACGGTACAGGAGGCGCCGCACGAAATGTCGTATCTGACGAAGCCGACCATACAAGCTGCGGTGACTCGCGAACAAGAGTCGGCGAATCCCAATTCGGCTTTTCCCCAGACGATTCGCGATTGAGCGGTCAAGCGAATCCTTTCGGCAACACTGTCCCTGCGGCACTGAATTGACAGCCGCGGCCGCCTTAAGCATATTTATCCACAAGGTGACGCCGCCCCCGATCGGGCGGCGCTTATGTTTGGCGGATCAAGGCCCCGACGATGCGGATGACGGCGCGACGAGAGATCAGGAGCTGGGTGCGACGATAACGTCGTCACCGGGTCTTATCGTGGCTGCATGCCTGCAGCATCTATCCCGGATCGTCGTTCTCCGTTCAGCGCCAATCCGTTTCTCACCCGTCCCCCTCGCGAGGATCTTCGTCTCATGGCTCCCGCCCCTGTTTCCGCCAGCCAGTCCGTGCTTGTACCGACCTATGCCCGCGCCCCCGTCGCCTTCGAGCGCGGCGAAGGCCCCTGGGCGATCACGGCCGACGGCACGCGCTATCTCGATTTCGGCGCCGGCATCGCGGTCAACGCGCTCGGCCACGCCCATCCGCATCTCGTCAAGACGCTGACCGAGCAGGCCGGCAAGATCTGGCACACCTCGAACCTCTATGGCGCGCCGGATGGCGAGCGGCTGGCCCGCCGCCTCTGCGAGGCGACCTTCGCCGAGCGCGTCTTCTTCACCAATTCGGGCGCCGAGGCGAACGAGTGCGCCATCAAGATGGCGCGGAAGTACCATGCCGCGAAGGGCCATCCCGAGCGCTACCGCATCATCACCTTCGAGGGTGCCTTCCACGGCCGGACGCTGGCGACCATCGCCGCCGGCGGCCAGCAGAAATATATCGACGGCTTCGGCCCCAAGGTCGACGGCTTCGACCAGGTGCCCTTCGACGACGAGAAGGCGCTGCGCGCCGCGATCACGCCTGAAACCGCCGCGCTGATGATCGAGCCGATCCAGGGCGAGGGCGGCCTGCGCTCCGTGCCGGCCCGCTTCCTCAAGCTGCTGCGTGAGCTCTGCGACGAGCAGGGCCTGATGCTGATCTTCGACGAGATTCAGACCGGCGTCGGCCGTACCGGCAAGTTCTTCGCCCATGAGCAATACGGGGTTGCGCCCGACATCATGTCGATCGCCAAGGGCATCGGCGGCGGCTTCCCGATGGGCGCCTGCCTCGCGACCGAAGAGGCGGCCTCGGGCATGACGCTCGGCACGCATGGCACCACCTTCGGCGGCAATCCGCTCGCCATGGCGGTCGGCAATGCCGTGCTCGACGTGGTGCTCGCGCCGGGCTTCATCGATCGCGTCAGCCAGATCGCGCTCCGGCTCAAGCAGTCGCTGGCCGAGCTCAAGGACAAGCATCCCGAGGTCATCGCCGAGATCCGCGGCGAGGGCCTGATGCTCGGCCTGAAGCTGCACACGCTCAACACCGATTTCGTCAATGAAGCCCGTGCCCACGGCCTGCTCGTCGTCGGCGCGGGCGACAATGTCGTGCGCCTGCTGCCGCCGCTGATCATCACCGAGGCCGATGTGGTGGAAGCCGTTTCGCGCCTCGACAAGACGGCGGGCGCGATCGAAGCCGCGCTGAAGCGCCCGGCTGCGGAATAAGTTCACCCTCAGACCCCACCAGCGAAGCGAAGGAAGCGCCCGTGACGCGCCATTTCCTCGATCTCTCCGATTTCTCCGGCAGCGAGCTGCGCGCGATCCTGCGCACGGGCGAGGAGATCAAGGCGCGACGCCGTACGCCCGCAGCCGTTGGTGACCGCCTGCTCGAGGGCAAGGTCGTCGCGACCATCTTCGAGCAGCCATCCCTGCGCACCCGCGTCTCCTTCGATGTCGGGATCCGCGAGCTCGGCGGTTCGCCGATGATGGTCGCCGGCCATGAGATCGAGCTCGGCGAGCGCGAAACCATCGCGGACACCGCCCGCGTGCTCTCGCGCTATGTCGACGCGATCATGATCCGCATCCTGGATCATGACTCGCTGGTCGAGATGGCGAAACACGCCACCGTCCCGGTGATCAACGGCCTGACCAAGCGCCAGCATCCCTGCCAGGTCATGGCCGATGTCATGACCTTCGAGCAGCGCAAGGGCGCGATCGAGGGCAAGCGCATCGCCTGGACCGGCGACACCAACAACGTGCTGACCTCCTGGGTCCACGCTGCCGGCCGGCTCGATTTCGAGTTGTCCGTCGCGACGCCCGAGGAGCTGGCGCCGCCGCCGGCCCTGATTGCCTGGGCCAAGAAGCAGGGCGCCCGGATCAAGCTGACCCATCGCCCCGAAGAGGCGGTCGAGGGCGCCGATTGCGTCATCACCGATTGCTGGGTCTCGATGGGCGACGATGATGAAGGCACCCGTCACAACCTGCTGCGGCCCTATCAGGTCGACGACCGGCTGATGGAGCGCGCCGAGAAGGACGCGATCTTCATGCATTGCCTGCCCGCCTCGCGCGGCGAGGAGGTCACGGACGCGATCATGGACGGCCCGCAATCGGCCGTCTTCGACGAGGCCGAGAACCGCCTGCATGCGCAGAAGGGTATCCTCGCCTGGTGCTTCGGCGGAGTGGCGGCCTGATGGCCGTAGACGACACCATCGGCACCGCCGGGCTCGACGACCGGGTCATCCCCTTCGCCGTGCCCGATCTCGACGTGCGCGGCCGCGTCGTGCGGCTGGGCGCCTCGATCGACACGATCCTCGATCGTCATGGCTATCCCGAGCCCGTCTCGCGGGTGCTCGGCGAAGCGGCTGCGCTCACCGTCCTGCTCGGCACGGCGCTGAAATTCGAGGGCCGTTTCCAGCTCCAGACCAAGAGCGACGGCGCCATCCCGATGATGGTGGTCGATTTCAACGCGCCCGACAATTTCCGCGCCGTCGCCCATATCGACGAGGCCAAGCTCGTCGAGGCGATCGCGCTCGACAAGGTCTCGACGGGTGAATTGCTCGGCGAGGGCCATCTCGCCATGACCGTCGATCAGGGCTCGGCCACGACGCGCTACCAGGGCATCGTGCCGCTGAAGCGCCAGAGCCTGGAAGAGGTCGCGCACCAGTATTTTCGCCAGTCCGAGCAGATCCCGACGCGGGTCCGGCTCGGTGTCGGTACCGTCACCATGGGCGGGCGGCCGCAATGGCGCGCCGGCGGCATCCTCGTGCAGTTCATGCCGCATTCGCCGGACCGCCTGCGCGCGGCAGACATCCATCCCGGCGACGTCCCGGAAGGCCACGAGATTCTCGCCAATGCCGATCCTGACGGCATCGCCGACGATGCCTGGGCGGAGGCGCGCTCGCTGGTCGAGACGGTCGAGGATCACGAACTGCTCGACCCGACGCTGGAGAGCGAGCGGCTGCTCTATCGCCTGTTCCACGAGCGCGGCGCCCGCGTCTTCGAGCCGGTCACCGTGCACGAGGCCTGCCGCTGCTCACGCGAGCGCGTGCTCTCGATGCTGCGCGGCTTCGCCCCGGAGGATCGCAGGGCGATGATCGCCGATGATGGCAAGCTCGGCGTCACCTGCGAGTTCTGCTCGCGGCGCTACTCGTTCGATCCGGCCGAGGTCGAGGACGGGCTCTCGGCGGATTCGGAATAGAGCCTTCGTCATTCTCGGGCGCCGCGAACCGGCGACCCGAGAATCTCATGCAGGAAAAGCGCGGGAAGCTCCCTCGTCACGAGATGCTCGGGTCAAGCCCGAGCATGACGCGCTTTACCCCGCCTGGCACTCCGCCATCAGCTTGCGCATGAAGGCCTCGCCGGCCGCCAGTTGCTCCAGCGTGATGTATTCGTCCGGCTGGTGCGCCTGATCGATCGAGCCGGGGCCGCAGACCACGGTCGGAAGTCCCGCCTGCTGGAAATGCCCGGCTTCGGTCGCAAAGGCGACGGCGATCGTATGGTTGCGGCCGGAGAGCCGCATGGCGAGCCGCTCGGCCTCCGAGCCCGGATCGGGCGCCAGTCCCGGCACGTCCGAGGTCATCTGCGTCTCGATGGCCGAACTCGGCGCGGTCGAGCGCATCCGCGCCAGCACCTTGTCGGCCACCTTCGCGAAGCGCGCCGGGCCGGCTTCCGGATCGGAGCTCGGGACCGTCCGGATCTCCCAGAGGATTTCGCTGCGATCGGCCAGGATGTTGCGGGCGATGCCGCCATGGAAGGTGCCGATATGGACGGTGTCATAGGGCGGGTCGAAGCGGCCGCTCGTGTCCGGCCGCTGCTTGGCATCCTCCGCCATATGGTCGAGCTCTGCGGCGAGCAGCGCCCCCGCATGGACGGCGCTGGCGCCGAGCTGCGGCTTGGAGGAATGCGCCGCGAAGCCCTTCACCACGGTCTGGAAGGTCCGCACGCCCTTATGCGCGTCGCAGATGTCGAGCATGGTCGGCTCGCCGACGATGACGGCGCGCGGGCGCGGCAGGGTCTTGCCCATGGCAGCGATGCCGTCGACGACGCCGAGGCAAGTGACCTCCTCGTCATAGGACAGGAAGAGATGGATCGGCGTCTTCAGGTTCGCCGCCAGGAAATCCGGCACCAGGGCCAGCCCCAGCGCCAGAAAGGCCTTCATATCGACGGCGCCACGGCCATAGGCCTTGCCATTCTCGACATGCAGCGTGAACGGGTCGCGGCTCCAGGCCTGTCCCGCCACCGGCACGACATCGGTATGGCCTGAGAGCACGATGCCGCCGCGATCCTGCGGACCGACGGTCGCGAACAGCGCTGCCTTGTCGCCGGTCTCATTCGGGAAACGGACGGAGGAGACGCCCCAGCCGGTTAGGTAATCCTCGACGAAATCGAGCAGGGCGAGGTTGGACTTGTCGCTGACCGTGTCGAAGGCGACGAGGCGGGCGAGCATCTCGAGCGGCGTATAGCGCTGCCCGGCTTGAGCGGAGGCGGTCAATGCAGAACCTTCTTCACATAGGGGGAATCGAGCGGGAAGAGCGGCACTTCGACATCGAAGATCGTGCCGTTCTCGTCCTGCATGGCGTAGAAACCGTGCATCGAACCGTCCGGCGTCGTCAGCGGGCAGCCCGAGGTGTAGTTGAAGCTCTCGCCCGGCCGCAGCACCGGCTGCTTGCCGACGACGCCCTCGCCGCGGACTTCATGCACCTCGCCGCGCCCGTCGGTGATGAACCAGTGCCGGGTCATCAATTGCACGGTCTGCGTCGAGAGATTCACGATCTCGATCGCATAGGCCCAGAAATAGCGGCCCTGCGCATGCGAGGATTCCGCATCCATGAAACTCGGCGCCGCGGTCACACGCACGCCATGCGTCTGGGCCTGATACATCGAAGGCTCCGCCTTGGCCGGTCGCGGCTTCGCCGCTGCTGATGTGTTACCGGCCGGCCGGCGCCAGCGTCAATGCGGCGGTGCGGCGATTCTGGCGTGGACAACCCTATGGGCCGCGCATGCCCGGCATTCGCCATGCTTGGCCTTGGAGGCCTCGTTCGTTAGCTATGACCGATCGTCCCCTGCGGAACGCGCATGCTGACCTTCAAGCCTGGCATCCAGCCCGACAGCTCCATCCGCGCCTTCATCGAGGCCGGTGCGATCACGCTCGCCCGGCCGCCGGCCGAAGGGCAGATCCAGCCGGCGAGCCTCGACCTGCGCCTGGGTGCGCGGGCCTACCGCGTCCGCGCCTCGTTCCTGCCCGGTCCGGAGCGCACCGTTCGCAGCCGGATCGACGATCTCTCGCTCCATGAGATCGACCTGACGCAGGGCGCGGTTCTGGAGACGGACTGCGTCTATATCGCCGAACTGATGGAAGGCCTGCGCCTGCCCAAGGGCCTGCGCGCCGCCGCCAATCCGAAGAGCTCGACCGGCCGGCTCGACGTCTTCACCCGCGTCATCACCGACCGTGCCCGCGAGTTCGATCTGGTTGAGGACGGCTATGAAGGCCCGCTCTTCATCGAGATCTCGCCGCGCACCTTCCCGGTGCTGGTCCGCTCCGGCTCGCGCCTCTCGCAGATCCGCTTCCGCGCCGGCGAGACCCGCCTCGATGACCGCGCGCTCGGTGAGATCCATCAGCGCGAGACGCTGGTCAGCGCGGCCGAGCCCTCCTTCCAGGGCGGTGTTGCCGTCAGCGTCGATCTCTCCGGCTTCGACGGCCTGCTCGGCTATCGCGGCAAGCATCACACGGCGTTGATCGATGTCGACCGCGTCGGCGCCTACCGGCCCGCTGATTTCTGGGAGCCGATCCACAATGACGGCTCGGGCAGCATGATCCTCGATCCCGGCCAGTTCTACATTCTCGCTTCGAAGGAAGCGGTGCATGTCCCGCCGGACTATGCTGCCGAGATGACGCCCTTCGACGCGCTGGTCGGTGAGTTCCGCGTCCATTATGCCGGCTTCTTCGATCCCGGCTTCGGCCATCGCGCCGCCGGTGGCCAGGGCGCCCGGGCCGTGCTCGAGGTCCGCTCCCGCGACGTGCCCTTCATCATCGAGGACGGTCAGATCGTCGGGCGTCTGGTTTATGAGACGATGGCGGCGAGGCCGGAAGCGCTCTACGGCGCCGATCTCAAGTCGAACTATCAGGGCCAGGCCCTGAAGCTCTCCAAGCACTTCAAGGGCTGAGCGGATACCCGCTCCGTCTTCCCGCGATCGCCCGCGATTCCCGGATGACACCTGGGCCCGGACCCGCTATGAACGCGGGCCTGCCGCGCGTTGCTTCGCCAGCGTGAAGGGCATGCGGGCGTAGTTCAGTGGTAGAACGTCAGCTTCCCAAGCTGAATGTCGTCGGTTCGATCCCGATCGCCCGCTCCAAACTCTTTGAAAATTCAGCTTGTTGTCGTGCCGTGGCCTGTGGGTGACGGCGTGGTCGTGGCCGCCATGGCCTGTGCCGCTTTCGCGCCGTCGATCACGATCGGCGTCCAGCCGCGCTCCGGTGATTTCAGCCAGTCGGCGATATGCTCGAAGATGATGCGCTGGAAGGGCTGGATCGGCTGGCCGCTCTGCTCGGCAATGTCGATGATCCGGCCGAGTTCATCGACGAAGTCGCGCCTGATCTCGCTGCCGAGTCGGTTCTCCAGATGCTTGAACAGGATGCCGAACAGGCTGATCTGGGCGCTGGCCAGCCCGGCGATGCAGGTGCTGAGGTCATCTTGCTTCATGGTGTGGGTCTCGTCATGGCCGGGGGCATGCCGTCGCTATCGTGGCGTCGCGGCATGCTCCTTGATCGAAGGGAACAGGGCTCGGCGGCGGAGGTCAGAACTCCGACCAGTCGCCGTGGCCGCCGTTCATCGCGCGCAGAACCTTGCGCTGCAGCCGGGCGGGAGCGGTGGGGGCCGGCTCGGCATCCTCCGGGGCTGGCCGCGTGAAGGCGACCGCACCGGCCCTGTCGCTCAGCCGGTCCAGCGGGATCTGGAACGAGGTGACGAGCGTCTGGAGGCGCTTGGCCGAATCCTCCAGCGTGCCGGCGATCCCGTGGCTCTGCTCGACCATCGTGGCGTTCTGCTGCGTCATCTCGTCGAGATGGGCGACGACCTTGGCGACCTCCTCGATCCCGTTCGCCTGCTCGTGCGAGGCGGTCGAAATGTCGGCCAGCGCGTCGGAGACCTGTCGCGACGACTGCACGATCTCGGTCAGCGCGGTGCCGGCTTCCTGGACCAGCTTCACGCCGGCCGAGACCTCCTCGGCCGAGTCCGTGATCAGCTTCTTGATGTCGTTGGCCGAATCGCTGGAGCGCTGCGCCAGGGCCCGCACCTCCGAGGCCACGACGGCGAAGCCGCGGCCCGCCTCACCGGCTCGCGCCGCCTCGACGGCTGCGTTGAGCGCCAGCAGATTGGTCTGGAAGGCGATCGTGTCGATGACGTTGATGATCTCGGCGATATTGGCGGAGGCGCGCTCGATGCGCTCCATCGCGGCGATGGCCGCGGTCACGATGTCACCGCCCCGATTGGCGATGGCATTGGCGGTCTCGCCGAGGACGGTCGCATCCTGCGCCCGTGCCGCGCTCTGCTTCACCGATGCGGCGAGTTCCTCGGTCGTCGCTGCCGTCTCCTCAAGGCTGCTTGCCTGTTCCTCGGTCCGCTGCGCGAGGTTGCGGCTGTCCCGGTTGATCGCGGATGAGCCCCTGGCGAGCGTGTCCGAGATATCGGCCGTCGTCGTGACGACCTCGCACAATGTCTCGATCAGCGCGTTCACGCCCTCGCAGAGATTGCGCAGGTCGCCGGCCTTGCCGGTCATCTCGATGCGCGGATTGAGGTTCTTCTGCTTGGCTGCCGCGACGACCTGCAGCGTTTCCGCGACCGCGCGCTGGAGGGCTTCCTGCTCGCGGCGGCGGTCCGTGATGTCGGACGCGAATTTCACGACCTTGAACGGCTGGCCGGCCGAGTCGAGGATCGGATTGTAGGTGGCCTGGATCCAGATCCGGCGCCCGTCCTTGCCGATCCGCAGATACTGGCCTTCATCGTATTCGCCGCGGCTAAGCTTGGCCCAGAAGCGCTTGTAGTCCTCCGAGCTGTTCTGTTCCGGGGCGACGAACAGCCGGTGATGCTGGCCCCTGATCTCGTCGAGGCGATAGCCGACGGCGGCGAGGAAGTTCTCGTTGGCGTCGAGGATGGTGCCGTCGAGGGCGAACTCGATGACGGCCTGCGACTTCCGGATCGCGGCGATCTGCGCCTCGGAATTGGCGATCTCGGCCTTCTGCGCCGTGATGTCGGTGGCGAATTTCACGATCTTGACCGGCTTGCCGCCGCGCCCCAGCACCGGCGCATAGATCGCCTGCAACCAGAGCGGCGCGCCGTCCTTGCCGATGCGCAGGAACTGGCCCTCCTGCGGCTCTCCCTGGCGCAGCGCGTTCCAGAAGGCCTTGTAGTCGGGCGCTTCCGCCAGGTTCCGAGGCAGGAAGATCGCATGCTGGCGCCCGGTGATCTCCGCCAGCTGGTAACCGGTTGCCGCAAGGAAATTGGCATTGGCGAAGAGGATCTTGCCTTGGGTGTCGAACTCGATCACCGCCTGAGACCGATGGATCGCATCGATCTGTGCGGAAGCGTTGTCACTGCTGAAGAGGTTGAAGGCCATTGTTCGTCCCTGACGCGATGCGACGTAGGGCAGAAAAGCTCTGGCCAAGTTAAATAACGAGCCGGCGCGTCAAATCAGGTGATCAACGGTTTCTTAACCAAGGTGAACACCCGGGTTGAGATTAACGAATCATCGAGGATTTTTGCGGATTTGAGGCCGTTATTCTGGGAACCATGAGCGCTTTCTGGGAGATGGCGGCAGCGGCGAGTTAACGTGTTAAGAGGTGTAAACGCCATATTAACGCGCTGGACATAGTTTTGTTGTCGTTTGATAACTATAAGATACTATCGATCGTCGTCATCAGGAGCATCTATTCTGCCGGATAAGGTGAAATGCTGAGCGCAGCGCTCTGGGAAGACGAAGATTTCACGCAACTGAAGGTTGAGATTTCAACTTTGAGCGGTAATGTTCCACCGTCAGTGCGCGCTATGGTGGCAAGTACCGTCAAGCACTTCGCGGTGGAGTTGGTGGACGATCTCTGGCTGGATCTCGCTCGCCATGCGCGGGTCCAGGCCCTGTTCGACGACGATGTCATCGCCGGTCGGTTTCGGGGCGCCCTGTCGCAATGGCTCGTCGATGTCTTTCCGAAGGACGCGATCGACGCGACGGCCTTCCTCATGCGCCAGTCCGAAATCGGATCGACCCATGCCCGCATCCAGATTCCGACGGCGCTGAGCATGCTCGCGGCGCGGGTGCTCAAGCGCGGCATCTACAACAGCCTCAAGCATACGCGGCTGTCCCGCGACGAGTTCGTCCAGGCGGCGCTTTACGTCTCCGGGGTCATCGATGTCGCGGCTGCCGCAATCGCCGCCGCCCATATCAGCGGGCTCGACCGCAACCTGCGGGCAGAGGAAGCGCTGCGCCAGGTCTCGATAGATCACGACTTCCGCGCCGAGCGGGAGAAGCAGAAGGCCTCGCTCGCCGAATGGGCGCAGGCCGTCTTCTTCGGCTCGCATATCGTTGGCGAAGCCGATGGCTCGTTGCCGTTGAGCCGGTCCGAGTTCGGCCTCTGGTTCTCCCACCGGGCGAACCTGCTGTTCGGCCGCTCCGCCGAATATGCGTCGATCGCCCTTCTCGTCGCCGAGGCCGACGAGCATGCCCGGCAATTGCGTGACAGTGGTGAGGCGGCCCTCAGCCAGGGCCATCTCCGGGAGATCAGGCAGATCGTCAGCCAGATCAACAATCTCCTGAGCGTCCTGTTCAGCCATTCCTTCGACGTGGGCAGCGCCCGGGATCCGCTGTCGCGCCTGCTGAACCGGCGCTATCTCCGGGCCGCGATCTCCCGCGAGGTCGCCTTGCGGCGGCGGACGAGCCGGCCCTTCTCGATGATCATGCTCGAGATCTCGCAATTCGACGGCTTGCGGGCGCGCCTCGGCGAAGGCGGTGCCGACACGGTCGTCCAGCAGACGGCGGCCATGCTGCTCAACGCGGCGCGGTCGAGCGATACGGTTTTCAGCATGGGCCGCGAGACCTTCCTGATCATTCGCGTCGGGACCGATGCAAGGGAGGCGGCGGTGTTTGCCCGCAGCATCGTCGAGAGCTACGCGGCGACTCATTTCTCGATCGACGGCCAGACGGTGCTTCAGAACAGCCTGAATGTCGGCGTCATCGAATATGACGGCCACCCCGACCCGCGCCGCCTCGTCGACCAGGTTGCCAACGCCCTGCGCAACGAGAAGAGCGGCAGCTGACCGGCCCTCTGCCGCGCCTCGCGACCGGCGGGGACATGGCAATCCTGCGATCCCGCTCATGCCGCGGGATCGAATCCGCGTTTCGCGGGTTGATGCCGCGACGCCGCCAATTCGGCGCAAGGAGCAGGATATGATCACGATCAGGCAGACAGCCACCACCATCGCCGCCGTTCTGATGCTGGCTTCGCCGGCCATGGCGCAACAGCGCTCGCTCGGCCCCTCGACGGGGACCGTGCGCCTCGAGCAGGTCCAGGCCGGCTTCATCGCCTCCGGCGAGGCGGGTGGCGGGACCTTGCGCTACCAGGGCCGATCTTACCCGATCACGGTCGGCGGCCTCGGCATCGGCTCGATCGGCGCCTCGCGCTCGGTCGCCTCGGGCACGGTCTATGGCCTGCGCCGCGTCTCCGACTTTGCCGGACCTTATGTCCAGCTCAAGGAAGGCTGGGCCGTGGGCGCGGCCGGCCGCGGCACGACATGGCTGCGCAACGACAAGGGTGTGACGCTCAAGCTCGCCACCCGCCGCCAGGGGCTCCAGCTCCAGCTCGGCGCCGATGGCGTGCTGATCGGCTTCCGTAACTAGAGCATTTTCGAGCGAAGCGGACACCGGCTCGCGGAAAGAAAACGTGTTAAAACAAAGACCTGGAGCAATTCCACTATTCGGAGAATTGAGGAATTGCTCTAGCCCGGAGCCGCTTCGCGCGGATAAGCCAGGCTAGCCTCTAGGCTTTTGCATTGCCTCGACTATGGTGCGGGCACTTTGGAAAACGTGCTCCACCCCCTGATGATCTGTGCCGCCGCCGCCGTTCTGGCGGCGGTGCTCTGCGTGGCCTTGCGCCCGCTTCTCCTGCGCTATGCCCTGGCGCGGCCGAATGCCCGGTCCAGCCACAAGGTCCCGACCCCGCAGGGCGGCGGCATCGCCGTGCTGGCCGGAGCTTTCATCGCGCTGGGCGCGGCGCTCTGGCTCGCGCCGGTCGAGGGCGAGGCGACCCGTGCCGTGCTGGTGCTGGTGCTGGCCGTGACGGGGCTCGGCATCGTCGGCGCCTGGGACGACATCCGGCCGTTGCCGGCGGGCATCCGGCTCGTGCTGCAGGCGGCTTGCGTCGGCTTCGTGCTGTTTCGTGCCGCGCCGGAGCTGCGCCTCTTTCCCGAATTCCTGCCCTTGGCGGTCGAGCGCGCGATCGCGCTTCTGGCAGGCGTGTGGTTCGTCAATCTCGTCAATTTCATGGATGGGCTCGACTGGATAACCGTCGCCGGCATCGTGCCATTGACGGCCGCGCTGGCGTTCGCCGGCATGGCCGGTGCGATCGATCCGGTAACGGGCTGGCTTGCCGCCGCGCTCTGCGGCGGCCTCCTCGGCTTTGCGCCCTTCAACCGGCCGGTTGCGCGCCTCTTCCTCGGCGATGTCGGCTCGCTGCCGATCGGGCTCGCCACCGCCTATCTGCTCTATCGCCTGGCTGGGGAAGGTGCCTTCGCCGCCGCCCTGATCCTGCCGCTCTATCACATCAGTGACGCGACCATCACGCTGCTGCGCCGCCTCGCGCGCGGTGAGAAGGTTTGGGAGGCGCATCGCTCGCATTTCTACCAGCAGGCGACGACGAACGGCTTCAGCGTGATCGCAGTGGTCGGCCGCGTCGCCCTGCTCAATCTCGCGCTGGCCGTGATCGCCGGTGTTTCATTGGCCTGGCCGGCGCTCCCGGTCCAGTTCGCTTGCCTGGCAGCGGCGGCCTTGCTCACCGGCCTGCTGCTGCGCCGCTTCGCGACCGGTCCGCGCCATGGCTGAGGAACGCATCCTCGTCACTGGCGCGAGCGGCTTCGTCGGGCCGCATGTCGTCGCGGCGTTGATCCAGGCCGGCTATCGCCCGCGCCTCGCCCAGCGCAGCCCAGGGCCTGTCCCGGCCGGCGCGGAGGCGGTCGTGACCGGCGATCTCTCGGCGCCCGTCGACTGGCGCGCCGCGCTGGAGGGCGTCGACCATGTCGTGCACATGGCTGGCCTCGCCCATGCCGGACCGGGGCTCGACGAGGCGCTCTATCGCCGCATCAACACCGAGGCGACGCTGGAGCTCGCCCGGGCCGCCGAAGCGGCCGGCGCTCGCCGTTTCGTCTACCTTTCATCGATCAAGGCGCTGACCGACGCCTTCGACGGCCCGCCTTTGCGTGAGGATGGGCAGCCCGCGCCCGGCGACGCCTATGGCCGCTCCAAGCTCGCGGCGGAGCAAGGCCTTGCCGCCCTCGATCTCGATTGGGTCGCGCTGCGCCCTGTCCTGATCTACGGGCCCGGCGTGAAAGCCAATATGGCGGCTCTGCTCAAGCTGGCGCGCTTGCCTGTGCCGCTGCCTCTGGGTGGGTTGCAGGCGCCGCGCTCGCTGCTGGCCGTCGGGAATCTCGCCAGCGCCATCCGGTTCGCGCTGACGCCGGCCTGTCCGGCGCGAAAAAGCTATGCGTTGTCCGACCCCGAGCCCATCAGCGTCGCCGACATGCTCGTGGCGATGCGCTCGGGGCTGGGCCGCGGTCCCGGTCTGTTGCCCGTCCCTAAACTCTGGCTGCGCCGGCTGGCGCGCCTCGCAGGCCGCGAGGAGACATTCCTGAAGCTGGCGGGAAGCGTCGTCGCCCGGCCGGAGCGCCTGCTCAGTGCTGGCTGGCAGCCGCAGGCAGAGACGAAGACGGCGCTGGCACAGCTGGCTGCTGCGAGTCGCGCCGGCTGAAATCCGGGATCGCTTCGTCGAGCACGGCATTGGCCGCACCCTGGTCATTGGCCTTCACGGCGGCCTGGAGCTGCGTCAGCCAGGCCTCGATCCGGTCACGGCCGGCGAAGATCGGCTTGGCGGCCATGATGCCGTCGAGCCCGGTTTCCGCCATCGGCTCGTCGCGCGCGAACAGGATCTCGTTCAGGCGCTCGCCTGGCCGGACGCCGGAGACGACGATCTCGATATCCTCGCCCGGCTCGAAGCCGGCGAGGCGGATCATCCGCTCGGCCAGGTCCATGATCCGCATCGGCTGGCCCATCTTGAGCACATAGACGGCCGCCCGCTCGGCTTCGGCGTCGCTTGCGCGTGCATGGGAGGCCGCGGTCAGCACGAGGTCGCAGGCCTCGCGGATCGTCATGAAATAGCGGATCATGTCGGGGCTGGTCACCGTGACCGGCCCGCCACGGGCGATCTGCGCCTTGAACTTCGGTACCACCGAGCCGGCCGAGCCCAGCACATTGCCGAAGCGCACCGCGACGAGGCGAATGCCGGAATCGGCGGCGACGAGCTCGGCATCGCGCGACTGCGCATAGATTTCGGCGAAGCGCTTGGTCGCGCCCAGCATCGAGACGGGCTCGATCGCCTTGTCGGTCGAGATCATCACGAAGGTCTGGGCACCGGCCGCGACGGCGGCGTCGATGACGTTCACCGAGCCGAAGATATTGGTCTTGATGCCCTCGCTCCAGTCGGCCTCCAGATAGGGCACATGCTTCAGCGCCGCGGCATGGACGACGATGTCGGGCTTGAAACCGGCGAAGAGCGGCATGATCCGCTCGCGGTCGCGCACATCGGCCAGCACGCCGGAGACGGCGGTGTCCGGCGCCTGCACCGAGAGCTGCTCGCTGATCTGGAACAGGGCCGGTTCCGAGCTCTCGACGACGAGCAGCTCGGCCGCGCCGAAGGCTGCGCAGCGCAGGCAGATCTCGGAGCCGATCGAGCCGCCGCCGCCGGTGACGATGACGCGCTTGCCCTTCAGGAAGGAACCGAGTCGCTCGCGATCGATCGCGACGGTCGAGCGCACCAGCAGGTCCTCGATTTCGAGCGGCGCGACTTCGGTGTCGCGCACGCCCTCGCCGAGGCTGTCGATGCGCGAGATCGGCAAGGCGAGCTTGCGCGTGCGCGCCAGCCATTTCTCCGGCTGCGCCTCCGGCAGCAGGGCCGATGGGGTGGCGACGATGCGGCGGAAGGCCTCTCCGCGCTCGATCGCCTCGCCGGCGATCCGCTCGATATCCCCGAGCAGGCCGAGCACCGGCACGCCGCGGATCGACTGGCCGAGATCGTCAGGGCGCGGCGACAGGATGCCGGCGGGCCTGAGCCGCCGCATCGTGCCGGCTTCCATGGCGCGGATCACCATCTCGATCTCGACGCCGCGCCCGAGCAGCAGCGCCGGCAGGTTCGCCTCGCGGACCGCGCTGGTGCGGGAGCGTGCATATTTGAAATAGCGATAGGCCAGCCGCGGCCCGCCGAGCAGGGCGACCTGCACGAGCCAGTAGAGCGCGATCGAGATCTTGCCGAAATAGAAGGCGCCGTAGAAATTCGGCGCAACCAGCACATAGTCGACTGCGAGCAGCGATACCGTCAGGACGGAGACCGCCTTCACGATGTTCGAGAGGTCGGGCAGCGAGGCGAAGCGCCATTTCGAGCGGTAGAGCGAGAACAGCCAGTAGATCAGCCCGGCATAGGCCACGAAGAAGGGCAGGAAGCGCGGCAGGTAGCGCAGATGCTCGACGAGCTGCGCGCCCTCGAAGCGGACGACGAAGACGAGCCAGATCGCCAGCGCCGTGACCGCGAGGTCATGCAGGATGACGGCGAGCTTCTTGAGATTCTGTTTGGGCAGGATGGCCATGTCCGCGCGGTATCCCGCTCCCTCGGCGGCTTGTCAACGCGCTGGAGCATCGGCCCGAAAGGGGAAGCGCGGTTTTCGGCGCAGCCGATACGCGGCGCCGGGCCGCTCAGCGGGCCTGGGGTTTGGCTTCGAGCGCGCCGAGCACGAAGGCGATCATCTCGTCCGGCGTCGGACCGGGAATGCATTCGCATTGCGTGATCAGCAGCGGATGCATGAAGCGGATCATCGCCGTGCGGATGCAGCCGGTGGCGTGCGCCGGCTCCATCGGCCGGAACTCGCCGCGCGCGATGCCGTCGGCGACGACGCGGCGCAGCACGACATCGAAGCGCTCGATATGGGCGATGATCGCGTCCCAGCTTTCCTCCATCGCGGCGCAGACCATTTCCTGCATCCGGGCGTGGCCGGCGAAGCGCGCGGCGTTGAGGCGATAGGATGTCGCGAGGATGTCGCGCAGGCGCTCGGCCGCAGGCCGGTCCTCATCGGCGATTGTGGCGATCGCCTCTTCCTGCTCGCGCTTGTAGCGCTCCAGCACGGCCTCGTTGATCGACTTCTTCGAATCGAAGAAACGATAGACGTTGGCGGGGCTCATCCGCAGGGATTTGGCGATGTCCGCCACAGTCGTCTTCTGATACCCGATGTCGCGGAAGAAGCGCTCGGCGGTGTCGACGATGATCTGCCTGGTATCGCGTTCGGGATTGCTCACGGCGCCGTTGGCTGGGTTTGTTTTAAACGAAAGCGGTGAAGAATTGATCGTTATGACGAATTTCGTCATTCGTCAACATAATGGCGAATAAAGACTTTTGCCTTGATGTGCATCAATCTCCGGACGGAACCCTGCTGAAGGAACAGATCAGGGCGCTCGATGTTCCCGACCGGCTCAGGCTGCGGAATCGCGGTTCTTCGCGAGATTGAACAGGGTTTCCGTATCGAAATGATCATTCAAATGCATGGCGAGCCGATCCAGGGTCGCCTCGATCGCATCGCCATAATGCAGGCCTGACGGCTTTCGGCGCTGGCCATCGATCGCGGCGAGCCAGGTCCCGCGCACCGCGTCCGAAGCAAAGATACCATGCAGATAGCTGCCGGCGACCCGGCCGTCCGGGCTTGCGGCGCCTTCCAGCCGGCCTTCGACGCGGAACGGCGCGCGGATCGTATCGGCACCGTCCGTCCGGCCGAGATGGATCTCATAGGCCCGGCCTGCGGCCGCGCAGCCGGCATCGATGAAATCGACCTCGCGAACGGTCTTCTCGGCGTCGAGCGTGGTCTCGACATCGAGCAGGCCAAGGCCCGGCGCCTCTCCGGGCGGGCCTTCCAGTCCCAGCGGATCGCGCACCACCCGCCCGAGCATCTGGTAGCCGCCGCAAAGACCGAGGACGCGCCCGCCCCTGCGGCGATGGGCGAGGATATCGATGTCCCAGCCTTCCCGCCGCAGCGCCGCGAGGTCGCGCAGCGTCGTCTTGGAGCCCGGCAGGATGATGAGGTCGGCATCACCCGGCAGCGGCTGCCCCGGCCCGATCATGGCAAGGTCGACATCCGGTTCCAGCTTCAGCGGATCGAGATCGTCGAAATTGGCGATGCCCGGCAGCACCGGCACGGCGACCTTGAGGCGCGCACCCGCTTTCCGCCCCGATCGGATATCGAGCCCATCCTCTGCCGGCAGCCTGACCGCATCGGCAAACCAGGGCACGACGCCGAGGCAGGGCCAGCCGGTCGCCTCGGTGATCGTCGTGACGCCGGGCGCGAACAGTTCGACAGCGCCTCGGAAGCGGTTGATCGCGAAGGCGCGAATCATCGTCCTGTCTTCGGCATCGAGCACCGCATGGGTGCCAACCAGGCTCGCGATCACGCCGCCGCGGTCGATGTCGCCGACCAGCACGGCCGGGACGTTCGCCGCGCGGGCGAAGCCGAGATTGGCGATATCGCGGGCACGCAGATTCGTTTCCGCCGGCGATCCCGCGCCCTCGACGATGACGAGATCGGCGCCTTCGCTCAGGCGCGTGAAGCTGTCGAGGACCTGCGGCATGAAATCGCCGCGCCGGGCGAAGTCGCGCGACGCAAGCCGGCCGGCGACGCGGCCCTGCAGGATGATCTGGCTGCCCTGCTCGCCCTCGGGCTTGAGCAGCACCGGGTTCATATCGGGATGCGGTTCGATGCGGGCGGCGCGAGCCTGAAGCGCCTGCGCCCGGCCGATCTCGCCGGCCCCGGTCGCCGCGGCATTGTTCGACATGTTCTGCGGCTTGAACGGGCGCACTTTCAGGCCGCGATTCGCGAAGATCCGGCACAAACCGGCGACGATCAGCGACTTCCCGACATTGGAGCCGGTGCCGAGGATCATGATCGCGGGGGCGGGGGAGCGGGCCATGCGCCTGCTTAGCGCGGTTTCCGCGAGTGCGGAAACCGGTCGCGGCAATCTTCAGGCAAGGGCGCTGGGAGAGTGTGGCGCGGATTTCGCGCGCCCCGAGATGGTTCGCACCATCCTGACAAGGTTCGCCGGCCTTCTGCGGCATCCTGCTGCGCCAAAGGGGCGAAGTCGCAACAGGCGTCCGCCGAAGGCCGGCTGAACTGAATAAACACTGACCGCTGACGAATGTCAACATTCATCATTCGCTATTTTCTACCCCTCAGCCAGATCGTTTCTCCATCGCGTGCGCAGGTCGGTCCGGCATGCTAAAGCCACGGCTCCCGCCTTTGCCGAGCTGATCCGACCGCGATGAATCCGATCCTCTCCGCCCTCCCCACGACCGTTTTCGAAGTGATGTCGCAGCTCGCCCGCGAGACCGGCGCCGTCAATCTCGGGCAGGGTTTTCCGGATGATCCCGGCCCGCTCGATGTCCGCCGGAAGGCGGCCGAGGCGGTGGTCGATGGCTGGAACCAGTATCCGCCGATGATGGGCCTGCCCGAGCTGCGCGAGGCGGCGGCGAAGCATTACAGGCACTGGCAGGGTCTCGATCTCGATCCGACGACGGAGATCATGGTGACCTCGGGCGCGACGGAGGCCATCGCGGGCGCGCTGATGGCCCTGATCACGCCCGGCGACGAGGTTGTGCTGTTCGAGCCGATGTACGACGCCTATCTGCCGCTGGTGCGACGGGCCGGCGGCATCCCGAAATTCGTGACGCTGACCCCGCCGCATTTCGGCCTGACGGAGGAGGCGCTGGCCAAGGCCTTCTCGCCGAAGACGAAGGTCGTGCTGTTCAACAATCCACTGAACCCGACGGCGACGATCTTCGGGAAGGCCGATCTCGACCTGCTCGCCGATTTCTGCGTCCGCCACGACGCGATCGCGATCTGCGACGAGGTCTGGGAGCATGTCGTCTTCGACGGCCACCGCCATGCCTCGGTGCTCGGGCGGCTCGACATGCGCGAGCGCACCGTCAAGATCTCGTCCGCTGGCAAGATCTTCTCGCTGACCGGCTGGAAGGTCGGGCTCGTCATGGCGGCACCCGCGATCATGCGCGTGCTGTCCAAGGCGCATCAGTTTCTCACCTTCACCACGCCGCCGAACCTGCAGGCTGCGGTCGCCTACGGGCTCGGCAAGGAGGACGGCTATTACGAGGGCATGCGCGCCGATTTCCAGCGCTCGCGCGATCGCTTCGCGGCCGGCTTGCGCGATCTCGGCTTCGCGGTGCTGCCGAGCGCCGGCACTTACTTTCTCAATGTCGACATCGCCCCGCTCGGCGAGAGCGACGATGTCGATTTCTGCCGCAGGCTGGTGACCGAGAACGGCGTCGCCGCGATTCCGGTCAGCGCCTTCTATGCCGAGGGCGCGGTCAGGAACGTCGTCCGCTTCTGCTTCGCCAAGCGCGATGCGACGCTGGATGCGGCCTTGGAACGGCTGGCGGCACGCCGCCCGCGCTGACGCTCCGAGCCGGCTGTTCAGCCGGCGATCAGCTTGGCGGCCGTCGCGCCGGCCGCTCCGAGCCGCTTCTGCAGATCGGTGGCGACAGCGCTGCCATTCGGCGCCTGCTTGGCGGCTTCGGTTGCCGCCATCAACTGGGCGAGCGCCTGCTGCGCCAGCGTCTTGTCCTTGCTGCGCCGCGCGAGCTGAAGCATCGCCTCGGCTTGGTTGGCCCGCGTCTGCGCCCAGAGCAGCGGGGCGCGCTCCTGGCGATATTCCTCCAGCGCTGCGGCGAAGGCGGCGATCGCCTCCTCGATCACGACGGGCTCGCTGTAGCGCTCGCCCATAGCGGCGAGGACGCCGCCCATTTGGTCCTGGAGTTCGGCCCAGCGCATCGGCGTGCGGCTGCGGTCGGTCGCCTGCGAGACGCGGTTGAGCCCGTTGAAGGCGCGCTCCAGCAGGGAGAGGTCGCTGCGGCGCCGGCCGAGCGTGGCGCGGGCGCGGGAGATCATATACTCGGCTTCGAGCCAGCGGGCCTCGTCGTCGCTGCGCTTCCAGACGGCGAGCGCCGTGGCATAGGTCGCGACCGCTTCTTCGAGCAGGTTGTCGTCCTTCTGCGAGACGCCGAGATTGACCGCGAGCTTGCCCAGTCGCAGCTTCAGGGCGCGCCAGAGCGCAGGCGCCTCATCGTGGCGCAGGTCCTCGATGCCGGCCCGGCAATGAATGAGGGCCTCGTCGAGCAGCTTGGCGTCGCCGGTCAGCACGGCCAGTTTGTCGAGCGCCGAAGCCAGTGCTTCCTGGGCTCCGGCGAAGGCGATGGTATCGGCGAGGCTGTCGAGCCCTTCGAGCAAACGGCGCAGGGCGGCGATCGAGCCGTCATAGCCTTCGCGGCCGCCGAAATCCTCGCTGATCCGCGCCAGCACCTTCGCCTGTTCGAGCGCTGCCTCGCGGCTGCGGTCGATAGCGGCGAGGCCGATCAGAGCGGAGGCCTCGCCATAACGGGCGGCAGATTCGCGATAGGCCTCGGAGGTCGTGCGCAGGAAGCTGAGCGCAGCGCGATCCGCGCGGTTCTCGCCGATCAGCAGGCGGCGTTCGAGCGGCAGTGCGGACAGGTCGGTGGAGCCGCCGATGGCATGCAATTCGGCCTGGGCGAGGCTCTTGTCGGCCTCGGCGAAGCGGCCTTCGCCGATCGCCGTCGCCGCTTCATCACGCAGGCGCTTGATCTCGGCATCCCCGAGAGGCACGGCAAGGCGGTTCGACAGCGCGAGAAAATCGTTGGCCTTGCGGTCCAGCAGGTGCTCGCTCGGCAGGCCGGAGCCGGCGCGCCGCAGCCAATCCGCCATCATCGCCGCCATCGCCATCGGCGACAGGCCGCGGCGTCCGGCGACGCGTGCCAGGAGCGGAGCGATCTGGTCGGCTTGGCTGATGGTGGCCTCCCGCTCCGGTCCGGCTGGACTACAGGGATTGCCGCGCACCCGTCCGGGCGCGCGGCAATCGAAATGGACTTACTTCGCGGCGATGACCGCGATCTCGACCGTGAACTGCGGCGCGGCCAGCTTGGCCTCGACCGTGGCGCGGCCCGGCGTGGCGCCAGCGACGACCCACTTGTCCCAGACGGCGTTCATCTCGGCGAAGGTCGAGATGTCGGTGAGCCAGATGTTGACCATCAGCAGCTTCGACTTGTCGGTCCCGGCCTCGGCCAGCAGGCCGTCGATGATGCCGAGGATGTCGGCGGTCTGCTCGCCGACGCTCTTGCCGGCAGCCTTGTCCGCGACCTGGCCGGCCAGATAGACGGTGTTGCCGTGCACGACGGCCTTGGACATGCGCGGGCCCACGCCGATACGCTGAATGCTCATAGTCTGATCTCCTTGAACGGACGCTTCGCTGGTAGCCCGGCCCGGCCGCTTTCGCAAACGATATGCGGCTACCCCAGGGGAAGAGAGCGCCGAAAATCATCCGCGAGCCGCAGAGGCTCAGGCGAAACTCGCCCAGCCTGCCCAGAGCGCCGCATAGCGCCCGGCCTTGCCGATCAGGACGAGGATCGTGAATCGCCAGAACGGGTAGTTCAACGTGCCCGCCGCGAAGGTCAGGGGATCCCCGACGATCGGCACCCAGGCCAGCAGCAGGGACGGCCAGCCGAAGCGGGCGAACAGGCCCTGTGCCTGGACAAATCGCTTAGGATCGGGCCGCAGGCGGGCCGGCAGCCTGTCGACGCCGTGCCGGGCGATCATCAGGCCGAGCCACCAGTTGAGAATCGAGCCGGCGGTGTTCGCCACGCTCGCGGTCAGGAACAGCGCGAGCGGATCGACGCTCTTCGCCGCGAGCAGCCCGACGAAGACGGCTTCCGACTGTGCCGGCAGCAAGGTGGCGGCGACGAAGGCCGCGAGCGCCATCGCGCCCAGCGAGGACAGGCCGGCCATCACGCGAGCATGGCCGCCAGCGCCTTGACCGTATTCGCGTTGCGCAGCGTCCCGATGCCGAGCTTTCTGGTCGTCAGATGCGAAAGCAGCCTCGCCTCGCTCGGCTCGCCCGCGAAATCGATCCAGAGATCGCCATCCCTGAGGGCGAGGCGCATATCCGGCGTCGCGATCGCCTCCAGTTTGGCGAGGGTATCCGGGCCGAGTGGCGCCCGCATGACGCGGATACCGACATGGGCGCTATGTCCATCCGGAAATGGGTTTTGCGCAGCGAGTCGCAGCCAGCCCGGCGCCGTGCGCAGGATGATGTCGACGGGCTTGCCGAAGCGGGCATGGAAACCCGTCTCAAGCCGGGTTTCGATTTCGGCGAGCGGGGCATCCTCGTTCTCGAAGATCAGGTTGCCGGTGGCGACCCAGGTGCGCGGATGGGCGAAGCCGAGCTCCGCCGCCATCGCCTTCAGGTCCGCCATGACCAATCGCTTGCCGGGGCCGAGCACGATCGAGTGCAGCAGGGCGACATAGGTCGTCATCCCCCGGAACCCGCGCTACAGCCGCCGCAGCGCGACCTGCTGGATGCGGTGGCTCGCGCCCTTGGTCAGGATCAGGCTGGCGCGCTGACGCGTCGGCAGGATGTTCTCCTGCAGGTTCGGCAGGTTGATCCCGGTCCAGAGCTTCTCGGCGATGGCGAGCGCCTCTTCCTCGCCGATCTCCGCATATTTGCGGAAGAACGAGCGCGGATCGCGGAAGGCCGTCTGGCGCAATGTCATGAAGCGGTTGACGTACCAGCGGTGCAGGTCGTGCTCGTCGGCATCGAGATAGACCGAGAAGTCGAAATAATCGGACACGAAGGGGATGGCCGTGCCGTCCCTCGGCATCCGGCTCGGCTGCAGGACGTTGAGCCCTTCGAGGATCAGGATGTCCGGCCGCTCGACGGTCACGGTCTCGCCGGGCACCACGTCATAGACGAGATGCGAATAGACCGGCGCCGTCACCTGCGGCTTGCCGGCCTTGACGTCGGAGAGGAAGCGCAGGATCGCGCTGCCGTCATAGCTTTCCGGGAAGCCCTTGCGCCCCATCAGCCCGCGCCGTTCCAGCTCGGCATTGGGCAGGAGGAAACCGTCGGTGGTGACGAGCTCGACCTTCGGCGTGTTCGGCCAGCGTGAGAGCAGCGCCTTCAGCACGCGCGCCGTGGTCGACTTGCCGACCGCGACCGAGCCCGCGACCCCGATGACATAGGGCACCTTGGGTTCGGATTCGGCCAGCAGGAAGCGCTTCGTCGCCTTGAACAGCCCCTGCGTCGCCGCGACATAGAGCGACAGCAGGCGCGAGAGCGGCAGGTAGATCGCGACGATCTCGTCGAGCGAGATCGGGTCGTTGAGCGATTGCAGCTTGACGAGGTCGTCGACCGAGAGCGTCAGCGGCGCATCGGCGCGCAAATGCGCCCATTCGTCCCGCGAAAAGGCGCGGTAGGGCGAGACGAGGTCGCGTTCCGGGGGAGTGGTGATCAGGCGCTGGTCCATGACGCGACCCGCAATCCAGGCTTCGAGGTTCAACGCGGGTCCATCCTCGCCGTACTCAACTCAACGGGCAAGCTACCCGGGCCTTGCCGCCTTTTCCGCCAGTCCGGAGCGGGCCGTGCGAGCCTCAAGCTGGCTCAAGACGTCCTGCAATGCAACATCGCGGGCCCGAAGCACAACCAAAAGATGATAGAGCACGTCGGCACTTTCGGCGATCAGCTCGGCCCGGTCGCCCTTCACGGCGGCGATGACGGCCTCGACCGCCTCCTCGCCGAATTTCTTGGCGGCGCGCTCGGGGCCGGCGGCGAGGAGCTTCGCCGTCCAGGATTCCTCGGGCGAGGCGGCGGCGCGCTCGGCGATGCGGGCTTCGAGGTCGGAGAGAGTGAAGCCTGCCATCTCAGTCCAGCCTCATCCTGAGGCCGGCTTCCGCCATATGCGCCTTGGCCTGCCCGATCGTGTAGGTGCCGAAATGGAAGATCGAGGCGGCGAGCACGGCCGAGGCATGGCCTTGCGCGACGCCGGCGACGAGATCGTCGAGATCGCCGACGCCGCCGGAGGCGATGACCGGGACCGAGACCGCATCCGCGATCGCCCGCGTCAGGCCGAGATCATAGCCGACCTTGGTGCCGTCGCGGTCCATCGAGGTGACCAGCAATTCGCCCGCACCGAGCGAGACGACCTCGCGGGCGAAGGCGACGGCTTCGATGCCAGTGGCGTTGCGCCCGCCATGGGTGAAGATCTCCCAGCGGCCGGGCGTGGCCTGCTTGGCGTCGATGGCGACGGTGATGCACTGCGCGCCGAATTTCTCGGCGGCTTCCCTGACGAACTGGCGGTTGGTCACGGCGGCGGTGTTGATCGAGACCTTGTCGGCGCCCGCGAGCAGCAGCGCGCGGATGTCCTCGACCTTGCGCACGCCGCCGCCGACGGTGAGCGGCATGAAGCAGGCTTCGGCCGTGCGGGTGACCACGTCGAACAGGATGCCGCGATCCTCGTGGCTCGCGGTGATGTCGAGGAAGCAGAGCTCGTCCGCGCCGGCCGCGTCATAGGCCTTGGCGGCCTCGACGGGATCGCCGGCATCGACGAGGTCGAGGAATTGCACGCCCTTGACGACGCGGCCGTCCTTGACGTCGAGGCAGGGGATGATGCGGGTCTTCAGGGTCATCGTCGGCAACACGGTCCTGCGGGCGCAGGGCGGATTGATCGCAAACGGCAACCCTGCTCTGCTGGCGGGGACTGATAGCAGTCCAATGAGGGGAGTTCCATGGCTATTGCATCGATGATTCGGCGGGCCGGAATCGCGGCCGGCCTGGCTTTTGCGGCAACGACGACCGTCCTAGCGCAGACGGCGCCGAGCCTGCTCGACACCATCCAGAGCCGCGGCGCGCTGCAGATCTGCACCACCGGCGACTACAAACCCTTCACCCTGGCGAAGGACGGCTCCTTCGAGGGCATCGACATCGAATTGGCGAAATCGCTCGCCAAGGCGCTCGGCGTCGAGGCGAAGTTCGTCCAGACGAAATGGGCCGACCTGCTGACCGACATGGGCTCGGGCAAATGCGATGTCGCGATGGGCGGCATCTCGGTGACGCTCGACCGGCAGAAGAAGGTGTTCTTCTCCTCGCCCTATCTCGTCAACGGCAAGGCGCCGATCGTGCGTTGCGCCGACAAGGCGAAGTTCCAGACGGTGGCCGATATCGACAAGCCGGAGACGCGCGTCATCGTCAATCCCGGCGGCACCAACGAGCGCTTCGTGCGCGCCAACTTCAAACAGGCCAAGATCGAGGTCTATCCCGACAACGTCACGATCTTCGACCAGATCCTCGCCGGCAAGGCCGACATCATGGTCGCCGAGTCGATCGAGGTGAAGGTGCAGGAAAAGGCCAAGCCCGGCCTCTGCGCGGTCAATCCCGACGAGCCGCTGCAATATGGCGAGATGGGCTACATGCTCCCGCGCGGCGATGCGACCTTCAAGGCCTTCGTCGACCAGTGGCTGCATCTCGCCAAGGCGACCGGCGAATTCGCGAAGATCTACGACCAGTTCGTGCGTTGAGCGCGGCTGCCGTCATTCTCGGGCGCCGCAGAGCGGCGACCCGGGAATCTCGTGCAGGATGAGGCACCCTTCCGTCCTGAGATGCTCGGGTCGAGCCCGAGGATGACGGCGGTGGTTCAGGCCGCCAGCCGCTTCAGCGCAGCAGCCGGATCGATCCGCCCGTCATAGAGCGCCCGGCCGGTGATCGCGCCTTCGAGGATCGCGGCATCATCGGCGCAGAGCCGCTCGATATCGGCCATCGAGGCGAGCCCGCCCGAGGCGATGACCGGGATCGAGACGGCTTTCGCCAGCGCGATCGTGCCCTCCCAGTTGATGCCCTCCAGCATGCCGTCGCGAGCGATATCGGTGTAGATGATCGCGGCGACGCCGGCATCCTCGAAGCGCTTGCCGAGATCGGCCGCCGCCAGCGAGGAGGTCTCGGCCCAGCCTTCAACGGCCACGAAGCCGTCGCGCGCGTCGATGCCGACCGCGACCTGGCCCGGAAATTCCTTGGCCGCCTCGCGCACGAAGCCGGGATCGCGCACCGCAGCCGTGCCGATGATGACGCGGCGGATACCCTTCTCCAGCCAGCCGGCGACCGTCTTCATGTCACGAATGCCGCCGCCGAGCTGCACCGGAAACGCCACGCGCTTCAGGATCGCCTCGACAGCAGCCGCGTTCATCGGCTTGCCGGCGAAGGCGCCGTCGAGATCGACGACATGCAGCCAGTTGAAGCCCTGGCGCTCGAATTCGGCCGCTTGCGCGGCGGGATCGTCGTTGAAGACCGTGGCCTGCGCCATGTCGCCCTGCTTCAGGCGGACGCAGCGGCCTTCCTTCAGGTCGATCGCGGGAAAGAGGATCATGGTGCCCAGCTCAGGAAATTCGTGATGAGCTTCAGCCCCAGCTTCTGGCTCTTCTCGGGGTGGAATTGCGTGCCGGCGACGTTGCCATGCGCGACCATCGCGGTCACCGGCCCGCCATGCTCGGTGAGCGCCAGCACGTCCTGCGGGCGAGACGCCGCCAGCGCATAGGAATGCACGAAATAGGCATGCAGCCCCTGCGGACCGGTCTCGATGCCGTCGAGCAGCGGGTGCTCGTCCTGCTTGTGCAGGGTGTTCCAGCCCATATGCGGAATCTTGAGGGCGTCGTCCTTCGGCTGGATCAGCGTGACGTCGCCGGGAATCCAGCCGAGGCCCTGCGTCACCGTGTATTCCAGCCCGCGCGAGGCGAGCAGCTGCATGCCGACGCAGATGCCGAGGAAGGGCCGGCCCTTCTGGCGCACGACCTCTTCCAGCGTCTCGACCATGCCCGGCACGGCATCGAGCCCGCGCCGGCAATCGGCGAAGGCGCCCACACCCGGCAGCACGATGCGATCGGCTGCGCGCACCACGTCGGTGTCGCTGGTGACATGGATGGTCGAGGGGATGCCGGCCTCGGCCGCCGCCCGCTCGAAGGCCTTCGCGGCCGAGTGCAGGTTGCCCGAGCCGTAATCGATGATCGCGACGCTCTGGCTCATCGTCCCTGGGCCTCCGGAAACAGCCCGATGATCGGCAGCGGCCCGCTCGGCCGCGCTGCGGGCGCGGCCGGCGACGCTTCCACGCGCGGCGGCACGGCTTCACCGGCCAGCGCCCGCTCGAAATAACGGCGCTCGGCCTCGGCGAGGTTGCGGGCCTCGACGACATCGGCGAGCCGCCAGCCCTGGCGGGTGAGCTTGCGCATAACGAGGTTGTTGCCCTCGACGCCGAGGAACAGCGCGGCCGCCCAATAGACCAGCGAGAGCGCGCTGGCATGCAGGCCGAATCGGCTGTTCAGCCAGATCAGCACGCCCCAGAACAGCACGAAGAGCAGCGTCGCCAGCCAGAGCCGCTTGCCCAGTAGCCACAGGCCCGTGAGCAGGAAGGCCCCCGTGGCGAAGCTCTCGGGGATCAGCCGCGCCTGCTCGATTTCCTCGCGCCGGTCGCCTTCCGGCGGCGGCGTCATGACGGTGTAGAATGCCATCGAGACCTCCTACAAGGCGCCCTTGGTCGAGGGGATGCGGTCGCCCTCGCGCGGATCGACGTCCAGCGCCTGCCGCAGCGCCCGCGCCAGCCCCTTGAAGCAGCTTTCGGCGATGTGGTGGGCGTTGTCGCCATAGAGTGTCTCGACATGCAGCGTAATGCCGGCATTGATCGCGAAGGCCTGGAAGAACTCGCGCACCAGCTCGGTATCGAAGGTGCCGATCTTCTGCGCCTTGAACTCGGTGCGGAAGACCAGGAACGGCCGGCCGGAGACGTCGACGGCGACGCGCGTCAGCGTCTCGTCCATCGGCAGGTGCACGTCGGCATAGCGGCGGATGCCCTTCTTGGTGCCGAGCGCCTGCTTCAGCGCCTCGCCCATGGCGATGCCGGCATCCTCGACCGAGTGATGGTCGTCGATATGGGTGTCGCCCTTCACCTTGACCGTGAGATCGATCAGCGAATGGCGGGCGAACAGGTCGAGCATATGGTCGAAGAAGCCGACGCCGGTGGCGATATCGGCCTTGCCGGTGCCGTCGATCAGGAGCGAGACCGCGATATCGGTCTCGTTGGTGCGGCGCTTCACTTCGCCCGAACGCATGCTGGCCTCTCAAGCCTTTAGCGGGAAACGGCCCCGCTTTAGCAGGGGCGGGCGGGGATGGCCACTGGGGTGGAAACCTCAGCCGTCATGCTCGGGCTTGACCCGAGCATCTCTTGCCGGATGAGACTCTGGCGCTTCCCTTGCCGGAGATTCTCGGGTCTGCGCTACGCTTCGCCCGAGAATGACGGCGGGAACCGCCTTAAACCTTCGCCAGCGCCTGCTCCAGATCGGCGATCAGGTCGTCAGGATGCTCCAGCCCGATCGAGAGGCGGACCAGCCCGTCGCTGACGCCCATCGCGGCGCGCACTTCCGGCGTGAAGCGCTGATGCGTCGTCGTCGCCGGGTGGACGATCAGGCTCTTGGCGTCGCCGAGATTGTTGGAGATGCGGATCAGCTTGCAGGCGTCGAGCAGGCGATAGGCGCCGTCCTTGCCGCCGGGCACCTCGAAGGCGATCATCGTCGAGGGGCCGCTCATCTGGCGCTTGATGATCTCGGCCTGCGGATGGTTCTTGTGGCCGGGGAAGATCACCTTGGTCGGCTTGCTTTGCGCCGCCAGCCAGTCGGCGACCGCCGTCGCGTTCTGCGCCTGCTTGGCGACGCGCAAAGGCAGCGTCTCCAGCGCCTTCAGCATCACCCAGGCATTGAAGGGCGAGAGGATCGGGCCGGTCTGGCGCAGGTAGTTCTGGATATCGGCCTCGATCAGCTCCTTCGAGCCGAGGATCAGCCCACCGAGGCAACGGCCCTGGCCATCGATATGCTTGGTCGCGGAATAGACGACGATATCGGCGCCGAGTTCGAGCGGGCGCTGGTAGAGCGGCGTGGCGAAGACATTGTCGACGACGAGCTTGGCGCCGGCCTCCTTCGATATCTTGGCGATCGCGGCGATATCCAGCACTTCCAGCGTCGGGTTCGACGGCGATTCCAGGAAGAACAGCTTGGTGTTGGGGCGAACCGCCTTGCGCCAGGCGTCGAGATCGGTGCCCTCGACCAGCGTCGTCTCGACGCCGTAACGCGGCAGATGGTCCTCGATGATGTAGCGACAGGAGCCGAACAGCGCGCTCGCCGCCACGACATGATCGCCCGCCCGTACCGGCGCCATCATCGCTGCGGTGACGGCGGCCATGCCGGTCGCGGTGGCGCGACAGGTCTCGGCGCCCTCGAAGGAGGCCATGCGGGCCTCCAGCATCGCCGTCGTCGGATTGCCGAGCCGGCCGTACTGGAAGCCGGGATCGGTGTTGAGGAAGCGGCCCTCGGCCTGGGCGGCATTGTCGTAGACATGGCCCTGCGTCAGATACAGGGCTTCCGAGGTCTCGCCGAACTGCGAGCGCTGGATGCCGTCATGGACGAGGCGGGTCTCGGGATGCAGCTTGGCTGCGGCTTTGTCCGGTGACGGCATGGAACTCTCGATCCGTTCTTTATAACGGACAGGAGCAGTATCAGCTCCCAAGGAGTTCGTAAAGAAGAACGGAATTTCCTTTTTTAGGGAACCCCGGCGGGAGGAAACGCCTCCTGCTCAGCCTTGCTGTTCGTTCGAGCGCCCGAGCGGCTTCAGGAAGCCGGTGAGGTCGGCGGTGACGTGATGGACATGACCGGCCTCGATCGCGACCTGCTCCCAGGCCTCGCGGAAGGGGTCGGGCGTCTGCGGCACGATCAGCACGGTCTTCATGCCCAAGTCGCTTGGGACGATCAGGTTCTTCTCGATATCCTCGAACATCGCGGCCCGGCCGGGATCGACCGAATGCTTGGCGAGGAAATTCTCGTAGGTCGCGCGCTCGGGCTTCGGCAGGAAGCCGGCATGCACGATGTCGAAGATGTCCTCGAACTGGTCGAGGATGCCGAGCTTGCCGGCAACGTTCTTGGCGTGCCCGACCGAGCCGTTGGTCAGGATCAGCTTGCGACCGGGCAAGGCCGCGAGCGCCGCGCCGAGCTCCGGATTAGGCTCGAGCAGCGTCAGGTCGATGTCATGGGCGAAGTCGAGGAACTGGTCGGGATCGATCCGGTGCTCCTCCATCAGCCCCTTCAGCGTCGTGCCGTAGCGGTGATAATAATATTGCCGCAGCGCATGCGAGGACAGGCCGTCGAGGCCGAACAATTCCTGCAGGAACAGCGTGATGCGCTCGTTGACCTGCGGCCAGACGCGGCTCTCATGCGAGTAGAGCGTGTTGTCGAGATCGAAGATCCAGTGGTCGACATGCGCGAAGCCTTCCGCCGTCAGGGGCGGGGTCGCGGCAGGTGTGTCTGCGAGTATTGTCATTGGACTCCGAGATGTGGCGAGCCGGAGTCTGCGCCGCAAGTCCTTGGCGGGGGCTTAATCAGGGCGCTGCTTCACGCCGTCATGGTCGGGCTTGACCCGACCATCTCGGAAACGAGCGCCTACGTGTCGTGAGATTCCCGGGTTGGAGCGTCGCTCCGCCCGAGAATGACGTGCCAATCAACGCCGGATGATCGTGCCGGCGCCGGTATCGGTGAAGAGCTCGATCAGCGCCGCATGCGGCACCTTGCCGTCGAGGATGACGACCGCCTCGACGCCCTTTTCCAGCGCGTAGATGCAGGTCTCGATCTTCGGGATCATGCCGCCGGAGATCGTGCCATCCGCGATCAGATGGCGGCATTCCTCGACCGTGAGCTCCGGGATGAGCTGCTTGTCCTTGTTGAGCACGCCCGGCACGTCGGTGAGCAGCAGCAGGCGCTTGGCGTTGAGCGCGCCCGCGATGGCGCCGGCGAAGGTGTCGGCATTGACATTATAGGTCTGGCCATCGGCGGCGGCGCAGACCGGTGCCAGGACCGGAATCAGCTCGGCCTTCAGCACCGCGTCGAGCACGGTGGTGTTGACCGTCTCGGGCTCGCCGACGAAGCCGAGATCGAGGATTTCCTCGATCTTGGAATCGGGGTCGACGATGGTGCGCGTCACCTTACGGGCAGTGACCATGTTGCCGTCCTTGCCGCAGAGCCCGATGGCGCGCCCGCCCTCGCGGCTGATATAGCCGACGATCTCCTTGTTGACCGAGCCGGCCAGGACCATCTCGACGACCTCGACGGTCGCCTCGTCGGTGACGCGCAGGCCCTGCTTGAACTCGGACTGGATGCCGAGCTTCTTCAGCATTGCCGCGATCTGCGGGCCGCCGCCGTGGCAGACGACCGGCTTCAGGCCGGACTGCTCGAGCAGCACGATGTCCTCGGCGAAATCCTCGGCGGTGGCGGCGTCACCCATGGCGTTGCCGCCATACTTGATGACGATGATCTCCTGGTCGTAGCGCTGCATATGCGGCAGCGCCTGCACGAGTAGCTCGGCGGATTGCGACGGCGTCAGATGGGGATGGTCGGTCATTCGGGCAGGCTCCGCGCGGCCGCAGGAAAGGTGCGGTCGCGCTTCTACCCGAACTTGCGCGGCGGCGGAAGAACGCCGCGTGGCTGTCAGCTGCGCTTCGCGGTCACAGCCGCGACGGCCAGTCCTAGCCAGCCGCCGAGCATGAACCAGCCGCCGATCGGCGCTGCACGCGGAAACAGCGCCTCATTGGCGAAGCCGCGCCGGGCGAGATCGGCCGCGAACAGGGCCGCACCCACGATGATCGCCGAGAGCGCGATCCGCGCCAGCAGATCATGGAGATGTCCGCCCCTGCGCGCCGCAGTGGCGCCGATGATCACGGAGGCATGGAACAGCAGCATCTGCCCGGCCGTCTGGACATTGGCCGTGCCGGTGATGTGGGCGGCCGCCGCCAGCAAGGCGACGCCGGCGAAGCCCATCAGGGCGGCGAGAGCCAGATGCAGGCGCGTCGCGGTCATCGGGGCTCAGCCATGCTCGGCCAGCACGCGGCCGATCGCGGCGCGGAATTCCGGCATGCCGGCGCCCGTCTCGCTGGAGGTCAGCAGCACCTCGGGGAAAGCCGCCGGGCGGCGCTTGATCTCGTCGAACGTGGCCTCGGTCATGAATTTCTGGTCGGCCGGCTTCAGCGCGTCGCCCTTGGTCAGCACGACCTGGTAGGACACGGCGGCCTTGTCGAGCGTCTCCAGCACGGCACCGTCGACATCCTTGATGCCATGGCGGGCGTCGATCAGCAGGTAGACGCGCATCAGGTTCGAGCGGCCGCGCAGATAATCGTGGATCAGCCGGGTCCAGGCCGCGACCTTCTCCTTGCCGACGGCGGCATAGCCGTAGCCGGGCATGTCGACGATGGTCGGCGCATGGGGCGAATAAACCGGAACCGGCTTTTCGCGCGAGCGCTTGCTGCCTTGAGATCCCGCCCCGACGGGTTCCTCGTGCTCGACCTGCCGGAAGAAGTTGAGTTGCTGCGTCCGGCCGGGCGTATGCGAGGTCCGCGCCAGCGCGTTGCGCCGCGTCAGCGCGTTGATCAGACTGGATTTGCCGACATTGGAGCGCCCGGCGAAGGCGATCTCCTGGCCGACCATCGGAGGCAGGTCGTCGATCTTGGTCGAGGCCCAGACGAAGTCCCACGGCCCTTCGAAGAGCTTGCGGGCGGCCTCGATCTCCTCGGCGTCATAAGGCTTTGTCGTGGATGTGGTCATGGAGCCCTGCCTACACGGCTGCGCGCAATGCGTCGATATCGGCGCCCTGGATCGCGTCGATATGGCGCGCGATCCTGTCGGCCTCCCAGTCCCACCAGCGGATCGCGAGCAATTCGGCCACGATCTCGGGCGGAAAGCGCATCTTCACGATCCGGCCGGGATTGCCGGCGACCACCGCATAGGCAGGCACGTCCCTGGTCACCTGCGCCCGCGTGCCGATGATCGCGCCGTCGCCGATCGTCACGCCCGGCATGATCACCGCCTCGCGCCCGATCCAGACATCGTTGCCGATCACCATGTCGCCGCGATTGTTCGGGCCGGGGCGCTTCAGGCTCTCGGGATCGCCGAGGCCGAACATCTGGAAGGGGAAGGTCGAGAACCCGCCGATCGGATGGTTGGCGCCGTTCATGATGAACTGCGCCGCCTGCGCGATCGCGACGAACTTCCCGATGATCAGCCGGTCGCCGATGAAGTCGAAATGATAGCGCACGCAGCGGGCGACGAAATGCTCCGGACCGCGCGAGTCGTCATAGTAGCTGTAGTCGCCGACCGCGATCAGCGGATGGTCGACCACCGCCTTCAGGAAGGCCGTGCCCTTCCAGCCGGGGATCGGGTGGCGCGTGCTCGGATCGGGTAGCGGCATCGTTTCGATGGCCTTGGCGTCAAAAGCGAAGGGCGGGAAACCCCGCCTTTCGCTCACTCATTTCTTGTTGCTGTTGGCGGGGTTGGGTGCGCCGCCTGCGGCTGCCGGCTTCTTGCCGAACATGCCCTTGATGTTGTCGAACAATTCGATCTTCACCCCATGCTTGCGCATGATGTAGCCCTGCTGGATCACCGAGAGCAGGTTGTTCCAGCTCCAGTAGATCACCAGACCGGCCGGGAACGAGCCGAGCAGGAAGGTGAAGAACACCGGCATCCAGGTGAACATCATCTTCTGCACCGGGTCCGGCGGCTCCGGGTTCATCTTCATCTGGATGAACATCGTGATGCCCATGATGATCGGCCACAGGCCCAGATGCAGGAAGGCCGGCGGGGTGAACGGCAGCAGCCCGAACAGGTTGAACAGGTTCGTCGGGTCCGGCGCCGCGAGATCGTGGATCCAGCCGAAGAACGGCGCGTGCCGCATCTCGATGGTGATGAAAAGGATCTTGTAGAGCGCGAAGAACACAGGGATCTGCAGCAGCACCGGCCAGCAGCCGGCGACCGGGTTGATCTTCTGTGTCTTGTACAGCTCCATCAGAGCCTGCTGCTGCTTCATCTTGTCATCCGCGTAGCGTTCGCGGATCGCCGTCATCTCCGGCTGCAGCGCCTTCATCTTCGCCATCGAGGCGTAGGACTTGTTGGCGAGCGGGAAGAACAGGATCTTCAGCAGCACCGTGACCAGCAGGATCGCGACGCCGAAATTGCCGACATGCTTGTAGATCCAGTCGAGCACGAAGAAGAGCGGCTTGGTGATGAAATAGAACCAGCCCCAGTCGATCAGCAGCTCGAAGCGCTTGATGCCGAGATTCTTCTCGTAGCCGTCGACGGCCGCGACTTCCTTGGCGCCGGCGAAGAGCCGGGCATTGGCGGAAGCCGTGGCGCCCGGCGCGACGGCGACGCTCTCGCCGAGGAAATCGGCCTGGTAGGTATGGCCGGTGCCGGTCTGGACCGCGGAATAGCGGCCGTCATATTTGCGCTGCTGGTCGGGTATGACCGCGGCGGCCCAGTACTTGTCGGTGATCCCGACGAAGCCGCCGACGGCGTCCTTCCAGACCTTGCCGGTGGTGCCCGGCGAGAGCAGCGGCTCCTTGTCGAGCTTGTCGTAGGTGTATTCCTGCAGGCCCTGCTCGCCGAGATTGCCGACGAGGCCCTCGTGCAGCACGTAATAGCCGAGTGTCGGCGGCTTGCCCTGGCGGACGATCTGTCCGTAGGGGAACAGGTTCACGGCGGCGCTGCCCTTGTTCTCGACCTCGTCGCGGATCGTGAACATGGCGTTGTCGTCGATGCTGATGACGCGCCGGAAGGTCAGGCCCTGGCCGTTGTCCCAGCTCAGCGTCACCGGCTTGGCCGGGGTCAGCACCTGGCTGTCGGCGGTCCAGACCGTCGTCGCATTCGGCAGCGCCACATTGCTGCCTGGCGCCGCGACCCAGCCGAAATCGGAATAATAGGCGTTCGGGCCGCCGAGCGGCGAGAGCAGGACGATGTTCGCGCTCTTCGGATCGACGGTCTCGCGATAGGCCTTGAGCGAGACGTCGTCGATGCGCGCACCGGTCAGCGAGATCGAACCGGAGATTTTGGGCGTATCGATCCGGAGGCGCGGGCTCGCCGCCAGCGCCTGCTCGCGGGTGCCGAGGGCTTGCGCGGCAGCGGTGCCGGGCGCGGCCGAGCCGGCGGGCTGGCCGGGAGCGGGGACGGAGCCGGGAGTCGCGGGCGCCTGCTGGCTCTGGGCCTGCTGGTTCTGCTGCGCGATCTGCTTCTGCTTTTCCATCTGCGGCACGCCGTAGAAGAACTGCCAGCCGAGCAGCACGACCACGGACATGACGATCGCGAGAAGCAGATTGCGGTTGTCTTCTTTCATCATGGTCGGAAACGGATCTCGCTTGGTCCGGTAAAGGCGCGGCGGGGTCAGGCTTGCGAAGGCGTGCCGCGCTTGGGATGCGGGCGGCGCCTGTCGGCATGCGGCTTGTGAGGCTTTGCCCGGTCGATGGCAATCGAAAGATCGGCGACGAGCGTCTGAAATTTGGCGCCGAGCACGTCGGAGCGCGCGACGATCACGACGTCGCAGGGCCGTCCGGTCTGGCTGGCGAGCGCCTGCTTGGCCGCTTCGCGCAGGCGCCTGCGGATACGGTTGCGCTTCACGGCATTGCCGGTCTTGCGCGAGGCGGTGAGGCCGAGCCTCAAGGCCACGGGCTCGCCGCCCTTGCGGGGCTCGTCGGGCGCGGCATCGCGCACCTGCGCCATGAAGGCGGACGAACGAAAACGGCGGCCGTGATCGGCCGCCGCCAGGAATTCTTTGCGTTGCGTCAGACGGGCGAGGCGCATGGCGATTGGCCTGTCTTCCGAAACCGGCGCGCTATCGTGACGCGCCAGGGCTCGTCAGGCCGACAGGCGCTTGCGGCCGTGGGCGCGGCGAGCGGCGATGACCTTGCGGCCACCCTTGGTCGCCATGCGAGCGCGATAGCCGTGGCGGCGCTTGCGAACCAGCTTGCTGGGTTGATAGGTTCTCTTCACGGTCCGTCTCCGGGGCCTTTATGAGCACGACGGCCGCGGCTTTCCGGGGAAAGCATGGCCAACCGAGCCTGTCATGCGATAAGGGTCGGCGCCGCCTCTCGGCAGCGCAGGTCGCGGGCTTATGACGGATGGACGACACCAAGTCAACGCCAAACTGGCAGATGTGACGCCGGCTGCGACGAAGCTTCGCGGCCCTGCGATGCCGGCTTGCGATTCGCGCGGACATCCCCGATATAGCGGGCGGGAGGTTGGCGAGGGACGTCTCACTCGCCAACCGGGTCAGGTCCGGAAGGAAGCAGCCCTAACGAGACCGAACGGGTCTTCGTCCAGCCTCCCACCTCATGCGCGTCTAAAGCGCCGGACCGAACCACGGGACCGGCGCTGCGCCATTGACCCTCGCCTCCCGATTGGCGAAACCAGTTTCCATGACCGATCCGATCGACGCCGCCTCTGCTGACGAACCGGGATTTGCCGGTTTCGATCCGGTGCCCGCGCCGCAAGCCGCCGCCACGGGAGCGCCCGCGCCCTATCGCGTGCTCGCGCGAAAATACCGCCCGGCGCATTTCGGCGACCTGATCGGCCAGGAAGCGATGGTGCGCACGCTGACCAACGCCTTCGCTGCCGGCCGCATTCCGCAGGCCTGGATGCTGACCGGCGTGCGCGGCGTCGGCAAGACCACGACCGCCCGCATCCTGGCGCGCGCCTTGAACTTCCAGACGCCGGACGGGCAGGGCAGCCCGACGACGGACCTCCGCGATTTCGGCATCCATTGCCGCGAGATCATCGAAGGCCGCCATATCGACGTGATGGAGATCGACGCGGCCTCGAACAACAGCGTCGACAACATCCGCCAGATCAACGACGCCGTGCGTTATGCGCCGGTCTCGGCCCGCTACAAGGTCTATATCGTCGACGAGGTGCATATGCTCTCGACCGGCGCCTTCAACGCCTTCCTGAAGACCCTGGAGGAGCCGCCGCCGCATGCGAAGTTCATCTTCGCGACGACGGAAATCCGCAAGGTGCCGATCACGGTGCTGTCGCGCTGCCAGCGTTTCGACCTGCGCCGCGTCGAAGCCGATATGCTGGTCGACCATCTCGCCCATATCTGCCGGGCCGAGAGCGTCGATGCCGAGCAGGAGGCTCTCGCGGCGATCGCCCGCGCCGCCGAGGGCTCGGTCCGTGACTCGCTCTCGATCCTGGACCAAGCCATTGCGCATGCGGCCGGCCGCATCACGCTCGACGATATCCGCTCGATGCTCGGCCTTGCCGACCGGGCCCGCGTCATCGACCTTTTTGAAGCCGTGATGAAGGGCGACATCGCCGCGGCGCTCGGCGAATTGCGCGCGCAATACGATGCCGGTGCCGATCCGGTGGTGGTGCTGAACGACCTCGCCGAATTCACCCATCTCGTCACCCGCCTCAAGCTCGTGCCCGAGGCGGTGAAGGATAACAGCCTCGCCCAGGCCGAGCGCGTGCGCGGTGGCGATTTTGCCCAGCGCCTTTCGGTCCGCATCCTCGCCCGCACCTGGCAGATGCTGCTCAAGGGCCTTGCCGAGGTGAAGCAGGCCGACCGGCCGGTCATGGCCGCCGAGATGGTGCTGGTACGCCTTGCCCACGCCGCCGACCTGCCGACCCCCGACGAGGCGCTCAAGATGCTGCGCGACGGCATGGGCTCCGTCCCCGCCGGCAACGGTAATGGCGGCGGCAATGGCATGGGGATGCCGCGTCCGCCCTCCGGTGGCGGTAATACCGCACTCGCCGCCCGCCCGATCCTCGCCAGCGCCAATCCGGCCCCCACTCCGGTCGCGCGTGCCGTTGCCGCGCCCATGGCGATCGTCGCGACGCTGGAGGATGTCGTCGCGCTCGCCTCGCAGCACCGCGACATCACGCTCAAGATCGCGCTGGAGCGCGATATCCGCCCGGTGCGTTTCGAGCCCGGCCGCATCGAGTTCTCGCTGGCCGAAGGCGCCTCGCGCACCCTCGCTCAGGACCTCTCTCGCCGCCTCAAGGAATGGACCGGCCAGACCTGGATGGTCGCCGTCGTCAATGACGAGGGCGGCGCCACGATGCGGGAGCAGGCGGCGGCCGCGAAGGACCAGCGCGAGAGCGACGCGGCGGCTCACCCGTCGGTCAAGGCGGTGCTGGAGCGCTTTCCCGGCGCGCGCATCGTCGATGTCCGCGATCCCCGCGCCATTGCCGCGGCCGAAATGGCCGCCTCTGCGCCGAGCGAAGACGAATACCTGCCCGATGCCGAGCCCCTGTTCGACGATTCCGAACCGGATTTCGACGGCATCGATTTCTGACGATTTCGAGGAGGATTTCCGATGCGCGACATGATGGGCCTGATGAAGCAGGCGCAGCAGATGCAGCAGAAGATGGCCGACATGCAGGCCGAGCTCGACAATATCGAGGTCGAGGGCGGCGCCGGCGGCGGCATGGTCACGGTGACGATGACGGCCAAGGGCGCGCTCAAGGGCGTGAAGATCGATCCGAGCCTGATGGTGCCGGACGAGCGCGAGATCCTCGAGGACCTGATCGTCGCCGCCGCGAACGACGCCCGCACCCGCGGCGAGCGCGTCATGCAGGAGCGCATGGCCGAGATCACCAAGGGCCTGCCGATCCCGCCCGGCATGAAACTGTTTTGATGAAGCGCCGTCATGCCCGGGCTTGACCCGGGCATCTCATGCCACGAGGGCTTTCCGGCCAGAGATGGTCGGGTCAAGCCCGACCATGACGCTTCCATCGACGAGTTCAGATGTCCCGCGCGATTGCCGGTCCCGAGATCGAAAGGCTGATCCAGCTCCTGGCCAAGCTGCCGGGGCTAGGGCCGCGCTCGGCCCGGCGTGCCGCGCTGCATCTCGTCAAGAAGCGCGAGCAACTGCTCGGCCCGCTGTCCGAGGCGATGGCGGTGGCGCGCGAGCGCATCGTCGTCTGCGCCCGTTGCGGCAATGTCGATACCAGCGACCCCTGCGGCCTCTGCACCGATCCGCGCCGCGACGATTCTCTCATCGTCGTCGTCGCCGATATCTCGGACCTCTGGGCGCTGGAGCGCTCGGGTGCGGTCTCTGGCCGCTACCATGTGCTGGGCGGCGTGCTTTCGGCGCTCGACGGTATCAGGCCCGAGCATCTCTCGCTCGACGCGCTCGTGGCGCGCGCCTCCGATCCGGTGGTGAAGGAGGTCATCCTCGCGCTCAACGCCACGGTCGATGGCCAGACCACGGCGCATTTCATCACCGACCTCATGGCGCATCTGCCGGTGAAGGTGACGAAGCTCGCCCATGGCGTGCCTGTTGGAGGCGAGCTCGATTATCTCGACGACGGCACGCTGGCCGCCGCCATCCGTCAGCGCACGGGCTTCTGAGAACGCACGTCATTCTCGGGCGAAGCGAAGCGCAGACCCGAGAATCTCAGGCCGAAAGATGCGCGGAAGCCTTCTTGTCACGCGATGCTCGGGTCAAGCCCGAGCATGACGGCCAAGCCGAAGCGTCTTCAGAACTTGTAGGCGACGCTGGCGCGGGCGCTGTGGGTCGAGAGGTCCTGAGAGCCGGTCAGGCCCGGGAAGGCGCCCGAGCTGGCGAAGCGGTTCCGGCCAAAATCGGTATAGCGGTATTCGGCGCCGAGGATCAGGTTGTCGGTGAAGGCGAAGTTGACGCCGGCGCCGACATTCCAGCCGGTCCGTGCGCTCGTCAGCCGCTCGCCGAAGCCGCCGCCGGGCGTGAAGACGCGCCGCTCGTATTCGGTGAAGGAGACGCCGCCGGTGCCGTAGACCATCCAGCGGTCGAAGGCGAGGCCGAGGCGGGCGCGGGCCGAGCCCTGCCAGTCCTGGCTGACGCGGGCGGAGAGCCCGATGCCGTCGAAGCGGCTGCGGTTGTCGAGCGCTTCGACATCGCCCTCGACACCCAGCACGATGCCGCCGAGCTGGTAGTTGAAGCCGGCATGGGCGCCGCCGAAGGCCGTATCCTCGCCGGCACGGAAGCTAACGGGGGCGAAGGCGCCGCCCGGTGCATTGATCCGCACCCGGCTGTCGTCCCAGGCATAGCCGCCCTGGAAGCCGGCATAGAAACCTGTCCAGGAATAGAGCGCCGGCAGATCAGGGGCCGGCGGCAGGGCGACCTTGCGCAGGTCGGCTGCTCCGGCCGTGCCCGACAGCAGGATCGCAAGGCCCGTCAGGCCGGTTCTGAGCAGCTTCGTCATCGGGCGTATCCGGAAGGACAGACAAGCGCCTGCCGCTCGCGGCCGCGCCCCGCCATAACGAAGCATTAAGGTTAACAATCGGCTAAGTGGCGCCCTCGCAGGTTCCGCATCGGAACGATTGCGGCCGGATGCGGTTGCTCGCATGCTTGCAGGCGTGAACTGGCTGCGGAGAAACGGGTCCGACATGGCTTTCCTGAAACGGATCACGGGCGCCGCCGGGATCGGGGTCGCGCTCGGCTATCTGTCGGGATTGGTGTCCGACAAGCTCGGGCGGCGCCGGGAGGAAGCTGTACGCGGCCGTCTGGCGAGCACGCCCCTGCAGATGACCTGGCTCGGCTGGAAGGACGTGCTGTTGCGCTTCGCCGGCAATGTCGCCGAGAACCGCCTCTCGTCGCTGGCGGGTGCGGTTGCCTTCTTTACCTTGCTCTCGCTCGTGCCGGCCCTGTCGCTGATGGTCACGCTCTATCGCTACTTCACCGATCCCGCGACCATCGCCGAGCAGCTCGACACGGTGACGACGATGTTCCCGCAGGCCGCACGCGAGCTCATTCACGAGCAGGCGGTCAGGCTGTCGGCACAGTCCGGCTTCGTCCTGTCCACCACCTTCTATGTCAGCCTGCTCGTCGCGGCCTGGTCGGCGAACGCGGCGGTGAAGGCGATCTTCGATGCGCTCAACATCATCTATCGGGAGACCGAGAAACGCAGCTTCCTCAAGCTCAATGCGATCTCGCTCTTCACCACGGTCAGCGGCGTGGTCCTGCTCACCGCCGCGCTGATCGCCATCGCCAGCCTTCCGGTCGTGACCGCGCTGTTTCCCTTCCATTTTGAGCTGGAGCGCCTGATCGGGCTGGTGCGCTGGCCGTCTTTCTTCGTCGTGGCGACGTTCTCGATCGCGATCCTCTACTGGATCGGCCCCAGCCGCGAGCGGATGCGCTTCATCTGGGTGATGCCCGGCGCCATCGCCGCGGCCCTGCTCTGGGGCGCGGCCTCCTATTGCTTCTCCTGGTATGTCTCGACGCTCGGCAACTACACGGCGGCCTATGGCTCGCTTGCGACCGTCGTGGTGTTCATGACCTGGCTCTGGCTCTCGGCGATGATCGTGCTGGCCGGTGCCGAGCTCAATGCCGAGCTGGAGCACCAGACGGCGCATGACACCACCACCGGCCGGCCGAAGCCGCTCGGCCAGCGCGGCGCCACCATGGCCGACCGCGTCGGCCCGCCAAGGGCGGAGTGATGCTGGACCCACAGGCCACGCGCCAGGACGATCTGCGCACCGGCAAGGGGCCGTGGCGTCCGGCTTTGGAGCGGCCCTCGGGGCGGGCGATCGAGGCCGACATGCGTTGCGACATTGCGATCGTGGGCGGCGGCATCACCGGGGCCCTCGTCGCCGAGCATCTCACGGCGATGGGCCGCGACGTCGTCCTGATCGACCGCGAGCGGGAAGGCTTCGGCAGTACGGCGGCTTCGACCGCGATGCTGCAATGGGAGATCGATCTCCGGCTGTCGGAACTCGCTGGGCTCTACGGCTTCGCCGCAGCTGCCGAAATCTACCGATTGAGCTTCCAGGCGGTCACGGGCCTGCGCGGGCTGGTCGGTGAACTCGCGCTCTCCTGCGGGTTCTCAGCCCGCCAGACCGTCTATCTCGCGGCGGGCGAAAGCGGCCCGCGCGAACTTCGGGAGGAGGCCGCCTTACGCGAGCGGGCGGGACTTCCCGGAGATTTCATCGAACACGCTGCGCTGCGCGAGGCCTTCGGCTTCGATCGGGCGGCGGCCATCGTCTCGCCCGGTTCGGCCGAAGCCGATCCACTCAGCCTCTGCCATGGGCTGCTGGGAATATCCGTGCAACGCGGAGCGAGATTGATCCGCGACGAGGCGGTGAGCTTCGATGGCGCCGGCCGTTCGGCTGCCGTCACGCTCGCCAGCGGCCGGGTCGTCGAGGCCGACAGCATCGTGCTCGCCACGGGCTATGTCATGCCGGATATCGTCAGGGACGATTTGCATCGCGTGGCCTCGAGCTGGGCGATCGCGACGGTTCCGCAAGTGCCGCAGGCGCTCTGGCCCGGCCCCGCGCTCGTCTGGGAAGCGTCGGAAGATTACTGCTACTGCCGCACGACCACGGACGGCCGCATCGTCTTCGGCGGCGAGGACGAGGATTTCGACGATCCCGACCGGCGCGAGGCGCTCGGCCCCGAGAAAGCCAGGGCCTTGCAGGAGCGCCTGCATGCGCTGGTCCCGCAGGCCGGCCTCGACCTCGATCATGCCTGGTCCGGCGCCTTCGGCCAGACCGAAGACGGTCTGCCATTGATCGGGCGCGTGCCCGGTCATCCGCGCCTGCTCGCGGCTTACGGCTATGGCGGAAACGGCATCACCTTCAGCTTCATGGCCTCGCGCCTGATCGGGGCGCTGGTCAGCGGGCGCGAAAAACGCTGGTTCCGCCATTTCGCCATCGACCGGCCGCGCCCCGGCTGAGGCGCGTCATTGCAACCATGCAATCGCAGTCTTGCCGGCCGGGTGGGCGACAAGATCAGGCGGAAGCGCCATTTTAGCGGTGGCTGGCCGGAACGGCCGCCGCGAAAGGATTTCCCTATGGTCGCAACTGCCGAACGGACGGCTTCAGCCGCCACCCTTGAAGCCCACAAGGCGCCCGTCTTCATCGGTGCTGTGACGCTGCGGGCGCATGATCTCACCGCGCTGACCGCCTATTATCATGACGCGATCGGCCTGCGTGTCATCCGGCAGGATACGACGAGCGCCGATCTCGGCGTTGGTGAGCGCGTGCTGGTTCGTCTGGAAGCCGGCGCGGCCCGCCCCAGTTCGGCCGCCGGCCTGTTCCATCTCGCCATCCTGCTGCCATCACGACGCGATCTCGCCAACTGGCTGAGGCATGCCGCCGTGACACGCATCCCGCTCGAAGGCGCCTCCGACCACCTCGTCAGCGAGGCGCTCTATCTCTCCGATCCCGAGGGCAACGGCATCGAAATCTATCGCGACCGCAAGCGGGAGGAATGGCCGCGCAAGCCCGATGGCGGCATCGCCATGGCGACCGAGCGGCTCGATCTCGACAAGCTGCTGAGCGAAGCCGACGAGGCGACCTATGCCGGTATGCCCGAGGGCACCGGGATGGGCCATATCCATCTGCGCGTCGGCGATACGAAGGCAGCTGAAGCCTTCTACCGCGACCTGCTCGGCTTCGACCTGATGGTGCATTATCCCGGCGCCAGCTTCCTCGCCAGCGGCGGCTATCACCATCATATCGCCGGCAATATCTGGGGCAGCCGCGGCGCCGGCCCGCGTCAGCCGGGCGAAGCAGGGCTCGACCGTTTCGAGCTGGTTGCCCGCTACGAGGCCGATTTCGCGGCGATGCGCCAGCGCATCCTGGCGGCGGGCGGCAACGAGGCCGATGGTGCGCCGGCGGTCGCCGATCCCTGGAACAACCGGCTGGTTCTGGTGCGCGGATAAGACCGCCGTCATGCTCGGGCTTGACCCGAGCATCTCGGAAACCAGTGCCTTTTCGTCACGAGATTCTCGGGTCTGCGCTTCGCTTCGCCCGAGAATGACGCGCAGCTCTCAGCGCGTCAGCAGATGCGAGCGGCGCGTTCCGCTTGTATCGGGAACAAAGCCGTTCGCTTCCCAGAAGGCGCTCGCGCGCGGATCGGCGGCGCGCAATGACAGCCGCGGCGCCAGATCCAGCCCCTGCTGGATGAGCGCGGCGGCCAGCACGCGGCCGATACCGGCGCCGCGATGCAGCGGCCGGACATAGACATGCCGGACGCGCAACAGATCAGGCGCGGGGTCGTAGGGATCGGGCGTCAGCGCGCCGATTCCGGCGAGCTCGCCCTCATGAAAGGCGGCGAAGGTGACGAAGCGCTCGTCCGTGCCACCGTAATGGCCGGCGAGCCATTCCTCGCGCAACCCCTCGACGAAGCGGTAGCTTTCCGCGCTCGCCTCATGGCGCAAGGCCTCGAAATCGTCCGGCAGGCTTTCCGCCAGCCGGACGATCTGGATGGCCGTTGCGGTCACAGACCCTCGAACAGGGCGCTGGAGATGTAGCGCTCGGCGAAGGAGGGGATGATCACCACGATGGTCTTGCCGGCATTCTCCGGCTTGGCGCCGACTTCGAGCGCCGCCGCGACGGCCGCGCCGGACGAGATGCCGGCCGGGATGCCCTCACTCCTGGCGAGCGCGCGCGCCGTCTCGAACGCCGTCTGGTTGCCGACGGTGACGACCTCGTCGATGATTCCGCGATCGAGGATGCCGGGCACGAAGCCGGCGCCGATGCCCTGGATCTTGTGCGGGCCGGCCTGGCCGCCCGACAGGACCGGCGAATCCTCCGGCTCGACCGCGACCATCTTCACGCTCGCCTTGCGGGCCTTCAGCACCTGGCCGACGCCGGTGATGGTGCCGCCGGTGCCGACGCCGGAGATGACGATGTCGACCGCGCCATTGGTGTCGTTCCAGATCTCCTCCGCCGTGGTCTTGCGATGGATCTCGGGATTATGCGGGTTCTCGAACTGCTGCGGGATGATCGAGCCTGCGATCTCGGCCTTGAGCTCCTCAGCCTTGGCGACGGCGCCACGCATGCCGCCGGGGCCGGGGGTCAGCACCAGCTCGGCGCCGAGCAGGGCGAGCATCTTGCGCCGCTCCAGCGACATCGTCTCCGGCATGACGAGGATCAGGCGATAGCCGCGGGCGGCAGCGACGAAGGCGAGCGCGATGCCGGTATTGCCTGAGGTCGGCTCGATCAGCGTGCCGCCGGGCTTGAGCGCGCCGGACGCCTCCAGCGCATCGATCATGTTGACGCCGATACGGTCCTTCACGCTCGAGATCGGGTTGAAGAACTCGAGCTTGGCGAGGATCGTCGCCTTGACGCCGCGCTCGGCCGGCAGCCGGTTCAGCTTGACCAGCGGCGTGTCGCCGATCGTGTCGGTGATCGAGTTGTAGATGCGTCCGCGTCCGGGCGCCTTCGTCGTCTTCTGTGCTTCGGCCATGACATGACTCCTCTGGACGAGAGAACGTTCGGTCGAGACGCTAGATCAATTCACAGAATCTGTCGAATAAAGAAATAAATCACACAATCAGATTGTGAAATCGGGTTTGGTGCCGGGCTCGCCGAAGACGGCCCTCGCCTGCGCCCTGCGGCACAGTTCCTCGACCGTCACCGTGTCCAGCGCCGCGAGGAACGCGGCCGAAGCGTGTGCGACCTCCGGCCCGATGACCTCGTCGACCAGCCGCGATTGCGGTTCCGGCCCGAGCCCTTCCTCGATCGCTTCCTGCATCGCGGCGCGCGCGATGTCGCCGGCCGTGATCTTGCGGCGCTCGCGGGCGAGCTCGTAGCCGCCGCGCGGGCCGCGCACGCCCTTGAGGATGCCGACGCGCACCAGCGTCTGCAGCAGGGTTTCGAGATGGCGCGGCGGCAGGGCATGGCGCGCGGCGAGCAGCTTGGCCGCGACCGGCTGCGGCCTTGCATGCAGGGCGATATCGACCACGGCGGCGATGGCGAGCAGGCTGCGGCGCGAGAGCAGGATCATGGCCGCTTCTCTCCGCTGCTGCCCGTGACGCCGGTCGAGCCGAAGCCACCCGCGCCGCGCGCCGTGGCGTCGAGCCCTGCGACTTCCGTCAGGATGGCGCGCGTCACCGGCGCGATCACCATCTGCGCGATCCGGTCGCCGCGGGCGATGGCGAAGGGCTCCTGCCCGAGATTGATCAACGGCACCTTGACCTCGCCGCGATAGTCGCTGTCGACGGTGCCCGGCGCGTTGAGCACGGTCACGCCATGTTTGACGGCAAGGCCCGAGCGCGGCCGCACCTGCCCCTCGAACCCCGCCGGCAATTGCATCACGAGCCCGGTCGGCACGAGCGCGCGCTCGCCCGGGGCGAGCGAAAAGCTTTCGGCAATGGCGGCACGCAGGTCGAGCCCGGCCGCGCCTTCCGTCTCATAGGCCGGCAAGGGCAGGTCGGCGCCATGCGGGAGGCGTTGCAGCAGGACCGCGACCATCGTCACTCCGCCTGCCGGGCCGGCGCGAGCCCGGCAATATGGTCGATCAGCCGCGTAGCGACCTCCCCCTTGGGCAGGGTCGGCCAGGTCTCGACGCCGGATGCGGTGACGAGATGCACGGTATTGGCGTCGCCGCCCATCACGCCGGTGCCGCCGACATCGTTCGCGACGATCAGGTCGCAGCCCTTCCTGGCGAGCTTGGCGCGGGCATAGTCGACCACGTTCTGCGTCTCCGCCGCGAAGCCGACGACCAGCGGCGGGCGCCCGCTCTTGCGATGCGCGATCGTTGCGAGGATGTCGGGGTTTTCGACCAGCGAGAGCGGCGGCAGCGCCTTGCCGTCCTTCTTCAGCTTGTCGGAGGCCGCGTCGGCGACGCGCCAGTCGGCCACGGCGGCGGCAAAGATCGCGATGTCGGCCGGTAGCGCCGTCTCGACGGCGGCGAGCATTTCGCGCGCCGATTCGACATGGATCGTCTCGACCCCGGCCGGATCGGGCAGGTTCACCGGGCCGCTCACCAGCGTCACCCGCGCCCCGGCCGCCGCAGCGGCTGCGGCGATGGCGTGGCCCTGCTTCCCGGAGGAGCGGTTGGCAATGTAGCGCACGGGATCGATCGGCTCATGCGTCGGCCCGGAGGTGATCAGCACATGCTGGCCTGCAAGCGAGCCGGTCGCGTGCTCCCCGCCCGGCAGCCGGCCGAGGAAACCGATGGCGCGCTGTGCATTGGGCTTTTCGCCGGCGAGCGCCAGTTCGATCGCGGCGAGGATTTCCGGCGGCTCGGCCATGCGGCCCGGCCCGCTTTCGCCGCGCTCCGCCATCGCGCCGACATTCGGGCCGACGACGAGCACGCCGTCCTTTTCGAGCTGCGCCATGTTCCGGCGCGTCGCCGGGTGCTGCCACATGCGCGGGTTCATCGCCGGCGCGATCAGGACGCGCTTGTCGGTGGCGAGCAGGGCGGTCGAGGCGAGGTCGTCGGCATGCCCGTTCGCCATCTTGGCGATCAGGTCGGCGGTCGCGGGCGCAACCACGACGAGATCGGTCGAGCGCGAGAGCTGGATATGGCCGATATCGGCCTCGTCCGTCAGCGAGAACATATCGGTGAAGCAGCGCTCGCCCGCCAGCGACGAGACGGTGAGCGGCGTCACGAACTGCTCGCCGGCCTTGGTCACGATGCAGCGCGAGGCGATGCCGCGATCCTTCAGCCGGCGGATGACCTCCAGCATCTTGTAGGCGGCGATGCCGCCGCCGATGATCAGGAGAACGGAGCGGGAAGCGGACAAGGCGGCTCCTCGGGCAGCGCGAATGGCGAACTGTCCGTTACGTAGCATCTGCCGCGCCGCGCTGTCATGCGCGGCGCGTTGCCCCGCCTTCCTCAGTTGCGGGGCAGATCGGGCACTTTATAGGCTGTCGTCGCCTTGATCCGCTCCATCGCGAAGCGCGACGTCACGTTCTTGAGCGGGATCGTCTCGATCAGCTTCTTGTAGAAGCCGTCATAGGCGGCCATGTCGGCGACGACGACGCGCAGCATGTAGTCGACATCGCCGGCCATCCGGTAGAACTCCATCACCTCCGGCATGGCCGCGACCATCTGCGCGAATTTCTCCAGCCACGGGCCGGAATGGTCCGCCGTCTCGATCTGGACGAAGACGGTGAGGCCGAGCCCGATCTTCTCGGGCGCCACCAGCGCGACGCGCTTCAGGATCACGCCGGCCTGTTCGAGCTTCTGGATGCGCTTCCAGCACGGCGTCTGCGAGAGCCCGACGCGGTCGGCGAGCTCCGCGATCGAGATATTCGCGTCCGCCTGGAGCACGGTCAGAATCTTGCGGTCGATGGCGTCCATTCTCTCAAGCTCGCTATCTGGAGAAATTCGTTTCGCAGACTTCGCATGAAATAGATGGATTATCTTTTTCGAGCTAATCTATTGCATCCAGATAGAAAATCCTTTTCTCAATCTGTCAATGGGGGCTCGTTTGGGCCTGCTTTTGAAAGGGATTTGAACGATGGATCGCCGCCAGTTCCTCATCGCCGGGTCGAGCCTCGCGGCGGCCATGCCCTTCGCCGCTCCGGCCCGCGCCCAGAGCGTCGCCGCACGTGTCGGCTACATTCCGGTCGTCGGCACGGCGCCGTTCTTCGTCGCCAATGGCGAGGGCTGGCTGAAGCAGGGCGGCATCGATGTCGCGGTCACCGTCTTCGAATCCGGCCCGAACATGATCCAGGCGCTCGCCTCGGGCACGATCGACGTGTATGTCGCCGGTGTAGCGCCGCTGGCCGTCGCCCGCTCGCGCGGCATCGATATCCGCGTCGTCGCCTCGACCGCGATCGGCGAGAACGTGGTGGTCAGCGCGCCCTCGCTGACCAAGTTCTTCACGCCCGGCACCAATGCCGCCGCCGCCTTCAAGGCCTTCCGTGCCGCCAATGGCAAGGCTGCGCGCCTCGCCACCCAGCCGGCCGGCTCCGTGCCGAACACGACGCTGCAATACTGGCTCTGGGAGGTCGCGAAGGCCGACAAGGCCGATGTCGAGATCGTGCCGATGGGCATCGACGCGACCCAGCAGGCAATCCTGGCCGGGGCGGTCGATGGCGGCTCGGTCCGTGAGCCGGCGCTGACCATCATCCAGACCCGCAATCCGCAGATCAAGCTCATCGCCGGCGGCGAGGAGGTCTTCCCGGGTCAGCCCGGCACGGTCGTCGCCGTCTCCGGCGCCTTCGCCACCAAGAATCCACAGGCCGTGCAGAACCTCGTCTCTGGCCTCGTCCGGGCGGCGGCGCTGATCAAGGCCGACCCGAACAAGGCGGCCCCTCATGTCGGTGCCGCGCTCGGCAAGGGCATCGTCGATCCCGAGCTGATCCAGAAGGCGCTGGTCTCGCCGGCGAGCCGCTTCGAGATCGACCCGCGCAAGATCATCGAGCCGTCCCGTGCCATGCAGGCCTACCAGGTCAAGCTCGGCTCGCTGGAGAAGGAACTCCCCTTCGACGGATTGTTCGAGACGCAGTATTACGAGCGCGCGATCAAGACGGGCGGCTGATACTGTGAACAGACTCCGGGCTCCGGCCCTCGCCCTTCTGGGCCTCGTCGCCTTCCTCCTGCTCTGGGAGGCGATGCCTTTCTTCAGACTGGTGAATCCGGCCTTCCTGCCGGGTCCGAGCGCCCTGCCGAAGGCCTTCATGCGGGAGCTCTCCTCCGGCGCCTGGCTCGCGGCCATACTGGGTTCGCTCTGGCACTACTTCGTCGGCCTCTTCGTCGGCGCCGGCCTCGGCATCGCCTTCGGCGTTCTGATCGGTATGTCCCGCATCGCCGAGGAGGCGACGGCCTGGGTCGTTCGGGTATTACGCCCCATTCCCGGCCTTGCCTGGGTGCCCTTCGCCATCATCTGGTTCGGCGTCACGCCGGGCGCGGCGGTCTTCATCATCGCCATCGGCGTGTTCTGGATCGTCTTCTTCGCAGCGCAGGGCGCGATCCGCGGCGTCGACCGTGACCTCATCGAGGTCGCCGACGCCTTCGGCTTCCGTTCCCCCTGGCAGCGGCTGTTCAAGATCCTGCTGCCGGCGGCCTTGCCCGGCATCCTCGTCGGCATCAGGACGGCGCTCGGGCAGGCCTGGATGGCGGTGGTCGCGGCCGAAATCTTCGGCGTTGCCGGTGTCGGCCAGCGCATGATGCAGGCGTCGAGCCTGCTCGCGACCGATATCGTCGTGGTCTACATGCTGACGATGGCGGCGCTCTACGGCCTGCTCGACACCGGCTTCGTCGCCTTCCAGAAATGGGTGCTGCGTTGGAAAGCGTGATCGATATCAGGGGTCTGTCGCTGACCTTCACCCGCGACGGCGAAGAGACCGAGGTCCTGCGCAAGCTCGACCTCTCGGTGGGGCGCGGCGAGTTTTTGGCCATCGTCGGCCCCTCCGGCGTCGGCAAATCGACCCTGCTGCGCGTCATCGCCGGCCTCGCCAAGCCGAGCGGCGGCGAGGTCGTCATCTCCGCGAAGGACCGGTCGCGCCGGCCGGTCGCGCTGGTCTTCCAGGATTCGCGCCTGCTGCCCTGGCGCAAGGTCGTCTCCAATGTCGGCTTCGGCCTCGAAGGCCGCGCGCCCCGCACGGAGCGCCTCGCCAAGGCAACCGCGATGCTCGATCTCGTCGGCCTGGCGCCGCTGGCCCAGCGCTGGCCGCACCAGCTCTCCGGCGGCCAACGCCAGCGCGTTTCGCTGGCCCGCGCGCTCGCCGTCGAGCCGGAAATCCTGCTGATGGACGAGCCCTTCTCGGCGCTGGATGCCCTGACGCGCGAGACCCTGCAGGACGAGCTGATCCGCGTCTGGCAGCGCACCGGTAAGACCGTGCTCTTCGTCACCCATGATATCGACGAGGCCGCCTATCTCGCCGACCGCGTCGTCGTCCTGTCGGGCGCGCCCGGCCAGATCATCGCCGAGCACCGCATCGACGCGAGCCGTCCGCGCAAGCGCGGCGCGGCGGCGGAGGCCGAGATCGTGCGCGCGGTCCGCCAGGGCCTCGGCGCCGACATCGTCACGGACGGCGCCGCAATCTGAGATGCGTCACGGGGCGTCATTCTCGGGCGAAGCACAGCTTCGACCCGAGAAACTCAGGACAGGAACGCGCTGGTTTTCGAGATGCTCGGGTCAAGCCCGAGCATGACGGCGCTGCAGGAGCAATTCGGACAACGGAGTTCCGAGCCTCGGCGACATCATGGCACGCTGCCTCCCGGCACCGGATCGCCCAGAATGGCCCTGACCCCGCCTCACTGCCTTGTCATTGGCAGATCAACCTCGATTGGGGCATGGGGTCGGGATGATCAGGGATTGCGACGGCATCATGCGGCGATATCCAGGCAAGCGTGTCCTGCGCGCGGCGGCATTGGCGATGGGGCTGCTGGCTCCGGGGCTCGCGCTCGCCGCCGAATCCGCCGCCGTCACCTCGCCGCGCGTCACCGCGACCCTGCTGTCGAGCCGCGATGCGGTTGCGCCCGGCGAGCGCTTCAAGGTTGCGCTCGTCCAGAAGCTCGCGCCGCACTGGCATACCTATTGGCTGAATCCCGGCGATTCCGGCGAGCCGACCCAGATCAAATGGGACCTGCCGGCCGGCGCGACTGCCGGCGAGATCCAGTGGCCGGCGCCCAAGGCGATCCGCGTCGATCCGCTCGTCAATTTCGGCTTCGAAGGCACGGTCCTGCTGCCGCTCGAGATCACCGTGCCGGCCGATGCCAAGCCCGGTGAGAACTTTGCGCTGAAGGCCGAGGCGACCTGGCTCGTCTGCGAGAAGATCTGCATTCCCGAGGAAGGCTCCTTCTCGCTCGACCTCCCCATCGCCGCTGCGAGTGAGGTCGATCAAGCCGCCGAGGCACGGATCGATGCCGCCATCGCGGCGCTGCCGAAGCCGGCCTCTTTCCGCGGCAAGCTTCGCGATGACGCTGGCAAGCTCGTGCTCGACCTGCCGGGCCTGCCGGCCGGCGCGACCGATCTGCGTTTCTTCCCGGTTTCCGACACGCTCATCGAGCATGCGGCCGACCAGCCCTTCACGGCCGGCGACAAACCCGTCCTGACCCTGACCCGTTCGAGCGCCTTCAAGCTGGAGAAGCCGGAGGTGACCGCCGTCCTCACCTTTACCGAAGGCGGCTCGCCGAGGGCCGTTACGATCGTGGCCGATGCCGATCCGGCCCTGATGGCGGCCGGCGGGACGGATGCGCCTGAAGCGCGCCCTGCGGTGGTGCGGATTCCGATGCCGGCCGAAGGCGCCGACCTGACGATCTGGGCAGCGCTCGCCTTTGCCTTTGCCGGTGGCCTGATCCTCAACCTGATGCCTTGCGTCCTGCCGGTGCTGTTCATCAAGGCGCTCGGCTTCGCGCAGCTCGCGCATCGCAATCGCTCCGAAGTCCGCGAGCAGGGCCTGCTCTTCATGAGCGGGGTGCTCGTTACCTTCATGGTGCTGGCCGGCGCGGTGATCGCGCTGGGTAGCCTCGGTAGCAGCGTCGGCTGGGGCTTCCAGCTCCAGTCCCCGCCGCTCGTCATCGGGCTCGCCGTGGTGATGGTCCTGATCGGCCTCAACCTGCTCGGCGCCTTCGAGATCGGCACCTCCGTGACCGGCCTCGGCGATGGCCTCGCCAGCCGGGGCGGGCGCCTCGGTGCCTTCATGACCGGCGTGCTCGCGGTCGTCGTCGCGACGCCCTGCACGGCGCCCTTCATGGGCGCGGCGATGGGCTATGCGGTGACGCAACCGCCGGCCGTCGCCCTCTCCGTCTTCATGGCGCTGGCGCTCGGCTTCGCCTTTCCGGTGGTCGCGCTCTCCTTCGCGCCCGGCCTGCTGCGCCTGCTGCCCAAGCCCGGCCGCTGGATGCTCGTGCTGAAGCAGGCCTTCGCCTTCCCGATGTTCGCGACCGCGATCTGGCTGATCTGGGTGGCTTCCGTGCAGAGCGGCCCGCAAGGCGTGCTCGCCGCCTTGGTGGCCGTGCTGGCGGCGGGCTTCGCGGTCTGGCTCGTCGGCGTGACGCGTGGCTCGTTCGCGCGCCGCGCCTTCGGCTCGGTGCTGGCCGCGCTCGTCGTGCTCGGAGCCGGCTGGTTCACCGTCCAGAACGCCATTCCGGGCGCCGCGACCGAGGCGCGCGCCGGCGATATCGAGGCCTGGTCGCCCGAGCGGGTGGCGGCCTTGCAGGCGCAGGGCAAGCCGGTCTTCGTCAATTTCACCGCCGCCTGGTGCATCACCTGCATCGCCAACGAGCGCGTCGCGCTCTCCCGGCAGGAGGTGAAGGACGCCTTCGCGAAGCTCGGCGTCGTCTATCTCAAGGCCGACTGGACCAATCGCGACAGCCGCATCGCCAAGGCGCTCGCCGAGCAGGGCCGGGCCGGCGTGCCCCTCTATCTGTTCTACCCCGCCCGCAAGGAAGCGCAGGCCGAGATCCTGCCGCAGCTCCTGACCGTGGACGGGCTGATCGCCGCGGCCGAGCGTGCGGCAGGGCGCAACGCGAAGACGGCCGCATTGCCATAGATTTTCGACATCAACCCAGGGAGACAGACATGCAAAGCCTGACCAGACAGACTTTCATCGCCGGCCTCGCCCTCGCGGGCCTCGCCTTCCCGGCAGCCGCCTTCGCGCAAGGCGCGGCCAAGGTCGGTGCGCCCGCTCCCGCCTTCCAGGCGGTCGATGTCGAGGGCAAGACGCGCAACCTCTCCGAATTCGCCGGCAAGACGGTGATCCTCGAATGGACCAACCACGACTGCCCCTATGTCCGGAAGCACTACAACAGCGCGACCATGCAGACCCTGCAGAAGGACATGGCCAGGGAGGGCGTCGTCTGGCTCTCGGTGATCTCCTCGCCGCAGGGTGAGCAGGGCCATGTCGACGCCGCCAGGGCCAAGGAATTGACGGTCCAGCGCAATGCCGCCCCGGCTGGCATCCTGCTCGACCCGAACAGCAAGGTGGCACGCGCCTATGGCGCGCAGACCACCCCGCACATGTACATCATCGATCCCAAGGGCACCCTCGCCTATATGGGCGCGATCGACGACAAGCCGACCTCGGCCGCATCGAGCCTCGAAGGCGCCAAGAGCTATGTCCGGCAGGCCGTCGCCGAGCTGAAAGCCGGCAAGCCGGTCTCGGAAGCCAGCACCAAGGCCTATGGCTGCGTGGTGAAATACGCCCCGCTGAGCTGAGGCACGTATCCAGTTCGATCAGGAAGCGGCCGGGCCTCGCCCGGCCGTTTTCGTTAGGGGGCCTATTGCGAGCGCGGGCCGAGATCGCGGGGTGCGGCGTTGATCGTGACGATCTGGCCGTTGCGCAGCTCCAGCACGGCAAGGCCGCGCTCGACCTGTCCGTCCGGGCGGAAGCGGAAGACGCCGTCTGCTCCGGCGAAGCCCGAGCCATTGGTCAGCACGGCCTCGGAGAAGCGCTGCGAGCCTTGCGTGCGCGCCAGCGCCGCCGCCAGCGAGACCGCATCGTAGGCTAGTGTCGCGGTGCGGGTCGGCGCGCTGTTGAAGCGCTGCTGGTACCGCCCGGCGAAGGCGTTGAAGCCGGCCGTGTCGGGCGAGGCGAACCAGCCGCCCTGGATCGCCGGCACGCGCGCGATGCTCGCATCGTTCCAGACGCCCGTGCCGAGCGGCTTGACCTTGGCCGGGTTGTAGCCGGCCTCCTGCAGCAGCTGCCCCACGGTCGGCATCGTGTCGGCGGCAGCCGGCACGAACAGCGCATCGGCCTGGGCGAGCGAGGGCATCAGGCGCTGGATCGAGGCCTTCATCGCGGCCGGATCGGTGCCGAAGCGCTCGATCGCGGCGACGCGCACGCCGCGATTGGCGGCGGCCTGCTGGAAGGCGGCCTCGACGACCTTGCCATAGGCGGTGTCCGGTACCAGCGCGGCGAAGGACTTGCGGCCCTGCTGGGCGGCATAGCCGATCACGCGGTTGACGTCGTTCTCGGGCGGGAAGGAGAGCAGGTAGACGCCGCGCGAGGCGACGTTGGAATCGCTGGAGAAGGCGATGACCGGCTTGTTGGCGGCGCGTGCCACTTGCCCGACCGCCTGGACGGAGGGTGCGAAGAGCGGCCCGACGATCAGTTCGGCCCCTTCCGACAGGGCCTCCTGCGCGGCGGCGCGGGCGCCCTCCGGCGTGCCGCGATCATCCTTGACCAGCAGCATCAGGTCGGCATTCGGGAATTCGGCGAGCGCCATCTCGGCGGCGTTCTTCAGGGAATTGCCGACGACGGCGCCCTGCCCCTCGGCCGTGAGCGGCAGGATGAGCCCGACCTTGACCTTGCCGGTACCGAGGGTCTGCCCGGACGGCGCGGCGCCGGCTGCCGGCGCGCCCGAATCGAAGCCCGGCAGGCCGGACGTGCCGCCGCCGCAGGCTGCGAGCGCGAGCGGCAGCATGACGGCGAAGGCCCGTGCCTTGAACCGCAGGATCGGGGCGATGTGCCGATGGTGGAACACGGGCGATCTCCAGTCGTGGCCGGGCCGACGAAACGCGGCCCGGCGATAGGTCCTGCGGAACAGTTCTACCCCCGGACCTCTCGTGCCAGTGCGGAAGCCTATTTTCAAGTTGTTAACTATAGGTTGCAGGCGTCGGTACGCGCCTTGCCATGGCGCGGGCGCGGCCGCTGTGGCAGCGTGATCGGATGTCGACCGATGCCGCCGCCCGCCCTCCCAGCTACACCGCCTTCGGCCTGAAGGCTGAGGCCGAGCCTCTGGCGCCGGGCCTGCACATCGTCGCGACGCCGATCGGCAACCTCCGCGACATCTCTTTCAGGGCGCTGGCGACGCTCGCCGCCGCCGATGCGATCCTGGCCGAGGACACCCGGACGTCGAAGACGCTGCTGGCGCATTACGGCATCTCGACGCCGCTCCTGCCCTATCACGAGCATAATGCCGCGCAGATGCGGCCCAAGGTGCTGGCGAAGCTGCGTGAGGGCGGCAAGCTCGCCCTGATCTCGGATGCCGGTACGCCGCTCGTTTCCGATCCCGGCTACAAGCTCGTCGCCGAATTGGTGGTGGAAGGCCTGCCTGTTACCGGCATCCCCGGTCCCTCCGCCGTGCTGGCGGCGCTCGTGCTCGCCGGCTTGCCGACCGATCGCTTCTTCTTCGAGGGCTTCCTGCCGCCGAAATCGGGCGGGCGTCGCACCCGCCTGACCGAACTCGCTGCGATTCCCGGCACGCTGGTCTTCTTCGAATCGCCTCGTCGCCTCGCCGAGATGCTGACGGACGCCGCCGCTGTGCTCGGCCCGCGGCCGGGCGCCGTCGCCCGCGAACTCACCAAGTTCTACGAGACGGTCCGGCGCGGCACGCTTCCCGAGCTCGCCGCCCATTACGACAGCGAGGAGGAGGCGCGCGGCGAGATCGTCGTGATCATCGGACCGCCCGGCGCGACCGATCTCGTTCCCACCGACGAGGCGATCGACGAGCGCCTGCGCGCCGCGCTGACGAAGGTCTCGCTGAAGGAGGCCGTAGCGCAGGTCGCCGCCGAAACCGGCCAGCCGCGCCGCAAGGTCTATGCCCGCGCCCTCGAACTCACCCGCGACGATCCGTGAGCAGAGCCGGCGCCGATCCGGGTGGGCGCAGCCATAAGGCGCGTCGCTCCGGCCTGACCGGGCGCCGCGCCGAATGGCTCGCCATCCTCTGGCTGACGGCGAAAGGCTATCGCCTGCTGGAGCGGCGCTTCGGCGGCAAGGGCGGCGAGATCGATCTCGTGATGAAGCGCGGCCGCACTATTGCGTTTGTCGAGGTCAAGGCGCGGGGCCGGCTCGACGACGCCATGATCGCGATCACCGCGGAAAAGCAGCGCCTCGTCGAGCGGCGCATCCGGCACTGGCTTTCGCGCAATGCCTGGGCCGGCGAGCATTATCTGCGCGCCGATGCGGTGTTCCTGGCGCCCTGGCGCCGGCCGCGCCATGTGCCCGCCGCCTTCGCGCTTGTCCTGTGATGCAGGGCGCCCCACTTGCAGGAACCCCGCCCGCGGCCCGATAAGAACGGCCTGCAACAGGAAGCCTGTCATGAGCCTCAACGTCGCCATCCAGATGGACCCGATCGAGCGCATCCGGATCGCCGGGGATACCGGCTTCGCGCTGATGCTGGAAGCGCAGGCGCGCGGCCACTCGCTCTACACCTACACGCCCGACAAGCTCTCGATGCGCGACGGCAAGGTCACCGCGCCGATGCGCCCGGTGAAGGTGCGCGATGTCGATGGCGATTATTTCACCGCCGGCGCCGAGGAGAAGGTCGATCTCTCCACGCTCGACGTCGTGCTGCTGCGGCAGGACCCGCCTTTCGACATGGCCTATGTCACCACGACCCATATGCTGGAGCGCATCCACCCGAAGACGCTGGTGGTCAACGACCCGACCTCGGTGCGCAATGCGCCGGAGAAGATTCTCGTCACGCATTTCCCGGAATTGATGCCGCCGACGCTGATCACCCGCGACAAGGCGGAGATCGAGGCCTTCCGCGACGAGCATGGCGAGATCGTCATGAAGCCGCTTTACGGCCATGGCGGCGCGACCGTCTTCAAGACCGGCAAGGGCGACCCGAATTTCGGCTCGCTCTTCGACCTGTTCAGCAATCTCTTCCGCGAGCCCTGGGTGGTGCAGGGCTTCATCAAGGAGGTCACCGAGGGCGACAAGCGCATCATCCTGATCGACGGTAAGGCGGCGGGCGCCGTCAATCGCGTCCCGGCGGTGGGTGATCTCCGCGCCAACATGGTGCGCGGCGGCGCGGCGCGCCCGACCGACCTGTCGAAGCAGGAACTCGCGATCTGCGAGGCGATCGGCCCGACCTTGCGCGAGCGCGGCCTGCTGCTGGTCGGCATCGACGTGATCCATGGCAAGCTCACCGAGATCAACGTCACCGCGCCGACCGGCGTGCGCGCCATCAAGAAGCTCGGCGGCCCAGATCTGGCGGCGCAGCTCTTCGAGGTGATCGAGGCGAAGCGCGGGCGCTAGAGCATTTTCAAGCGAAGTGGGTACCGGTTCGCGTGAAGAAAATGCGATAAGGCAGAGACTCTAACCCGCTTTCACATAGCCCTTCCAGCAGCGCCCGAGCGCGATCTCCCGCCGGCCCGTCAGGACCGGCGCGTAGATCTTGCGCAGGGCCTCGTTCGCGACCGTGACCGGACAGAGCGGATAGAGCACGAGGTCCGCTTCGCGGGCGAGCGTGATCTCCGTGTCGTCCGGCTTCGGCACGGCGCGGAACGGGTCGGCGCCGATGGCGATGCCGCGCGGCGCGCTGCGGCCCATCACGAACGGAAACGGATTGACGAAATTGAGGCTCATGATCGTCTCGAAGCGGCGCCCGCTCGCCTGCTCATGCGCCAGGATGGCCGAGACGCCCTCGTCGACTGCCAGCAGCCAGGACGCCTGGAAGTCGAGCTCCGAATAGAGCTGCGGATTCGGCAGCATCTCGCGGGCGGTGAACTCCCGGAATGTATCGGGATGGGTGGTGTAGATGTCGAGCATCGCGCTCGCGCGGTTCATGACGTTGGCATGCTGCGAGACCAGACCGAGCCGGCCGAGATGCTGGTTCGGCAGGGCGGTATAGCCCGCCTGTGCCATCAGGGCGCGTGCCCCGCGCTGGAGCACGGTCTCGGCGGGCGGAATCGCGGTGGCCGCGACGAGGCCGCAGACCACGAGCGCGCCGCGCCGGCCGCTGCCGAGCCAGCGCGACAGGATCATCAGCAGAACCGGCCAGATGAAGATGAAGGCTTGCCCGCCGGTGTTCTGGGTCTCGAAGAACAACCCGGCGGCGAGGACGATCGCGAGCCATGCGGCCTCGCGGTCGAGCAGCCGGGCGCAGTTGGTCGTGGACGGCCGGTGGCGCAGCGCAAAGGCAGCCTCCGCGATGTCGCGCCGGTCCAGCCAGAGCAGCGCGAGGCCGAGCGCCGTTCCGGCACCGACGATGTCGAGATGCAGCGAGGCGGCCTGGACGAAGCGCGGCAGGATGCCGCCGGCATTGATCGCGATCAGCGCGAGGATGCTGTCGAGATAAGCGCTGACGAGCCCGGTCGCGAGTTCGAGTCCGATCAGGCCGAGCCCGGTGATGGCGGCGATCAGGAGGCTTTGGCGCCAGCCGATCCGCCCGGCCGCGAGCGCGAAGGCCGTGACCAGGCCGCCGGCAAGGAAGCCGGTGATCTTGATCAGGAACAGCGCGGAAAGCGTCCAGCCGATGACGGCGCCGAGCGCGGGGCCGCGCAGGAAGACCAGACCTGAAACCAGCACGTAAAGCACGATGCTGACATGCCGGTTGTAGATGCCGAACCCGTCCGTGCCGGGGAAGAAGGAGTAATGCTCGACATTGACCGGCAGGATCTGGAAGGCGAGATAGGGCAGGAGCAGCGCCAGCGCCTTGGCGCGCGATTGCCGGCTGACGGTGCGCAGGATCACGGCCATGGCCGGGGCCGTCACGGCGAACAGGCACCATTGCGCCAGCAGCAGCGGATGCGCACGCGGAAACAGCGCATCGAACCCGGCGAAGAGCCAGTAGCCGAGCGGCCCGACCGGGGCGATGAAATCGATCAGCGGGACCTGTCCGTCGCCGATCCGGTTGGCGGCGTCGAGATAGAGGACGAGGTCCCAGTACATCGGCCCGAGCGGCAATGTCAGGGGCAGCGTCAGCAGCAGCGCGCAGGCGAGGATGGCGATGCCGAGCAAGGCGAGGGGCAAATTGGGAAGCCAGGTCGCTCGCGTCGAAACGCGTGTCCCGATGGTGCTGCCGGCCTGCATGGCGCCCTTCCCCGTCCCTGTTGGCGGGGGATTGGCTAGCAGGAATCGGTTAAGATCGGCCTTCGGCTACGCCCGTGCCGTTGAGCGGATTGGCCTCGTCCCAGCCATAGCGCAGCGTCTCGAAGCGCATCGCCAGCGAATCGAGCAGCAGGAGCTTGCCGACGAGCGGTTCGCCGAAGCCGGTGATGGCACGCACCACCTCCAGCGCCATCAGCGAACCGACCACGCCGGGCAGGGCGCCGAGCACGCCGGCCTCCGCGCAGGTCGGGATCGCGCCGGGCGGCGGCGCTTCCGGGAAGAGGCAGCGCCAGGTCGGGTTCGGCTTTCCGTCAGGCCCAGCCTCATGGGCGCGGATCGTGGTGAGCGAGCCGTCGAAACGGCCGAGCGCGCCCATCACCACCGGCTTGTGCTCGTGGAAGCAGGCGTCGGAGACGGCATAGCGCGTCGCGAAATTGTCGGAGCCTTCCGCGACCACGTCGTAGAAGGCGATCATCGCGCGGGCATTATGCGGGTCGATGCGGGTGACATGTTCCTCGACCACGACATTCGGGTTGAGGTTGCGCACGAAGCGGGCAGCGGCCACAGCCTTGTGCGCGCCGATATCCTCGGTGGCGAAGATGGTCTGGCGCTGCAGGTTCGAGAGCGAGACGATGTCGTCGTCGACGATGCCGATCTTGCCGACACCGGCTGCGGCCAGATACTGGATCAAGGGCGCGCCGAGCCCGCCGGCGCCGACGACCAGCACCCGCGCGTTCTTCAGCCGCTGCTGGCCCGGCCCGCCGATCTCCGGCAGGACGATATGGCGCGCATAGCGCTCGATCTCGTCATCGTTCAGCATCATGGGCGACAGCCTAAGGCCGCTGGCGGGCGTTCGGCAATCGTCGCGCCGGTCTTGCCGGCCCTTTGCGCGGGACATGACCTTTCGCCAGCTTGGCCGCGCGCTCCTGCCATGCCATCGTGCCGCCATCGAGGGCCGGACAACGGCGCCCGGCTGCAAAAGGGGATCGGTTCGATGCGTTTGGGTTCTTTCGCGGCGGCGCTCGCCGGCGTTGCGCTTTCCAGTGTGGCCGCTCTGGCGCAGCCGCAGACGATCAAGCCCGCGATCGTCTATGACAAGGGCGGCAAGTTCGACAAATCCTTCAACGAGGGCGTCTTCATCGGCGCAGAGAAGTTCAAGAAGGAGACCAATGTCGACTTCCGCGATTTCGAGCCGACCAACGACGCCCAGATCGAGCAGGCCCTGCGCCGCTTCGCCCGTGACGGCCATTCGCCGATCATCGCTGTCGGCTTCTCGCAGGCGACGGCCCTGCAGAAGGTCGCGGCCGAGTTTCCCAACCTGAAGTTCACGATCATCGACATGGTCGTCGAATTGCCGAACGTGCAGTCGGTCGTCTTCAAGGAGCATGAGGGCTCCTATCTCGTCGGTCTGCTCGCGGCGCTGGCCTCGAAATCCGGCAAGGTCGGCTTCGTCGGCGGCATGGATATCCCGCTGATCCGCAAATTTGCCTGCGGCTATGTCCAGGGCGTCAAGGCCGGCAAGCCCGCAGCCGAAATCTTCCAGAACATGACCGGCTCGACGCCGGCCGCCTGGAATGACCCGGTCAAGGGCGGCGAGCTCGCCAAGTCGCAGATCGATCGTGGCGCGGACGTGGTCTATCACGCCGCCGGCGGCACCGGCATCGGTGTGCTCCGCGCCGTGGCGGATGCCGGCAAGCTCGGCATCGGCGTCGATTCCAACCAGAACGCCCTGCATCCCGGCAAGGTGCTGACCTCGATGCTGAAGCGCGTCGACGTCGCCGCCTACAATTCCTTCAAGGCAGCACAGGACGGCTCCTGGAAGCCGGGCGTCTCCGTGCTCGGCCTGAAGGAAGAGGGCATCGACTGGGCACTGGACGATGCCAACAAGGCCCTGATCACGCCAGAGATGAAGGCCGCCGCCGACACGGCCAAGGCCGATATCATCGCCGGCACGGTCAAGGTCCATGACTACATGTCCGACCAGAAATGCACGATGTGAGGCGCGGACCGCTCCCTTGAGTTCTGCGCCCGCCATCGAGCTGATCGGCATCTCCAAGCGCTTCGGTCCGGTCGCCGCCAACAGGGACGTGTCCCTCTCGGTCGCGGCCGGCTCGATCCACGGCATCGTCGGCGAGAACGGCGCCGGCAAGTCGACGCTGATGTCGATCCTCTACGGCTTCTACGAGGCCGATGCCGGCGAGATCAGGATCGCGGGCGAGCCGCGCCGCATCCGCTCCTCGGCCGATGCGATCGCGGCCGGGATCGGCATGGTCCACCAGCATTTCATGCTGGTGGAGACGCTGAGCGTCGTCGAGAATGTCGTGCTCGGCGCCGAGGGCGGGGCGCTGCTCAAGGGCGGCGTCAACAAGGCGCGCGCGGCGCTCGCAAAACTTTCGCAGGATTACGGCCTCGCGATCGATCCCGATGCCATCGTCGGCGAGCTCTCCGTCGGCCTGCAGCAGCGCGTCGAGATCCTGAAGGCGCTCTATCGCGGCGCCGAGATCCTGATCCTCGACGAGCCGACGGCGGTGCTGACCCCGGCCGAGGCCGATCAGCTCTTCGCCCTGCTCCGGGCGCTGAAGGCGCAGGGCAAGACGGTGATCCTGATCACCCACAAGCTGCGCGAGATCATGGATGTGACCGACCGCGTCTCGGTGATGCGCCGCGGCGAGATGGTCGCCCATGTCGTCACCGCCGAAACCTCGCCGCCGGCTCTGGCCGAGGCGATGGTCGGCCGGCGCGTGCTGCTGCGCGTCGAGAAGGAGCCACGTGAGCGTGGCGCGCCGGTGCTGGAGGCGGTCGGCCTCTCCTGTCGTGACGGGCGCGGCACCGAGACCCTGAAGGACGTCAATCTCACGCTCCATGCCGGCGAGATCGTCGGCATCGCCGGGGTCGCCGGCAATGGCCAGAGCGAGTTGCTGGAGGTGCTGGCCGGCCTGATCCAGCCGAGCCGCGGCGTGATCCGACTGGGCGGGCAGATTCTTGCCGCCGCCGATCGCCATCCGGCGCGAATGCGCGATCTCGGCCTGATGCATATTCCCGAAGACCGCCACCGCAGTGGCCTCGTCACCGCCTTCTCCGCCGCCGAGAACGCCATTCTCGGCTACCAGCACGATCCCGCCTTCGGCTCCGGCCCGTTGCTTTCGCCCGCTCGCATCGAGGCCCATGCCCGCGATGCCTTCGCGGCCTATGACGTGCGCCCGCCCGATCCGGCGCTGAAGACGGCGAAATTCTCCGGCGGCAACCAGCAGAAGATCGTGCTCGCCCGCGAGATCGAGCGCGGCCCCAAGGTCCTGCTCGTCGGCCAGCCGACACGCGGCGTCGATATCGGCGCGATCGAGTTCATCCATCGCCGGCTGGTGGCTTTGCGCGATCAGGGCGTGGCGATCCTGCTCGTCTCGGTCGAACTTGAGGAGGTGATGGCGCTGTCCGACCGGATCATCGCCATGTGCGGCGGCCGGATCACCGGCGAGCGCGTCGCGGAAGCGGCCGACGAACGCGATCTCGGCCTGCTGATGGCTGGCGTAACGGACGAGGCCGCATGAGCGCCGCTCCCGTCGAACTCCCGCGCTGGGCCGATATCGCGCTGGTGCCGCTGGTCTCGGTGATCGCGGCGCTGCTCGTCGCCGGGCTCGTCGTCGTCGGCATCGGCGAGAACCCGCTGGAGGCGACGGCCTTGCTGCTGCGCGGCGCGCTCGGCAGCACCGAGGGTATCGGCTTCACGCTCTACTACGCCACGAATTTCATCTTCACCGGGCTCGCGGTCGCCGTCGCCTTCCATGCCGGCCTGTTCAATATCGGCGGCGAAGGACAGGCGACGGTCGCCGGCATCGCCATGGCGATCGCCTGCCTTGCGCTGCCCACGCTGCCCGGTTTCCTTGCAGCGCCCTTCGCGATTCTTGGGGCGGCAGCGGGCGGCGCGCTCTGGGCCTTCATTCCCGGCTGGTTGCAGGCGAAGCGCGGCAGCCATGTCGTCATCACCACGATCATGCTGAACTTCGTTGCCGCGACGCTGATCGTCTATCTGCTGCGCGAGGTCATCGGGAAGCCCGGCTCGATGCAGCCGGAGACGCCGGATTTCCCGGCCGGCGCCATCCTGACGCCGATGCATCAATTGCTCGCGCCGTTCGGCCTGAAACTGCCCTCGACGCCGCTGAACAGCGCCTTCTTCCTCGCCTTGATGGCGCTCGTCGCGGTCTGGCTGCTGATCTGGCGAACGCGATTGGGCTACGCGATCCGCACCGTCGGCGCCAATCCGCGCGCCGCCGCCTATGCCGGCATTTCACCCGCCGCCGTCACCATGATCGCGATGGCGATTTCGGGTGCGCTCGCCGGCGGGCTCGCGGTCAACGAGGCGCTCGGCGTCCAGCACCGGCTGGTGCTCGATTTCACCGCCGGCTACGGCTTCGTCGGCATCGCCGTCGCTCTGATGGGCCGCGGCCACCCGGCCGGTGTTGGCCTCGCCGCGCTGCTCTTCGGCGTGCTCTACCAGGGTGGGGCCGAGCTGTCCTTCGACAAGCCGGCCATCACCCGCGACATGGTCGTGGTCATCGGCGGCGTGCTCGTGCTCTTCGCCGGAGCGCTGGACGGGCTGTTCCGCCGGCTGGTGGCGGGCGTGCTTGGCATAGGTCGGGGAGCGGCCTGATGGACCTGCTCCAGCTCATCGCCGTCGTCCTCGATTCGACGATCCGGCTGTCGATCCCGCTGATCTGCGCGGCGATGGCGGGCTTGTGGTCGGAGCGGGCCGGCGTCGTCGATATCGGCCTTGAGGGCAAGATGCTGATCGCTGCCTTCGCTTCGGCAGTCGCAGCCTTCGTCACCGGCTCGGCCTGGATCGGTCTCGGCGCCGGCATCCTGGCCGCTTTGGCGTTGGCGCTGGTCCACGGTTTCGCCGCCATCACCTGGCGCGGCAACCAGATCGTTTCCGGCGTCGCCATCAACATGCTGGCGGCGGGGCTCACCGTCATCCTCGGCAATGCCTGGTACGCGCAGGGCGGGCGCACGCCCTCGCTTGAAGGCCCGGCCCGCTTCGGCGAGATCACCTTGCCCTTCGCCCGCTGGGCCCGCGAGCACGTGCCCGGCCTCGGCCTGATCTATGACGAGGTCGTCTCCGGCCACGGCGCGCCGGCCTATCTCGCCCTGCTCTGCGTGCTTGTCACCGCCTTCGTCCTGAAGCGCACCCGCTTCGGCCTGCGCATCCGCGCCGTCGGCGAGAACCCGGCGGCCGTCGACACGGCCGGCATCTCCGTTGCCGGCCTGCGCTACGGCGCCGTCGCGATCTGCGGCGTGCTCTGCGGCATCGGCGGCACCTATCTCGCCGTGGCGCAATCGGCCGGGTTCCTGCCGCACATGACGGCGGGGCGCGGCTTCATCGCGCTCGCGGCGGTGATCTTCGCCAATTGGCGGCCCTGGCCCGCGCTCGGCGCCTGCCTGCTCTTCGGGCTGCTCGATGCGGTCGCGATCCGGCTTCAGGGCGTCACGCTGCCCGGCATCGGCCTCGTGCCGGTGGAAGCGATCCAGGCCTTGCCCTATCTGATGACCATTGTCCTGCTCGCCGGCTTCATCGGCAAGGCGACGCCGCCCAAGGCCTCCGGCCTGCCCTATGTCAAGGAACGCTGATGTGCCGGCCGAACCTGATTTCGAGGCCCTGTTCGCTGCCGCTGCCGCTATCCAGCCGCGCGCCTATGCGCCCTATTCGCGCTTCAAGGTCGGCGCCGCGCTTCTGGCCGATGATGGCGCGGTCCATGCCGGCTGCAATGTCGAGAATGCCGCCTATCCCGTCGGCTCCTGCGCCGAGGCCGGGGCGATCGCGGCGATGATCGCGGCTGGCGGGAAGGCGATCCGTGCCGTGCTTGTCTTCGGCGAGGGCGCCGAGCTGGTCACGCCCTGCGGCGCCTGCCGCCAGCGCATCCGCGAATTCGCTGCGCCGGAGACGCCGGTCGCGATCGCCGGGCCCGAGGGCATCCGCGCGCGCTTCACCCTGGAGGAGCTGTTGCCAGCCTCCTTCGGACCGGCCAATTTGCCGCGTTGATGTGGGGCTGCTTCGGCGGCTGGGAGGGAGTGTGCGATGGCGGCTGATCCGGCCTTCGACAAGGTGGCGTCGATCCTGGCGGAACGCGGCGTCGATGCGATCGATTGCGCGATCGTGCTCGGTACAGGCCTCGGCGCCGTCGCCGAGGAGATCGAGAATGCCGTGCGCATTCCCTATGCCGATCTGCCGGGTTTCCCGCGCGGCGAGGTTTCCGGCCACGCCCGCCAGCTCTGCTATGGCACGCTGCATGGCCGCAAGGTGCTGATCTACGAAGGCCGCGCCCACTACTACGAGGGCGGCGATTCCGCGGTGATGCGCGTGCCCCTCGGCGTGCTCACCGCCTTCGGCTCGCCGCCGCTGATCCTCACCAATGCGGCGGGCTCGCTCTCGGCGGAGATGCGCCCGGGCAGCCTTGCCCTGATCACCGACCATATCAACCTGAACGGCCCCAACCCGCTCGTCGGCGACAAGGGCGATGGCCGCTTCGTGCCGATGGTCGATGCCTATGACCCGCATCTGCGCGGCCGCTTCAAGCGCGCGGCCCAGCGGGCGGCGATCCCGCTCGGCGAGGGCGTTTACATGTGGTTCACCGGGCCGAGCTTCGAGACGCCGGCCGAGATCCGCATGGCGAAAATCCTGGGCGCCGATCTCGTGGGCATGTCGACCGTGCCGGAGGTGATCCTGGCGCGTCGCCACGGCCTGCGCGTCGCCGGCCTGTCCATCGTCACCAATATGGGCGCAGGGCTCCATGGCGGCACGCCGCACCATACCGAGACGCGCGATGTCGCGGGCCTCGCGGCGGGCGCGCTCAAGCGCCTGATGCGCGCCTTCCTGTCGGAGCTGTGACCATGTCCGATGCCGATCTCGCCCGGCGCGCGCTTGCGCTGCTCGACCTCACCGATCTCGCCGACGACGCCACGGAAGAAGGCGCCCGCGACCTCTGCCGACGCGCCGTCTCCGGCCCCGTGCCGGTCGCGGCGGTCTGCCTGTGGCCGCGCTTCGTCGCGACGGCGCGGGCCGAACTCGGCGACGGCCCGGTCCGCATCGCGACGGTCGTCAACTTTCCCGATGGCGACACGCCGATCGCTCCGGCGATGCGCGAGACGGAAGAGGCGCTTGCCGCCGGCGCCGACGAGATCGATCTCGTCCTGCCCTGGCGGGCCGTTCTCGCCGGCCATACCACAGCGGCGGCGGCGATGGTCCGCAACGTCAAGATGCTCTGCGACGAGCGGCGCCTGAAGGTCATCCTGGAGACCGGCGAATACCCCAATCTCGACAAGGTCAGGACGACGGCAGAGCTTGCCATCGCGGCCGGCGCCGATTTCATCAAGACCTCGACCGGCAAGACCGCGAATTCTGCCAGCATTCCGGCCGCCCGCGTGATGCTCAGCGTCATCGCGGAGACGGGTCGCCCCGTCGGATTGAAGCCGTCGGGCGGCATCCGGACGCTGGCCGATGCCAAGGGCTATCTCGACCTTGCCGACGCGATCATGGGGCCCGATTGGGTCTCGCCGACGAGTTTCCGCTTCGGCGCCAGTGGCCTTTATGGCGCGCTCGTCACCGCTATTGATGGCGCCGCGCCCGATGCCGCGCCGCGTGGGAGCTATTGATGCGCCTGACCCAGGAGATCATCGCCGCCAAGCGCGACGGTGCGGAGCTGTCCGAGGCCGATATCCGCCAGCTCATCGCCGGCTTGCCTGACGGCTCGGTCAGCGAGGGCCAGGCCGCTGCCTTCGCGATGGCGGTCTATTTCAACGGCATGAACGAGCGCGAGCGCGTGGCGCTGACGCTGGCCATGCGCGATTCCGGCACGGTGCTGCGCTGGGACGACCTGCCCGGCCCGGCGCTCGACAAGCATTCCACCGGCGGCGTCGGCGACACGGTCAGCCTGCCCTTGGCGGCGGCGGTCGCAGCCTGCGGCGGCCATGTCCCGATGATTTCCGGCCGTGGCCTCGGCCATACCGGCGGCACGCTCGACAAGCTCGATGCGGTGCCAGGCTACGTCACCCAGCCCGGCATCGCTCTCTTCCGCAAGGTGGTCCGCGAGGCCGGCTGCGCCATCATCGGCCAGACCGCCGATCTCGCTCCGGCCGACAAGCGCCTCTATGCCATCCGCGACGTCACCGCGACGGTGGAGTCGCTGCCGCTGATCACGGCCTCGATCCTGTCGAAGAAGCTCGCGGCCGGCCTGCACGGCCTCGCCATGGACGTGAAGTTCGGCTCCGGCGCCTTCCTGCCGGATTACGGCAAGGCGCAGGCTTTGGCGCAGGCGCTGGTCGGCGTCGCCAACGGTGCGGGCATGCCGACCACGGCCCTGCTGACCGACATGAGCGAGCCGCTCGCCTCGGCCGCCGGCAATGCGCTCGAGGTCGCCTATGCGCTCGATCACCTGACCGGACGACGCCGCGAGCCGCGCTTCCACGAGGTCACGGTCGGGCTCGCTGCCGAGATGCTGCTGCTCGGCAAGCTCGCCCCGGATCTCGACGCAGCCCGCGCCAAGATCGAGGAGGCTTTCGCCTCCGGTGCCGCGGCCGAACGCTTCGCCCGCATGATCGTGGCGCTCGGTGGCCCGGCCGATCTGCTGGAAGCGCCGCAGAAGCATCTTGCCGCCGCTCCGGTCGTGAGGCCGGTCCATCCCGAAGCGGCCGGCCCGGTCGCTTCGGTCGATACCCGCGCCGTCGGGCTCGCCGTCGTCGCGCTCGGCGGCGGCCGCGTGCGCCCGCAGGACCCGATCGACCATGCCGTCGGCATCGTCTCTCTGGCCGGGATCGGCGATGTCGTCGGGCCTGACCGGCCGCTCGGCATCGTCCATGCCCGCAATGAGGCCGGTTACCAAGCGGCCAGCGAGCGCTTGCGCAAGGCTTACCGGATCGGGGAGGGTGCGGCGCGCGGCCCGCTGGTCGCGGAACGGGTTACGGAGAGGGTTACGGGATGAGTCTGCTTCTGGCCATGACGGGCTGGCATGTCGAGGATTGGCGCGCGCGTTTCCAGGCGCTGCTGCCGGATATGCCGATCGTCGTCCTCGGCGAACCCTTCGACCGTCGCGCCGTCCACTATGTCGCGAGCTGGAAGCACCCGCCCGGCAGCCTGACCGGCCTGCCCAATCTCGCCGCGATCTTCTCGCTCGGGGCCGGCGTTGATTTCCTCTTCGCCGATGACAAATTGCCGGCCGCGCCGATCGCGCGCATCGTCGATCCCGACCTGACGACGCGGATGAGCGAATATATCGTCCTGCACTGCCTGAGCTATCTGCGCCAGCAGCGCCGCTATGACAGCCAGCAGCGCGAAAAATCCTGGGACGACGACCGCAACCAGCCGGCCGCGCGCTCGGTCCGCGTCGGTATCATGGGGCTGGGCGAGCTCGGCCAGGATGCCGCCCGCAAGCTCGCGGTGATGGGCTTCGACGTCGCCGGCTGGAGCCGCTCACCCAAGACCATCGAAGGTCTCCAGACCTTCTCCGGCGAGGACGGCATGAAGGCCTTCCTCGGCCGTACCGATATCCTCGTCAGCCTCCTGCCCCTGACCCCGGACACGCGCGGCATCATCAATGCCGAGTTGCTTGCCGGCCTTGTGCAGGGCGGGCGCCTCGGCGGGCCGTTCCTGATCAATGCCGGGCGCGGCGGCCTGCAGGTCGCGGACGATATCCTCGCCGCGCTTGATGCCGGCACGCTCAAGGGCGCGACGCTCGACGTCTTCGAGGTCGAGCCCCTGCCGGCCGATTCACGGCTCTGGAGCCATCCGGGCGTGACGGTGACGCCGCATAACTCGGCGATGTCGGAGCCGGAGGCGATCGCCACGGCGGTTGCCCAGCAGATAGGGCGGCTGGAAGCGGGCGAGCCGCTGCTCAACGTGGTCGATCCCGCACGAGGGTATTGAGCCTAGCCGGCGGGCTGTCACGGAACGGTCGCGGCGCTGTCGTCGCGGCGCAATCCGGCCGGGCGAAGCGAAGGCTTCGCCTCATCCCGGAGCCATTCCATGCGCCTGCCGCTCATCGCCGCCCTGTTGCTGTCCTCGACCATGCTCGCCGGAGCCGAGGCGCCTCAAAAGGAATTCCCCGCGAAGCTCGTCGGCCATGCCCTGCTGCCGGCGAACACCATCATCCCGGCGCCGGCCGATGCGCCGGCCGATCTCAAGGTCTCCGGCAAGTTCGTGACGCCGGGCAAGCGCGTCGAGGCGGTCGGCACCGTCATGGGCACCTCGGGCGGGCGTCCGACCGGGCTCTCCACCCCCTTCGCCGGCCAGCCCGTGCAGGGCTTCTCCGGCATCCGCTCGCTGGGGAATGGCGAGTTCCTCGTGCTGACCGATAACGGCTTCGGCGCCAAGGCGAATTCGCCCGACGCGATGCTGTTCTTCCATCGCCTCAAGGCCGATTTCGGCAAGGGCGCGGTCGAGCGTCTCTCGACCACCTTCCTGCACGATCCCGACAAGAAGGTGCCGTTCCGCATCGTCCAGGAAGGCACGGAAAAGCGCTACCTGACCGGTGCGGATTTCGATCCCGAATCGATTCAGCCGATCGGCGGCAAGTTCTGGATCGGCGAGGAATTCGGCCCCTATCTCATCCGCGTCGACGCCAGCGGCAAGGTCGAGGCCGTGTTCGAGACGCAGGTCGACGGCAAGCCGGCCCGCTCGCCGGACCACTACGCCATCACCACGCCCGGCGCGCCCGATGCGCCGATGCCGGCCTTCAACGTGCGCCGCTCCAAGGGCTATGAGGGCATGGCGCAGTCGCCGGACGGTCGCTTCCTCTATCCGCTGCTCGAAGGCCCGCTCTGGAATGCCGAGACCAAGGGCAACGAGGAGGTCGACGGCAAGGAAGTGCTGCGCATCCTCGAATTCGACGTTGCCGGCGAAAAATGGACCGGCCGTTCCTGGCTCTACCCGCTGGAGCAGAAGGGCAACGCCATCGGCGATTTCAACATGATCGATGCCACGACCGCGCTGATCATCGAGCGCGATAACGGCGAGGGCACCGCCGACAAGGCCTGCGCCGCCGGCCAGAAGGGCCCCGACTGCTTCCACGACCTCGCCAAGTTCAAGCGCATCGTGAAGATCGAGATGACCGAGGCCAATGTCGGCAAGCCCGTCCGCAAGGTCGGCTTCATCGACCTCCTGAAGATCGCCGACCCCGACGGCAAGGCGAAGCAGGGCGCCATCGACGGCGTGCTGCCCTTCCCGTTCTTCACCATCGAGAATGTCGACGTCGTCGATCGCGCGGCCGGCATCATCGTCGTCGGCAACGACAACAACCTGCCCTTCTCCTCCTCGCGCGACCCGAAGAAGGCCGACGACAACGAACTGGTGCTCCTGTCGGTGAAGGACCTGCTCGACGCGAAGTGAGGCGCGGCGCCCGCTTCTATCCCCGCAAAGCCCCCGGCCCCGCCACCGCGGCCGGCGGGCATTTGCCCGAGATGATCATGCCCAGCACCTCGTCCTGCGTGACGTCGGCGGTGCGGGCCGTGCCGACGACCTTGCCGTTCTTCATCACCGTGACCCGGTCGGCGAGGTCGAAGACATCGTGCAGGTCGTGGCTGATCAGGAAGATGCCGATGCCCTGCTTCTTGAGCTGCAGGATCAGCTCGGCGACCTGCTTGGTCTCCGCCGGGCCGAGTGCCGCCGTCGGCTCGTCCATGATCAGCACGCGGGCGTTGAAATAGATCGCCCGCGCGATCGCGACCGATTGGCGCTGGCCGCCGGAGAGCGCCTTCACCGGCTCCTTGAAGCGGCGGAAATGCGGGTTGAGCCGGCCCATCACCTTGCGGGTCTCGGCCTCCATCGTCGCATCGTCGAGCGTGCCCCAGCCGGTCAGGAGTTCGCGGCCGAGGAAGATATTGGCGGCGGCGTCGACATTGTCTGCCAGAGCGAGCGTCTGGTAGATCGTCTCGATGCCGTGGCGCTTGGCGTCGCGCGGGCTTGAGACCGCGACCTCCTCGCCATCGACCCGGATCGTGCCGGCATCGGCCTTGTAGGCGCCGGACAGGATCTTGATCAGCGTCGACTTGCCGGCGCCGTTATGGCCGAGCAGGCCGACCACCTCGCCCGGCATCAGGTCGACGCTGGCGCCATCGACCGCCTTGATGCCGCCGAAGGCGATCGAGATGTCGCGCATCTCGATCAATGGCGTGCCCTGGCCGGGGTGGGTTACGGCAATGTCTGCCGGCTCCGCGATGCTCATGGAACCTCCTCAGCTCAGCCGTTTGCGGTAGAGCCCGTCGAGCCAGACCGCGAGGCCGAGGACGATGCCGACCACGATGTTCTGCAAGGGCGCATCGACGCCGATCAGTACCATCCCGGATTGCAGCGACTGCATCACCAGCGCCCCCAGCATCGCGCCTGCGATGGTGCCGACGCCGCCGGCAAGCGAGGTGCCGCCGATCACCGCCGCAGCGATGACATAGAGCTCGTCCAGCGTACCCGCTGCATTGGTCGCCGCGTTGAGGCGGGCCGTCGAGATGCAGGCGGAGATGCCGACGAGCACGCCCATCAGCCCGAAGACCAGCATCAGCACCTTGCGCGTGTTCACGCCGGAGAGCTGCGCGGCTTCAGGATTGCCGCCGATGGCGAAGACATAGCGGCCGAAGCGCAGGCGGTTGGCGAGGAAGGTGATGACCACGCCGACGCCCAGCGCCATCAGCACCGGCACGGCCAAGCCATGGCCGATGATGAGCCCGCCTTCCGGCCATGTGCCGCCCTTCGCCTCGGTGAGGCGCCGCGCGATGCCGGCCGGCAGCGCATAGGCGTTCGCGACCATCACCATGGCGAGCACGGCCGCGCAGCCGAGCCCGGCAATGGCGATCTCGGCCCAGAGCGGGCGCAGCACGAAGCCGAAGCGCTTGCGCCGGCGCCGGATCAGCGCCGCGCCCAGGCAGATCACGACACAAAGGCCGAGGCCGATCGCCCAGGAGGCGCTGGTGCCGATCGCGCCCTCGACGCCGCCGCCGAGCGGCCGGAAACGCGAATCCATCGGCGCGATCGTCTGGCCCTGCGTGACCCACCAGGCCGCCCCGCGCCAGACCAGAAGCCCGCCCAGCGTGACGATGAAGGAGGGGATGGCGAGATAGGCGATCAGCGCGCCCTGCAGCAGCCCGACGAACCCACCCAGCGTCATCGCGAGCAGCAGGCTGACGATCCAGGTCAGCGGATGCTCCAGGCCCCAGAGCTCCGGCAGCAGCCGGACCTGCACCAGCCCGACCACCATGCCGACGAAGCCGAGCATGGAGCCGACCGAGAGATCGATATTGCGGGTGACGATGACCAGCACCATGCCGCAGGCCATGATCGCGATCGAGGCGGTCTGGACCAGCAGGTTCCACAGGTTGCGCGGCGTCAGGAAGGCGCCGTCCGACAGCCAGTTGAAGCCGAGCCAGATCACCGCGAGCGCGGCGACCATGCCGATCATGCGCGGATCGAACTCGATCTCGCGCAGACGATCGGCAAGACCGCGCGCCTCCTGCACCGGGCTAGCCGGTGCTGGCGTGGCTTCAGTCACAGGCCTTGACCTTGCCGGCCGCGACGCCCTGGCAGACCGCCGCTTTCGGCGCCCAGCCGGCATCGATCACGACATTGAGGTTCTCCTTGGTCACCGGCACCGGCGTCAGGAACAAGGCGGTCATCTTCTGCTTCGACGGACCCTGATCCCAGCTCACCGATTTCGGGATCTCGTTGAGCTTGGCGCCGCCGGCCAGCTTGAGCGCGATCTCGGCGGCGTTGCGTCCGAGCTCGCGCGCGTCTTTCCAGATCGTCACGGTCTGGGTGCCCAATGCGACGCGGTTGAGCGCCGCGCGGTCCGCATCCTGGCCCGAGACTGGCACCGAGCCGGAAAGCCCCTGCGCGGCCAGTGCCGCGATGGCGCCGCCGGCCGTGCCGTCATTGGCGGCGATCACGGCATCGACCTTGTTCTGGTTGCGCGTCAGGATCTGCTCCATGTTGCGCTGGGCATTGGCGGGCAGCCATTGGTCGGTGAAGGCTTCGCCGGCATTCTTGATCTTGCCGCCGTCGATCGCGGGTTTCAGCACCTCGATCGAGCCCTGATAGAGGAAGCCGGCATTGGGGTCCTGGCTCGAACCCTTGATGAAGACGTAGTTGCCTTCCGGCTTCGCCTTCTGGATTTCGCGCGCCATCATCCGGCCGACCTCGATATTGTCGAAGGTCAGGTAGAAGGCCTGCGGGATCTCGATCAATCGGTCATAGCCGACGACGGCGATGCCCTCGTTCACCGCCTTCTCGACGGCGGGGCGGATCGCCTGCGCATCCTGCGCCAGCACGATGATCGCCTTGGCGCCGCGCGCGATCAGGCTCTCGACATCGGTGAGCTGCTTGGCCGGCGAGGACTGGGCATCGGCCGAGAGATAGGTCCCGCCGGCCTTTTCGACCGCTGCCTTGATCGCGGCCTCGTCGGTTTTCCAGCGCTCTTCCTGGAAATTGGACCAGCTGACCCCGACGACCGGTCCCTTGGACTGGGCGAAGGCGCCGGAATGAACGGATAGGGCGGCAACGGCGATGCTCGCCGCGAGGACGAAACGCTTCATCTCGATGACCTCCTGAGCTTCCTCTGCCGCTGGCTCTCAGGCTTCTCCGAGCCTCCAAGGCGACCGGCGCGCGAAGCTCATCTCAGCCGCCAAGGACTGTCAAGCAGACGAAGGGAGGGCTCTCGCAGCGTCAGGCCACAAGCTCAGGCGATGCGCTTGTCGGCGGAATCGCACAGGTCGTTCTGGATGCAGCGCAGGCATTCGGGCCGCAGCGCCTTGCAGGTATAGCGCCCGTGCAGGATGAGCCAGTGATGGGCGTGCCGGCCGAACTCGGGCGGCACCGCCTTTTCCAGCCCGAGCTCGACCTGCAGCACGTTCTTGCCCGGCGCGATGCGCAGGCGGTTGGCGATGCGGAAGACATGGGTGTCGACCGCATGGGTGATCTCGCCGAAGGCGATGTTGAGCACGACATTGGCGGTCTTGCGGCCGACGCCGGGCAGGCTCTCCAGCGCCTCGCGCGTCGTCGGCACCTCGCCTCCGAATTCGGCGATCAGCTTCTCGCAGAGCGCGATCACGTTCTTCGCCTTGGTGCGGAAGAGCCCGATCGTCCTGACGAGCTCGCGCACGGTCTCCTCGCCGAGCGCGAGCATCTTTGCGGGCGTGTCGGCGATGGCGAAGAGCGCGCGGGTGGCCTTGTTGACGCCTACATCGGTCGCCTGCGCCGACAGGACAACCGCGACCAGCAGCGTGAAAGCGTTGGTGTGGTCGAGCTCGCCCTTGGGTTCGGGATTGGCGGCCTGGAAGCGGCCGAAGATCTCGCGGATCTCGGCCGGCTTGCGGGCGCGCGGCAACGTGATGCGCTTTGCCGGCGCCACGGCGCGAGGGGGCCTGTTCCGCTGATCCATGACGGCGTTATAATCGCCCGATGACCACCGGCAATAGTCCTGGCAGCGAGATCGCGGACGCCTCGCAGCGGCCGGTCTTCGACGCGACGATCACGCCGCATCGCTCGCTCGGCCAGAACGGCTTCCGCATCGTGATGACGCTGGTCTGCTTGGCGAGCGTCGTCTCCTCAATTCCTTTCGTCGTGCTCGGCGCCTGGCCGGTCGCCGGCTTCTTCGGGATAGACGTCATCGCGCTCTTCGTCGCCTTCCACGTCAATTTCCGGCATGCGCGTGCCTTCGAGCGTATCGTGGTGACGCCGCTGGAGGTCTTCCTGCGCAAGGTCTCGCATCACGGCCGCGAGACGATCTGGCGCTTCAACCCGATCTGGACCCGGCTCGAGCGCCAGACGGACGAGGATTACGGCCTGCTCGGCCTGAAGCTGGTCTCGCGCGGGCAGAGCGTCGCGATCGCCTCGGCGCTCTCGCCGCATGAGCGCTCGGGCTTCGCCGACGCACTGGGCTCGGCCCTGTCGAGCGCTCGCCGCGGGCCGGATTACGGCGCGCCCTGAACCGTCCCCGCCTGAGCGAGCCAGATCGTATGCCCGCCGCAGCTTGGGTCCTCGACGACGTGTTCAACGACAGAGAAGCCGTTCTCGGCCAGTAATGCCCGGTATTCCCCGGGGGCGAGGCTGCCATGGTAGAGCGGCTCACCCTCGAACGTGCCGATCGCCTCGCCATGGGCCGGTCCGCTGGTGAAGAGCAGGGCGGCGCCCGGTGCGGCATGCGCGGCGAAGACCGCGAACATCCCGCGCTGGTCCTCCGGCGTCAGGTGGAAGAACGAATCCCAGGCGATCAGCCCGCCGAAGCGTCGCCCGAGCGCGAGCTTGCGCATGTCGGCGACCTGCCAGTCGCCCTCGGGAAAACGCGACCGGCACAGGGCGATCATCGCCGGGGCGGAATCGACGCCGGTGACGGCATGACCCTGCTCGCCGAGATGACGGGCGATCGGCTGGCCGGTGCCGCAGCCGATATCGAGGATCGCTGCGTCGGGCGCGAGCAGGGCCCGGAAACGGGCGAGCCAGGGGCCTTCCATCAGCAGTTTGCCGCGCAAGCCGTCATAGGTCGCGGCATGGCGCTGGTAGAGATCGATGATGGCGTCGGCGGGGGAGCTCATGGCCCTCGTTAGAAGCTTCGCCGGGCTGCTGCGCAACCCCGCCCTTGCCAGCTTTCGGGTGGGAACGGCATGGTGGGCGCCCTAGATTCGCATCATGACGAATGATGCGAGGCTTCCATGAACGCTCATGCTTCCATGAAAACGGCGATGACCCCGACGCGCTTCTCCAATGCGGTGCTGGCGCGCGCCACCGATGCGATGCCGAGCGAGGCCGATTTCCCGGCCGTCGCGCCCGGCTCGGACTACGACACGGTCCGGCGCATCCTCTCCTTCATCACCCATAACTGGCGCGAGCAGCCGACGATCGAGGCGATCGCGGAGGCCGCCGGCGCGACCCCGACCGATGTCCACCATCTCTTCCGGCGTTGGTGCGGGCTGACGCCCAAGGCCTTTCTGCAGGCGATCACGCTCGACCACGCCAAGGGCTTGCTCTCGTCTTCGGCCAGCATCCTCGACACGGCGCTCGAAGTCGGCCTTTCCGGCCCCGGCCGTTTGCACGATCTCTTCGTGACGCATGAGGCGATGTCGCCCGGCGAATGGAAGACCGGCGGCGAGGGCCTCAAGCTCTCCTACGGCTTTCATGCTTCGCCCTTCGGCGAGGCGCTCGTGGTGATCACGGAGCGTGGCCTCGCCGGGCTCGGTTGGGTCTCGAACAGCGCCGATGGCGGCAAGGTCGTCGGCGGTCGGGCCGAGGCGCTGGCCGACATGATGCGGCGCTGGCCCCATGCCGACTACCATTACGATCCCGTCCAGACCGCGCCCTATGCCGGCCGTATCTTCGAGCCCAAGGCCTGGTCGCCGGAGACGCCTTTGCGTGTCGTGCTGATCGGCACCGATTTCGAGGTCCGAGTCTGGGAGACGCTGCTGCGCATCCCGGTCGGCTGCGCCACCACCTATGGCGAAGTCGCCAACCATATCGGCAAGCCCAGTGCGGCGCGGGCCGTCGGCACGGCGGTCGGCAAGAACCCGATCTCCTTCGTGGTGCCCTGCCATCGCGTCATCGGCAAGTCCGGCGCGCTGACCGGTTATCACTGGGGCCTGACACGCAAGCGCGCCATCCTCGGCTGGGAGGCCGGGCAGACGGCGACTGGCTGATCCATAGAGCGTGCCCGTGTTTCTTCGAAACCCAGGCACGCTCTAATTCTTTGTTTTATCGCATTTTCGCTGACGCGGACCTCCGGTTCTTCACGCGAACCGGTATCCACTTCGCTCGAAAATGCTCTGGCACCTATTTTCGCAGGTACATGTCCCAGCAGGGCGCGAGGGCGATCCGTTCGCGCCCTTCGAGCGCGGCGGCGAAATGGCTGCGGATCATCTCGCGCGGCGTCGTCACCGGGCATTTCGGCATCAGCATCGCGTCCGTCTGCCTGAGCGCCTCGATGGTGCCTGGCTGCAGGTCCGGCGTGCTGCGGCCGGGGTCCACACCGACGGGGACCACCCGCGGTGGCGAACGCTCCAGCAGGCGGTTCAGCGGATCGACGAAATCGAAGGTGAAGAAGCCGTTGAGCTCGCGCTTGTTGGCGGCTTCCCAGGCCTTGATCGCGGTGATCGCCTGCTGGATCTCGAGCATCCAGGTCGCCTGATAGTCGATCTCCGAATAGAGGATGTAGGATGGCAGGATGTCGCGCCGGATCAGGTCGCGATACCCCTCGGGCTGTGTCGCGTAATGGTCGAGCATCGCGGCAGCGCGCGCGGCGATGTCGCGCTTCACGCTGATGCGGCCAAGCGGACCGAGATCGGGCAGGTCGAGGGCGACATAGGTCGGCGCGCTCATCACAGCGCGCATGCTGCGCTCGATGCAGATGATGGCGCTCGGCAGCGTGACCGTGAGCACGAGCCCGAGAACCACGGGGCGCAGCCGGTCGTCGCGCCGCTGCCACCAGTCGGCCACGAGCGGCAGCAGGATCGGCCACAGGCCGATGAATTCGAGCGAGCCCGTGTTCTGGGTCTCGAACAGCGCGAGCGCGAACAGACCGGCAGCGAACCAGCCGATCGGCGCGTCGATCAGCGCCCGCCAGCCGGCGAGCGTCGCCGGCAAACCGTCGCGCCAAGACGCGTAGGCGAGCGTGGCGAGCAGGATCAGCGACGGCCCGATCACATTGAACTTGACCGAGGCCACGGTGAGGAAGCGCGGCAGCAGCGTATCGGTGTTGAGGCTGAGCAGGGTCAGGATATCGATGATGTAGGCCGAGCTCAGACCCGTCGCGATTTGCAGCACGCCGAGTGCGAGGATCACGAAACCGGCGGCGATGACCGCGTCGCGGAAGCGCATCCGGCCGCTGAGCGTGGCATAGCCGACGAGCAGCGTGCCGGAGACCGCGCCGGTGATCTTGGTCAGGAACAGCGCCAGCATCAGCACGGCGACGAGCGCGATCCTGAAGCCGCGCCGCTCGGCGAAGATCAGGGTCGCGATCAGCAGGTAAAGCAGCAGCGCGACATGGCGGTTGTAGAAGCCGTAGCCGTCGAAGCCGGGCGACGGATAGAGCGCATGCAGGTTGATCGGGAAGGTCGCGAACAGCAGGAAGGGCAGGACGAGCGCCAGGGCCTGCGGGCGCGAGCGCCGCGAGACCTCGCCTGCGAGCAGGGCGAGCACCGGCAGCATGATCGGCAGCAGCGCCCAGTTGATCAGCAGCATCGGCTGGGCGTTGGTGAAGATGATGTCGAGAGCCGCGGCCATATAGAAGCCGAGCGGGCCGATCGGCGCGAAGAAATCGATGGTCGGGACCTGGCCGAGCTCGATGCGCTGGATCGCGTCGAGATAGACGACGGTGTCCCAGGCGTTCGGGCCCAGCGGCAGGCGCAGCGGCAAGATCAGGCCGGCGATGGCTACCAGCGCGAACGCCACGATCCAGGCGAGGGGTGAACCGGCTATCCTTGCCATCGCGCCCTTGCCGCTCACACTCTTGGTGCCGACCTGGGAGTTCTGCCTCCCGATCTCGCTCATCGCCACGCCGAACCCTCCTGGTCCAGCCCGCTCTCTGGCAGAAAATTCTTACCATCCGCCTGATAAAACCGCTGCTTCTTGCGGTTTTCGGTCAAGAAAGCCGGCAGGAACGGCGCAGCGTCCGGCGTCGGCTATCGCCTCACAGCAGTCCGTGCTTGGCGAGATGGCGCATCAGATGTGAGGCGCCATAGGTCCAGGGCGCGCAGGCGTCAGTGCGCTTCATCCGGTTGACGAGGCTGCCGAGCTCGGGCGCGGCGATGGTGACGATGTCCCCGTATTTATGGGTGAAGCCGCCGCCGGCTGAATCGCGATCCTTGATCGGCGCGAACATGGTGCCGAGATAGAGCGCCGCGCCGTCCGGATACTGGTGATGCGGGCCGATCATCTGCGCGGCGAGATCGGCGGGGTCGCGGCTGATCTTCGCGATCGAGGATGAGCCTTCCAGCCGGAAGCCATCCTCCCCCTCGACAGTCAGCGTCACCGTGGTCCGGCGGACATGGTCGAGCGTGAAGCCGGCATCGAACAGGCGGATGAAGGGGCCGACCGCGGCGGCGGCATTGTTGTCCTTGGCCTTGCCGAGCAGCAGGGCCGAGCGGCCCTCGACATCGCGCAGGTTGACGTCGTTGCCGAGCGTGGCACCGACGATCCGTCCGTCGGAGGCGACGATCAGCACGATCTCGGGCTCGGGATTGTTCCAGCTCGAGGCTGGATGCAGCCCGGCATCCGCCCCGGTACCGACCGTCGACATCGGCGGGGCCTTGGTGAAGATTTCGGCGTCCGGCCCGATTCCGACCTCGAGATACTGGCTCCAGGCGCCCTGCTTGATCAGGACCTCCTTGAGATGCATCGCCTCGGGTGAGCCGGGCTTCAGCTTGGAGAGGTCGTCGCCGATCAGCTTGCCGATCTCCTCGCGGATCGTCGCGGCGGCGGCAGGGTTGCCCCGCGCCTTCTCCTCGATCACGCGCTCCAGCATCGAGACCGCGAAGGTGACGCCGGCCGCCTTCACCGCCTGCAGGTCGAGCGGCGAGAGCAGCCAGGGGCGCTTGGGATCGCGGCCATCCACAGGCGTGTTGGCGAGGACCTCCGCGAGTGAGCCGATCGCCTCGCCCTGAGCTGCGCCTAGCGCGGCGGCCGGGTCGGCGCTTTCGCAGAGGTCGCGGCTGGTCGGGAAGCTCCGGGTCACGTCGATGACCTGCCCGTCGCGCAGCGTTACCACGGCCGGCCCGCCGAGATCGGGCCGCCAGACGCGGCCCGCCAGCGCTGCGGCATCGGCATCCCCCGGCAAGGTCGCGGTCACGGCAAGATCGAGGCTGGGCATGGCGGCATCCATGGACGGATTCGGATCGGGAGCGCAGATCAGCCGGTTATGCACAATTGCGCAAGCGAGGAGCCGTCATGCGTCAGCGCTACCGCTTGACCGCGACGATAGGCGGATTGCACTGACCGTCATCGATTTGTCATTGAAATGTCGCCTGCGCTTCATGCTAGCTTGCGCACCAACGACAAGAACCGCGGCGGCGCTCGCCCGCGGAAGGGAGATATTCCATGAGCATCAAATCGCGCATCCTGATGTCGGTCGCCGCCTTTGCGCTCGTCGGCGCCTCGCCGGCCCTGGCGCAGACCGAGATCCAGTGGTGGCACGCGCTGACCGGCGCCAACAATGACGTCGTCGTCAAGCTGTCCGAGGACTTCAACGCCTCGCAGAAGGACTACAAGGTCGTACCCGTCTACAAGGGCTCCTATCCCGACACGCTGAACGCCGGCATCGCCGCTTTCCGCGCAGGCCAGGCGCCGCATATCCTGCAGGTCTTCGAGGTCGGCACCGGCACGATGATGTCGGCCAAGGGCGCGATCAAGCCGGTCCACGAGGTCATGAAGGAAGCCGGCGAGAAGTTCGACCCGACCGCCTATCTGCCCGCGATCACCGGCTACTACTCGACGGCCAAGGGCGACATGCTCTCGATGCCGTTCAACTCCTCGTCGATGGTGATGTGGTACAACAAGGACGCCTTCAAGAAGGCGGGCCTCGACCCCGAGAAGCCGCCGAAGACCTGGCCCGAGACCTTCGCCGCAGCCAAGAAGCTGAAGGCTGCCGGCTACGACAAGTGCGGCGTTTCGAACGCCTGGGCGACCTGGGCCAATATCGAGCAGTTCGGCGCCTGGCATAACGTGCCGCTCTCGACCAAGGTCAACGGCATGGCCGGTTTCGACGCCGTGCTGAACTTCAACAAGAGCCCGGCCTTCCTGAAGCACTGGACCAATCTGGTCGAGCTGCAGAAGGACAAGACCTATGATTACTCGGGTCGCACCAACAATGGCGAAGGCCGCTTCACCTCGGGCGAATGCCCGATCTTCCTGACCTCGTCGGGCTTCTTCGGCAACGTCAAGGCGAACGCCAAGTTCGACTGGGGCAATGCCGCGATGCCGTATTATCCCGACGTGCAGGGCGCTCCGCAGAACTCGATCATCGGCGGCGCTTCGCTCTGGGTCATGGGCGGCAAGAAGGCCGACGAGTACAAGGGCGTCGCCAAGTTCTTCACCTTCCTCTCGAATGTCGATCGTCAGGTGAAGCTGCACACCGAGTCGGGCTACCTGCCGATCACCAAGGCGGCCTATGAGAAGGTCAAGGCGTCCGGATTCTACAAGGACAAGCCCTATCTCGAGACCCCGATCCTGGAGCTGACCAACAAGGCTCCGACCGACAACTCGAAGGGCCTGCGTTACGGCAGCCTCGTCCAGATCCGCGACATCTGGTCGGAGGAGCTGGAAGCGGCGCTGAACGGCCAGAAGTCGCCGCAGGCGGCGCTGGACGCGGCGGCCGATCGCGGCAACCAGATGCTGCGCCAGTTCGAGCGCACCGCGGCCCGCTAAGCGCTTAGCTCTTGCAAACCTAAGGCCATCCCGGACACTCTCCGTCCGGGATGGCCGTCTCGTTCCAGGGAAGCCGATGCAGAAGAACGCATACTTCAAGGGGCTCACGATCCCCTTCCTGCTGCTTCTGCCGCAGCTCGCCATCACCGTCGTGTTCTTCTACTGGCCGGCGACCCAGGCGGTCTGGCAGAGCTTCCTGCTGGAGGATGCCTTCGGCACCTCGACGGAATTCGTCTGGTTCGAGAACTACCAGATGCTCTTCGCCGACCCCGGCTATCTCAAGGCCTTCATCAACACGATCATCTTCTCGACCTTCGTCTGCGTGTTCTCGCTCTCGATCGCGCTGCTCTTCGCGGTGATGGCGGACCGGCAGCTTCGCGGCGGCGAAATCTACAAGACCCTGCTGATCTGGCCCTATGCGGTGGCGCCCGCCATCGCCGGCGTGCTCTGGATCTTCATGTTCGATCCCTCGCTCGGCATGCTCGCGCGCGGCCTGCAATCCCTGGGCATTCCGTGGAACCCGCGCCTCAACGGCAACCACGCCATGCTGCTGGTCATCCTGGCGGCGACCTGGAAGCAGATCAGCTACAATTTCCTGTTCTTCCTCGCCGGCCTGCAATCGATCCCCAAGAGCGTGATCGAGGCGGCGGTGATCGACGGCGCCCGGCCGATGCGCCGGTTCTGGACCATCGTCTTCCCGCTGCTCTCGCCGACGACCTTCTTCCTGCTCGTCGTCAACATCGTCTACGTCTTCTTCGACACCTTCGGCATCATCGACACCGTCACCGGCGGCGGCCCCTCGGGCGCGACCGAGACGCTGGTCTACAAGGTCTTCTCCGACGGCAAGGGCGGCTCGAATCTCGGCGGCTCGGCGGCGCAGTCGGTGCTGTTGCTGATCATGGTGATCGGGCTGACCGCGGTGCAGTTCCGCTTCATCGAGCGCAAGGTGAGCTACTGATGGCGTGGCCGGCCGGTGCCATCGTCGTCGCGCTTCTCGGCCTCCTGCTGCTGCCGGCGACGGCTGCTGCGCAGGGGCGCCGGATCGACGCCTGGTCCGGCATCGTGCTGAATTGCGGGCCGGCCACGACGCTGGCCTGGGCCGAGCGCATCTGCAGCCAGCTGATCGGCGAAATGCGCAGGCAGGCCGAGCAGGCCAAGGTCCCCTTCGTCGCCGTCCCGGTCTTCACTGATGACGCGGCGCTGGACCGCCGGGCATCTGATGAAGGGCTGGACATGTTCAGCGTGCTCCATGTCCGCTTCGACGTCTCGCCGCCGACGGGCAGCCTGAAGAGCCGGGACCTCACGCTCGTGCTGCGCTCGATCGTTCCCGGCTCGCTCTTCGAGCGGCGCAAGGATGGCCCCTACCGGCTGCTGACCCATACGCCGATGATCATCGTCAACGAGGGCGAGGCGGCGGCGCGCGCGCCCTTCCTGGCGAAGACGCTGACCGAAGCCTTCTTCTTTCCGCTGCTGAGGCCCGCACCGTGACCCGATCCTCCTCCGTGCTCTGGATGGACCTCACCGCCGAGGAATTACGCGCCAAGGCAGCGGCGGACGCGATCGTCGTCCTGCCGGTGGCCTCGATCGAGCAGCATGGCCCGCATCTGCCTGTCGGCGTCGACACCATCCTGTGCAGCGGCGTCTGCAAGGCGGCGGCCGAGCGCGCCGGTGATGTCGATGTCGTCGTGGCGCCGACGCTCTGGTGCGGCATGGCCGAGCATCACATGGCCTTCGGCGGCACCTTCACCTTCGACATCCCGACCTATCGCGCGGTGCTGCTCTCCTTCCTGAAGAGCATCGAGCGCCACGGTTTCCACCGCGTGCTGATCGTCAACGGTCATGGCGGCAATATCGCCGCGCTCACCGCCTTCCTGCCCGATTTCGCCCGCGCGACCCGGCTGCATGTCGAGGCGACCACCTATTTCATGCTGGCGCAGGACGCGTTCCCGCCGCTGCTCCAGGACCAGAAGGGCGTCCAGCATGCCTGCGAGGTCGAGACCTCGATGATGATGGTGCTGGCGCCGGGTTCTGTCCGCGAACCGCGCTTGTCCGAAGCCTTCGGCGCCCGCGACGGCCTGCCGGGGCGGCCGACCGTCTCGCGCCACCGCTCCTTCCGGGAGATGACCGAGACCGGTGTGGTCGGCGATGCGCGCCGTGCCACGCCTGAGAAGGGGCAGGCCTGCCTCGATGCCTGCGCGGATGCGCTGGCCGGATTGCTGCGCGAGATGGGAAGGGCCGCCTGATGGTCGAGGACCGCCGCCTGGGCGACGCGATCGCCTATGTCATCCTGACGATCGGCGTGCTGATCGTCGCCTTCCCGGTCTGGCTGACCTTCGTCGCCTCGACCTGGGACGCGGCGACCGTGATCAACGGCCAGATGCCGCTCTATCCCGGCCCGTATTTCCTGGAGAACTACAACCGCATCCTCTTCGTCGGCACGTCGAGCACGACGCGTGAGCCGGTGATCGGCATGATGATCAACTCCTTCATCATGGCGATCACGATCGCGCTCGGAAAGATCTTCATCTCCGTGCTCTCGGCCTATGCGGTGGTCTATTACCGCTTCCCGTTCCGCATGGCGGCGTTCTGGATCATCTTCATCACGCTGATGCTCCCGGTCGAGGTCCGCATCTTCCCGACCTTCAAGATCGTCTCCGATCTCAACATGCTCGACACCTATCAGGGCCTCGCCGTGCCGCTGATCGCCTCGGCGACGGGCACGCTGCTGTTCCGGCAGTTCTTCATGACGATCCCCGACGAGCTGCTCGAAGCCTCGAAGATCGACGGCGCCGGACCCTTCAAGTTCTTCAAGGACACGCTGATCCCGCTCTCGATGACGACGATCGCCGCGCTCTTCGTCATCCAGTTCATCTATGGCTGGAACCAGTATCTCTGGCCGCTTCTGGTGACGACGAAGGACTCGATGCAGACCATCGTCATCGCCATCAAGAAGATGATCGTCACCGCCGACGCCCTGACGGAATGGCAGCTCGCCATGGCCACCGCCATGCTGGCGATGCTGCCGCCCGTCTTCGTCGTCATTGCCATGCAGAGGCTCTTCGTGAAGGGCCTGGTCGAAACCGAGAAGTAATCCGCGAATGGCCCAGGTCACTCTCAGCAACGTCAAGAAGGTCTATGCCGGCGGCGTCGAGGCCGTCAAAGGCGTCTCCTTCGACATCCCCGATGGCGGCTTCTGCGTCCTCGTCGGCCCCTCCGGCTGCGGCAAGTCCACGCTCCTGCGCATGGTCGCCGGGCTGGAGACGATCTCGTCCGGCGAGGTCGCGATCGGCGACCGCGTCGTCAACCAGATCGAGCCGGCCGACCGCGACATCGCCATGGTGTTCCAGAACTATGCGCTCTACCCGCATATGAACATCTACGACAACATGGCCTATGGCCTGCGCAACCGCGGCACGCCGAAGGACGAGATCGACAAGCGCGTGAAGGAAGCTGCGCGCATCCTCGCGATCGAGCCCTTCCTGGAGCGCCGGCCGCGCCAGCTTTCCGGCGGCCAGCGCCAGCGCGTCGCGATGGGCCGCGCCATCGTGCGCAAGCCGCAGGTCTTCCTCTTCGACGAGCCGCTCTCGAACCTCGACGCGAAACTCCGCGTCCAGATGCGCGTCGAGATCAAGAAGCTGCAGCGCGCGCTCGGCGTCACCGCGATCTACGTCACCCACGATCAGGTCGAGGCGATGACGCTCTCCGACAAGCTCGTGGTGATGAATGCCGGCCAGGTCGAGCAGATCGGCCTGCCCGCAGAGGTCTACCGCAAGCCGGCGAGCAAGTTCGTCGCGACCTTCATCGGCTCGCCGCCGATGAACATCCTGCCCGGCGCGGTCGATGGCCCCGGCATCGTCGCGCTGGGCGACGCCATCATCGAGGTCCGCGACCTGCGCGAGGATCTGGCTGTGCAGGCACCGGTCGAGGTCGGCCTGCGGCCCGAGGATGTCGAGATCGCCTCGGAAGGGCAGGCGGGTTCGCTGCCCTTCGACGTCGAGTTCATCGAGGAACTGGGCGCGACCCAGCTCTTCCACGGCAAGCTCGCCGGCCAGCCCTTCGTGATGCAGGCGGCGACCGGCGAGGTCGCGGCGCAGGAAGGCCGGCTTTGGATCACCGTCGATCCCGACAAGGTCCATGTCTTCGACCCGAAGACCGGCGTGCGGCTGGGGAAGGGCTGACGCCCGAGAATTGCCGTCATGCTCGGGCTTGACCCGAGCATCTCGTGACGCGGAGGCTCCAGCGCCTCTTCCTGAAGGAGATTCTCGGGTCTGCGCTTCGCTCCGCCCGAGAATGACGGCAGGCTTCAAGCCGCCAGATCGGCCACCAGCGCGTCGAGCAACAAGGCGCCGTCCGGCGTCGCCGCGAGCCGGCCGCCCGCGCGTTCCATCAGCAGCTTCTCGTCGATCAGGCTGGTCACGCGCTGGGCATTGAGCGCGCGTCCCGCCAGCGCCTTGAACACCTGGGGATCGATGCCCTCGACGAGGCGAAGCCCCATCAGCAGATACTCATCGCCTTGCGCTTCTTCGCTGAGACGCTCGTCCTCGACCAGAGCATGACCCTCGGCCTCGACGCGTTCCAGCCAGACCTCCGGCCGCTTCTCGGTCGAATGCGCCATACGGCCCTGCGTTGTTACGAGCCGTCCATGGGCGCCGGGGCCGATTCCAGCATATTCGCCATAGTGCCAGTAGACGAGGTTGTGCCGGCACTCGGCGCCGGGCCGGGCATGGTTCGAAATCTCGTAGACCGGCAGGCCGTGCTTCGCCGTGATCTCCTGCGTCGTCTCGTAGAGCGCGGCGCCGGCATCGTGATCGGGAATGGCGAGCTTGCCGGCGCGGAACAGTCGCTCGAAGGCGGTGCCCGGCTCGATCGTCAGCTGGTAGAGCGAGAGATGCTCGGCTGCGTGGCTGATCGCCAGCTCCAGCTCGGCGCGCCACAAGGCGGGCGTCTGCAAGGGCGAGCGGGCATAGATCAGGTCGAAGGAATAGCGCTCGAAATATTGCCGCGCGATCGCGACGGCGGCGAGCGCCTCCTCGGCCGAATGCATCCGTCCGAGCGCCTTGAGATCGGTATCGTTCAGCGCCTGCACGCCGAGCGAGACGCGGTTGACGCCGGCTGCCCGGAAATCGCGGAAGCGCCCGGCCTCGACGCTGGTCGGGTTGGCCTCCAGCGAGACCTCGCAATTGGGATCGACCGTCCAGTATTCGCCAATTGCATCGAGGATCGCACCGACGGTGCGGCCCTCCATCAGCGAGGGCGTGCCGCCGCCGAAGAAGATCGAGGAGACCGTGCGGCCCGGCACCAGCGCCGCCCGATGCGCGATCTCGCGGCGGAAGGCAGCGATATAGCGCTGCTGGTCGGGCGGCTGCAGCCGCACGTGGCTGTTGAAGTCGCAATAGGGGCATTTGGCCAGGCAGAACGGCCAATGCACATAGACGGCGAAGCCCGCATCCGCGGTCGGATGCAGGAGCGATGGCCGCTCGGACAAGGCGGCCGGGTCGCTCACGCGGACTTCCTCAGGCAGGCGGCGGCCAGCACATGGAAGGCGCGCGCGCGATGCGACAGGCCGGGCGAGCCGTCGGCCGGAATGCCGTGCTTCTCCTGCGCCGTCATCTCGCCGAAGGTCTTGTCATGGCCCTCGGGCAGGAAGATTGGATCGTAGCCGAAACCGCCCAGGCCACGGGCCTGCTCGGTCACCGTGCCGAAGACGCGGCCTTCGAACAGCTCTTGGTGTCCGTCCGGCCAGGCGATCACCAGTGCCGAGACGAAATGCGCCTTGCGCGTCTCGGGCGTGATGGCGCCGCGCTTGGCGAGTTCCATCTGCACGCGTCCGATCGCGAAGGCGAAATCCTTAGCCTGTCCGGCCCAGTTGGCCGAGAACAGGCCTGGCGCGCCGTCGAGCGCGTCGATGCAGATGCCGGAATCGTCGGAGAGCGCCGGCAGGCCGCTGGCGGTCGCGGCGGCGACCGCCTTGATCGCCGCATTCTCCGAGAACATATAGCCATCCTCGACCGGCTCGGGCAGGCCGAGCTCCCCGGCCGAGACGAGCTCGATGCCATAGGGCGCCAGCAAGTCACGCATCTCGCGCAACTTGCCCTGGTTATGGGTCGCGATCACGACCTTGCCGGTGAGGAGGCGATGCTCCGACATCTCTTCTTATCCTCTGGAACCACGCCGTCATCCCGGGCTTGACCCGGGATCCATCGAAGGGCGTCGCACTCTACGATGGATCCCGGATCTCCGCTTCGCTGCGTCCGGGATGACGCCGTGTTCTATGACGATGACTACGCCACCGCCGCCTTCTGCAGCGTGACGAGCTTGGAAACGCCGCCCTTTGCGAGCTTCAGCAGCGACAGGAGCTCCTCCTCGGAGAAGGGCGCCCCCTCGGCCGTGCCCTGCACCTCGACGATGCCGCCCGAGCCGGTGATGACGAAATTCGCGTCGGTCTGCGCGCCGGAATCCTCGACATAGTCGAGATCGATCACCGGGTTGCCGGCGACGATGCCGCAGGAGATCGCGGCGACATGATCCTTCAGCGGGTTGGTGCCCTTGAGCAGGCCGCGCCCTTCCATCCATTTCAGCGCGTCGTGCAGCGCGACCCAGGCGCCGGTGATCGAGGCCGTGCGGGTGCCGCCATCGGCCTGGAGCACGTCGCAGTCGACGACGATCTGGCGCTCGCCGATCGCGGTGAGATCGACGACGGCGCGCAAGCTGCGCCCGATCAGGCGCTGGATTTCCTGCGTGCGGCCGGAGGGCTTGCCGGAGGTGACCTCGCGGCGCGTGCGCTCATGCGTGGCGCGCGGCAGCATCGAATATTCGGCGGTGACCCAGCCCTTGCCGGTGCCGCGCAGCCACGGCGGCCCCTTTTCCTCGACGGTCGCGGCGCAAAGCACCTTCGTCTCGCCGAACGTCACCATGCAGGAACCCTCGGCATAGCGCACCACGCCGCGTTCGAGCGTGACCTTGCGCATCTCGTCGGCGGCGCGTTTGGAGGGTCGCATGAAATATTCCTGTCTTGCGGGGGAGTGGCGGCTTGTAGGCGTTTGCGCCGCGCGCGGCAAGGCGCGGGCAGGCACGCCCCCTTGATCCTTGCGCTTTGCATGACGACAATAGGACGAGACCGACGGTTCGCCTGAAAAAGGTTCATGAGCGCCCATACGCCCCGCCCCGAGACGATGAGCGGCCTGGTCGAGACCGACCAGCGCTCGCGCGAGATTTTTCGCCAGATCGTCGACGGCTACCTGACGACGGGGGAGCCCGTCGGCTCGCGCAACATCGCCCGCCTGCTGCCCATGGCGCTGTCGCCGGCGACGGTGCGCAATGTCATGACCGATCTCGAACTGGCCGGGCTGATCTATGCGCCGCACACCTCTGCGGGACGCCTTCCGACCGAGCGGGGCCTGCGCTTTTTCGTCGACGCGATGATGGAGGTCGGCAACCTCACCGCCGACGAGCGGTCGCGCATCGAGGCGCAGATCAGGGTCGCCGCCAGCAACCGCAATCTCGACCAGACCCTGACGGAAGCCTCGGCACTGCTCTCCGGCCTGTCACGCGGGGCGGGCGTCGTCGTCACCACCAAGGCCGATGTCCGGCTGAAGCATATCGAATTCGTCCGGCTCGACCCGGCCCGCGCGCTCGTCGTGCTGGTCTCGGAGGACGGCACGGTCGAGAACCGCCTGCTGGCGCTGCCGGCCGGTCTGCCGGCCTCGGCCCTGAGCGAGGCCGCGAATTTCCTCAACGCCCGCATCCTCGGCAAGACGCTGGCCGAACTGCGCGGCGAGATCGGCGGGCAGCGCGCCCTGATGGAGCGCGAGCTCGATGTCCTGACGGCCCGCCTCGTCGAAAGCGGCATCGCGACCCAGGCCGGCCCGGGCAGCGACCGCCATCTCATCGTGCGCGGCCAGGCCAATCTGCTCGACGATCTCCGGGCACAGGAGGATCTCGAGCGCATTCGCATGCTCTTCGGCGATCTGGAGACACAGACCGACGTCATCGACCTGCTGACGCGCGCCGAGGATGGCGACGGCGTGCGCATCTTCATCGGCTCGGAGAACAAGCTGTTCTCGATGTCCGGCTCCTCGATGGTCGCCGCGCCCTTCCGCGACGCCGAGCAGCGCATCGTCGGCGTCGTCGGCATCATCGGCCCGACGCGCCTGAACTATGCCCGCATCGTCCCGATGGTCGACTACACCGCCAAGGTCGTCGGCCGCCTGCTGGACGGCAGCCGCTAGGCGTTGGCCAAGGCCCTGAGTTGGCTTTGCCGGCGGAAGCGGTTATCGAGCGGGCAAAGCATCCCTTTCCGCAATTCAGGTGCGAGCCATGTCCGAACAGCTTCCCGACCGTCTGTCCGTCAACCCGGAGAGCCCCTTCTACAATGAAGAGGTGCTGGCGCGCGATATCGGCATCCGCTTCAAGGGCGTCGAGAAGACCAATGTCGAGGAATATTGCGTCTCCGAAGGCTGGGTGAAGGTCGCCGCCGGCACCGCCAAGGACCGCTTCGGCCGCCCGATGACGATTACGCTCAAAGGCCCGGTCGAGCCTTACATCCGCGGCAACGTCGAGGGCTGAGCGTTTACCAACGTCATTCTCGGGCTTGACCCGAGAATCTCAGGCAGAATTAGGCGCCCGAGCCTCCGCCGGCACGAGATGCTCGGGTCAAGCCCGAGCATGACGAGTGTCGCTCAGGCCAGGCTCTTGTAGAAAAACGTCGAGCCGCAATCGGCGCCATCCGGCATCAGCGCATAGCGCGGGATGGTGCCGGCTTCGCTCCAGCCGAGCCGGTTATAGAGCCGCCGCGCCGCGCCGTGCTCGTCCGTGTCGAGTACCAGCAGGTCGCGGCCCTTCTCCCGCGCGATCGCCTCGGCCCGCTGCATCAACGCTTCGCCGATGCCCTGCCGGCGCGCGCGCGAATGCACCAGTACCTTGGCGACCTCGGCCCGGTGCGGCTGGTTCGGTTTGCCGATCAGGTGAAGCTGGGCCGTGCCGACGATGCCGTTCTCGTTCCGTGCGGCCAACAGGATGACCTGCCCGCTCGCGACACTCGCCGCGACATCGCGCCAGAAGCGCTCGTAGTCGGCTGCCGTGTTCCAGTTCATGAAGCCGACCGAGGCGCCGTTGGCGACGCTGTCGCGCAGGATCTCCGCAAGGGCCGGAACGGCTGTCTCGGCAGCGCTGGCGTCGAGCGTTTCGATGGCGACGGCGAGGCTGGTCGCATTCATGCGATATGTCCCGGAAAGGCGCCGCTCCTGGCGGCGAGGATGACGGTGTAGCGGACGGGCGCATCGCCCGGATTGCGGTAGATGATCGGCCCGCGCAGATGCATCTGCAGGCAGTCGCCCTCGGCCAATTCATGGCGAACGCCTTCGACGGTCAGGTCGAGACGGCCGCGCAGCACCCAGATCTGCTGATCGAGCGCCGCGGCGCCGGTCGCATTGTCCAGCCTCACTTCGGCGCCGGCCGGAAGCTCCACCTCGACGATCTCGAAGCCCGAGCCCGTCCCGCGCGGCGAGACATTGCGGCGCAGATAGCCGCTCGCCGGATCGCGCCAGAGCGGCTGGGCGTCGCGGCGCGCCAGCGGCCCGCTGCCTGCATCTTCTTCCAGCAAGGCCGAAAGCGACAGGCCGAGCCCGGACCCGAGCCGGACCAGCAGGGCGGCAGTCGGGCTCGATTCGCCGCGCTCGATCCGCGAGATCATGGCGCGACTGACCCCGGAACGCCCTGAGAGATCGTCGAGCGTCCAGCCGTGATGCACTCTCGCGGCCTTGAGCTTGAGCCCAAGTTTGCGGTCGAGATCGGCGTCGTCCAAGTGGTCCATGAAATAGGATTATTTCTACTAAAATAGAAAAGCAATACAGCAAGATCGAACTGCCGCGCTTGCGGCTGCGATCGCCCGTCAACCTCGCTTTCATCACATTTCGAGTTATCGCGAGGGCGGCTCTGCCGTTGCGCCCCGCATTTCAGGAAAAATCAGGCTTTCATGCTCTGATCTCGGTCAAACGACGCCAGTTCGATGGCGCATCGCAGGGGAAGCGACAAGGAAGCAGCGGTCATGAATCGCGGTCTCGAATGGTTGGGACGCTCGGTCGTCCGATTCATCACCCGCAACAAGCAGGTTGCGGCGTCGGCGGACTCGAAGGCCCTGGACCGCCTGAAGGCGGCGCTTCAGCCCGGCGATGTGCTGCTGGTCGAGGGCGGCATGAAGGTCTCGACGGCGATCAAATACCTCACCCAGTCGACCTGGTCGCACGCAGCGCTGTATGTCGGCGAGACCGGGCAGTTCGACGAGCATCGCGAACCGCTGGTGCTGGCCGAGGTCGAGATGGATGTCGGCTGCGTACTCTCGCCGCTCTCGAAATACGGCGCTTTCGGCACGCGCATCTGCCGGCCGCAGGGGCTGGACGCGCAGGGCCGCGGCACCGTCATCGCCTTCGCTCTCTCCCGTCTCGGCACGCAATACGACCTCAAGAACATCATCGATTTGCTGCGCTGGCTCGTGCCGCTGCCCTGGGTGCCGCAGCGCTGGCGCCGGCGCATGATATCGATCGGTTCCGGCGATCCGACACGGGCGATCTGCTCGACGCTGATCGCCCAGGCTTTCGAGGCAGCGCGCTACCCGGTCTTGCCGACGGTGGAATACGCGCGGGCGATGAGCGATGAGGATTTCGAGGAAATTCTGCACATCCGGCATCACTCGCTTTACATGCCGCGTGATTTCGACATCTCGCCCTATTTTTCGGTGGTCAAGCCAACGCTGGAGGCCGGCTTCGACTATCGCGCCCTAAACTGGGCGCAGGATCGCCTGGTCGCGGCGTAGCGCGGCGGCGATATCCCACTGCAAAGCCTTGGCGCAGTGAGGCAACGCTGCTATCTGCGCCCAATGAGCACCCGTTCCATCGACAATATCCGCAACTTCTCGATCGTTGCCCATATCGACCACGGCAAGTCGACGCTGGCCGATCGTCTGATCCAGCAGACCGGCACCGTCGCTGCCCGCGACATGAGCGACCAGATCCTCGACTCGATGGATATCGAGAAGGAGCGCGGCATCACCATCAAGGCGCAGACGGTGCGGCTGGATTACCGGGCCAAGGACGGCAAGGACTATGTCCTGAACCTGATGGACACCCCCGGCCATGTCGACTTCGCCTATGAGGTCTCGCGCTCGCTCGCGGCCTGCGAGGGCTCGCTGCTGGTGGTCGATGCCTCGCAGGGCGTCGAGGCGCAGACGCTCGCCAACGTCTATCAGGCGCTCGACGCCAATCACGAGATCGTCACCGTCCTCAACAAGATCGACCTGCCCGCCGCGGAGCCGGAGCGCATCAAGCAGCAGATCGAGGATGTGATCGGGCTCGATGCCTCCGAAGCCGTGCCGATCTCGGCCAAGACCGGCCTCAATATCGAGGGCGTGCTGGAGGCCATCGTCGAGAAGCTTCCGGCGCCGAAGGGCGATTCCGATGCGCCGCTCAAGTGCCTGCTGGTCGACTCATGGTATGACGCCTATCTCGGCGTCGTCGTGCTCGTGCGCGTCATCGACGGCGTGCTGAAGAAGGGCATGACGATCCGGATGATGCGGGCCAACGCCTCCTATGGCGTCGATCGCGTCGGCGTGTTCAAGCCCAAGATGACCGAGGTCAAGCAGCTCGGGCCCGGCGAGGTCGGCTTTTTCACCGCCTCGATCAAGGAAGTCGCGGATACCGCCGTCGGCGACACCATCACCGATGAGAAGAAGCCGATCGCCGAGCCGCTGCCGGGCTTCAAGCCGGTGCAGCCGGTGGTGTTCTGCGGCATCTTCCCGGTTGACGCCGCCGATTTCGAGGTGCTGCGCGCCGCGATGAGCCGGCTGCGGCTGAACGACGCCTCGTTCTCCTATGAAATGGAGACCTCGGCTGCGCTCGGCTTCGGCTTCCGCTGCGGCTTCCTCGGCCTGCTGCATTTGGAGATCATCCAGGAGCGGCTGGAGCGCGAGTTCAACCTCAACCTGATCTCGACCGCGCCGTCGGTGGTCTACCACCTCAAGCTGCGCGACGGCACGACGCTGGAACTGCATAACCCGGCCGACATGCCGGACGTGATGAAGATCGAATTCATCGAGGAACCCTGGATCAAGGCGACGATCTTCACGCCGGACGAATATCTCGGTTCCGTCCTGAAGCTCTGCCAGGACCGTCGCGGCATCCAGACCGATCTGTCCTATGTCGGCTCGCGCGCCAAGGTCGTCTACGACCTGCCGCTGAACGAAGTGGTGTTCGACTTCTACGACCGGCTGAAATCGATCTCGAAGGGCTATGCCTCCTTCGACTACGCGATCACCGATTATCGCGAGGGCGACCTCGTGCGCATGTCGATCCTGGTCAATGCCGAGCCGGTCGATGCGCTCTCGATGCTGGTCCACCGCTCGCGCGCCGACGCCCGCGGCCGCGCCATGTGCGAGAAGCTCAAGGAATTGATCCCGCCGCACATGTTCCAGATCCCGGTCCAGGCCGCGATCGGCGGCAAGATCATCGCCCGCGAGACCATCCGCGCGCTGCGCAAGGACGTCACCGCCAAGTGCTATGGCGGCGACGCGACCCGCAAGCGCAAGCTTCTGGAGAAGCAGAAGGAAGGCAAGAAGAAGATGCGGCAGTTCGGCAAGGTCGAAATCCCGCAGGAAGCCTTCATCGCCGCCCTCAAGATGGACGATTGAGCCGGCGCAAAAGCGCGACTTGAATATTCGCTGCTCCAAAAGCAGCGCGCGTCATCCCGGACAAGCCGCGTCAGCGGCGCAGATCCGGGATCCATCATAGAGCGCGGCACCCTTCGATGGATCCCGGGGCAAGCCCGGGATGACGGCACGGTTCTCGCGGGAAATGACACGCTAAAGCGCCTCGGCGCCGAGCCTCGCCTGCCAATGGGCGAGGCGTTCTTTCAGCACGCAATCCAGCACGTAGGCGATATCCTCGTCCTCCAGCCTTTCGAGCGCCTCGAAGCGGAAGGCCTCGGGGCCATGCGCGTTCCACGCCGCCTGCAGGGCGCGCTGGCGGTGGCTGCCATGGCGCAGCGTGAAGCGCAGGCGGTTCTCGATCGTTGAAAGATCGGGCGCGCGGCCAACCCATGTCAGCCCGGCCGCCTCGCAATGGAAGGCGAAGATGCCCGCCACCGTCTTCCGTTCCTTGTAGGCGGCCGTTGCCGCCTTCCTGTCCGCGCTCTGCATCGGTGCGATCCATCCTGTTCGATGGACGCTCGATAATACCCGGATTTTAATAAGGCAAGTTTTTATCCGGGTAATTTAACCTGGGCGGCTCTGAGCCTGCGCCCGCACCGCCGCCATGATGAAATCGGTCGTGGCTGCGATATAGGCCTCGATTGAGGTGCCGCGCTTCCGGTACTTGGCCCGTTTCACATACCATTCCTGTAGCAGCGGCTTGATCAGCGCGGCGGCGAGGTCGACATCGGCAATGGCGAAAACATCGTCAGCCACGCCGCGCCGTAGCACATCGGCGATGATCGCCTCGGTTGCAGCCTCGCTGTCGACGGCCTGCCTGCGCTCGGCCGCAGGAAACGACTTCGCTTCCATGAAGGCGAAGACGAACCAGGGCTGCATCGCCTCGGTCAGGCGGATATGGCGCTCGATCAGCCAGGCGAGATGGCGCCGCGGATCGCCGGCGATGGCGGCAGGGGCCGCGCTGAGCGCCTCCTGCGCCGCGCACGCGACCTCGCCGAGGATCATCGCCAGCAGCGTCGTCTTGTTGGGGAAATAGGCATAGAGCCCGCCCATGCTGAGCCCGGAGGCCTCGGCAAGGTCACGCAGGCTGGTGGCGTGAAAGCCCTGCCGGTTCGAGAGCTTGAGCGTGGCCTCAACGATGCGCGCGAGATTGGCGACGGCGACATGCGGCTTGCGCACGCGGATGGCGTCGTGATGGCGCTCGAAGATGCGCTGGCACAGCGCCTCCATCGAGACAGTGCTGGCGTCGTCCTTGTAATACGCAGACTGCACCTCGGCCCCGCCCGAATGTCCCGCTGTCCAAACAAGCCTATTGCAAGAGCAGGCGCGTCGCCATAAAAATAGCGAGCGCTCGCTCGATTTTTGGTGGAGGAACCGCCGCGATGTTCGACGACCTTCCAGGCCGGACGGCTTTGGTGACGGGTGCGTCCGGCGGGCTGGGGCTGCATTTCGCCAAGCTGCTCGCGCGACATGGCGTCGAGGTCACGCTCGCGGCGCGCCGGCAATCCGCGCTGGATCAGGCGCGTGCGGAGATCGCTGAGACGGGCGGCACCTCGAAAAGTATCCAGCTGGACGTGGCCGATTCCGCTTCGATCGCGACGGCGCTCGCCGGTCGGCCTTTCGACATCCTCGTCAACAATGCCGGGGTCAGCGGCGCCGGCCCGGCGGCTGATCTGTCCGAAGCCGCATGGGATGCGGTTCTCGATACCAACCTGAAGGGGGGCTTCCTCGTTGCCCAGGCCGTGGCGCGCGGCATGCGCGAGGCCGGCAAGGGCGGCGCCATCGTCAATATCGCCTCGATCCTCGGGCATCGCGTCGCCGGTGGCGTCAGCGCCTATGCGGCCTCGAAGGCGGGCGTGATCCAGTTGACCAAGGCGCTGGCGCTCGAATGGGCCCGTGACGGCATCCGCGTCAACGCGCTCTGCCCCGGCTATATCGAGACCGACATCAACCGCGATTTCTTCGCGACCGAAGCGGGCCTGAACTTGATCAGGCGCATCCCGCAGCGAAGGCTGGGCCAGCCGGAGGAGCTCGACGGCGCCTTGCTGCTGCTTGCTTCCGCTGCCGGCAGCTACATCACCGGCTCAACCATCGAAGTCGATGGCGGCCATCTCGTTTCGTCCCTGTGAGAATGGCCATGGATTTCGAGATTTCTCCCCGGATCGAAGACTACCGCACGCGGATCGCCGCCTTCGTCGAGCGCGAGATCCTGCCGCTCGAAGCGGACCGGGCGTCCTACGACCCTCATGGCAATATCGCGCTTCCTCTGCTTGAGACCATGCGCGCCAAGGCGCGTGCCGAGGGGCTCTGGTGCCTGCAGCTCAAGCCCGAAACCGGCGGTGCAGGCCTGGGCAAGATGGGCATGGCGGTTGCTTACGAGGAGATGAACCGCTCGATCTTCGGCCCGGTCATCTTCAACTCGGCTGCGCCCGACGACGGCAACATGATGGTGCTGGAGGCGCTTGGCACGCCCGAGCAGAAGGAACGCTGGCTGAAGCCGATCGTCGCGGGCAAGCTTCGTTCCGCCTTCGCCATGACCGAGCCGCATCCGGGTGGCGGTTCCGATCCCTCGATGATCCAGACCAGGGCTGAGCGGCGCGGCGACAAGTATGTCGTCAGCGGCCGCAAATGGTTCATCACCGGCGCCGAGGAGGCCAAGCACTTCATCCTCGTCGCCCGCACCTCGGACGATCCGCGCAACGGCCTCACCGCCTTCCTCTTCCATGCCGACCAGCCGGGCTGGCGCATCCTGCGCCGCATCGAGATCATGGGGCCGGAAGAGCATGGCGGCCATTGCGAGTTGGAGTTCGACGGGCTCGAAATCCCCGTCGAGAACGTGCTGGCCGGCGAAGGCAAGGGCATGAAGGTGACGCAGGTCCGCCTTGGCCCGGCGCGCCTGACCCATTGCATGCGCTGGCTCGGCCTCTCCAAGCGCTGCATCGAGATCGCCCAGGCCTATGCCGCCGAGCGCCATGGCTTCGGCCAGCGCCTCGCTGATCGCGAGAGCATCCAGCTCAAGCTCGGTGATCTCGCCATGCGCATCGAGATCGGCCGCCTGCTGGTTATGAAGGCGGCCTGGGAGCTCGACCGCGGCGGCTTCGCCCGCAAGGAGGTCTCAATGGCCAAGGTCCAGGTCGCCAACGTCCTGCACGATGCCGCCGATGTCGCGATCCAGGTCAATGGCGCGCGCGGCTACTCCAAGGATACCGTGCTGGAGTGGATCTACCGCTATGCCCGTCAGGCGCGATTGGTGGATGGCGCCGATGAGGTCCACAAGATGGTGCTGAACCGCTTCCTCACGCAGGAAGGCCGGGATTTCTGGCGCTGGCCCGTGGCCGGCGAGGCGCAGGGCTGAGGCGATGGCAGCCCCAGTGCCGTCCAGCATCGATTTCGATCCGGCCGCCTTGGCTGACATTCTGCGCGCGCAGTTCGGCCCCGGCGAACTCGCGCTCGAACGCATCGGCGGCGGCCAGTCCAACCCGACCTATTTCGTCGATTGGGGCACGCGCCGCCTCGTGCTGCGCAAGCAGCCGACCGGGCCGATCCTGCGTGGCGCCCATGCGATCGACCGCGAGTTCCGCGTGCTCGAAGCGCTCTCCCGGACGAACGTGCCGGTGCCGCGCGCGCTGCTGTTCCACGCCGATTCCAATCCGCTCGGCACGCCCTTCTACCTGATGGAGCGGCTGGAAGGCCGGGTCTTTCATGACGCTGCCTTGCCCGGTCTCGCGCCAGAAGAGCGACACGGCCTCTATCTCGGCATGGCGGAGGCTCTGGCAAAGCTGCATGCGGTGAAGCCCGACGAGGTCGGTCTCGGTGATTTCGGCCGGCCGGGCAATTATTTCGAGCGCCAGATCGCGCGCTGGACCAAGCAATTGCGTGAATCGCCCGGCGAGCCGATCCCCGAACTGGAGGCCGTCGCCGATTGGCTGCCGGCGCATCTGCCTGATGATGACGGCCAGATCTCGATCGCTCATGGCGATTTCCGGCTCGGCAATCTGCTCTTCCACCCCGAGAAGCCCGAGGTGATCGGCATCCTCGACTGGGAGTTGTCGACACTCGGTCATCCCTTGGCCGATCTAGGCTATTGCGCCATGCCCTGGCATACGGCGCCCGATGAATATGGCGGTATTCTCGGGCTCGACCGGGCCGCGCTCGGCATTCCCACCGAGGCCGCGTTCCTCGCGCATTATTATGCCCATGCCGTGCCGACGGCGCCGCTCCTGCGCTTCCATCTCGTCTTCGCGCTGTTCCGCTTCGCCGTGATCTTCGTCGGTATCGCCGACCGGGTGCGCGCCGGCACGGCTGCGGCCGCCAACGCGGCCGAGGTCGCGCCGCTCGCCCGGCGCTTCGCCATACGGGCGCGGGAGGCGATGCAGGGGCCCGAGAGGCTGGGCTGATCGCAAGACGACGATAGGATTCGATTGCCGGTTGTTTTCGAAGACTGACGTAGTCTGGCAAGATTCCAGAATAGATCTAATTTAGATCGATTCAAAACAATTAGAATTGCTTTGCCGACCTGAGACGGCCTGTGTTAGCGCGAGGGCATCTTTCCCCGGCAGGATGTTGTCCGATGCCCGCTCCCCGTTGGCTTTCCCGTCTGTCTTGCGCCGTTCTGTTCGGCGCTTCCGTGTTGATGGCGGGAGCCGCCAGCGCCGAGACGATCGAGGTCACCGACCTCGCCGGCCGCGTCGTCAACGTCACGCGCGACCCCCAGAAGATCGTGCTCAGCGAAGGCCGCCAGCTCTATACGCTGGCGATGCTCGACCGCGATGACCCGTTCAAGCGCGTCGTCGGCTGGGGCAACGACCTGATCGAGAACGATCCGGGCGCCTGGCAGAAATACCTGGCCAAGTTCCCGAAGGCCAAGGACGTCGCGAACATGGGCAATCCCTATGCCGCCGATGTCAGCATGGAGAAGATCGCCTCGCTCGGCACGGAGGTCTACATTCTCGACCTCTCCAACTACTTCAAGGCGCAGGAGACGGGTCTGCTCGCCAAGCTCGAGAAGGCCGGCATCACCACGGTCTTCGTCGATTTCCGCCAGGACCCGACCCAGAACGTGCTGCCGAGCGTGCAGCTTCTCGGCCGCATCCTGGGCCGCGAAAAGGAGGCGAACGCCTTCTCCGACTACTACATGCGCCAGACCCGCAGCATCTATGCCCGCGTCGGCGCGATCCCCGACAAGCAGAAGCCGCTGGTCTTCGTCGAGCGCGCCGCGGGTCTCCTGCCTTGCTGCGCCACGTTCGGTCCGTTCAATTTCGGCCGCTTCATCGAGGAGTCGGGTGGGCGCAACTGGGGCAGCCAGTTCTTCTCCGCGTTCCAGGCGCAGGCCGCGCAGGAGAAGGTGCTCGCCGACAACCCGGACGTCTATTTCCTCACAGGCGCCAATTGGTACGGCAGCAATCCCGGCAGCAGCGCCGTCAGCCTCGGCTATGACGCGACGCCCGAGAAGGTCCAGAAGGAAATGGCGGCGCTGATGAACCGCCCCGGCTTCCAGCAGCTCAAGGCGGTGCAGGCCAAGAAGGTGATGGCCTTCTACCACCAGTTCTACGACGCGCCGTATTACTTCATCGCCGAGCTCGCGATGGCGAAGGAGTTCTATCCGGATCGCTTCAAGGACGTCGACCCGGAGGCGGTCTTCAAGGAATTCCACGAGAAATTCCTGCCGATCCCCTATTCCGGCGTGTTCTGGGCCAAGCTCCAGTAAGGATGGCCTGAGCGACGATGGCCGCGATCCTGCCCATGACGGCAAATGCCACCGGGGACTATCGCCGGCGCAATGCGCGCCGGCTGAAGCTCGTCCTGCTCGGCCTCGTCGCGCTCGCCGTCGCGCTGGCGCTCGACGTCTCGATCGGCCCCGGCAACCTGCCGCTCGGTGACGTCCTGCGCACGCTGGTCGATCCGCAATCGGCGACGCCGCGGCTCTCCGTCATCGTCTGGGACCTGCGCCTGCCGATCGCGCTGATGGCGATGGCCGTCGGCGCCATGCTGGGCCTGAGTGGGGCGGGCATGCAGACCATCCTCGCCAACCCGCTGGCCGACCCCTTCACGCTCGGCGTCTCGGCCGCGGCGACAGTCGGCGCCTCCGTCGCGATCGTCTTCGGCTGGAGCGTCATCCCCGGCGCCGGCCCCTATATCGTCACGGCGAACGCCTTCGTCTTCGCGCTGTCGGCCTCGCTCGTCCTGTTCTTCATGACCAAGCTGCGCGGCGTCAGCCCCGAGACGATGATCCTCGTTGGCATCGCCCTGCTCTTCACCTGCAACGCCATCACCGCGCTGCTGCAATACCGTTCGAACGAGGTGCAGCTCACCCAGATCGTGTTCTGGACGCTTGGCAGCCTCGCCCGCGCCAGCTGGGAGAAAGTCGGCGTCGCCGCGCTACTGATCGCGCTTGCGCTGCCGTTCTTCCTGATGCGGGGCTGGGCGCTGACGGCTCTGCGCCTGGGCGACGAGCGCGCCGAGAGCCTCGGCGTCCGCGTCGATCGCCTGCGGCTGGAAATCCTCGTCGCGACCTCGCTGCTCGCCGCCGTCTCGGTCTCCTTCGTCGGCGGCATCGGCTTCATCGGCCTCGTCGGCCCGCATATCGCGCGGCTTCTGGTCGGCGAGGACCAGCGCTTCTTCCTGCCGACCGCGACGATCGCGAGCGCGGTGCTGCTCTCGCTCGCCTCCACCGTCTCGAAGGTGATCACGCCGGGCGTGATCTATCCGATCGGCATCATCACGGCCCTGATCGGCGTGCCCTTTTTCATCAGCCTGGTGATGTCGATCCGTGGGCGGGGAGTCTGAGCGATGGCGCTGCTGATCCGCGATCTCGACTTCCGCTATGGCACGACGCCGGTCCTGCAGGGGCTCGGCACCGAAGCCCTGCCGCGTGGCGAGCTCGCCGCGCTGGTCGGCCCCAACGGCTCCGGCAAGTCGACCCTGTTCCGCTGCGCCGCTGGCTTGCTACGCCCCGAGCGCGGCACGGTTGCGCTCGACGGCCACGACCTCTCGTCGCTCTCGCAGCGCGAGCGGGCGCGCAAGGTGTTCTATCTCGCGCAGGATACCGGCGCGCGCGTCGCCCTTTCGATCTTCGATATCATCCTGCTCGCCCGCAAGAGCCTGCATCGCGGCTATGCGCTTGCAGCCTCGCCCGAGGATACCCGCGCCGTCGAGGCGGTAATCGAGGAGCTCGGCCTCGCGCCCTTCGCCTCGCGCGATATCGCGACGCTCTCGGGCGGCCAGCGCCAGCTCGCGGCGATCGGCCAGGCGCTGGTGCGCGAGCCCGACGTCCTCCTGCTCGACGAGCCGACCAGTGCGCTCGACGTGCGCCGCCAGCTTGACGTCATGGCGACGATCCGCGCGGCGACGCGTCGGCGCGACATCGTTACCGTGGTGGCGATCCACGATCTCTCGCTCGCGGCCCGCTTCGCCGACCGGGTGCTGGTGATGAATTCGGGGCGCATCGCGCAGGCGGGTCCCCCTGCGGATGTGCTTGCACATCAGGCGGTATCGGAGACATATGCGGTCGGCGTGCATCTGGAGCGTTCAGCCCGGGGCACGCTTCTGGTCGAGCCTTACATTCAGGTCTGAGCGATGTCCGCGCCCGCCTCGCATGACAATTTCACCTTGAAGGAAGAGATCCGCGCCTATTGGTCGGCGCGGGCCGAGAGCTTCGATCTCTCCTTCGGCCACGCGATCAAGTCCGATCGCGAATTGAAGGCCTTCCAGCGCCTGATCGGCGATTCCTTCGGCCCGCAGCCGCTCGATGTGCTCGACCTCGCCTGCGGCACCGGCGAAATCACCCGTGCCCTGCTCTCGCTGAACCACCGTGTCACCGCGCTCGACTTCTCCGAGGCGATGCTGGAGCGCGCCCGCGCCAAGCATGGCAAGGCCGCCCGCTTCCGGCTTGGCGATGCCGAGCGCCTGCTCGATGAAGACGCGAGCTACGACGCGGCGATCACCCGCCATCTCGTCTGGACGTTGACTGATCCGGAAGCTGCCCTCAGCGAGTGGTTCCGCGTCCTGCGCCCCGGCGGCCGCATGCTGATCATCGACGGCGACTGGATCAACCGCACGCGCTGGCAGGCGCTGGTCAATCGCTTCGGCAACTGGCTGCGCGAGAAGCGCGGCGCGGCCGTCCACCAGATCGATGCCGACACCCATGCCTCGATCACCAGCCGCTTCTATTTCAAGGACGGGCTGAGCCGGCAGCGTCTTGAAGACATGCTGACCGCTGCCGGCTTCGTCGACATCGTCCCGGCCGATTACATTCAGGTCGTGCGCGAGCAGCAGCGCGCCGCGCCCCTCCATGACGCGATCCGGCTGGGCGCCTCGACCCGCTTCGCCCTTCTGGCGCGGAAGCCCGCGGCATGATCGCCAAGCCGGACTGGGACGCCGCGCAATATCTGCGCTTCGAGGATGAGCGCACGCGCCCGCCCGCCGATCTCCTCGCCCGCGTGCCGCTGAGCGACCCGAAGCGCTGCATCGACCTCGGCTGCGGCCCCGGCAACAGCACGGAACTGGTCGCGGCCCGTTTCCCCGACGCCGTGAACGAGGGCCTCGATTCCTCGCCGGACATGCTGGAGAAGGCCAGGACGCGCCTGCCGAACCTCTCCTTCGTCCTCGGCGACGTGAACAGCTGGTCGGATGCGGCGGGCTACGACCTGATCTTCGCCAATGCCGTGCTGCAATGGCTGCCGGATCACGAGGGCCTGTTTCCGCGTCTGGCAGGCTCGCTGACATCAGGCGGGTGCCTTGCCGTGCAGATGCCGAACAATCTCAACGAGCCTTCGCATGTCGCGATGCGCGAGGTTGCGGCGGAAGGCCCCTGGGCTGAAAAGCTTGCCACCGCGAAGGCGGAGCGCTCGGCGATCGGTTCCTTCGGCGATTACCGCCGCTTGCTGATCGAGGCCGGCTGCCGCGTCGATATCTGGCAGACCACCTACGTTCACGCGCTGACCAATCTCGAAGCCATCGCCGAATGGTTCAAGAGCACCGGCCTGAAGCCTTATCTCGACCGTTTGACGGCCGAGGAGCAGAAGGACTTCCTCGCCCGCTATCTCGAGCGCATCGCGCCGCATTATCCGGTCGAGAGCGACGGGAAGGTGCTGCTGCGCTTCCCGCGCCTGTTCATCGTCGCGGTGCGCGAGGGCTGATCAGGCCTTCGCGGCTTCCGCCTTCTTGGCGGCGACATGCTCCTCGTCGGAGGCACCGGCGCGCCAGTAGCTGACGACGAGGTTCTGGTCGCGCTCCGGCCTGAGCTTGCCGCGCGAAGCCGCCCGGATCGCCTTGAACGCGGCATGCTCCGACGCCGACCAGAGATAGGTTGAAGGTCCGTCCTCCGGCCAGTCGACCGTCGCGAAGGCCTCCTGCAGCAGCGGCAGGCTGCCCGGTGCCGCGTCCCCGCGATGCAGCCAGGTCAGCGCCATGCCGGCCGGGTGGCGCAGGGGCTGTTCCTCGCCGGCGTCGGCGACCTCAATGAAGATTTGGCCCACGGCTTGGGCCGGCAGGTTCTCCAGCATCCGCGCCACGGCCGGCAGGCCGGTCTCGTCGGCGAGAAAGACATAGCGCTCGGCCGGCTTGAGCCCGCGCCCGCCGGGGCCTGCCATGCCGATCCTGTCGCCGGCCTTGGCCCGGAACGCGAAGGCCGAGCCCGGTCCGGCATCCTCGTGCAGCACGAAATCGAGCGCGAGCGTGCCGTTGGCGACGTCGATTTCGCGGATCGTATACTTGCGCACCAGCGGCTTCGTTCCCGCCGGCGAGGGCAGCAGGAGCCCGTCATCGCCGACCATCGGCCAGCTCGGCTCGCTCACACCCTCGGGCGGGATGAACAGGCGCACATGCAGCGCGTCGATATGGTCGTAGCGCGCGAGATCGTCGCCCGTGAAGCGGATGCGGGCCATATGCGGCGTGATCCGCTCGACGCGGGTGACGGTCAGGATGCGGAATTCCGCGGGCAGGGCGGGGCCGGTGCCGTCGCCGGTCCAGCGCATCTCGGGCGCTGCGTCCTTCGGGGCGAACTCGATGACATGGCTGGCGATGGCGCGTTTCATGCCGAGCAGCGCGGCCACATCCGGCGCCTCGACGGTAACGTCGAGGGCGCTGGCCGAAAGGTCGATGCGCGCCTGGCTGCCGTCGAGGGCGATGATCGTCGTGTCGCCCTGCTCGGTGATGACGGCCTCGTGCTCGACGAGATGCTCGCAGAGCGGCTTCAGGACATCAGCCGGTTTGGCGAGTGCGATCCGGGTCGAGGTGGCCAGCATGAGGGTCTCCGTTAGGCTTTCGGCGGCGCCGCGATCCAGAGCGTCCCGTCGAGCGGGATCGCCGAGAAGCGGGCGCCCTCGGCAAGCGTCGCAGCCGGGTCGATATCGGCGAAACGCTCCGGGTGGAGCCATTTCGCCAGCGCCTCGATCGCGACGACATGCAGCGGGGTGTCGTTGAACAGGTGCCAGAAGCCGAAGGCGCGGCGCTTCTCGATGGCACTGAGCATCTTGAGCGAGGGCGTGGCCAAAAGCTTGGCAAAGCTCGCGGCGGCATCCGTCTCGCTGACGCCGAGGCCGAGCACGAGCCCACCGAGCTTGGTCAGATGCGTGCCGCCGGTCGCGATATAGACATCCGGGTCGGCGCCGATGAGCTGTTCGAGGCCGATCTGCCCGGTCGCGCCCGGCAGCATGGCAGCGGCGATGTTGCGTCCGCCGGCGGCCTGGATGAATTCGTTGAACGTGCCCTGCCCGGCCGTCATGCAGCAATCATAGCCGCCGGCGTGGGCGTGAATGAAGACGGAGGGGCGCTTCGCATCCGCGACCCGGCTCGCGATTCGCTTCATTCGCTCCTCGTAGAAGGCGATCAATCGCCCGGCCTGGTCCTGCTGGCCAGTGAGGATGCCCAGTGCCCTGAGGCTCGGCACGGTGTCGCGCAGTGGCTCCAGGAAGAAATCGACGACCGCGACGGGAATGCCGGCGGCTTCCAGCTTCTCGACGAGATCGCCGGAGCCGCGGCGCGTGCCGGCGAGCGATTTGCTGAGCACGACGAGATCGGGGCCGAGCGCGATCGCCCGTTCCAGCGAGAAGCCGGCAGCCGTGCCACCATCGCCGACGAGCGGGAGCGCATTGATTCCCGGAAAGCGCGTCCGATAGCGGGCGAGCCCGTCAGGGTTCTGGCGTTCGAGGTCGCTGCCCCAGCCGGCGAGGATGCTGACCGGATCGGGGTGGATCAGGCCGAGTGCGTTGAGCTGCCGGCCTTGCGCCAGCACGATGCGTTTCGCCGGAGCCGCGAGTCTGACGGTACGGCCGAGCACATCGGTTGCGACGACCGGGTCGGCGGCCATGGCGGGCAGGACTGGCAGGCTCAAGCCGCCCAGGATCAGCGAACGCCTGTCGAGCATCATGCCGCTGCCGCCTTGTCCTGCGCCGTGCCGGCGAGCGTGAAGGCGACAGTGCGCGCGAGCATCGGCAGGATCACCGAGACATGGTTCTCGCCGGGGAATTCGGTGAAGCTGCAATCGACGCGGCCGGAGGCGCTCAGGCGCTCCGCCATCTCGGCGGCGTTGTCGCACATCCGCGCCCGTGCCAGCCGCTCGGCCCGTTGTTGGGTGACGGCGAGCAGCGGGTCCTGCTCATGGCCGCCGACCGTGATCAGCAATCGCCCGGCGGGAGCGGCGCCAGCGCGCCGGAAGGCTTCCTCGCTCGCGAGGATGGCGCGATCCTGCCACCAGATCGACGGGCTGCCGGCGACGAGGGACTCAAACAGGCCGGGCCGGGTGAACAGTGCATGCAGCACGAACAGCCCGCCATAGGAATGGCCGGCGAGCGCGCGCCTTGCCGGGTCGAGCGGGGCGATCTGGGCGACAGCCGGCAACACCTCATCGACGATCATGTCGAGGAAGCGGTCGGCTCCGTCAGGCACGGGCAGGAGGTCGCGCTGGCGCCGCTCGGCATCGAAGGGCCGCTCACCGGGATAACCGATTCCGATCACGACGGCTGGGCCGACGCTGGTCGCTTCCGGGCGTTGCGCCTGCAGGCGGGCGGCGGTGGCAGCGACCGGGAACAGCGCGTGGCCGTCGACCAGCACGAGGCTCGGGAAGCCGCCTGCCGGAGCGGGGCCTTCCGGCACGGAGACCAGCAGCCGGTAGCGCGCGCCGTCCCGCGCCTCGAAATCACGCTGCCAGGCCTGCGGCAGCGTGACGGGGGCGAATGCGGGATCGGCAGGGCTGCCTGGCTGCATGGGCGCTCTCACCAGCGGTAGGACAGTGTCGCGAGCACCGTGCGGCGCAGGCCGAAGGAGCACTGCGTCGTGCCGTAGCAGCCGGAGATATACTCCTTGTCGAACAGGTTCTGGGCGTTGACCTGCAGCCTCCAGCCCTTGAGCGCCGGGCTGGCGGCGGCGAGGTCGTAGCTGATCGCGGCATCGACCAGCGTGTAGTCCGAGGTCGAGAAGGTGTTGCCGGGATCGCCCGCGCCACCGCCGACATAGCGCACGCCGGCACCGAGCCCGAGGCCGGAGAGCATGCCCGTCCGGAAGGTGTAATGCGCCCAGAGCGCCGCGGTGTGGCGCGGCACGACCGGCGGGCGCTTGCCGAGGTCGACGCCGTTGCTCTTGGTCACCTCGGCATCGGTATAGGTATAGGCCGCGACGAGATCGAGATTCTCATAGACGCTGGCGCGCGCCTCGACCTCGACGCCGCGGGCGCGGATCTCGCCGGTCTGGATCTGGAAGGTCGGATGGGCGAGGTCGGTCGTTGTGACGTTGGTTTGGGTCAGCTGATAGACCGAAGCCTGCAGGAAGGCATTGGTCCCCGGCAGCTCGTATTTGAAGCCGGCCTCGTACTGCTCGCCTTCGGTCGGCTTGAACGGCGTGCCGCCGAAGGCCGTGCCCGCGACCGGCTCGAACGAGGTCGAGTAGCTGACATAGGGCGCGAAGCCGTTGTCGAAATTGTACATCAGTGCGACGCGGCCGGTCCGTGCCGTATCGTCCTGCTTGGTCAGCACGCTGGTGGACAGCGCGCGGGTGCGCGCCTCGGCCCGGTCGAAGCGGCCGCCGACGAGCAGCGAGAGCCGGTCGAGCTTGATCTGGTCCTGCAGGTAGATGCCGTACTGGGCCGTCGTCTGCGTGGTGCTCGGCACGGTCGGCAGGATGAAGGGCAGGCGCCCGTAGATCGGATTGGTGAAGTCGAGCGACTGCACCGTGCCGCCGGCGCCGGTGGCGGCCTTGGCATCGGTCCAGTAGCCGTCGACGCCGAACAGCACCTTGTGCGTCAGCGGCCCCGTGCGGAAATCGGCCTGGAGCTGGTTGTCGATGCCGGCGGTGCGGGCGCGCTCGTTCGAGATCGTGGCGCGGCGCGTCAGGGTCTTCTGGTCGGCTGCGATGCCGCCGACCGCGACGGTGCGGTTGCGCGATTCGAGATCCGAGATGCGGACGTTCTGGCGGAAGGTGAAGACGTCGTTGAAGCGATGCTCGAAGGCGTAGCCGAGATTGGCCTGGTTGCGGCTATAGCCTTCGAAATTCGGCTCGCCCGGGAAGAAATTGCTCCGGATGCGGCCGGCGCGGCTCGGCAGCACCGTGCCGACCGCCGGGATGAAGCCGTAGAAGCCGGTCTCCGGATCGCGCTGGAACGAGGCCAGCAGGGTCAGGCTCGTCGCCGCATTCGGCCGGTAGGTCAGCGATGGCGCGATGAAGATGCGCTCCTCGCGGGTGTAGTCGACCTGCGTGTCCGCCGCCCGGCCGAGGCCGACGACGCGGTAGAGCCAGGTCTTCTGCTGGTCGATCGGCCCGCCGAAATCGAAGGCCATCTGGGCGCGGTCATGGCTGCCGAACTGGAGCTGGACCTCGCCGTGCCGCTCCTCCCGCGGGCGCTTGCTGACCATGTTGACGATGCCGCCGGGCTTCACCTGCCCGAACACCACCGAGGACGGGCCGCGCAGCACCTCGACCCGCTCCAGCCCCCAGGATTCATAGGTGGGACGAGGAAGTTGATGCCGCGCTGGTAGCGCAGGCCGTCGAGATTGTTGACGAAGCCGGCCGTGCCGCCCGAGCCGCCGAAGCCGCGGATGAAGACGCTGTCATAGCGGCCCATCGAGAGGCGGGTCTCGCCGAGCACGCCGGCAGTATAGCGCAGCGCCTGGCTGACATTCTGGGCGCCCTGGGCGTCCATCTGGTCGCGCGTGACGACCGTGATCGACTGCGGCGTCTCCATGATCGGCGTGTCGGTCTTGGTCGCGGTGTCACTGCGGCGCGCGACATAGCCGTTGACCGGGCCGCCGGCGCGCTCGCCCTGGACGTCGATCGTATCGAGGCCGATCGCTGTGCCCGCGGGCTGCGGCTGGGCGCCCTGCGCCAGCGCCGTGCCGGCGCCACCGACGAGAAGCGCGGCCAGTGCCACGCCGGCCCGTCCCATGGCGCGATTGCTGCTGTTGATCCCGGTCATGCCTGCATTCCTGCCCCCGGCGCCTGCGCGCCCTCGTCCCCGGGGTTCTTTCAGGAAGGCCGCACAGCCGGCAACGCGCTTGGCTTTCGATCGCGGCAGTATTTCTTTCGGTCGCGTTTCGAACGCGTCCAAGCAAGAACGGGAGGGCAGGGACATGGCTTGAATCAGCGCAGCGAGCTCGGAGCGACGCCGAAACGCTTGCGGAACAGCCCTGAGAAATGCGCCGGGCTGTAGCCGACCTGGAAAGCGGCGACGGCGACGCTGGCTTCTCCGTTCGCGATCAGCGCATAGGCCTGCTGCAGGCGCTGCTCCTGCAGGTACTCGAAGACGCTGGCACCGAACTCGGTTCGGAAGGCGGAGGTGAGCTTGGTCGGATTGAGCCCGCTTTCGCGCGCCAGCTCCGCCAGGCTGAGGGGCTCCTGTAAAGTTTCGAGCAGGCGGTCGCGGGCCGCATGAACCTGCTCGCGCAGGCGCGGGCTGAGCCGCGCCGGGCGGACGGGGCGCTCGCCGAGCATCCGGTCCAGCACCAGCGCTCCGAGTTCCAGCGCCTTGCCGGCGAGATAGAGCGGGCGCAGCGCTTCGCCGACCGGGCATTCCGCCATCTGCAGCGCCAGCGAGCGGATCGGCGCATCGGCTGGGCGCACCCAGAAGCCGGCATCGTCGGAACAGGCGAGGCGGGCGGCCTTGGCGACATCCGGCCCGAACTCGCGGGCGACGAAATCGAAATCGAACTGCATCAGCGCGCAGCGCAGCGCGCCGTCGGCGAGGCCCGTCCGCTGCTGCATATGCTCGCCGCCATTGGCTGCGACGAGGACCGTAGGCCCATCGAGCAGGACGGCCGGGCGGTCATCGAGCTCCAGCGCCTGCCGGCCCTCCAGCATGACCGCGACCTTGAGGCCCGGCCGCATCGGGCCGACGATCCGCTCGCCTTCCTGGATCAGGAACGTGCCGGCGGAGAGCGAGAGATTGCGCGAGAACAGCTCCAGGCTCGTGGCAGATTTCTGTACGGGGCTGGAACTGGCGGGCATCGCGACCTCTGTGAGGAGGTTATGTTTATCCGATGCTGGAGTAAAAATCAAATAATATCAATAGTTTAAATGTGTTCTAAGGTTCGCCGGTGTAGTCCTGCTGGCGTTTTCTCAAAGGTAGGGCGGCGTGCAGGCGCTCACGACGATGCAGCGCTCCGTCCCGATATTGCGATAGCGGTGCGGGATGCGGCTGTCGAAGAGATAGGCATCGCCGGGCTTCAGCACCTTGATCTGGTCGCCGACCGTGATTTCGAGCTCGCCGGCCAGCACCACCCCGCCTTCGTGGGATTCGTGCTTGAGCATGGCGGCGCCGGTATCGGCGCCGGGATCGTAGGATTCGTGCAGGATCTGCAGGTTATGGGCCTGGGCATCCCCGACCTGGCGGAAGGACATCTGGCCGCGGCTCTCGCCGCCATTGACCTGGTGCAGGCGCGAGGTCAGGTCGAGCAGGTCGGAGGCCTCGAAGAACACCTTGTCCCGTGGTGCCTTCGCCTCGTCAAAAAAATTCACCATCGTCATCGGGATGCCGTCGAGGATCTTGCGCAGCGACGCGACCGACGGACTGTTCCGGTTCTGCTCGATCAGCGAGATCAGGCTATGGGTCACGCCCGAGCGCGCCGCGAGCTCGCGCTGGGAAAGCCCGGCTGCCAACCTGATTTCCTTTAGCCTACCGCCGACGTCAAAGCTCATGGCCGTTCCGTTTCCCTCTTCTGCGCGCCTTGTCGTTCCTGCGCGTCATGCAGGGCCCGCCTGCTCGGCGGTCCTTGCCATGTTCAATATTCTGAGCGATGCTGCCGGAAAGCCAATAAGAAAATAGTGTCATGGGGAACCGGCGGAGTGGCATAGTTTTCGCGTTCAAAGCACACCGTCCAGACTAAATCCCCATTCGCTGCGATAGGGCCGCATGGACGCGCATAGCCGCGTGCATGGCACGGGAGATGCTTGCCGAAGACTATCGCCTCGCCAATGCCTCGCGGCGAGAATTCAACAGGGAAAGCAGGGTAATCCGGGCCGATGACGCAAGCCGAGACCGTTTTGTTGAATGGCCGCATCTTCTGCGGCTTGGCGGAAGGCTTCGTGGAAGCCCTGGCGATCGGCGGGGGGAAGGTTCTGGCTGCCGGTTCGGCTGCCGAGATCGCCGCCTTGCAGGGCCCGGCCACCAGGGTCGTCGACCTCGCCGGCCGCGTCGCCATTCCCGGCCTGAACGACGCGCATATGCACCTGCTGCCGCTCGGCCTCGCCATGAGCGAGGTCAACCTGCGCCCCGAGGAGGGCGTGAATAGCATCGACGAGATCCTGCGCCGCATCGCTGCCGCCGTGAAGGGCAAGAAGCCCGGCGAATGGGTCACCGGCCGCGGCTATGATCATAACGAGCTGGCCGAGGCCCGCCATCCGACCGCCGAGGAGCTCGACCGCGTCGCCCCGGACAATCCCGTCTATATCAAGCGCACCTGCGGCCATGTCGGCGTCGTCAATGGCCGCGCCATGGCGGCGGCCGGTATCGGCCACAACACGCCGAGCCCCGATGGCGGCCTGATCGAGCGCCGCGACAACAAGCTGACGGGCCTGCTGGCCGAGAGCGCCATGCGCCTGATCGTCGAGGCGATGCCGAAGCCGAGCCTGGCGGAGCTGAAAGCCGCGATCGAGAAGGCCGGGCACTACATGCTCGCGCAGGGCTTCACCAGCGTGATGGATGCCGGCGTCGGCATGGGCGCCGGTATGGCCGAGATCGAGGCCTATGAGGAGGTCGCGCGCGCCGGCACTCTGCCGGTCCGCACCTGGGTCTGCATTTACGGCAATGCCGACGGCATCGGCGACGAAGCCTATGCGGCGGGTTACCGCTTCGGCCGCGAGACCGGCCTCTTGCGCTACGGCGCGATGAAGGTCTTCGGCGACGGTAGTGCCGGCGGTCTGACCGCCGCGATGAGCGAGCCCTACCTCGTTGGCGACCCCGATAATCGCGGCATCTTCATCTATTCCGATGCCGCCATGCATGGCTATCTCCGGCACTACCACGAGCTCGGCTACCAGCTCGCGATCCACGCGATCGGCGACGCCGCGATCGAGCAGGTTCTCTCCGGCATGGAAAAGGCCGACAGTCCGGCGCATCCGATCAAGGGCCGCCGCCATCGCATCGAGCATTGCGGCTTCCTGACCGATGGCCAACTCGCCCGCATGGCCGCTGCCGGCATCGATCCGGTGCCGCAGCCGGCCTTCATCTACGAATTCGGCGATCTCTATGTGATCAATCTGGGCGAAGAGCGCGCCGGCGCCTCCTACCCGATGCGCAAATGGCTCGATGGCGGCCTGCATGCCGCGGCAAGCTCGGATGCCCCGGTCTGCGCCACCGACCCGTTCAAGAACCTCTTCACGATGGTCACCCGTCAGACCAAGCGCCATACCGAGATCGGCGGCGCCGAGAAGCTGAGCATGGAGGAGGCCGTCCACGCCTATACCTTGCTCGGCGCCTATACCCAGTTCGCCGAGGACAAGCTCGGCCGGCTGGTGCCGGGCCAGCTCGCTGATATCGCCGTGCTCTCGCACGACATTTTCGCGATCCCCGTCGGTGAGGTCGAGAACGACGTGCGCTGCGACCTGACGCTGCTCGGTGGCGAGGTGGTCTTCGACCGGCACGGCCAGCTTGCGGCTGCGGCGCAATAGGCCGGGACCTCAGCAATGCTCAAACATACGCTGCAAAGGCTGCTGCTGGTCCTGCCGGTGATGCTCGGCGTCCTGCTGATCGGCTTCCTGCTGATGCAGGTCGTGCCGACCGATCCGGCCCAGGTCCGCGCCGGGCCGACCGCGACGCAGGACGTGGTGGAGGCGATCCGCCAGGAACTCGGGTTGAACCAGCCCCTGTGGAAGCAGTTCGCGATCTATATCGGGCGGCTGCTCCAGGGCGATCTCGGCGTCTCCATCATCAACAACGTCCCGGTGACGCAGGAACTCGGCAACACCATCGGCCCGACGCTGGAGCTGATGTTCGCCTCGCTGATCTGGGCGATCCCGCTCGGCATGTTCTTGGGCACCGTCGGCGCCTATTACCGGGGCTCGCTGATCGACCGCGCGATCATGGCTTTCTCGGTGGCCGGTGTCTCGCTACCGGTCTTCTTCCTCGGCCTCGGGCTGATCTGGCTCTTCGGCTTCTATTACCCGATCCTGCCCTTCACCGGCCGCACCGGCCCGCTCTGGACCTGGGAGGGCATCCAGGGGATCATCCTGCCGGCGATCACTTTGGGCGGCGTCTTCGTCGGCCCGGTCGCCCGTATGACCCGCACCTCGGTGCTGGACGAGCTCGGTGCCGACCATGTCCGCACTGCCCGTGCCAAGGGGCTCGGCGAGGGCACGGTCGTGCTGCGCCACACGCTCCGCAACGCGCTCGTTCCGGTCGTCACGCTGATCGGCCTGCAGATCGGCTTCCTGCTCGGCGGCGCCGTCGTCACCGAGACCGTGTTCTCCTGGCCGGGCATCGGCCGGCTCGCGGTCGGCGCCATCCTGTCGAGCGACCTGCCGATGGCGCAGGGCACGATCATCATGCTCTCGCTCGGCTTCATCCTGGTCAATCTCGCGGTGGACGTCCTCTATGCCGTGCTCGACCCACGCGTGAGGGGCACCTGATGAGCTCCCCCATGAAGCTCGATCGCAATGCGTTCCAGCCCGGCGCCAAGACGGTCGAAGCGGCCGTCAGCGTCGCCGCCGCCACGCCCGTGCGCCGCAAGACCGTGCTCCGGATGCTGATCTCCGATGTCGGCTCCTGCATCGCGCTGGCGCTCGTCGTCCTCGCCATCCTCTGCGCGGTCTTCGCGCCCTGGCTCGCACCGACCGATCCCTTCGGCAACGATCTCGCCAACACGCTGAAGCCGCCGGGCGAGGCCGGTCTGCTCGGCACGGACGGGCAGGGCCGCAACATGATCACGCGCCTGCTCTACGGCTTGCGCACGACCCTGCTGATGGGCTCGGCCTCGGTCGCCTTCGGCTGCGTGATCGGCGGCATCATCGGCTTCGCCGCCGCCTACTATCCGAAGCTGTCCGGCGTGCTGATGCGGTTCATGGACGTCCTCCTGTCCTTCCCCGCGATCCTGTTCGGCCTCGCCATCGCCGCGATCTTCGGGCCGGGCCTGCTCGCTGTCATCATCGCACTCTCGATCGCGACAGTGCCCTTGATGGCGCGCGTCGTGCGTGGCTCGGCGCTGGTCGTGCTGCAGCAGGGCTATATCGAGGCGGCGCGCTCGCTGGGCCTGAGCGATCTGCGTATCATCCTGCGCTATGTCCTGCCGAACTGCCTCTCGGCCATCTTCGTCTTCGTCACCTTGCGTTTCGGCCAGGTCATCCTGCTCGGCGCAGCGCTGTCGTTCCTGGGCCTCGGCGCCCAGCCGCCAACGGCCGAGCTCGGCGCCATGGCGGCGGACGGCCGCAACTTCCTGTTCTTCGCGCCGCATGTCTCGGTCCTGCCGAGCCTGGTGATCTTCGCGGTCGTGCTGGCTTTCAACGTGCTTGGCGACTCCCTGCGGGACGCCCTCGATCCCAAGCTGCGCAAATAGCAGCGATATCAACCAAGAAGCGTCAAAAAGGGGACTTGCTCGATGTTCAAACTCTCAACTCTGCTTCTCGCCGGCGCCGCCGCCGCAAGTTTTGCGGTCGTGCCCGCGGTCGCCCAGCAGAAGGCGCCGCTCTCGATCCTGCGCGTCATCGATGCCGACAATTACGACCCGATCCGCACCACCGCGACGGCGGCGGCCGAGGTCATGTACATGCTGGCCGACACGCTGGTGACGGTCGATTTCGACATGAAGACGATCAAGCCCGGCCTCGCCGATAGCTGGACGATCTCGCCGGATGGACTGACCTACACCTTCAAGATCCGGAAGGACGTGAAGTTCTGCGACGGCCGGCCGATGACGATCGACGACGTCGTCTATTCGCTGAAGCGCTGGACCGACCCGGCCAACAAGTCGCCGGTCTCCTTCCGCGGCGGCCCGGTCAAGGACATCCGCGCCGACGGTGATTCCACGCTGATCTACGAGCTGAAGGAGCCCTATAGCGACCTGATGTTCCAGCTCGCCCTGTCCTTCGCCTCGGTGGTCGACAAGGCGACCGTCGAGAAGCTCGGGCCGAATTTCGGTGTCCAGGGCTTCAACGCCACCGGCCCCTATTGCTGGTCGCGCTGGACCCCGCGCCAGGAGCTCGTGCTCAAGAAGAACCCGCACTACAGCTGGGGCCCGCCGATCTACAAGGACCCGAAGCCGCAGATCGACGAGATCGTCTGGAAGGTCATCCCCGAGTCGAACACGCTGATGGCCGCGATCCAGGCCAAGCAGGCCGACGTGACCTATTACATGCCCTATATCGCGCTCGACACCATGCAGCGCATCCCCGGCATGACGGTGCAGCGGCAGGAAAACTACATCTACGACATCTTCATGGGCTTCAAGATCGACAAGCCCGTGTCGAAGGACGCGGTGATCCGCGAGGCCGTCAACATGGCGACCGACAAGCAGGCCATCGCCAAGGCGATCTTCTTCGGCAAGGGCCAGGTGCTGCCCTCGCTGCTGAACCCGGCCGTGCTCGACTACGACAAGGATTCCGCCAGCAAGATGCCGAAGCATAACCCGGCCGGCGCCATCAAGCTGCTGGACGAGGCGGGCTGGAAGCCGGGCGCCGACGGCATCCGCGAGAAGGACGGCCAGAAGGCGACCTTCACGGTCTACGGTATCCGCAACGACGTGAACCCGCGCATCTCCGAGGCGATGCAGGCCGACCTGCGCAAGGTCGGCATCGACCTCAAGATCCAGCTCTGGGACGCCACCGTCGCCTGGGGCAAGCTCGCGACGCAGGAATTCGACGCCTTCTACATGGCCTATCCCTATGTGACGGCCACCGAGGCGCTGAACCTCTACTTCGCCAGCCGCCAGGCCCCGACGCCGAACCGGATGAACTGGAAGGACCCGAAGACCGACGAGTTGCTCAAGGCCGCGGCGACCGCCGTCGATGCCGACAAGCGCAAGCAGGCGATCGGCGCGGTCCAGACGCAGCTCACCGAGGCGAATGTCTGGGTTCCCCTGGCTTCGCAGCCGCTCTGGGTCGTTGCCGGCGACCGGCTGGAGGGCGTGCGGGCCCACGGCATCTACGGTGCCGGCCTCTACAAGGGGCTCGACCTCAAGCTGAAGCGCTGAGCGTCTTCGGCGCCGCGCGGTGAGAACCGCGCGGCGCTTTTTCTATGTCTGATTGCTCCAGCCCGTTGATTTTTCTCGGAACCACGGCGTCATCCCGGACAAGCGGCGCAGCCGCGCCGATCCGGGATCCATCGTAGAGCGGAGCGCCCTTCGATGGATCCCGGGTCAAGCCCGGGATGACGCCGTGGTTCCGAGAAAGACCACCAAGGAGGAGGAAACAAAGATCATGACGATCACGGTCATCAAGAACGCCGAAGTCGTTGTCGCCTGGGATGCGGAAGCCTCCCGGCATGTCTATCTGCACGGAGCCGATGTCGCCTTCGAGGACGGCACGCTGCTTTATGTCGGGCCGCGCTACGAAGGTCAGGCCGACGAGACCGTCGACGGCAGCGGGCGCATGGTCATGCCCGGCCTCGTCAACATCCATTCGCATCCGTCGAGCGAGGCGCTGAACAAGGGCTTCCTCGACGAACTGGGCTCGCCCGCGCTCTACAATTCCTCGCTTTACGAGTTCATGCCGATCCTGCGGCCCGATGCCGAGACGGTGCCGGATTGCGTGCAGGTCGCCTATTCCGAGCTCCTGCTCTCCGGCGTCACCACGCTCGCCGACCTCTCGGTCGCCCATCCCGGCTGGATCGACCTTGCGGCCAATAGCGGCCTGCGCGTCTGCGTCTCGCCGATGTTCCGCTCGGCCCGCTGGTACACGAAGAACGGCCATGTCGTCGAATACGAGTGGGACGAGAAGGCCGGCACTGCTGCCATGGAGACCGCCTTTGACGTTATCGAGCAGGCGCAGAAGCACCCTTCAGGGCGCCTCTTCGGCATGGTCTGCCCGGCGCAGATCGACACCTGCAGCGAGGGCCTGATCAAGGACAGCCATGCGGAAGCCAAGCGCCGCAACCTGCCCTGGCAGATCCACGCGGCCCAGTCGACGGTCGAGTTCCACGAGATCACCCGCCGCCATGGGGTGACACCGATTCAGTGGCTGGAGAAGCTCGGCGTGCTCGGCTCGACCAGCATCGTCGGCCACGGCATCTTCCTCGACGACTACCCGCGCCTCGGCTGGCACAGCCGCCGCGATCTCGCGCTGCTGGCCGAGACCGATACGATGGTCGCCCATTGCCCGACGGTCTTCATGCGCCGCGGCATCGCGCTCGATGATTTCGGGCGCTATCGCCGCGCCGGTATCCGCATCGGCATGGGCACCGACACCTATCCGCACAACATGATCGAGGAGATGCGCCATGTCGGCTATGTCGCCCGCATGATGGCGGAGAACCCGCGCACGCTCACCACCACCGACATTTTCGAGGCCGCGACCACGGCGGGCGCCGCCGCGCTCGGCCGCGACGATATCGGCCGCCTGGAAGCCGGCTGCAAGGCCGACCTCGTGATGGTCGACCTCAAGCATCCGATGATGCAGCCGCACCGCGACCCCGTGCGCAGCATGGTCTATGCCGCCGCCGAACGCGCCGTCGACCGTGTCTATGTCGATGGCAGGCTCGTCGTCCGCGACGGCACCGTGCTGACCATGGACTATCCGGCCGCGGCCCTGCGCCTCCACGAAGGCCAGAAGCGGACGGAAGCGGCCGCGCCCGGCAACGACTGGATCAAGCGCCCGGTGACGGATTACTCGCCGCTGACCTTCCCGGTGAAGTGAGCAGAACCTCCGCCGTCATGCTCGGGCTTGACCCGAGCATCTCATGAAGGGGAGGCGCCAGAGCCTTTCCCTGTCAGAGATTCTCGGTTCTGCGCTTCGCTTCGCCCGAGAATGACGCGCTATTATGCTTCAGGGCGCATCGCCGTATCGTGAGCCCCCTGCGTCACGCCGCCCGCTTTCGGACGGCGCGATCCCGCGATAGGTTATGCCTATGTCGCAGGCAGACGAGACAACGCAGACGGAAGCCGGCTCTTCGAGCCGTCTCGGCCTCATGCTGATTGGCGGGGGCTTCTTCGCCCTGTTCCTCACCGGCCTGCTGCTCTGGTGGCGCGAAGGCGACCGGCTCTTCACTGACGGGCTGATCGCCGCCATCGTCGCATGCTTCTAGGCATCGGCCCGAAAAGTGGGAACCGGTTTTCGGACCCAGCCGATGCATGAAAAACGCTGTCTAGCGGCTGCCGCCGCCTGCCCGGGAATGTCTCCGTGAACCGCCGTCTCGTCCTGCCCCTCGTCGTCTTCCTGGCCGGGGCGCTCGCGCTCGCCGCAGCCGCGATCCTGACCTTCTCGCCCGGTCGCCAGGGAAGCAGTGGCAGCGGCACGGCCAGCGTCGGCGGCCCGTTCACGCTGACGACGCAAGAGGGCAAGCCGCTCTCCGACACCGACCTGAAGGGATCGCCCTTCCTAGTCTTCTTCGGTTTCACCCATTGCCCGGATATCTGCCCGACCAAGCTCTTCGAGATCTCGGAGGCTCTGCGCGCGGCCGGCGACGGCGCCAAGGCGAAGGGGCTTAAAGCGCTCTTCATCACGGTCGATCCCGAGCGCGACACGCCGGACGCGATGAAGAGCTATCTCGGCTCCTTCGACCCGCGCATCGTCGGCCTGAGCGGCGACCGGCCGGCCATCGACGCCGTGGTCAAGGCTTATCGTGCCTATGCCAAGAAAGTGCCGCTGAAGGATGGCGACTACACGATGGACCACACCGCGCTGGTCTATCTGATGGGCAAGGACGGCAAATTCGTCGGCGCCTTCAATATCGAGCAGCCTCCGGCGCAGGCCGCGGCGGAATGGCTGCGTCACTCGTAGCCGGTTCGATCGGCGCGCGCCGGCGCGCCAGCCCGTGCTCGGTCTTGTTCCAGGCGAAGCGGCGGTTGAAATACTCGTAGAACGCCATCCAGGCGGCGACCGAGACCAGCGCATAATAGAGCGGCAGCAGCGGCACGAGCAGCAGCAGGCCCGGCGCGCCCCGCCGGACTGCGCCGACGACGGGCGGCACGAACAGGGCGACGCTGCCGAGAAGCCAGACGCCGAGCGCGATGGTCGAGGTCAGGGTCGCCGCGGTGCCGACCGGTGCGAAGAGCGAGCCGTCCCAATAGGCGATCAGCGCGGCGACGGCGAAGGCCGGATAGCCCAATGCCGTGGCGACGGTGCCGAAGACCAGCGACAGGAAGGCGAAGGTCGCGGCGATCCCGGCCTCGCGCATCAGCCGCAAGGGCGCGCGCGAATGCGTCACCAGCGTCTGGATATAGCCCTTGATCCAGCGCGAGCGCTGCTTGAGCCAGGCAGGGATGGAGACCGGCGCCTCCTCGCGGGTGTTGGAGGGCAGGTCGCCGATGCGATAGCCGGCGCGCACCAGCCTGAAGCCGAGATCGGCATCCTCTGTCACGTTCCAGGCGTCCCAGCCGCCCACAGTGCGCAGCGCCTCGGTGCGAAAATGGTTCGAGGTCCCGCCCAGCATGATCGGCAGCTGGAATTGCAGCAGGCCGGGATTGAGCACCTCGAACAGCCCGGCATATTCGAGCGCGAACAGGCCGGGCAGAAGGCCCTCCTCCGCATGGTCGATCACGAGTCTCGCCTGCAGGCAGCCGAGTTCCTTCGGGCCGCCGAGGAAGCGCGCCGCTGCCATCCGCAATTGCTGCGGATCGGGAATGTCCTCGGCGTCATAGATCGTGAAGAGCGCCCCGCGCGCTTCGAGCAGGGCGAGGTTCAGCGCGCGGGGCTTGGTGCGCGGAAGGCCGGGCGGGACGATGGTCACGGAAAAATGCGATGGCAGTGCCATCTGCGCCAGCGCGCCGCGCATGGCCGTGTCGTCGGCTTCGATCAGCAGGCGGATATCGAGCTTGGCTGCGGGGTAGTCGAGCGCGCCGAGCGCATCCGTCAATTGCCGGAGCACGGCAAGCTCGCGGTAGAGCGGCACCGCGACCGTGTAGACGGGCAGGCGGGCATCATCGATCCGCCAGCGATGGCTGCGCCAGAGGTCGGGCGCGGAGCGCTCGATCGAAGCCGCAAGCCGCAGCAGGATCAGGCCGAGGAAGAGTGGGCCGAGCAGCAGCGCGAGCCCGAAGAAGGTTTCGAGCGGCGCGAAGACCCCGCCGATCGCGGCAGCGGAGACGCCGCAGCCGGCGGCGATCACCTGGCCCCGGCTCGCACCGGTACGGGCGCTGTCGCGGGCGAGGCCGGCGGGATCGAGCCCGGCCGCGTGCTCGGCCAATAGCGCGGCATTGCTGCGGCGCAGGGCGTCGCCGAAGCGGCGCGGGGTCGTCACCGCGATGTCGTCGCGGTTGCGCGGTCCGGCCTCGATCATCCGCCGCAACGCCGGTCCCTCCGGCGCGAGGATGAAGCGGAAGCGCGCGTCGCCGTCGGCCGGCGCGATGCCCTGGCGCAGGATGGCGTCGTGTCCGCCACCGGGCCGGAGTGGCGGAGGCTGTGCCACGAAGGCCAGGCCCATCTCGGCGGCCAGCGCCCGATAGAAGCGGGTCTCGTCGATCAGGCCGCGTGCGATCGCTTCGCGGACCGGATCGGTGCGGTTGCGCCGGGATGTCTCGGCTATGCCTGCGAGGAAGGAAGGCGGCAGGCCATGCCGCGTCAGGAAGGCGAGTTCGACTGGCAGGCCGGCTGAGCCGGGCCCGACCTCGCTCGGACGGTCGTCGTTACCGCTGCCCCCCACTGGCCCCGGTCCCGCTCCACGCAACATGCCCGGCGCGGGTGCGCCGGAAACAACCTATGCTTGTCGTTGCCGGTGCGAGAGTCGAGAGGCCACGCCTAGAACTTTGGACGGGGCCTTTCGAGCGTCAGCGTGCCGCGAGAATCTCCGCGACCTGCGGGATGTCCTTGTCGCCGCGGCCGGAGAGATTGACCACCATCAGGTGATCCTTCGGCTTCTGCGGGGCGAGATCGGCGACGCGGGCGAGCGCATGCGCGGACTCCAGCGCTGGAATAATACCCTCCAACCTTGAGATCAGCTGGAACGCCTCCAGCGCCTCCTCGTCGGTGGCGGAAAGGTACTTCGCCCGGCCGACATCGTGCAGCCAGGAATGCTCCGGGCCGATGCCGGGATAGTCGAGCCCGGCCGAGATCGAGTGGGCGTCCTTGATCTGCCCGTCATCGTCCATCAGCAGGAAGGTGCGGTTGCCGTGCAGCACACCCGGGCGCCCGCCGGTGAGCGAGGCCGCATGCAGGCCGCTCGGGATGCCGTGGCCGGCCGCCTCCACGCCGTAGATCTCGACGGAGGAGTCATCGAGGAAGGGGTGGAACAGGCCCATCGCGTTCGAGCCGCCGCCGATGCAGGCGACGAGTGAATCGGGAAGGCGGCCTTCGGCCTCCTGCATCTGCTCGCGGGTCTCCTTGCCGATGATCGACTGGAAATCGCGCACCATCGCGGGATAGGGATGCGGGCCGGCGACCGTGCCGATGCAGTAGAAGGTCGTGCCGACATTGGTCACCCAGTCGCGCAGCGCCTCGTTCATGGCGTCCTTCAGCGTCTTGGTACCGGATTCGACCGGAACGACCGTGGCGCCGAGCATCTGCATGCGGAAGACGTTGGGCGCCTGCCGGGCGACGTCGACCGCGCCCATGTAGACGATGCATTCCAGCCCGTAGCGGGCGCAGAGCGTCGCGGTGGCGACGCCATGCTGGCCGGCGCCGGTCTCGGCGATGATGCGCTTCTTGCCCATGCGCCGCGCCAGCAAAATCTGGCCGAGCACGTTGTTCACCTTGTGGGAGCCGGTATGGTTCAGCTCCTCGCGCTTCAGATAGACCTTGGCGCCGCCGAAATGGTCCGTCAGGCGCTCGGCGAGATAGAGTGGCGAGGGCCGGCCGACATAGTGCTTCAGGCCGCTGGTCATCTCGGCGTGATAGGCCGGATCGGCCTTGGCGGCGTTATAGGCCTCTTCCAGTTCCAGGATCAGCGGCATCAGCGTTTCCGCGACGAAGCGGCCGCCGAACAGGCCGAAGCGGCCGTTCTCGTCCGGGCCGTTGCGATAGCTGTTCGGGGTCGAGGGGGCGTTCATGCGCTCGAGCTTTCCTGTCCTGCCGCCGCGGCCTTGCGGGCCGCCGCGATGAATTCCGCGATCCGGGCGGGGTCCTTGACCCCCGGCGCGCTTTCGACGCCTGATGATACGTCGATGCCCGCCGGATGGGTCACATGGATCGCCTCCGCGACATTCGCCGGATCGAGCCCGCCCGATAGCATGAAGCGCTGCGAGGGGTCGAGACCGCCCAGCAGGCCCCAGTCGAAGGGCTTGCCGTGCCCGCCGGGGAAGGCCGCATCCTTCGGCGGCTTGGCGTCGAGCAGGATGAGATCGGCGGCATCGCGATAGCCGGCGACGGCGTTCAGGTCCTCGGCCGTGGCGATGCCGAGGGCCTTCATCACCGGCCGGGCGACGGCACGGCGCAGGGCCGCGGTCTGCTCGGGCGTCTCGCGGCCATGGAACTGGAACCAGTCGGGTTTCAACGCCTCGGCAAGTTCGGCGGCCCGCTCCTCGCTCCAGTCGACGACGAGCGCGACGACCTCCGTCTTGCCGCGCGCGATCGCCGCGAGCTCCTTGGCGCGCTCCAGCGTCACGTAGCGCGGGCTCTTCGGGTGGAAATTGAGCCCGATCATGTCGGCGCCGGCCGCGAGCGCGGCCTCCAGCGTCTCGGGGGTCGAGAGGCCGCAGATCTTGATCAGGAAGGGCGAACCAGTGGACATGGCCCGGCGTTTAGCACGGTCCGTTCCCGGGCGCATGCCGTACTTGCGACATGATGGCGAAGGAAGCCATGCTTGCATGGGGCGAAGAAGGGGGCATTGATTGATCCGGCTGGGTATGGGCAGGCGCGGGCTGGCGATCGCGGCGGGGCTGCTCGCCGTCTCCGGCCTCGTCGTGGCGGTATTCTATTATGTCGGCCAGCCACGGACCCTGCGCCTTGCGGTCGGGCCGCTCGGCTCCGAGGATGCCCGCATGGCTGCTGCCTTCGTGCAGGGCCTCAATCGCGACAAGGCTTCCATCCGCCTCCGCCTCGTCCTGACCGAGGGCTCCGAGGACAGCGCCAAGAAGATCGATGCCGGCCAGGCCGATCTCGCCATGCTGCGCGCCGACATTGCCATGCCCTCGACGGCCGACACGGTCCTGATCACCCGGCGGACCTTTCCGTTCTTCATCACGACGACCGAGACCGCGATCGGCCGCATCGCCGAGTTGCGCGGCCGCAGGATCGGCGTGTCCCGCAACCCGACCGGAAACATCACCCTGCTGAAGCGGGTGCTGGCGCAATACGAGGTCCGGCCCGAAGAGGTTGAGATCGTCGGCCTGAGCCAGGAGGAGATCGTGGCGGCCGCCAAGGAGAAGCGCATCGACGTCTTCTTCTCGATCAATGCCGTCGGCTCCCACACCAACAACGACGGCCTGCGCCGCCTGCGCGAGGCCTGGGGCAACGATCCCGTGCTGATCCCGGTCCGCGAGGCGGATGCGCTGGCGGCGCATTACCGGGCGATCGAGTCGGGCGAGATCGTTCGTGGCGCGCTGGGCGGCGATCCGCCCCGTCCAGCCGAAAGCCTGCAGACCATCTCGATCACCTCCCGCCTCGTCGCGGCGCAGAGCCTTGACGACAACCTCGTCGGCGAACTGACCAAGGACATTCTCGGCCTGCGCCTGACGCTGGTGTCGGAGCTGCCGGCCGTGCAGGCGCTGGAGACGCCCTCGACCGACAAGGACGCCCCCCTGCCGGTCCATTCGGGCGCGGCCGCCTATATCGATGGCGAGCAGGAAACCTTCTTCGATCGCTATGGCGACTGGTTCTATATCGGCGCCATGGCGCTCTCGGCGGTGGGCACGGGCGGTGCAGCCTTGCTCGGCCGCGAGAGTGCCAATAGGCGCCGGCGTGCCATGGCCGGCCTCGACGAATTGCTCGGGCTGCTGGCCCTGATCCGCGCCTGCGAGGACGAGGTGGAACTGATGCGGCTCGGCCGCGAGGCCGACCAGATTCTGACGCGCGTGCTCGCCGACTACGCCAAGGGCGATCTCGACACGGCGGCGCTTGCGGCCTATCGCCTGGCCATCGATCAGGTCGGCCGGGCCGTGGCCGAGCGGCAGCGCGCACTGGCGGAGACCTGAACGCATTTACTTTTCGGCAGGCTCGGCGGTTGCCGAAAAGCCCGCCAGCGTTTATGTGCAGCGCAACGAATTCCAGATTCACGTGAAACAGGCTACGCCGGCGGGGCAGCGCTCCAGACCGGCTCGTGGCCTTGAAAGCAAGGCCCAGACCCGCATGTCCATGCGCAACATCGCCATCATCGCGCACGTCGACCATGGCAAGACGACCCTCGTCGACAAGCTGCTGCAGCAGTCCGGCACCTACCGCGACAACCAGCGCGTCATCGAGCGCGTGATGGATTCGAACGACCTCGAGAAGGAGCGCGGCATCACCATCCTGGCCAAGGCGACCTCGGTCGTCTGGAAGGACACGCGCATCAACATCGTCGACACCCCCGGCCACGCCGATTTCGGCGGCGAGGTCGAGCGCATCCTGAACATGGTCGATTCCGCCATCGTGCTGGTCGATGCCGCCGAGGGCCCGATGCCGCAGACCAAGTTCGTGGTCTCCAAGGCGCTGAAGCTCGGCCTTCGCCCGATCGTGGCGATCAACAAGGTCGACAAGCCCGACGCCCGCACCACCGAAGTCATCAACGAGGTCTTCGACCTCTTCGCCGCGCTCGACGCCACCGACGAGCAGCTCGACTTCCCGATCCTCTACGGTTCGGGCAAGCAGGGCTGGATGGCCCATTCGCCGGAAGGTCCGCAGGATAACGGCCTCGCGCCGATGTACGACCTCATCCTCTCGCATGTGCCGGAGCCGACCGTCGAGGAAGGCCCCTTCCGCATGATCGGCACGCTGCTGGAGGCCAACCCCTATCTCGGCCGCATCATCACCGGCCGCGTCACCTCGGGCACGGCCAAGCCGAACCAGACCGTCAAGGTGCTCTCCGGCGACGGTTCGACCGTCGAGACCGGTCGCATCTCGAAGATCCTCGCCTTCCGCGGCCTTGAGCGCCAGCCGATCGAGGAAGCCGTCGCCGGTGACATCGTTTCGATCGCGGGCCTGGTGAAGGGCTCCGTTGCCGACACCTTCTGCGACCCGTCGGTCGACACCCCCATCAAGGCGCAGCCGATCGATCCGCCGACGGTGTCGATGACCTTCATGGTCAACGATTCCCCGCTGGCCGGCACCGAGGGCGACAAGGTCACGACCCGCGTCATCCGCGACCGCCTGTTCAAGGAGGCCGAGGGCAATGTCGCGCTGAAGATCGAAGAGGCTAGCGACAAGGACAGCTACATCGTCTCCGGCCGTGGCGAATTGCAGCTTGCGATCCTGATCGAGACCATGCGCCGCGAGGGCTTCGAGCTTGGCGTCTCCCGTCCGCGCGTCGTGTTGAAGCGCGGCGAGGACGGCCAGCTCTTGGAGCCGATCGAAGAGGTCGTGATCGACGTCGACGAGGAGCATTCCGGCGTCGTCGTGCAGAAGATGTCGGAGCGTAAGGCCGACATGCTGGAGATGCGCCCGTCGGGCGGCAATCGCCTGCGCCTCGTCTTCCACGCTCCGACCCGCGGTCTGATCGGCTACCAGGGCGAATTGCTCACCGACACGCGCGGCACCGCGATCATGAACCGCCTGTTCCATGACTACCTGCCCTACAAGGGCGAGATCGGCGGCCGCCGCAACGGCGTGCTGATCGCGATGGAGACCGGTGAGGCTGTGGCGTACGCGCTGTGGAACCTCGAGGATCGCGGCCCGATGATGATCGAGCCCGGCTGGAAGGTCTATCAGGGCATGATCGTCGGCGAGCACACCCGCGAGAACGATCTCGAGGTGAACGTGCTCAAGGGCAAGAAGCTCACCAACATCCGCACGACCTCGAAGGACGAGGCCGTTCGTCTGACGCCGCCGATCCGGATGACGCTGGAGCGCTCGCTCGCCTGGATCGACGACGACGAGCTCGTCGAGGTCACGCCGAAGTCGATCCGCCTGCGCAAGGGCATCCTCGACCCGAACGAGCGTAAGCGCTCGCAGAAGCAGAAGGCCGAAGTGGCCTGAGCGACTTGTCCGGCACAGACGTCGAGATCCTCCTGATCACCGGCCCCGCGGGGGTCGGCAAGTCGACTTTGTGCTGGGAAGCGAGCGGGTTGCTGGCCGAGGCCGGCATCCCGCATGCGGCGATCGAGAGCGACGAGCTCGATCGCGTCTTCCCCAAGCCCGGCGCGGAGGAGCTTGCCCCGCTCGCGCCCGGCGCACGCGATGTCAGCCAGCTCAATCTGGCGGCGCTCTGGGCGACCTATCGCGCACTCGGGCACCGGCGCCTGCTGATGTCCGGCGTCATCCTCCATCCCGCTTTCGACCGGCGCTGGATTCTCGCGGCCATCCCTGAGGCGCGGATCACCCTCGTGCGGCTGCGCGCCGGTGACGAGGCCTTGCTGGCGCGCCTCGACCGCCGCGAGCAGGGTGCCGGCCGCGACGCACAGATCGAGCGCAGCCTGCGCCAGTCCCGGCGCATGGCGAGCGAAGCCGCCGAGGATTACCTCGTCGTCGATACGGACGGGCAGTCGCCGGTTGAATTGGCCCGCCTCGTCCTCACCCGAACAGGTTGGCTGACACCCGCTTGAGCCGGCGGCCGTTCGGCTGCCGCGTGTCCGCCTTGCGCCGGGCGCCATTGTCTCGCCGCGCCGGCTCTGATCCTCTGCCGCCCTCTCGATCATCGTGTTGTCGCGTCGGATTTTTCCGAAAAGTGGTGCCCACTTCTCGGTCCGATGCGAAAGGGGAAGGATCACCACCATGCAATTCCGCAATCTCGGCCGCTCGGGCCTGCGCGTCTCGCTCGTCGGGCTAGGCTGCAACAATTTCGGCGGCCGCATCGATCTCGACGCGACGCGCAAGGTCGTCGATGCCGCGATCGAGCATGGCATCACCCTGTTCGACACCGCCGATATCTACGGCGAGCGTGGTGGCTCCGAGACGGCGCTCGGCGAGGTCTTGGGTGCGCGCCGCAAGCAGATCGTGCTCGCCAGCAAGTTCGGCATGGATATGGATGCCGAGGGCGTGAAGAAGGGCGGTTCGCGCCGCTACATCATGAACGCCGTCGAGGATTCGCTCCGGCGCCTCAAGACCGATTGGCTCGATCTCTATCAGCTCCACCGGCCCGATCCGCTGACCCCGATCGAGGAGACGCTGCGCGCCATGGACGATCTCGTCCGCCAGGGCAAGGTCCGCTATATCGGCTGCTCCAATGTCGTCGCCTGGCAGGTCGCCGATGCCCAGTGGACGGCACGCGATCTCGGCATTCCCGGCTTCGCCTCGGCGCAGGACGAGTACAGCCTGCTGAAGCGCGGCGCCGAAAAGGACCTGATCCCGGCGATTGCCCATTACGGCATGGGGCTCCTGCCCTATTTCCCGCTCGCCAACGGCGCTCTCACCGGCAAGTACAAGCGCGGCGCGGCGATGCCGGAAGGCGCGCGCCTGACCAAGCTGCCGCAGCGCGCCGACGAAATCTTCAGCGCGGATAACTGGCGCCGCATCGAGGGCCTGACCGCCTTCGCCGAGCAGCGCGGTCATACGCTGGTCGAGCTCGCCTTCTCCTGGCTGGCAGCTCAGCCGGTCGTTTCCAGCGTCATTGCCGGCGCGACCAGGCCGGAGCAGGTCGCGGCCAACGTCAAGGCGGCCGACTGGGCTTTGAGCGCGGAAGACCTCGCCGAGATCGACAAGATCACTGCTTAAGGCGTGCCGAATTTTCTCGGAACCTCGTTGTCATCCCGGGCCTGCCCCGGGATCCATCGGAGGGCTCCGGAGCTTTACGATGGATCCCGGATCGGCGCGGCTACGCCGCTTGTCCGGGATGACGGCGCGCTTGTTGAAGCGGACATCTCACAGGAAGGTCGCGATCTCCTCCAGCGGTTTCTTGCCGATGGCGGGGACGAGGCAATCCTCCTTGGGATAGCCGACGACGAGCAGGATCAGCGCCTTCTCGTTGTCGGGCCGCCCGCAGAGTTCGTTGAGGAAATTCATCGGCGCCGGCGTATGCGTCAGCGTCGCCAGCCCGGCATCGTGCAGCGCCGCGATCAGGAAGCCGGTGGCGATGCCGACCGATTCCGGCACGTAATAGTGCTTGATCTTGTTACCCTCGGCATCGACGCCCCAGCGCTGGGCGAAGATCGCGATCAGCCAGGGGGCGGTCTCCAGGAAGGGCTTCTGGTCGTCCGTGCCGAGATGGGCGAGGGCGTCCAGCCATTCCTCGCCGGCCCGGCCGGCATAGAAGGCGCGCTCCTCCTCTTCCGCACCCTCGCGGATCAGCTTCTTGCGCTGCGGGTCCGCGATGCAGACGAAGCTCCAGGGCTGCTGGTTGGCACCGGACGGCGCGGTGCCGGCGACGCGCACCGCCGTCTCGATCAGCTCCCGCGGCACTGACCTGTCCGAGAAGTCACGCACCGTGCGGCGCTTGCGCATGCGGGCGAGGAAGGCATCGGCCCGCCCCTGCATCTCCGCTTCCGGGACACCCTCGAACACGAGGGGCATGGTGACATAGGGACTCACGGGCGCTTCGCTCCTGACGCAATTTGGTCAGCTTGCTGCGAATCGCGGGCGGGATGCAATGGACCCGTTGCGCCGGCCCGCTTATGGTCCGCGCCATGAGCGAGAAAGCCACCACCGCCCCCGCCCTGAAGCCCGGCGACCATCTCTTCCTGGTCGACGGTTCGAACTTCATTTTCCGAGCCTATTTCCAGTCGATCAACCAGGACCGGAAATACAATGCCCGCTCGGACGGCCTGCCCTCCGGCGCGGTCCGGCTCTTCGCGACGAAGCTCTTCCAGTTCGTGCGCGAGGGCGTGCTCGGCGTGCGGCCGACCCATCTCGCCATCGTCTTCGACAAGTCTGAGAATTCGTTCCGCAAGGCGATCTACCCGGCCTACAAGGGCAATCGCTCCGACCCGCCGCCCGATCTCATTCCGCAATTCCCGCTGATGCGCGAGGCGGTGCGTGCCTTTGGCCTCATTCCGGTCGAGCAGGATGTCTACGAGGCCGACGACCTGATCGCGACCTATGCGAAACAGGCCCGCGAGGCCGGCGCCGACGTGCTGATCGTCTCCGCCGACAAGGACCTGATGCAGCTCGTGAAGCCGGGCGTCGCGATGTACGACCCCGCCTCCGGCGACCAGAAGAAGGGCGCGGGCTTCCGCGCCGAGCGCCGCATCGGCGAGCCCGAGGTCGTCGAGTATTTCGGCGTGATGCCGGACAAGGTCACCGATGTGCAGGCGCTCGCGGGTGACGCCACCGACAACGTGCCGGGCGCGCCCGGCATCGGCATCAAGACGGCGGCCCAGCTGATCGGCGAATACGGCGACCTCGAAACCCTGCTGGCCCGGGCCGGCGAGATCAAGCAGCCGAAGCGCAGGGAGACCCTGACCAATCCCGAGGTGATCGAGAAGGTCCGCATCTCCCACAAGCTCGTCAGCCTCGTCGAGGACGTGAAGGTCGAGACGCCGCTGGAACACCTGACGCTGGAGCAGCCCGATCCGGCGAAGCTCATCGCCTTCCTCAAGGCGATGGAGTTCACCACCATCACCAAGCGCGTCGCCGAGGCCTACGAGGCAGATGTCGGCGCCGTCGATGCCGATCCGGCTCTGGCTCCGGGCGGCGCGCGCGCAGCTGAGCTCAAGGCGCTCTATGCCGGCGCCGATGCCGCCGAGGACGGCGCGTTCGGTGCTACCCCGGCCGCCACTCCTGCGCCCGCCGCGGCTGCCTCAGGCGCTCCTGCTGGCGAAGACGGCTGGCTGAAGCCGGGCGATCTCGCGGCTTCCCGCAAGAACGAGGCGATCGCCGGCAAGATCGACCGCTCGAAATACGAATGCGTGCGCACGCTCGCCGATCTCGAACGCTGGATCGGCTGGGCCTATGAGGTGGGCTACGTCGCGCTCGACACCGAGACCACCTCGCTCGACGCGATGCAGGCCGACCTCGCCGGCATCTCGCTGGCCGTCGCGCCGGGCCGGGCCTGCTACATCCCGCTCCAGCATCGTGGCGGCGATGGCGGCCTCTTCGACGAGGGCCTGTTGGCCGGCCAGATCCCGATGGCGCAGGCCGTCGCCGCGCTGAAGCCGCTGCTCGCCGATGCCGGCGTGCTCAAGATCGGCCAGAACCTGAAATACGACCTGCTGGTTCTGGAACGCCATGGCCTCAGCGTGTCCCCGATCGATGACACGATGCTGATCTCCTATGCGCTCGATGCCGGCAACAACACGCACGGCATGGACCGTCTCTCGGAATTGCACCTCGGCCACGAGACGATTCCGTATTCCCAGGTCGCCGGCACCGGCAAGAACCAGGTCACCTTCGACAAGGTGCCGCTCGACCGGGCGACCGACTATGCCGCCGAGGATGCCGACGTCACGCTGCGCCTCTGGCTCGCGCTGAAACCGCGCCTCGTCGCGGAGAAGAAGACGGCGGTCTACGAGGTGCTGGAACGGCCGATGGTCGAGGTCCTCGCCAGGATGGAGCGCCGCGGCATCGCCATCGACCGGCAGATCCTCTCGCGCCTCTCCGGCGATTTCGCGCAAGGGCTGGCGCGGCTGGAGGACGAGATCTACGAGCTCGCCGGCAAGAAGTTCACGATCGGCAGCCCCAAGCAGCTCGGCGACATCCTGTTCGGCAAGATGGGGCTGGAAGGCGCCAAGAAGACCGCGACCGGCCAATGGGCGACGGGTGCCGGCGTGCTCGAGGACCTCGCCGAGCAGGGCCACGCGCTGCCGTCGAAAATCCTCGAATGGCGCCAGCTCGCCAAGCTGAAATCGACCTATACCGACTCGCTGCCGGGCTATGTGAACCCCGAGACCAACCGGGTCCACACCTCCTATGCGCTGGCGGCGACCACCACGGGCCGGCTCTCCTCCTCCGAGCCGAATCTGCAGAACATCCCGATCCGCACCGAGGCCGGCCGCAAGATCCGCACCGCCTTCGTGCCGGAGAAGGGCTACAAGCTGGTCTCGGCCGATTACAGCCAGATCGAATTGCGCCTGCTCGCCCATATCGCGGAGATCCCGCAGCTCCGGCAGGCCTTCGCGGATGGTATCGACATCCACGCGATGACGGCCTCCGAGATGTTCAGCGTGCCGGTCCAGGGCATGCCGAGCGAGGTGCGCCGCCGCGCCAAGGCGATCAATTTCGGCATCATCTACGGCATCTCGGCCTTCGGCCTTGCGAACCAGCTCGGCATCGGTCGCGAGGAGGCCAGCGCCTATATCCGCAAGTATTTCGAGCGTTTCCCCGGCATCCGCGACTACATGGACCAGACCAAGACCCATGTCCGCGCCCATGGCCAGGTCACCACGATCTTCGGCCGCGTCTGCCATTTCCCGGCGGTGGCCTCGAAGAACCCGTCCGAGCGTGCCTTCGTCGAGCGTCAGGCGATCAACGCCCCGATCCAGGGCTCGGCCGCCGACATCATCCGCCGGGCGATGACCCGCATGGACTCGGCGCTCGCCGCCAACCGGCTGAATGCCCGCATGCTCCTGCAGGTCCATGATGAACTCGTCTTCGAGGTGCCAGAGGCCGAGGTCGAGAAGACCCTGCCGATCATCGAGAAGGTCATGATCGAGGCGCCGCATCCGGCCGTGCAATTGCGCGTGCCGCTCGCGGTCGAGGCCCGCGCCGCCGATAACTGGGACGAGGCGCACTGAGAGCCTCCGACCAGCCGGAACCCGGCCGATCCTTCCGGCGTTGATCCCTTCGACGCGCCAGGGGGGCGCGGGTCGCGCGTTGGAATCGAAGACATGCTCAGCTCATCGGCCTGGCGGCCGTTTCCGCGGTACATGGCGGAACCGGAACCGGTGGTGGAGGAAACCGCGGAGGTCACGCCCTCAGAGCATGATCTCATCGTGCGCTACGCCATCGTCGGCATCTTCGTCATTCTGGCGACGGCCTCGCTGGCACTGACCAAGGTCATCGCCATGCCGGTCGTCGCGGGGGTGATCTTCGGATTGGTGCTCGGCCCGCTCGTCGACGTGCTGGCGCGCCATCGCGTGCCGCAGCATGCGGCCGCCGCCTTGGTCGTGCTGCTCTTCATCGGCCTGTTGCTCGCCTCCATCGCGATCCTCGCCGTGCCGGTCGCCGGCTGGAGCGATCAGGCCCCGGCCATGATGGCGGCGCTCAAGACCAAGCTCGCGGGCGTCTTCGTCTTCATGGACGAGTTCAAGCGCGGCATCGCCTCGATCACCGGCAAGGGTGCCGAGCTCAGCGTCTCCCAGGGCAATCCGCTCTTCGACATCGCCATGTCCTCCTCGACGGCGGCCGGCGGCATGCTGATCTTCGTCGCGACGATCTATTTCTGGCTGGCGACCCGCCGCCATCTCAAGGCGCGGGTGCTGAGGCTCTGTCTCGGCCGCGGCGCACGCCGCTCGGCCGGCTCGTTCTTCGAAGAGATCGAGGCCCGCGTCGCCCGCTATTTCGCGCTGGTGACGACGATCAATCTCGGCATGGGCGTCCTCACCATGGCGATCGCCTGGATTGCCGGGCTGCCTTTCCCGGTGTTCTGGGGGGCGCTCGCCTTCCTGCTCAACTATCTCGCTTTCATCGGCCCGATCATCGTCGCGATCCTGCTGCTCGCGGGCGCTCTGCTCGATGCGCCCTCGATCCTTGCGGCGCTCTGGCCGGCGACGGCCTATTACGCCCTGCACCTGATCGAGGCGAATGCAGTCACGCCCGTCTTCGTCGGCAACCGCCTGACAATCTCGCCCTTCCTCGTCTTCATCGCCTTCATCTTCTGGCTCTGGCTCTGGGGGCCGGTCGGTGCAGTGCTCTCGACGCCGATCGTCATCGTCGCCATGGTCGCGCAGGAGGAGTTCGCGCGTTATCGCCACGACAAGGCGAAGGCGGATGCCGAGGAGGCCGGTGAGGCGAAAGCCGCCTGATCGCGGCTTCCGGAACTGAAGTCACGCCTATGCGTTGCCAAAACAGGCGGAAGCCCTTGCGGCAGCCGCATCTCCCCGCCACCATCGAAACTTCTAACAGCGACAGGACGACACCGCCATGGCCACCACGACATCCGCGAAACGTCAGGCTGCCGCCGCTGCCAAACGCGCGAAGGCCGAGGTCGAGGCCGGCGCCGAGGATGTCGCGGCCGAGGCGCGCCAGGCCGGAGCCCGCGCCAAGCGCCAGGCGAGCGCGCTCGAGGACACTCTGACCCGCAGCGCCGAGGACATCGCCGCCACCGTCAGCGAGCGCCTGCGCGCCGTCGGCGTCGATACCGACAAGATGGTCGATGTCGCCAAGGAACAGGCGACCGAGTTACAGCAGCTGATCGAGGACGAGATCCGCGAGCGGCCGCTGCGTGCGCTCGGCATCGCGGCGGCGGTCGGCCTGTTCGTCGGCTTCCTGTCGGCACGCTGACCATGTTCGGGGGGATCGGTTCCTTCATCGCCTCGGAGGTTTCCGGGGTGGTGAGGCGTAATGTCACCGTCTACGGCCTGTTTGGCCTTGCCGTCCTGCTCATGCTCTGCGCCGGCGGCTATGCGCTGAATGCCCTGCATACCGTGCTGGAGCAGCGCTATGGCGCGATCGCCGCGAGCCTCTGGGTCGCCGGCGGCCTTTTCCTGGCCGGGCTTTTCGCCATCTGCATCGCGCTTGTCGTCAAGGGGCGGCGCCGGCCGCCGCGCCCGGCCGCGACGGCGGCCCTTGCGGCGGCGCCGATCGCCGCCAAGCTCATCGGCTCGCGGCTCAGCTGGCGCATGGCGCTTGCCGGCGGCATCGTCGTGCTCGGTGCGATTCTGGGCCGTCAGATCGTCGCGGGCGGCGATGATGACGATGCGGAAGCCTGATTCCGTGTGAATCGGCAGGCATGGACGAAGCATGTCTTTTTACATAGGGATGTCGGCATGCGTCCCTTAACAAGACTTGCATGTCTGCTCAGGTGAGGCCCCGCAACCGCTTTCCGCTGCCGGTTTTTCCGGTCTTCGGCGCGCGCGTCCGTTCGGCCACGACCACGATCATCGCGATCGCGGTGGTGGCGCTCGCGGTGGTGCTGGCCGCCTGGATCAACTGGCAGGCGCGGCAGACGGCGGACCGCGTCTCCCATGCGATCGAGATCCGTGAGCGGGCCGAGCGTTTCCTCGGCCGGATGCGCGATGCCGAGACCGGGCAGCGCGGCTTCCTGCTGACCGGGCAGGCCGCTTATCTCGAACCCTTCACCGAGGGCCGGGCCGCCGCCGGACCCGAACTCGATATCCTGACGGCGCTGGTCGACGCCGACCCGGCTCAGAAAGAGCGGGTCAGAATCTTGCGCGAGAACATGGGCGTCAAATTCGCGGAGCTCGACCGGACAATCTCGCTGGAACGCGCGGGCCGCCGGACGGAGGCGCTGGCGCTGGTCCGCAGCGACGCCGGCACCGCCGCCATGGAAGGGCTGCGCGATACCGTCCAGGAGATCCAGCAGAGCGAGAACATCCGTTTGAGGTCGCTCTACAGCCGGGAGGAGCGCCGCCGCCTCTGGGGCAGCACGGGCATCGTCATCGCGCTCGCCGGGCTCGCCTTCGCCGCCTGGCAGCAATTGCGCAGCCGCCAGCGCCGCAGTACCGCGCTCGCCGTCAGCAACGCCGAGCTGGAGCGCATCGTTGGCGAGCGCACGCGGCAGCTCGAAAGCGAGCGCCTGCGCATCGAGGCGCTGCTGCGCGACGTCAACCACCGGGTCGGCAACAACCTCGCCATGGTCTCGGCGCTGCTCAACGTGCAGAGCCGGCAGACGCGCGAGCCGGCGGTCAAGGCCGCGCTGGGACAGGCGCAGTCGCGCATCCAGGCGATCGCGGCCGGGCAGCGGCGCCTGCGTCTCGATATCGAGACCGACGAGATCGATGCGCGGCCCTATATGGAAGATCTGCTCGCCGAGATCGGAAAATCGGCTGAAGGCCGGCCGATCCGGATCGATCTCGACATGGAATCGATTCGCCTGCCCGGCCGCGACGCCGTGTCCTTCGTCGTCATCGTCAACGAGCTCGTGACCAACGCCATCAAGCATGCCTTTCCTGACGGCATGTCGGGGCGGATCGTGATCCGCTTTGCTCCGGCAGAGCATGAAGGGGAACCGGCCCTTGCCCTCTCGATCGAGGATGACGGCGTCGGCATGCCACCGGAGACGGCGAGCAAGGGCCTTGGCCAGACGGTGATCGCGAGCCTGCTGCGGAGCATGCGGGCGACGATGACCTCGCAGCCGGCGCACCCGGAACAGGCCGAGCGTCCGGGCACGCAGGTGACGATCGTCTTTCCGAAGCGGGAAAGCCTCCAGGCTCAGGCCTGATGGTGCGGCGTCAGCCTTGCACCGCCTTGAGGCGAGGCATACCCACCGCGCTTTTCACGAAGGCTGCGACCTCGCGCGTCGAGAACGGCTTGCGCAGGAAACGGGCGCCGCGCAGCGTCGCTGGCACCTCATGCGGCGCCGAACCCGAGACGAAGGCAAAAGGCGTCCCGCTTTCCTGAAGCGTGCTCGCCACGTCGAAGGTCTTGCCGCCGACGACATCGATGTCGAGCAGGGCGCACGCCAGTTGCTGCGCCGTCATCCGCCGCGCCTCGGCCACGGATTCGACGATGATCAGCTCGACACCGTCGCCGAGCTGCTCGGCCACGGCACTTTCGATGTCCATCGCGATGAACGGGTCGTCTTCGACGATGAGTACGCGGATATCAGCCATTGACCGGCTCTCTCACTCACACTGCAATCCTGTTACGCCGTCTCAACGTGACAGGATTGGCGATGTTCCTGCTTTTACGCCATGCGCCGGCGGAAAGCTTGGGATTTGAGTCGATTTTGACCAGTCAAGGTTAGTAAAGGGTAAGCCTGCCCGCAGTTCGTTGACGTTAGCGTCGGCGCCCGGGCTCGACCAGCGTCAGGTCGAGAGCTGTGACGCCGATGGCGACATTGATGCCGCGATTGCCCTGGAGCGGCAATGGCAGCAAGGTCGCCTCGTTGTCCTTGCCACCGACCAGTGCATTGCCGGGCGCGGAAGGAGCGGTCGCGCTGCCGCTCTTGAACGGACCGCTGAGTGCCCCGAGCGGTGCGCGCGCGTAGGGTCCGTAGACGCGCCAGACCATGGTCGCAGTGCGCACCGAGCCGAGGTCCAGGCTGAAGCTGCGGACGATCCCGTTATAGTGCTGGATCGGCCCGCGACGCGGCCTGAAGCGGCATTCCGCCGGGCGCTGGGACTTGGCGATGGCGGCGAAATTGGTGCCGACGGTGCAGGACAGGCGCCCGGTCGGCGGGCCGGCGGGCTGCGCGGCGGCAGGCTCATGCATTCCTATGAGGCCAACGAGGGCAAGGGCGGTTAGGCAGGGTCGGGAATGCCCAAGGCTCATCTCGAATGCTCCTGGTGAACTGGCGGTACGAACGCCCCAAGAAACCCACAGTTCCGGGCTAGGGAACCGGGAAGAGTTTGTAGCGTTGGCGTTTCATCTTGGCATGGGAATGTCGATGTCCGTGAGTCGTCCACGTGGGGAAACCCCAATAATAATCGATCCCGAAACCCTGACGGCGCTGCCGCCTTTCTGGGAGCTGGAGGATCTCGTCGCCACGGGTCTCGATCAGGAGGCCGCGCTGGCGGTGATGGTCGCGCGCCGCAGCGGCCCGCGGCTGGTTGGCGATATCGCTCCGGGCGACGACCAGCAAGGCTTCCTTCTGCGCTTTGGCCCGGCCGAGTTTCCGCACTAGGGCCGCTGGTTTATCGCATATTCGCTGGCGCCGACCTTCGGTTCTTCACGTGAACCTGCGCCCACTTCGCGCGAAAATGCTCTCGCCTCGTTATTGGCAGAAGCGGGAGGCGCGAGAACGTCGCTCCTGGATATCGATGTGCAGGTGATTGGCATGGGCCGCGTCCGAGCCCGGCCCCAGCGTGGTCATGAAGGCACCGCAGGCCGATTGCCTGACAGCATCGAGGAAGCGGTTCTGCGCCAGACCTTCCGGCTTCTCCACCACGACTTGTGACGCGCCGCCGTCGCTCCCCAGCTTGAAAGCGAAGATGTCGAGTGCCTGGCCTGTCGCGTGTTCGCTGACAGGGCCGGCCGAGGCCCGGTTGCGCCGCCGGCATTCATGCCCGCCGCCGACACGCAGGGCCACGAGGTCGCGCTCGAAATGGCCGCGCGCCAAAGGCTGGACGCTGCTGTCGAGCCAGCCGGCAAGGGTCTTCGCCATGGCGCAGCTCAGCACCGGCGGGGGATCGAAGGATACGCTGGCGCTGCCGCCCGGCCGCCTGATGGCGAGAGCCTCGACCCGGACGGGTTCGCTGACGCGACAGGCGGGGTCGGTGTTTTTGGGATCGGGGCTGGCCGGCAGGACGCGGTTGCCGGGGATGGCGGCGAGTGCGGCAACGCATGATGGCTGTTCGGATGGCGGTGCTGGGCTTGCGGCGCTCGAAGGTGGCGGTACGGCCGCAGGCGCTTCGGGCGGCGCCGGGGCGCTCGGCATGGACGGCCGCAGTTCTGGCGGGCGCGGCGGGGGGCGCTGCTGGGACAGTGGCGCGGTGGCCGGGGCGGCGACGATCGGCAGGAGCACGATTCCAATGGCAGCGATACGTGCGACGATTCCTCTGCCGCCGCCGGGCCACGCGCCTGCGGCGCACGACGCCTTGCGTCTGCCAGCGTCTTGATCGTCGTGGCTGACTAGCTGTCCAGGGCCGAGGCGCTGGCGATCGCCAGACCGGTCAGCCCGGCGAGCGCGAGTGAGAGAATCTCCGCGCTCGGGGCTCCCGGTTGGATGAATCCTGAGAAGAGGGCAGTCCCGATCGATAGTGCCGCGATCGCGGCCGAGAAGCAGGTCGTCGCCATGATCCACGCCCTCCCCAACTGCAAACGAAACTGTCATTCAACGCGGAACGCATCATTTCCGCTCTGGTTCCGGACGGCAAGAAAAAAGGCCCGCGGATGTCAGCCGCGGGCCTTGATCGCTTTCGACGATGGTCGAGGCGTCAGGCGGCCTTGCGGCCGGCGCGGCGGTCGAAGAACAGGGCCTGGCTGATCGCGGCCTTCACGGCCTCCGGCTGGAACGGCTTGGTGATCAGGAAGGCGGGCTCCGGCCGGTCGCCGGTCAGGAGCCGCTCGGGATAGGCGGTGATGAAGATCACCGGCACGTCGATCGAGGACAGGATCTCGTTGACGGCGTCGAGGCCCGAGCTGCCATCGGCGAGCTGGATATCGGCAAGCACCAGGCCCGGCCGCCGCTTGGCGACGAGCGCGAGCGCCTCGCGCTGGGTGCGGGCGACGCCGGTGACGGTATGGCCGAGCTCCTCGACCATCGTCTCGATGTCGAGCGCGATGATCGGCTCGTCCTCGATGATGAGGACCTCGGTCGCCACCTGCTCGGCGATTTCCTGCCCGGCGGTCTGGATCAGTGCGGAAGCCTCGGCGGCCGTGACGTCCATCACCTTGGCGACGTCGTCGAGCGGGAAGCCTTCCACGGTGCGCAGCAGGAAGGCCTGGCGCGGGCGCGGGGTCAGCGCCTCGAGATTGCGCTCGGCCGGCGCGCGCGACAGCTCCACGATCGGGGCTGCGGCATCGACGCTGGCCGAGGACCACAGCTTCAGGAACGTCTTGTACAGGCCGATGCGAGGATCGATGTCGCGCGGGAACCCGGAGGGGTCCGCGACCAATGCTTCCAGCATGGCGACGACATAGGCGTCGCCGCTCGGCTGGCTGCCGCAGAGCGCCCGCGCGAACCGGCGCAGATAAGGAAGATGAGGCGCAATTTCTTTTGCAATCGACATGAACGCGTCCCTTTTAACGTGCTGGAATAATGGCTTAGGATGCGTCGGAAACAAGGAATTTATTTTTGCGGGATCATGGAACCTTGGGCTGGGAGGCCCGTTGTTAAGGCGCATTGGTGTCGCCATCGCGACCTCGCTTCGGCGTCGCCGGCAGGAAGTGGCAAGACCAGGTATGACGGGACGTAGAGATGTGGGATCGGCTGGAAAAGCTGACCCGGTGGTGGTGCGAGGGCTGATATGAGCAGGTTGGATGCAGCGATGACTGAGCCGGAGGATCCCGACGAGGGTTTCGATCTGGTTTTGGACCCCAAGGTGCAGGAATCCATCGGCCGCTCCCTCAAGGCCCATTACGACGACATCGTGAACGCACCCGTGCCCGACAAGTTTCTCGTGCTGCTGGCGCAGCTTGAGGCGACCGAGCAGCGTGCAGCTGGAGCGTCGCGCGATGAGTCCCACTGAGATCGCGTCCGCCAGTCAGGTCGAGACTCTGGCGCGGGAACGCAGGACCGAAGATTTCAAGGACGGGCTGATCCGCGAGATTCCCAATCTCCGCGCTTTCGCCGCCTCGCTTTCGGGCTCGATGCAGCTGGCCGACGACCTCGTGCAGGACACGCTGCTGAAGGCCTGGGGCAATTCCGACAAGTTCGAACCCGGCACCAGCCTGCGCGCCTGGCTCTTCACCATCCTGCGCAACACCTATTACTCGCTCTACCGCAAGCGCGGCCGCGAGGTGCAGGACAGCGAAGGCACCTATGCCGAGCGCATGGCGACCCACGGTAACCAGGAGAGCCATCTCGATCTCGCCGATTTCCGCAAGGCGCTGGCGAAGCTCCCGGAGGAGCAGCGCGAGGTGCTGATCATGGTCGGCGCGACCGGGCTGTCCTATGAGGAAGCGGCCGAGATCTGCGGCGTGGCGATCGGCACGATCAAGAGCCGGGTCAATCGCGCCCGCACGAAACTCGCCGAACTGCTCTCCATCGGCAGCGTCGACGATCTCGGGCCGGGCCGCACCAACGCGGCGGCGATGCAGAGAGTTGGTTCCGAACCTGTTGGCTCCTGATGCGTTTGCGGCGTTTCAGCACTGTCCGGACACGTCTGCTGGCTTTGCTGGTCGTGATCGCCATCCCGATCGCCTGCGCCTCGGCCTTCGCGGCCTACGCCACCTATCGGGCCGCAATCGTCGCGATCGAGGCGGCGCAATCGCGTACCGTCGATGATTTCGCGGTGCGCACCCGCGTCTGGTATCGCGGGATGTCGCGCGCCTTGCTTGCCTTCGGCACCACGGCGGGGGAGTTCGGCCTCGATGCGCCCGGCTGCCGCGATGCCGGCGTCAAGGCGATGGAGCGGGCCGGAGGATTCCGCGCCTTCCTGTTGCGGCAGGCTGACGGGCGGCTCTGCACCGGGGCGCTCGATCCCGACATTTCTGCTGAAACGCTGGACGGCATAGCCGGCAAGCTGGCCGGCCGGTCGGCGATCGGGATGTGGAACGGCGCCAATCTCGGCCGGATGCGCTACGATCAGGTCACGGCCGGCGGGCGGCGCTATCTCGCGATCCTCGCTTCCGACCTTCCAGGTGCGAATGGCGGCTTGCAGCAGGCGCTCCTGCTGGTCTCCCCGGAACTGCTCGAGAATGTCTTCGACCTCGGCGAGGACGGCCAGGTCCTGAACGTCGCGTTGGTTGGCCGCGATGCCGGCCTCGTCGCCAGCCGGGGTGAGAACCGGGACATGTCCTGGCTGCCGCGCACCGACCTGATTCCCGAGAAGCATGCCCGCTGGGCCGGCCCGAGCCGTGCGGGCGAGGTCAGCGTCTATGCCGCCCGGATGGTCGCGGAGCCGGATTTCTACATCGTCGCGAGCTTCGACGACCGCCCGGCCGAGGCGGCGCGGCTGCAATTCGTCGTGCTGCTGCTCGCGCCGCTCCTGACGCTCGCCCTGCTCTGCCTCGTCTGCATGCGGGCGATCGAGAAACATTGCCTGCGCTGGCTGCGCGGCATCGAGGTCGCGGCCCGCTCGCGGACCACCAATAACCGGGTTCGTGCCGCTGTGGCGGAGGACATGCCGAGCGACATCCGCAGCGTCGCCGAGGCCTTCAACGGCATGGTCGAGGAGCAGGAGGTTCGCCAGCGCCGTCTCCAGACCGCGCTCGACGACAACCGCTTCCTCGTCCGCGAGCTGCATCACCGGGTCAAGAACAGCCTTCAGGTCGTGCAGAGCTATATCGGGCTGAGCAAGCGCGATCATCGCGACGAGGCGCGGCTGGCGCTGGCCGATGCCGAATGCCGCGTGCATGTGCTGTCGGCAGCCTATCGCTTCACGCTCGCCGACGGTGAGATGCAGCCGGTCCGGATCGATCTCTTTCTGGACGATGTCGTCACGATGATCTCCAACCTGATCCGCAGCCGCGACCAGTGGGTGACGAGCCGGATCGAGACCGCTGCGACGTTGTCCGTCGACCGGATCATTCCGCTCGGCTTTCTCGTGGCCGATGTCGCGTCCCGCGCCTTGCGAGGTACGCCTGGCGTCCGGATCGCCGTGGAGGTGCTGGATGTCGACGCCTCCGCGATCGAGGTCGGCCTCGAAGTCGATCGCGATATCGGGCACAGCGCGCCGCCGCGGCTCTTCGCCGGCCTGCTCACTCAGATCGAGGCGGTGCAGACGCAGGAGCCTCATGGCCGGAGCCTCGGCCGCTGGCGGATCGGCCACGGCTCCTGAGGCACTGGCTCAAACGAAAACGCGCCGCCAGACCGTTCGGGACTGGCTGCGCGCTTGTCAGAAGAATTCGTTGGCGCGTCAGCGCACGATATGCGTGACCGGCCCACCGGCCATCGCCTGCTGCGACGGCGACGCGATCGCGCGCTTGGCGGTGCTGCGCGAGCGGTCGGCATGGTCCACGGCAGCGACCTGCAGGCTATCGGCATAGCCGCGCTCGCTCGCGCCCTTGGCCAGCGCCACCGTCGTCGAGCTCTGGTCTTCGGGCATCTGGAGCCCGGCACCCAGGGTCAGGCCGGTCACCGCCGTCCCCATGAGGCCGAAGAAGACGATGGCGCGCATGGCCGGCGCGAGGCTGGACTTCGGCATGTATGTCTCCAGGGCTGGCCGGTCGATTGACCGGCTTTCGGTTTGGAAAACGTCCGAAACGGCGCTTTGGTTCCCTGAAACCTGCGAAAGGCGATCGGCCATGTCCTTGCGGAACGCTGAGCCGCGTCGCTGCGTTGTCCCGAAGCCGGCTCCCTGCCGGGGATCGGGGGATCGCATTCGACCATGAACATCGCCAACCGGCCGGCCCGCCTCGGCACGCCGTGCCTCGCCTGTCCCTTGCGGCTGAAGCCGGCCTTCCGGGACAAGACCGATGACGAGATCCGCTTCATCCAGACGATGAAGGTCGATCACCGGACCGTGCGCGCGGGCCTCGACATCATTCATCCCGGTCAGGAGGATGCGGAGCTCTACACGCTCTATTCGGGCTGGGCCTTCCGCTACAAATCCCTGCCGGACGGGCGCCGCCAGATCCTCAACTTCCTGCTGCCAGGCGATCTCGTGGGATTGCAGGCATCGCTGCTCAGTGCCGCGGAGCATGGCATCGAGGCACTGACCGATGTCGAGCTTTGCGTCTTCCCGCGCAAGCGCCTGTGGGAGCTGTTCGAACGGATGCCGACGCTGGCCTATGAGGTGGCCTGGCTCGGCTCGCGCGAGGAAAGCATGGTGGACGACAACCTGACCTCGGTCGGGCAGCGCAACGCGGCCGAGCGCCTCGCCGCCCTGATCATCTCGCTTCATCACCGGGCCGATGCGCTAGGCCTCGTGACCAATGACAGCTTCGCCTTTCCGCTTTCGCAGCAGCAGATCGCCGATGCGCTCGGCCTCTCGCTCGTCCACACCAGCAAGACCTGGTCGCGGCTGCGCAAGGAAGGCCTGTTCTCGCTCTCCCAGGGGCGGCTGACCCTGCTGAACCCGCACCTGACGGCGCGGATGGCGGCAGTCTACGAACGAACCATGGCCCCAAGGCCGCTGATCTGACGGCGCCGGGGGGTTTCGACATGGAATAAAAGCTTGGCGGCAGCCCGCTCTTGACCCCATATGCCGCGCAGGTAACGTGATTTGCGTCAGACGCGTCGTCTCCGCGGCGTTCAAGGGGTGTCATGTCTTCGACGATCCGCCATCGCCCACCGCGTGCCGCATCGCTGGCCGCCCGTCTTGGGCAGTCCCGCGTCGCGACGCGGATCGAGGGCGAGATGCGTGTCACCGCCGCCGATCTCGTCGATCGCGTGGCCGAGGCGAAGCTGAAGGTCGCGGCCGTTCGCTACAAGGTCGAGGGCGAGGTCCGCAGCAAGGCCGAGAAGCTCAAGAATCGCGTCAGCGAAGCCAAGGCGAAGCTGGGCGACGAGGCGCGCTTCATCAAGTCCTGGCTCGACGACCCCCGCCGGACCGGCTCGGTCACGCCGTCGAGCCCGGCGCTGGCCAAGCGGATGGCGTCCTATGTCGATCCCGAGCAGCCCGGCCCGGTCATCGAGATCGGCCCCGGCACCGGCCCGGTCACCGAGGCGCTGATCGAGCGGGGCATCGACGAAAGCCGCCTGATCCTCGTCGAGTACAGCCCCGAATTCTGCGAATTGCTGCGCAAGCGTTTTCCGCGGGCGACGGTGGTGCAGGGCGATGCCTATGCCCTGGCGACGACGCTGGCCGGCCATCTCCAGGAGAAGGCGATCGCGCTTGTCTCCAGCCTGCCGCTGTTCAACCGCCCGCCCGCCGCGCGCACCGCATTGGCGCGCGAGGTGTTTCCGCTGCTCGTGGACGGCGCGCCCTTCATCCAGTTCACCTATTCGGTGATCTCGCCAATCCCGCGCAAGGGCTCGGGGCTCAAGGCCTCCGTGTCAGACTGGGTGCTGCGCAATATCCCGCCGGCGCGGGTTTGGGTTTATCGCCAGATTCGTTGATTTTTCGCCGAGTTGACGCTGCGTCATCGGCGTTTCCCGCGAATTGTCGCCGTTTCCATACGGATTCGTAAGACCTCGCTGTTAGGCAGCACGCGCGGCCGGCTGCTTGCTGGCCGGCCTGCCGGTGAGGAGCCTAAACAGCCGATGAGTGGCGCAGTCCTCCGTTACAGTTTGCCGCGTTGGCGTCTGACGCGTTGGCTGGCGGATGCCGGGCCGGATGTGCCGCCGGAAATCCGGGTCGCACTGATCGGCAGCCTCTACGGCACGCTCCCGATCTTCATCGGCGGCGTGGTCAACTCGCTCGCGGTCTCCTTCCTGATCGCCTGGCGCATCCCGACCCCGCCTTTCATGCTGTGGTGCGCCTTCGAGCTGCTCTGCTGCAGCATCCGCCTGGTCGTGCTGATACAGGCCCGCCGCCGGGCCGCGCGCGGCGCCTCGACCCCGACCGATCTCTATCTGCTGCTCGGCGTCGCCTGGGCGGCCGGCATCGGGGCCGGCACCTTCCTCTGCCTGACGAGCGGTGACTGGGTCGCGGCGACGCTGGCCTGCCTCTCGGCCGCCGCGATGGTCGGCGGCATCTGCTTCCGCAACTTCGCCGCGCCGCGCATGGCCGGCGTGATGATCGGGCTGACGCTGGGGCCCTGCGTGCTCGCGACGCCCTTCCTGTCCGAGCCGATGCTGCTGATCACCTTCATGCAGATCCCGCTCTACCTCTTCAGCATGACGGTCGCCGCCTACAAGCTGAACGCCATGCTGATCTCGACGATGCGGGCCGAGCGCGAGAATGCCTTTCACGCCCGGCATGACATGCTCACCGGCCTGTCGAACCGCACGGGCCTCGCCACGGCCTTCGCCACCCGCTTCGAGAACGAGGCCGCGCCGCGCGGTGTGGCGCTGGTCTATCTCGATCTCGACGGCTTCAAGGCGGTCAACGACAATTACGGGCATATGGCCGGCGATGCCCTGCTCCAGCTCGTCGCCGAACGCTTGCGCGGCCTCGTCCGCAGCACCGATATCGCGGCGCGCATCGGCGGAGACGAGTTCGTCGTCCTCTCCGAGCAGACCGAGCGGGTGCAGCTCCAGCGCTTCGGTGAGCGCATCGTCCGCGAGATCTCTGAGCCCTACGAACTCGACAGCGGCCACCAGCTCAATATCGGCGCCTCCGTCGGGATCGCGTTGGCGCCAGAGCATGGCCGCGACATGACCAGCCTGATGGCCGCAGCCGATGCGGCGCTCTATCAGGCGAAGTCGCGCGGCAAGTCGCTCTGCGTCATCGCCGGCCAGCGTTCCGTGCTGGACGCGCGTGCCGCCGGCGGGCGCCACCCGCGATTGCAGTAAGACCTACTCGATCTCGCAAGGCTCCGTGGCAGGCATCAGCCGCCAGAGCCCGTCATCGGGCTTGGCGGGGATCTTCACTGCGTTGTCGGCGATCTCCTCGGCGTCATAGGGGTTGGGATTGGCGGTGATCCCGCCATTGCGGATATCGAGCGCGCCTTGCGGCCCGCTCTCCAATCGCCAGTTGCCGGCATCCCATTCCGGCACACAACGCAGGCCCTTGCCCTGCGGCTTGCAAAAACCGCTGAGCTGGTAGTCGAAGCGGCCGGTGGTCGTGCGCTGGCGCAGGTTGAAATAAACAGCGACATAGAGCGCCGCATGCGGCTCGGCCTGCCAGTTTCCGGGCTTGTGGACGAGGCGGATCTTGGTGACCTTCTGCTGCGGATGCGCCTTGAGATGGGCCTCGTCGTAAGCGCGCTCCCAGCAGGCATCCCGCTTCGGGGGCAACTCGCTTTCGAGCGGGCGGGCCATGACGGGAGCGGCGAAAATCAGGGCGGAAACGACGGCAGCGCGGTGCATTCTGGTAGCCTCCGGCTTCGGAACATCAGATCAGCGCAGTTTCGCCCGCGCCGCAACGGCTTCGTTCCGTGCTTGACCACAGGTGCGCGCTAGGGCTTGGCTGTCGCGCCGGGACGGAACAGCCGGGGCGGGAAGCGTGACGGATATCGGGCGGCTGGTCCGCGACATCACCGACGAGATGCGCGGCGCGCAGGAGCGCGGCGAGGTCGCGACCTATATTCCGCCGCTCGCCCGCATCGATCCTCGCCAGTTCGGACTCTGCGTCGTGATGGCCGATGGCGAGATCCATGCCTCCGGCGACAGCGAGGAGCCCTTCTCGATCCAGAGCGTCTCGAAGGTGTTTGCGCTGACGCAGGCGCTCGGCAAGGTCGGCGACACGCTCTGGCGCCGGGTCGGGCGCGAGCCTTCGGGCACGCCCTTCAACTCGATCGTCCAGCTCGAGCGCGAGCAGGGCGTGCCGCGCAATCCCTTCATCAATGCCGGCGCCCTCGTTGTCGCCGATATCAACCTCGCCGGCCATGAGCCGCGCGTCGCCATCGGTGAGTTGCTGCGCTTCATGCGCTATCTCGCCGATGACGATACGATCATCATCGACGAAGCGGTGGCGCGGGCCGAGCAGGTGACCGGCTTCCGCAACATCGCGCTCGCGAACTACATGAAGGCCTTCGGCAACATCACCCATGCGCCCGAACTGACGCTCGGCGTCTATTTCCATCAATGCGCCATCGCGATGACCTGTCGCCAGCTCGCCATGGCCGGGCGCTTCCTGATGCATGGCGGCTATTACGAGCCCGGCGGGCCGCGCGTCGTCTCAGGTCAGCGGGCGCGGCGCATCAACGCGCTGATGCTGACCTGCGGCCATTACGATGCTTCGGGCGATTTCGCCTTCCGCGTCGGCCTGCCCGGCAAGTCCGGCGTCGGCGGCGGCATTTTGGCGATCGCGCCGGGCAAGGCCGCGATTGCGGTCTGGTCGCCCGGCCTCAACGCCAACGGCAATTCCCTGCTCGGCACGCTGGCGCTGGAACGTTTGACCGAAGCGACGGGCTGGTCGGTCTTCGCACGGTAGAGGGAGGGCTCGTCATGCTCGGGCTTGACCCGAGCATCTCGTGCCGAGAAGGGCGCCTCTTCCTGCCGAAGATTCTCGGGTCTGCGCTTCGCTTCGCCCGAGAATGACGGGGAGGTTTAGCTGCGCAATCCCGGCGCTTCCTGCCCGGTGCGGGCGACATACTCGGTATAGCCGCCGCCATAGGCATGGACGCCGTCCGGTGTCAGCTCCAGCAGGCGGTTCGACAACGCGGCGAGGAAATGCCGGTCGTGGCTGACGAAGAGCATCGTGCCCTCGTAGTTCGAGAGCGCGGTGATCAGCATTTCCTTGGTGGCGATGTCGAGATGGTTGGTCGGCTCGTCCAGCACCAGGAAATTCGGCGGGTCGTAGAGCATCATCGCCATGACCAGCCGTGCCTTCTCGCCGCCCGAGAGCACGCGGCAACGCTTCTCGACATCGTCGCCCGAGAAGCCGAAGCAGCCCGCCAGCGACCGGAGCGAACCCTGCCCGGCCTGCGGAAAGCGATCTTCCAGCGCCTCGAACACGGTGCGCTCGCCGTCGAGCACCTCCATGGCGTGCTGGGCGAAATAGCCGAGCTTGACGCTGGCGCCGATATTGACCGTGCCGGTATCCGGCTCGGTCGTGCCGGTGACGAGCTTCAGCAGCGTCGATTTGCCGGCGCCGTTGACGCCGAGCACGCACCAGCGCTCCTTGCGCTGGATCTGGAAATTCAGCCCGTCATAGATGCTGCGGCTGCCATAGGCCTTGTTCACGTTCTTGATGCTGACGACGTCGTCGCCGGAGCGCGGCGCCGGCTGGAACTCGAAGGCGACGCTCTGGCGCCGCCGCGGCGGCTCGACGCGGTCGATCTTCTCCAGCTTCTTCACACGGCTCTGCACCTGCGCGGCATGCGAGGCGCGCGCCTTGAAGCGCTCGATGAAGGCGATCTCCTTGGCGAGCATCGCCTGCTGACGCTCGAACTGCGCCTGCATCTGCTTCTCGGCCAGCGCGCGCTGCTGCTGGTAGAACTCGTAATCGCCGGAATAGCTCGTCAGCGCGCCGCCATCGATCTCGATGATCTTGCCGACGATGCGGTTCATGAACTCGCGGTCATGCGAGGTCATCAGCACGGCGCCGTCATAGTTCTTCAGGAAGGATTCCAGCCAGATCAGGCTTTCGAGATCGAGATGGTTCGACGGCTCGTCGAGCAGCATCGCATCCGGGCGCATCAGGAGGATGCGGGCGAGCGCGACGCGCATCTTCCAGCCGCCGGAGAGACCGCCGACATCGCCCTCCATCATCTCCTCGCTGAAGCCGAGCCCTGCGAGCACCTCCCGCGCCCGGCCGTCGAGCGCATAGCCGTCGAGTTCCTCGAACCGGCCCTGCACCTCGCCATAGCGGGTGATGATCGCCTCCATCTCGTCGGCCCTGTCGGGATCGACCATGGCGGCTTCGAGTTCGGCAAGCTCGGCCGCGACCGTGCTGACGGGGCCGGCCCCGTCCATCACCTCGGCAACGGCGCTGCGCCCGGCCATCTCGCCGACATCCTGGCTGAAATAGCCGATGGTGATGCCGCGATCGGTCGAGACCACGCCTTCGTCGGGCGCTTCCTCGCCGGTGATCATCCGGAACAAGGTGGTCTTGCCGGCGCCGTTCGGCCCGACAAGCCCGACCTTCTCGCCCTTCAGAAGCCCGGCCGAGGCCTCGATGAAGACGATCTGCTTTCCGTTCTGCTTGCTGATGTTCTCGAGGCGGATCATGGAAATGGGGAACCTTGGCAGGAGCGGCGCCTATTGCCGCCGTGGGGCGGCGATTGGCGGAACCGCGCCGTCATCCCGGGCTTGTCCCGGGATCCATCGAAGGGCGCCGGAGCTCTACGATGGATCCCGGATCGGCGCCGCTTCGCGGCTTGTCCGGGATGACGGGGGTGGATGAATTGATTGGAGAGCGCTCTACGCGATGAAGGCGGTCAGGGGAAGGCTATTGGCCGCTATCAGGCCGAGATGACGGCGCTGCGGGCATTGGCTGCGCTCAGGAGATCGGCGGGGGCGAGCGCGATCTGCAGGCCGCGCTGACCGCCATTGACATAGACCAGCACCTCGGCAGAGGCCGGTTCGTCCACGATCGTCGGCAATTTGCGCTTCTGGCCGAAGGGGCTGACCCCGCCGACCTTGTAGCCGGTCAGGCGCTCGGCATCGGGCACCGGCATCATTGCCGCAGCCTTCCCGCCGAAGGCCGCCGCGACCTTCTTCATGCTGGCCTCGCGGTCGGAGGCGAGCACGATGCAGACCGGCTTGCCGTCGACCTGCGCGATCAATGTCTTGAGCACGCGGTGGGGCGGCTCGCCCAGCGCCTCCGCCGCCTGCAACCCGACGCGCTCGGCATTCGGGTCATAGGCATAGCTGTGCAGCTCGAAACGGATTCCGAGCTGCTTCAGCGCCAGCGTGGCGGGGGTCGTCTGGGCCATCGTCGCGTCTTGGTGGCGATCAGATATCGACCGTCGCGTTCAGCGCGTTGGTCTGGATGAACTCGCGCCGCGGCTCGACGACATCGCCCATCAGCTTGACGAAGAGATCGTCGGCCTCGTCGTTCTGGTCGTTCTTCACGCGCAGCAGCGAGCGCACGTCGCGGTCGAGTGTCGTCTCCCAGAGCTGGTCTGGGTTCATCTCGCCCAGGCCTTTGTAGCGCTGCAGCGAGACGCCCTTCTTGCCGATGGTCGAGACCGCGTCGAACAGGTCGCTCGGGCCGTTGACGGTGAAGGTATCGCCCTTGCGGCTGAGCACGCCCGGCTTGGCATAGGCTTCCTGCAGCGAGGTCGCGGCCGCGTCGAGTTTGCGGGCTTCGGCGCTGGCCAGCAGTCCCGCATCGATCGTCGCTGCCTGCTTCACGCCACGGATCATCCGCGAGAAGACGAAGCCGCCCTCGCTGACCTTGCCTTCCCAGCCGCGCTCCAGCTCGTCCGAGATCGCATCGAGCCGGCGCGCGACATAGGCCGCGGCTTCGTTCGCCTTGGCCTCGTCGTCTTCGCTGACCGGATGCAGCACGCCGGCGATCGCCATCTGCTCGACGACCCGGCGGTCATAGCGCGAATGCAGTTGCGCCAGCGCGTTGCGGACGTTGCGGGCTTCCTCGATCAGGACGCGCAGGTCCTCGCCGCCGCGCTCGACACCCTCGCTGGTGCGGAAGGTCGCGCCGTCGAGCGTCGAGTCGACCAGATACTGCTCCAGAGCCCGCTCGTCCTTGAGATAGACATGGCTCTTGCCGCGCGCCGCCTTGTAGAGCGGCGGCTGGGCGATGAAGAGATGGCCGGCATCGATCAGCTCCGGCATCTGCCGGTAGAAGAAGGTCAGCAGCAAGGTGCGGATATGGGCGCCGTCGACGTCGGCGTCGGTCATGATGATGATCTTGTGGTAGCGCAGCTTCGCCAGGTTGAAGCCGCCCTGGTCGGCCTCGGCGCGACCGATGCCGGCGCCGAGCGCCGTGATCAGCGTGCCGACCTGATCGGACGAGAGCATCTTGTCGAAGCGCGCCCGCTCGACGTTCAGGATCTTGCCGCGCAGCGGCAGCACGGCCTGGTATTCGCGGGCACGGCCCTGCTTGGCGGAGCCGCCGGCCGAGTCACCCTCGACGATGAAGAGTTCGGACTTGGCGGGATCGCGCTCCTGGCAATCCGCGAGCTTGCCGGGAAGCGAGGCGATATCGAGCGCGCCCTTGCGGCGGGTGAGGTCGCGCGCCTTGCGGGCGGCCTCGCGGGCGGCGGCGGCTTCCGCCACCTTGCCGACGATGGTCTTGGCCTCGCCAGGATGCTCCTCCAGCCATTCCGACAGCGCCTGGTTGACGACGTTCTCGACGACCGGGCGGACTTCGGACGAAACCAGCTTGTCCTTGGTCTGCGAGGAGAATTTCGGGTCGGGAACCTTGACCGAGACGATCGCGGTCAGGCCTTCGCGGCAATCGTCGCCGGTGAGCGAGACCTTCTCCTTCTTGGAGATGCCGGAGCTTTCGGCATAGCCGGTGATCTGGCGCGTCAGCGCGGCGCGGAAGCCGGCGAGATGGGTGCCGCCGTCGCGCTGCGGGATGTTGTTGGTGAAGCAGAGCACGTTCTCGTGGTAGCTGTCGTTCCACCACAGCGCGACATCGACGGTGATGCCGTCCTTCTCCGAGGTCAGCATGATCGGCTTGTCGATCACTGAGGACTTGGCGCGGTCGAGATAGCGCACGAAGGCCTCGACGCCGCCGTCGTACATCAGCTCCTCGCGGACGACTTCGGCATGGCGCGCATCGGTCAGGACGATGCGCACGCCCGAGTTCAGGAAGGCGAGCTCGCGCAGGCGGTGCTCCAGCGTCTTGTAGTCGAACTCCACCATGGTGAAGGTCTCCTGCGAGGGCAGGAAGGTCACCTCGGTGCCGCGCCTGTCGCCCTGCGGGCCGACGACCGCGAGCGGGGCGACGGCGTCGCCATGGCGGAATTCCATGTAGTGCTCGTTACCGCCGCGCCAGATGCGCAGCTTGAGCGAAACCGAGAGCGCATTGACGACGGAGACGCCGACGCCGTGCAGGCCGCCCGAGACCTTGTAGGAGTTCTGGTCGAATTTACCGCCGGCATGGAGCTGGGTCATGATGACCTCGGCCGCCGAGATGCCTTCCTCGCTGTGGATATCGGTCGGGATGCCGCGCCCGTTATCGCTGACGGTGACCGATCCGTCGGCATTCAGCGTCACCGTGACGAGGTCGGCATGGCCGGCGAGCGCCTCGTCGATCGCGTTGTCGACGACCTCGTAGACCATGTGATGCAGGCCGGAGCCGTCATCGGTATCGCCGATATACATGCCGGGCCGCTTGCGCACCGCGTCCAGGCCCTTGAGAACCTTGATGGAATCGGCGCCGTAGTCGTCGGGCTGGGCGCTGAGGGCGGCATCGGTCATGAAGTGGTTCCTGAGCGGGCGAGCACGCGCCCGCGATGATCCTGATTCGAAACGACAATATAGGCTGAGACGATGGCTTTTTCACGCGCCTACGCGTGCGTGCGCGTGGAGGCGCGTTTTCGTTGACGCCAGGGCCAAGCCGTCATGCACGGGCTTGACCCGAGCATCTCATGCCGATGGAGGCTCCAGAGTCCTTTCCGGAAAGAGATTCTCGGGTCTGCGCTTCGCTCCGCCCGAGAATGACGGCTGCAGCGGACGGAGGGCCTACCCTCGAAACTCCGAGATCGCTTCGACGAAGGCCTCGCCATACTGCGCGAGCTTGCGCTCGCCGACGCCCTCGATCGCCCGCATCTCGTCGAGGCCGAGCGGCCGTTCGCGGGCCATGGCGATCAATGTCCGGTCGGTGAAGATGATATAGGCCGCGACGCCCTCCTCGCGGGCGATCTGGAGCCTGAGCTTGCGCAGGTGCTCGAACAGGCCGGCCGTGCCCTCGTCGAGCCCGTCGGCCCGCGCCGCATCGCGCTCAGAACGGCGGGAGCGCCGCTCCGTGAAGGGATCGGCCCGCAGCGCGATGCTTTCGCGGCCGAACAGGATGTCCTCGCCCTTCGGCGTCAGGCAGAAGCCGCCATGCTCGACGCTGGCCTCGGCGAGCGCACCGGCGGCGAAGAGCTTGCGCGTCAGCCCCATCCAGGCGGCCTTGGGCTTGTCCGAGCCGACGCCGAAGGTCTTCAGGCCATCGTGGTTCTGGCGGCGGACGACCTCGGTCGTCGTTCCCGTCAGGATATCGGCGAGATGGCCGGCGCCGAAGCGTTCGCCGGAACGGATAACCGCCGAGAGCAATTTGCGGGCGTCGAGCGTCGCGTCCTGCAGGGCCGGCGCCTCCGCGCCGCAGAGATCGCAGCGGAACGGCGCATTGCCATGCCGGCAGGGCGGCGTCTCCTCGCCGAAATAGGCCAGCAAGGCGCTGCGCCGGCAGAGCGCGTTCTCGCAGAGGTCGATCATCGCGTTGAGGCGCTTGTGCTCGATGCGTCGGCGCTCGTCGTCGATCTGTTTCTCGTCGATCTGGCGGCGCCTCAGCGACATGTCATCGACGCCGTAGAGCGTCAGCGTATCCGCCGGCAGGCCATCGCGACCGGCGCGGCCGATCTCCTGGTAATAGCCCTCGATCGAGCCCGGCATATCCGCATGGACGACGAAGCGGACATCGGGCTTGTTGATGCCCATGCCGAAGGCGATGGTCGCGCAGACGACGACGCCGTCCTCCTGCAGGAAGATATCCTGGTTGCGGTTGCGCTGCGTCTGCTCCAGCCCGGCATGATAGGGCAGGGCGTTCCAGCCCTTCTCACTGAGCGCCGTGGCGAGGCGCTCGGTCTTGCTGCGCGAGGAGCAATAGACGATGCCGGAGCCGTTGCGGTGCCGGCGCAGGAAATCGTCGATCTGGCGGCGCGGCTGCTCCTTCGGCGCGAAGGCGAGCTTCAGGTTCGGCCGGTCGAAGGAATGCACCACCATGTGCGGCGGCTGCGGAAACAATTGCTGGGCGATATCGGCCTGGGTCTGCCGGTCGGCGGTCGCGGTCAGCGCCGTCACCGGCACGCCGCCCAAAGCCTCGCGCGTCTTGGCGAGCAGGCGGTACTCTGGGCGGAAATCATGCCCCCATTGCGAGACGCAATGCGCCTCGTCGATGGCGAGCCGGTTCACGCCGAGTCGTTTCAGGCGCGAAACCAGTCCCTCGCCGGCCAGTCGCTCGGGCGAGACGAAGAGCAGCCTAAGATCGCCGGAGTTCAGCCTGTCCCAGGCCTGCGCCGCCTCGTCCTCCGTATTCATCGAGTTGAGCGAGGCGGCCGATACGCCGGCCCGGACGAGCTGTCCGACCTGATCGCGCATCAGCGCGATCAGCGGCGAGACGACCAGCGTCAGCCCGCCTGCGACCAGTGCCGGGAGCTGGTAGCACATCGACTTGCCGGAGCCGGTCGGCATCACCGCGAAGACATCCTCGCCGGCAAGGGCGGCTGCGATCACCTCCCACTGGCCGGGGCGGAAATCATCGTAGCCCCACACCGATTTGAGGATCGCGCGGGCGTCTGATTCGCGGGATGGCGACATGAAGAAGGGATGTGCCGCAGCCGGGCACGCTTGGCCAGCCTTTCGGCCTCCAAAGCTGTGTCGATCATGCGCGGAACCACACCGTCATCCCGGGCTTGCCCCGGGATCCATCGAAAGGCGCTGTGCTCTACGATGGATCCCGGATCTCCGCTTCGCTCCGTCCGGGATGACGCGTGGAGGTTGGCGAGCTTCAGATTTTGATGGCCAGCAAATGGATCACGACCGCTAGGGCGAAAACCGCCGTGATCAGCTTCGAGGGCCAGGGCTTGAGGTCGAACCAGATGAATTGCAGCGTGAGCCGCAGGCCCCAGAAGGCGGCGCCCACCAGCGGCAGCACGGGATGCACGCTGCCTTGCCCGGATAGCCAGATCAAGGCCGCGCCATAAGCCAGGAAGACGAAGATCAGCATCGCGTTGAGCGTCTGCGTGATCGCGGTGTTCAGGCTGCCGGAAGGCGCGAGCCGTTCCGGCCAGCCGAACAGACGCCGAAACGCGGCGTGGAACAGCGCGAAGCCGAGATCGAGCAGGCCCGCCGCCAAAGCCAAGGCCATTCAGCTCCGCGTCGCGATCGCGGCAGCAGCGCCCGCCATCACGCCGCCGGTCGTCCGGTTGATCCAGCGCATCGCGCGCGGGCTGGCGACGAGCCGCCGCGCCCGGTCGGCGGCATAGGCATAGGCCATCAGCGTTCCCGTGATGATCGGGGCGATCAAGGCGGCGACCTCGACGAAGGCGAGCGTCGTCATCGCGTTGAGATCGATGACCAGCGGCAGGATCGACAGGAAGAAGACCATGACCTTGGGGTTGCCGAGCGTCAGCGCGATGCCCCCGAGGAACAGACGGGCGCCCTCGCCGCGCGCGGCGGCGGAGGGCTTCGGCGCTTCGGCAGGGGCCGTCCAAGCCTTGTAGGCGAGATAGAGCAGATAGGCGCAGCCGGCATATTTGATCGCGACGAAGATGCCGTGGAAGCTCTGCATGAGCACACTCAAACCCAGCGCGGTGAGCGTGAACCAGACGAGATCGCCCGCGACGATGCCGGCAAGGAAGGGCAAAGAGCGCCGGAAGCCCGAGGACAGCGAGCGCGCGACCAGGGCCGCGATGGCCGGGCCGGGCGAGGCGACGGCGAGGAAATAGACGCCAGCGAACAGGGCAAGGCTGGAAATGTCCATGGAAAGCCTCCGAAACTGCTCACGAGACTAGCAGGAACGTCGGCAGGCGTCCCATCGCAAGCCGTGGCCTGACCGATCAATCGAGCGGATCGATCCGTCCCGGCGTGACCGAAAAGCGCTGCGCCCCGGCCGGCAGGTCGCCGAACAGCGCGGCGTCGGCGCCGGTCATCCAGACCTGGCAGCCGAGCCCCGTCAGCCCCTCATAGAGCGCGGCCCGCCGACGCGGATCGAGATGGGCGGCGATCTCGTCGAGCAGGACCAGCGGCGCGATGCCGCTCATCGCGGCGACCAGCCTGGCATGGGCAAGCACGAGCCCGATCAGCAAGGCCTTCTGCTCGCCAGTCGAGCCCTGCCCGGCCGGAATATCCTTCGGCCCGTGCCGGACTTCGAGATCGGAGGCCTGCGGTCCCGCGAGCGTGCGCCCGGCCGCCCGGTCGCGATGGCGGCTCTGGCGCAGCAGGTCGCGATAGGCGTCCTCGGCATCGACGGCCGGCAGGCGGGCGACGAGCGCGTCGATCTCGCCGGAGAGCGCGATATCCGCGAAGGGGAAGGGCGAGGCCTCGTCGCGCGTCTCGGCGATGATGGCGGAGAGCCGCGCCACGGTCTCGGCCCGCGCAGCAGCAACCGCGACGCCGAGTTCGGCGACCTCGCGCTCGACGGCATCAAGCCATTGCCCCTGATTGGGGCTTTCCTCAAGGATGCGATTGCGCGAGCGCAGCGCCCGCTCCAGCGCGTTCGAGCGCGTCGCGTGGCTCGGATCGATCGCCAGCACCAGCCGGTCGAGGAAGCGGCGCCTGTCGCCGGCCGCACCTCGGAACAGGCCGTCGAGATCGGGCGTCAGCCAGACCACGCGCAGATAGTCGCTGAAGGCTAGCGCCGAGCCGACATTGGCGCCGTCGATCCGGGCCAGCCGCGGCCGGCGGCCCTCCGCATCGAGTGGTCCCAGTCCGATGCCGAGCCGGCCCGCCTCATCATCAAGGGTTATCGAGGCGGCGAAGGAGCCGTCGCCGCCTTGCCGCGCCATCGCAGTGATCTCGGCGCGGCGTAGACCCCGCCCCGGCGTGAACAGCGAGAGCGCTTCGAGAATATTGGTCTTGCCGGCTCCGTTCTCGCCTGCGAGCGCAACGATTTGGCCCTCGACCGGGAGATCGAGGGCCTCGTAGGAACGGAAATCCTGCAGGATCAGGCGCGCGACGGCGGCCATGAGCCAGCTGCTAGACGCGCATCGGCATCAGCACATAGAGCGCGGAGGCGCCTTCGCGATCCTGGATCACGGTCGGCGAACCGGGATCGGCGAGCTTCAGCAAGGCGGTGTCGCCGTCGAGCTGGGCCGCGATATCCATGAGATAGCGGGCGTTGAAGCCGATATCGAGCGGGCTCGCCTCGTAATCGACCTCGATCTCCTCGGTCGCCGAACCGGAATCCGGATTGGTGACGGAGAGCGTCATGCGCCCCTCGGCCATGGAGAGCTTCACCGCGCGGCCGCGCTCCGACGAGATCGTCGAGACGCGGTCGACCGACGCGGCGAAATCGCCCTTGTCGACGGTCAGGCGCTTGTCATTGCCGCTCGGGATGACGCGCTGGTAGTCCGGGAAGGTGCCGTCGATCAGCTTCGAGGTCAGCACGACGCTGGCCGTGGCGACGCGGATCTTCGAGCCGGAGAGCTCGACTGCGACCTCGCTCTCGCCGTCTTCGAGCAGCTTCTGGATCTCGGAGACGGCCTTGCGCGGCACGATCACGCCGGGCATGCCGACCGAGCCCTGCGGGGCGGCGGTATCGACGCGCGCGAGGCGGTGACCATCGGTCGCAACCGCACGCAGCACCGGGCGGCCATCGACATCGATCGTGTGGAGATAGATGCCGTTGAGATAATAGCGCGTCTCCTCGGTGGAGATCGCGAACTGGGTCTTGTCGATCAGGCGCTTCAGTTCGCCGGCCGGCAGCACGAAGCGATGCGCCATCTCGCCGGCAGTGATATCCGGGAAATCGCTCTCCGGCAGGGTCTGGAGCTGGAAGCGCGAACGGCCGGAGCGCAGCACGAGGCCGCTGTCGCCGGTCGTCTCCAGCGAGACCTGCGCGCCGTCAGGCAATTTGCGGACGATATCGTAGAGGGTATGGGCCGGAACGGTCGTGGCGCCGGGCTCGGCCGCGTCCGCGGGGATCGTCTCCACCACCTCGATATCGAGATCGGTCGCCTTCAGCCGCAGGCCGTTTTCGGAGGCCGAGAGCAGCAGGTTCGACAGGATCGGGATCGTATTGCGGCGCTCCACCACGCGATGCACGTGGCCAAGCGACTTGAGCAGCGTGGAACGTTCGACCGTGACCTTCATGATTGTCTAGTCTTCTGGCGCTGGCCGCCCGCGCGCGAACGCACGGGCCGAATGAATGGCCAGCGACATTGCCGGACGCCGGGCGGGGGCGCAAGGCCTGCCCGCTCCGGCAACCACAACCATTTGGCAGGGGTGGTGAATCCCCGCAGGCCTCACTCCTGCAGCATGCGCTTCAGCAGATCGACCTCGTCATGCAGCGAGCGGTCCTCGCTGATGGCCTTCTCGATCTTGCGCACGGCGTGCAGCACGGTCGTGTGGTCGCGCCCGCCGAAGCGGCGGCCGATCTCGGGCAGCGAGCGCGGGGTCAGCGCCTTCGAGAGGTACATCGCGATCTGGCGCGGCTTCACCACGGCTGCGGTGCGGCGCTCCGAGAGGATGTCGGCGCGGCTGACATTGTAGCGCGTCGCGACCAGCTTCTGGATGTCCTCGATCTTGACCCGGCGCGGCTCGCGCGTCCGGACGAGGTCGCGGATCGCCGCTTCCGCCGTCTCCAGCGTCACGAGCTGGCCGGACAGCGTCGCATGGGCGAGCAGGCGGTTGGCGGCGCCGTCGAGGTCGCGGCCATTGGTCGCGACGACGCGCGAGACATAGGCGACGACATCGGGGCTGACCTGGAAATTCGGATGGGCGGTCTGCAGCGCGTCCAGTCGGCTGGAGAGGATCGTGGCGCGCAAGGTCTCGTCGAGTTCTCCCACTTCGACCACCAGGCCGCCGCCGAGCCGCGAGCGGATGCGCTCGTCGAGCGCTTCCAGTTCCCCGGCGAGGCGGTCGCCGGCGACGACGATCTGCTTGCCGGCATCGAGCAGCGCGTTGATCGTATGGCCGAATTCCTGCTGGATCGACTTGCCCTGGATGAACTGAACGTCGTCGACGACGAGCAGGTCGATGCCGCGCAGCTTCTCCTTGAAGGCGAGCGCCGTCTGCGACTTCAGCGCGGCGACGAAGCCGTACATGAAGCGATCGGCGGTGAAATAGGCGACGCGCTTGCCCTGGCGGCGCGCTTCCTGGGCGATCGCCTGCAGCAGATGCGTCTTGCCGAGGCCGACGCCGGCATGGAGATAGAGCGGGTTATAGGGGCTCTGGCCCGCCGGAGCACCGGCGATGCGCTCGGCCGCCGCGAAGGCGAGCTGGTTCGACTTGCCGACGACGAAGCTCTGGAAGTTCATGCGCCGGTCGAGCGCGGTGCCGCAGGCATCGACGAGGTCGTTCTCGCAGGGCTGCGGGCTGCCGGCGACGGCCTGGCGGCCAGCCTCGGCCGGAGCGGGGGCGGCGACAGTCGCGGGGCGGCTGCGCAGGGCCTCGATCTGCGGCTGGGCGGCGGGATCGCGCGAGACGGTGCGCACCGAGAGCATCACGCCGTTCGGCGCCGGCAATTCGGCCATGCAGTTCACCCGCAGGCGCTCGGTATAATGCGCCTCCAGCCAGCTCTTCAGGAAGCGGGTCGGCACGGTGAGATAGGCCACGCCCTCGACGATGCCGGCGATCTCCAGCCGGCCGAACCAGCTCGAGAAGACGTCTTCGCCGAGCTCCGCACGCAGGCGACGGCGCACGCGCTCCCATGCGTCCTGAATCGAAACCTCCTCGACGTGAACCGGTGCAGTCTCTTCAGCAGCGATCGTCACCACCACGGGCGTCTCGACCATGTCCCCGAAATTCTGCCGCTCGAACATCAATGGCCCCGTTCTTTGAAAATGTCCGCACTAAGGGTTCGGCGGCCGCTTCCTGACCGTCGTCCCGGTGCTTATGTCTGGTCAAAATGGTTCCGGTCCCGACAGGCGCATCGCGCCGCGGCGGGGTTCGGTTCCGGTTCTGTTGATTACGCTTGGAAGGCTCGCCGAGGGACGACGCCACCCTTCATCTCGATCAAGAAAGACAAAGGGTCACATCCTCCAACCTCCATGGTCGCGAGCCAAAACGCTGATCATCTCTGGAAATCCCGCGGCGGTCATTGCTGTCCGCCCGGCGATGAGGGGGACCTTACAAGGCGCTCTCGACGGGCTGCAACACCCCTGTCAGCCGGCTTCCGAGAGTCGCTGTCCGCAGGGCGTCGCGCCGGCTGGGGATGTCTGCCGCAATTGGTTGGGGAACTTAAGATTTTCTTCATGTCCCCCCTTCCAGGCGCCCCCGAATCTTTTTTTGCGGCGCCTCGAAAAGCCTGCCGCAGAGTCGCCGCGATTCCGTCTTCCAAAATCCTTTGCCTGCTAAGATGATGAAAAATCACATCTTTTTATGAGCGGCAGAGTCCGCTCCGGAGGGCGATTTCGCGCCCTGAACGGCGCCCGAGAGTCAAGTCCGCAAGGCCGTGGAAAGCTTGCGAAAATCGCTTGAAAGCAGCTTTGTTTTGTTCCGTTGGAGCCTGTGGCGAGTGCGCCACAGAGGCCATGAAGCCAACGAAAAAGCCCGGCCTTTCGGCCGGGCTTTCCCGTCATCGAAATGATGCGAATTCAGGCTCAGGAAGCCAGGGTGCCGATCCGGTGCGCCAGGCGCGAGACCTTGCGCGAGGCGGTGTTCTTGTGAACCACGCCCTTCTGCGCGGCGCGCATGATTTCCGGCTGGGCGGCCTTCAGGGCTTCGGCGGCGCTGGCCTTGTCGCCGGAGGCGATCGCCTCCTCGACCTTGCGCAGGAAGGTGCGCATCCGCGAGCGGCGCGCCTTGTTGACCTCGGTGCGGCGAGCGATCTTGCGCGTAGCCTTCTTGGCCGACGTCGTATTGGCCATCGAAACGTCCTCGTCTCTTCATCGCGACCGGGCGCCTGGCGTCATTGCCGGCGGGGCTGGCCGCATCCTTGCTGGAAAAACGTGCGCGGCGGCCGAGCTTGCGCGGGCCGCCGCGAGTGGTGGGGCTATAGTCGCTTGCCGGCGCTACGTCAACGCCGGAATCGCCTGAAGGTCGCCGATCTCACGCGGAGGGCGCGATAAAGCGCGCGAAGCTCGCCAGATCGACATTGCCGCCGGAGAGGATGACGCCGACGCGCTTGCCCGCGACCGGCACGGCGCTGGTGAAGGCGGCCGCCGCCGCGAGGCAGCCGGTCGGCTCGACCACGAGCTTCATCCGCTCGGCGAAGAAGCGCATCGCGTCGACGAGGGCGTCGTCGCTGACGGTGACGATATCCTCGACCTCGCGCTGGATGATCGGGAAAGTCAGGTCGCCGAGGAAGGCGGTCTGCGCCCCGTCGGCGATGGTCTTGGGCACGCCGATCGCGACGATCTCGCCCTTGCGCAGGGATTGCTGTCCGTCATTGCCGGCCTCGGGCTCGACGCCGAAGACGCGGCAGCCCGGGTTCAGCGCCTTGGCGACAAGCGCCGCGCCGGCGAGCAACCCGCCGCCGCCGAGCGGCACGAGCAGGATGTCGAGCGGGCCGGCATCCTCGATCAGCTCCTTGGTCGCCGTGCCCTGCCCGGCGATGACGTCAGGATGGTCGTAAGGGGGAATGATCGTCAGCCCGCGCTCGGCCGAGAGGCGGTTGCCGATCTCGAGCCGGTTCTCGGTATAGCGGTCATAGCGGATGACCTGCCCGCCATAGCCCTCGGTCGCCGCGACCTTCGCGGCCGGGGCATCGTTCGGCATGATGATCGTGGTCGGCACGCCGAGCAGCTGGCCGGCATAGGCGATGGCCTGGGCATGGTTGCCGGAGGAATAGGTGACGACGCCGGCCTTCTTCTGCTCAGGGCTGAGCGAAGCGATCGCGTTATAGCCGCCGCGGAACTTGAAGGCGCCCATGCGCTGCAGGTTCTCGGGCTTGAAGACGAGGCTGGCTTGCGTGCGCCGGTTGGCGGTGGCCGAGCTCATCGCCGGCGTGTGATGGGCGATGCCCTTCAGCCTGATGGCCGCGGCCTCGACATCGGCATAGGTCGGGAGGGCGGGGCTGCTGGCGGTCATGATGCGGATCCTGCTCAGGGCGTCATGGTCGGGCTTGACCCGACCATCTCGTAAACCAGTGCCTTCTCGTGATGAGATTCTCGGGTCAAGCCCGAGAATGACGGAAAACCACGACGGCGAGGCTCAGGCGTTCTTGAAGTCGGGCTTCCGCTTCTCGGCGAAGGCGGACATGCCCTCCTTCTGGTCGAGCGTCGCGAAGAGCGAGGAGAAGACGCGGCGCTCGAAGCGCAGGCCTTCCTGCAGCGTCACCTCGAAGGCGCGCTCGACCGATTCCTTCGCCATCAGCACGGAGGGCAGCGACTTCGCCGCGATCTGCTCGGCCGCCTTCAGCGTCTCGGTGAGCAGGTCCGCGAGCGGCACGACGCGGGCGACGAGGCCGGAGCGCTCGGCTTCCTCGGCATTCATCATCCGGCCGGTCAGGATCAGGTCCATCGCCTTGGCCTTGCCGACCGCCTTGGTCAGGCGCTGCGTGCCGCCGGCACCGGGGATGACGCCGAGATTGATCTCGGGCTGGCCGAACTTGGCGTTGTCGGCGGCGATGATGAAGTCGCACATCATGGCGAGCTCGCAGCCGCCGCCGAGCGCGAAGCCGGCGACCGCCGCGACGATCGGCTTGCGGCGCTGGCCGATCCGGTCCCAGTCCGCGAACTTGTCGTCGAGATAGGTGCCGGGGAAGGTGCGGCTCTGCATCTCCTTGATGTCGGCGCCGGCGGCGAAGGCCTTCTCCGAGCCGGTGAGGACGACGCAGCCGATGCCGTCATCCTTCTCGAAGCCGTCGAGTGCCTGGTTGATCTCGCCGATGAGCTGGCCGTTCAGCGCGTTCAGCGCTTGCGGGCGGTTGAGCGTGATCAGCCCGACCTTGCCCTTCGTCTCGACGAGAATGGTCTCATAAGCCATGGCGGCCTCCCGGATGCTCCTGTGCTGCCAGCTTTAGCGGGCGGAAGCAGGCCAAGTCCACGGGCAGTAGCGTCAATGGGAAATGGGCAAAGATACTCATGTGCAAGATAGCGCAGGGATCCGGCGGATGGCCCCGCGCGTATTCTTCTGGAAGCGCCGCCAGATCGGCCGCTGGTCCAAGGGAGGCCGACATGAAATCGATCCTGCTCGCCGCGACGGCGGCCACCCTGCTCGCCGGCTGCGCCGAAACCACGCTCACGCGTACGGACAAGGCGCCTGAACCGCGCAAGCGGATCGACGCCGCGCGCTTCTATACCGGAACCTGGCGAGAGATCGCGCGCCGCCCCATGACGATCACGGATGGCTGCGTGGCCGGCGCGACCGAATACGAGCCGGACCGCAAGGGCGGCATCCAGGTGCTCGATTCCTGCCGCATGGGCACGCCGCAGGGCGAACTCAAGACGGTGGGCGGACCGGGCACGATCCTTGACCCCGGCTTCAACGCCAAGCTGCGTGTGGATTACAAACTTTATGGCTTCGTGCCCGTACAGCGCGACTACTGGGTGTTGGACCGCGCCGACGACTACAGCTGGTTCATCTCGGCCGATCCGACGTTGCGCGATCTCTACATTTTCACGCGCGATCCGCAGATCAATATCCCTCAGCGCAAGCAGCTGGTCGCGCGAGCTGCAGCACTCGGTTACGACGTCTCGAAGCTCGAGTTCCCCGAGCAGCCGCGTCGCTAGCGCCGTTTCGCCGGCTGACAACTCTCGCAATAAAACGTCGAGCGCCCCGACTGCACCAGCCGCTTCACCAACTGACCACAACCCGGCGTGACGCAGGTCTCGCCCTCGCGGTCATAGACCTTGAACCGGTGCTGGAAATAGCCGAGCGAGCCGTCGGCATGGGCGAAGTCGCGCAGCGTCGAGCCGCCGGCCGCGACCGCCTCCTCCAGCACCTCGCGGATGATGCGGGCGAGTTCGTGGGCCTTCTCGCGCGGCCGGCCGGTCGGCGTCGCGATCGTCCCGGCCTCCGCTTCCGGGTGGAGGCCGGCCCGGAACAAAGCCTCGCAGACATAGATATTGCCCAAGCCCGCCACGAGCCGCTGGTCGAGCAATGCGGCCTTCAGGGGCGCGAACTTCCCCGCGAACAGCCTCGCCAGCGTTTCGCCCGACAATTCGTTGCCGAGCGGCTCGATGCCCATCCCTGAGAAATGCTTCGAGGTCGCCAGTTCGGCGCGCGGCACGAGGTCCATGAAGCCGAAGCGGCGCACGTCATTATAAGTGACGCGTGCGCCGGTCCCCATCTCGAACACGACATGGTCGTGGATCAGGTGCCGGCCGATCTCATTATAATAGGAGCCGGGCTCGGTCGGCGGCGTGCCGGGCGCCTCGACGATGAAGCGTCCGCTCATGCCCAGATGCATCACGAGCGCCGCGCCGTCGTCGAGATCGGCGATCAGGTATTTCGCCCGCCGCGACAGGGCCTCGATCCGCCGCCCGGTCAGGCGCTCGGTGAAGCGTTCCGGCAGGGGAAAGCGCAGGTCCGGCCGGCGCTGCTCGATGCGCGCGAAGCGTTCGCCCAACATGGCGGGCTCCAGCCCGCGCCGGACGGTTTCGACCTCGGGTAGCTCAGGCATGTCAGCGACCTCAAATAAAGCCTGCGTCGAGAGGGCCCGCGACAAGCCCGCCGCCTTTGGCTATTGATCGGCTCAGGCGAATACAAGACAGATTTGCACAAGGCCGGCCGGACCGTGACAGCAGCTTCCGACACCACCCATTTCGGCTTCGAGACGGTGAAGCTCGCCGAGAAGCAGGCGAAGGTCGACGACGTCTTCCACAAGGTCGCCAACCGCTACGACCTGATGAACGACCTGATGTCGGGCGGCCTGCACCGGGCCTGGAAGAGCGCGCTCTTGACCGCGATCAACCCGGCCAGGGACCGGCCCTTCCACCATCTCGACGTGGCCGGCGGCACGGGTGATGTCGCCTTCTCGGTGCTGGAGGCCGGCGGCCCGCAGACCGATGTCACCGTGCTCGACATCAATGCCGACATGCTGCGCGTCGGGCGCGAGCGCGCCGACAAGCGTTTCCCGGACGATGATCGCATCCGCTTCGTCCAGGGCAATGCCGAGCAGCTCGGGCTACCCGACACTCATTTCGACTGCTACACCATCGCCTTCGGCATCCGGAACGTGCCGCAGATCGACAAGGCGCTGGCCGAGGCCTATCGCGTGCTGAAGCGCGGCGGGCGCTTCCTCTGCCTCGAATTCAGCCATGTCGACGTGCCCTTGCTCGACAAGATCTACGAGACCTATTCCTTCAAGGTCATCCCGCCGATGGGCCGCATGGTCACCGGCGAGGCCGAGCCCTATCAGTATCTCGTCGAATCGATCCGCAAGTTCCCGAAGCCGCAGGCCTTCGCGGGGATGATCGAGGATGCCGGCTTCCGCCGGGCGAAGTTCACGCCGATGACCGGCGGCGTCGTGGCGCTGCATTCCGGCTGGAAGCTGTGATGGGCTGTCTTGCGTCATGCCCGGGCTTGACCCGGGCATCTCGTGCCGGAAAAGGCTCCCTTCCTGAGATGCTCGGGTCAAGCCCGAGCATGACGGCTGGACCCGCATGATCTCCTCCTTCTTCCACATGCTGCGCGGCGCGCGCGTCGGCTTCGTGCTGGCGCGCGAGGGAGCGCTGGCGCTGGTCGACCCCTCCGTGCTGCCGCCGCTGGCGCGCGGGCTGATCCGCGTCGGCCGCCTGATCGAGCGCCGCGGCGCGGGCTCCTCCGCGACGCGGCTCGCGGCGGCGCTGACCCGGCTCGGCCCCTCCTACGTCAAGTTCGGCCAGTTCCTCGCGACGCGGCCCGATGTCGTCGGCATGAAGATCGCGCAGGATCTCTCCGCCTTGCAGGACCGGATGCCGGCCTTCCCGATGGCCGAGGCTCGCTCCATCGTCGAGGCCGCCCATGGCGTGAAGCTGGAGACGCTGTTCCCGGAATTCAGCGAACCGGTTGCCGCGGCCTCGATCGCCCAGGTCCATCGCGCCCGGCTGAAGGATGGCCGCGAGGTCGCGGTGAAGATCCTGCGTCCGGGCATCCGCGACCGCTTCAACCGCGATCTCGCCGCGATGCGTTTCGGCGCCGAGACGGCCGAGGCGCGCTCCGCCGAGGCGCGGCGCCTGCGCTTCACCGGCGTGGTCGAGACCCTTGCCCGCTCGGTCGCGATGGAGATGGACCTGCGGCTGGAGGCGGCCGCCCTCTCCGAATTCGCGGAGAATACCAAGGGCGACGCCGATTTCCGCGTGCCGGAACCGGATTGGCAGCTCACCGCCCGCGAGATGCTGGTCGATGAATGGATCGACGGTGTGCGTCTCTCGGACATCGAGGGCCTGCGCGCCGCCGGGCACGATCTGCCGGAACTGGCCCGCAACATCATCCAGTCCTTCCTGAAGCATGCGATCCGCGACGGCTTCTTCCATGCCGACATGCATCCCGGAAATCTTTTCGTCGATGCGGAGGGCCGGCTCGTCGCGGTCGATGGCGGCATCATGGGCCGGCTCGGCCTGAAGGAGCGGCGCTTCCTCGCCGAGATCCTGCTCGGTTTCATCACCCGCGACTACGCCCGTGTCGCGCAGGTGCATTTCGAGGCCGGCTATGTCCCGGCCCATCACGACGTCGCGGATTTCGCCCAGGCGATCCGCGCGGTCGGCGAGCCGATCCACGACAAGCGCGCCGACCAGATCTCGATGGCCAAGGTCCTGACCCTGCTCTTCGAGATCACCGGCATGTTCGACATGGCGACCCGGACCGAACTCGTCATGCTCCAGAAGACCATGGTGGTGGTCGAGGGCGTCGCCCGCTCGCTCGATCCGCATCTCGACATGTGGGGCACGGCCGATCCGGTGGTGCGCAGCTGGATCACCCATAATCTCGGTCCCGTAGGCCGTCTGGAGGAGGCCGGGCGTGGCGCCCGCTCCCTGCTCGGTTCGCTCGCGGCGCTGCCGGATACGGTGGTCCGCGCCGAGCGCGTGCTCGGCCAGCTCGAGGACGCCTCGCGCCACGGCTTCTCGCTGGACGAGCGCAGCGTCGAGGCGATCGGCCGCGCCGAAGCCCGGCGCAACCGCTGGGGCAATATCGCGCTCTGGGTGATCGCGGGGCTCTTGGCCTACGGCGTCTTCGGCTGAGGCGAGCCCTTAGCCGTCATTCTCGGGCGAAGCATAGCTTCGACCCGAGAATCTCATGCCGGATAAAGCGCCTTCTCGTCCTGAGATGCTCGGGTCAAGCCCGAGCATGACGTGCCCTGATTTACCGGAACGGCGGCTCGTCAAAACTCCGGAGCTTGCGCGAATGGATCGTCGCGCCGGCTTCCTTCAGCTTCTCCAGCGCATCGAGCCCGATGCGTAAGTGCTCGCCGACGGCGCGCTCATAGAAGGCGTTCGCCGCGCCCGGCAGCTTGATCTCGCCATGCAGGGGCTTGTCGGAGACGCAGAGCAAGGTGCCGTAGGGCACGCGCAGCCGGTAGCCCTGCGCCGCGATCGTGCCGGATTCCATGTCGACCGCGATGGCGCGCGACAGGTTGATGCGCCGCCGCTCCTTGGTCCATTGCAATTCCCAGTTGCGATCGTCCTGAGTCACGACCGTGCCGGTGCGCAGGCGCTGCTTCAGCCGGTCGCCCTTCTCGCCGGTGATGTCGGCCGCCGCCTGCTGGAGCGCGACCTGCACCTCCGCCAGCGCGGGAATCGGGATATCCGGCGGCACGAGATCGTCGAGGATGCGGTCCTGCCGGAGATAGGCATGGGCCAGCACGTAGTCGCCGATGATCTGGGTCTGGCGCAGGCCGCCGCAATGGCCGACCATCAGCCAGCAATTCGGCCGGAGCACGGCGAGATGGTCGGTGATGTTCTTCGCGTTGGAGGGGCCGACGCCGATATTGACCAGGGTCACGCCCTCGCCGCCGGTCCGGATCAGGTGGTAGGCCGGCATCTGGAAGCGGTGCCAGGGCGCCGACATCACCCGCTCGGCGGCCGAGACGTCGATGCCGTCCTTGTCGATGCGGATGCCGCCCGGCGCGATCAGCGCCTCGGCCGTGCCGGCTTCGATCTCGGCGAGGCCGAGCCGGACGAACTGGTCGACATAGCGGTGATAGTTGGTCAGCAGCACCCAGGGCTGCACCGCCCGCCAGTCGGTGCCGGTGTAATGCACCAGCCGGCGTAGCGAATAGTCGACCCGCACCGCGTCGAACAGCGAGAGCGGACGCGGCTCGCCCTCGATCAATTCATAGGTGCCGTCGGCGATCTCGTCGCCGACCAGCGCGAGCAGCGGCGTCGGGAAATAGCGCGCCAGTTCCGCCGCGGTGATCTTGCCGCGGCCCAGTTCGTCGCCGCCTTCAAGCGCGTAAGGGTAGGGGATTTCCTGCGTGCTGACGCCGGTCTCGATCGTCGCGCCATATTCGGCGACGAGCGGCTTGAGCTGGTCGAGCAGATAGGCGCGGAACTCGGCCGGCTGCGTCACCGTGGTCGAATAGATGCCGGGCACCGCGAACTTCGCATAGCCTCGCCGCGTCGCCGCCGGCAGCTTCGATGGCTCGTAGGTCACCCGCAGCATCGGGTAGCGATAGCGCTCCCGGTCATCGGGCGTCGGCGCCTCGCCGGTATCGAAGAAGCGCTGCAGGTCGCCGCGCAGGGCCGAACGCGCCTCGTCATAGAGCCGTTCGAGCCGGTCCACGGCGGCTTCCGGTGTCGCTGCGGTCTCGAAGCTCATGAACCCTCCTCGTTCTCTCTCCGGTTCTAGCCGCGTGTCCGCGCTCCTGACAACAACCGGCGGTGGCTCGCGCCAGCTTGCGGCCGAACCCGGTTGACAGGCAGGAGGAATGCGATTAGTAAACCGACTAGTTAATTAACTGATCGGTTTCATACGATGTCGACGGACCCGCTCAGCCTGACCTTCGCAGCCCTCGCCGACCCGACGCGCCGCGCCATCCTGGCCCGGCTGTCGCAAGGCGAGAGTTCGGTGAAGGAACTGGCCGAGCCCTTCGCGATGAGCCTGCCGGCGGTCTCCAAGCACCTGAAGGTGCTGGAGCGCGCCGGGCTGATCACGCGGGGGAAGGAAGCCCAGTGGCGACCTTGCCGGCTCGACCCCGGCCCGCTGCAGGACGTCTCGGAATGGCTGGAGCATTACAGCCGTTTCTGGGACCAAAGCCTGGGGCGGCTGGACGAGATGCTCCGCGAGATCAAGGCGAAACCGCCCGATAGCTCCGGCGTTTGACGCCAAAACCATTCCTTCCGCTCAATTTCAGGTGCTCGTCATGCTCAAGACCATTCTTCTCAGCCTGCTCGGTATCGTCGCGACCGGCATCGTCGTCGTGCTGATCCTGGCCGCCCGCAAGCCCGATACCTTCCAGGTCACCCGCTCCATCGCGATCAATGCCGCGCCGGATCGCATCTATCCGCTGATCGCCGATTTCCGGGCCTGGAACGCCTGGTCGCCCTGGGAGAAGAAGGACCCGGCGATGAAGCGCATCTTCGGCGGGCCGGAGACCGGCGTCGGCGCGACCTTTGCCTGGGCCGGCGACAAGAATGTCGGCGAGGGCAGCATGCGCATCACCGAGGCCCAAGTGCCGGGTAAGCTCGGGCTCAAGCTCGATTTCCTGAAGCCCTTCGAGGCGCATAACGACGTTGTCTTCGCGCTGACGCCGCAGGGCCAGCAGACGAACGTGACCTGGATCATGACCGGCCCGACCCCGTTCATCGGTAAGATCATCCATGTCTTCATGGACATGGACCGCATGGTCGGTGGCGATTTCGAGGCCGGACTGAAGGCCATGAAGGCCGCGGCCGAGCGCACCGCCTGAGGCGGCGCATAACCCGATCACCCAGAGAACGAAACCGGAGGAGAGAAACCATGATGGGCGAACCGCAGAAGGAGCATGAGTGGCTCCACCAGCTGATCGGTGACTGGACCGCCGAGATGAACTGCTCGATGGGGCCGGACCAGCCGAGCTCGACCTCGAAGGGCACGGAGAGCGTGCGCTCGCTCGGCGGGCTCTGGACCCTCGGCGAAGGGCAGGGCGATTCCCCCGAAGGCAAGCCGGTCACCAGCCTGATGACGCTCGGCTTCGACCCGGCCAAGGGACGTTTCGTCGGCAGCTTCGTCGCTTCGATGATGACGATGATGTGGACCTATGACGGTGCACTTTCGGCCGACGGCAAGTCGCTGGTCCTCGACACCGAGGGGCCGAGCATGACGGGCGACGGCGCGATGACGAAGTATCAGGACATCATCACCTTCCTGTCGCCGGACCACCGCACCCTGACCTCGCGCGCGCTTGGGCCGGATGGCCAGTGGAGCGAGTTCATGGCTGCCGATTACCACCGCAAGCGCTGAGCGCTTCCCGCTGAACCGAGGAGAGAACGCGATGAAACTGTCGACCTATCTTATCTTCGAAGGCAATTGCCGCGAGGCCTTCACCCATTACGAGAAGGTCCTGGGCGGCAAGATCCAGGCCATGATGGAGCACACGGGCACGCCGGCGGAGGAGCATGTCCCCGCGGAATGGCGCGACAAGATCCTGCATGCCTGCCTGGAGATCGAGGGCCAGCTGCTAATGGCCTCCGACGCCCCGCCCAACAACAGCGACGGCCCGATGCGCTCGGTCTCGGTCAGCGTTGGCGTGGCGACGCCGGAGGAGGCCGACCGCATCTTCGCCGGCCTGTCCGAGGGCGGCGCCAAGATCACCATGCCGATCGGCGAAACCTTCTGGTCGCCGCGCTTCGGCATGCTGATCGACCGCTTCGGCACGAACTGGATGGTCGGCGCCGAGATGCCGGCCGATCAGGCGAATTGCGGGTGAGATAAGGGTGGCGTCATTCTCGGGCTTGACCCGAGAATCACACGCAGAACAAGGCGCTGGAGCCTCCTTCGGGACGAGATGCTCGGGTCAAGCCCGAGCATGACGGCGCGCTCCAGCAGCCCCTACGACCGCCCGCCATCCACCGAGAGCACCTGCCCGCTGATCCAGCCGGCCTGCTCGCTCAGGAAGAACAGCGTGGCGTTGGCGATATCCTCGGGCGTGCCGAGCCGGCGGGTATGGATGCTCTCGACGAGGCGCTTCTGCCCCTCCGGCCCATAGCTCTGCCATTGCCGCTCGCTCGCGGGATTGGAGCGCACGAAGCCCGGCGCCACCGAATTCACCGTGATGCCGTGCGGTCCGAATTCCCAGGCGAGCTGCTTCGTCAATCCGACCAGCGCATGCTTGGCGCTGGCATAGGCCTGGATGCCGGTGAGACTTGGCCTCAACCCCGCACCCGACGAGATCGTCACGATCCGCCCATAGCCGGCCTGTTTCATCGCGGGCGCCGCCGCCTGCGCCAAGAAAAAGGCGGCATCGACATTGGCGGCGAAGATCACCCGCCAATCCCCCTCGGAAATCGCCTCGATCGCCCGGCCGACCTGTCCGCGCACCCCGCCGGCCGCATGGATGAGAAGGTCGAGCCGGCCATCGGCCGCCACGATCTCGCGCACCAGCGCCTGTGCAGCCTCGGGCGAGCCGAGATCGACGGCATGGCCGGTCGCGCCGATCTCTCTGGCGGCGGCCTGCACCCCCGCAGCATCGATATCGGCGAGATGGACGCGCGCGCCGGCCTCGCCCAGGGCGGCGGCAATCGCGCGCCCGATGCCCTGGGCTGCGCCGGTGACGAGGGCTACGCGGCCGTCGAAGCGGATCTGCATCGGTCGATCAATACCTTGAGCGTCTCGAAGGCCATCGGGCGGCGGCCGTCCTCGATATCGTGGATCAGCGAGACCAAGGTTTCGATCGCGGGCGTCGCGATGCCGACCTCGCGGCCGAGCGTGGCGATGACGCCGATCTGCGGAGTGACCTCGGTCTTGCGCTTGCGTACGGCGAGATCGCGCCAGATGCCGGAATGGGTCTTGGCCGTCTGCGCGGTGTAATGGGCGAGCCAGTTGATCGTCTCGATCTGCGGGCCTTCCGGCCTTCCGGGCGCGAACACCATCGGGTCGAAATCGCCGAAGCCGAGCGAGATGACGCCGCGCTTGGCCGCGACCGCGCCGACCTCGCGCCCGAGCGCGAGCCAGACCGGCAGCCGGTCCGGGTCCGAAAAATTCGCCGACATCGAATCGTCGGTCAGCGCCGTCCCGAACAGCATCGCGCCATAGGCGAGCTTGCCCCAGAGATAGCCGAAGATGTTGTCGGTCAGGATCGCGTCCGGCTCGAACAACTGCATAAGGCGATGTATCTCGACGACGCGTTCGCTCATCGACCCGTCGATCTCGCCGACGACGGTCGCGCCGCGATTGCCGTAGAGAATCTCGCCCGGCCCGAGCCAGTCGGCACCGAAATTGACGAAGCAGCCCATGGTGCGCCGCTCGCCGACAGCCCTGGCGATGGCGATTTCGTTCAGGCCGTTCTGGGCGGAGAGCACGAAGCCATTCTCGGCCAGATGCGGTTGAAGCGCCGCGAGCGCGGCCTCCGTCGCGCCGGCCTTCACGGCGAGCACGATGCGGCTGTAGCGGCCGGTCAGCTCAGCCGGCGTCGCGGCCGGGACGATCTGCGTGAACTCCTCGACCGGTCCGGCGATGGCGAGCCCTTTGGTCCGGCAGGCCTCGACATGCTCGGCGACGATATCGACGAGCAGAACCGGGATACCGGCCCGCGCCCAATAGGCCCCAAGCGTGCCGCCGATGGCGCCTGCGCCCCAGATCAGGATGGGCTCGCTCACGCCTGCCCCGCCAGTTCGACATGGTCATGCGTAGCGACATGGATCAGGCCGTCAGCCGTCACCCAGCCGCGGTACATGCCCTCGGTGTTGTAGGGCGCGACGATCCCGCCATCGGCCCCGACGGCGACGAGCCCGGCGCCGATCTTGTGCTCGGAAAGCTCCGCCAGGACGGCGTCCGTCGCCGCCTCCAGCGAGAGGCCCTTATAGGCGATCAGCGATGCGATCTCGTGGCCGACGCAGTAGCGGATGAAATATTCGCCCTTGCCGGTGCCGGAGACGGCGCAGCGCCCGTCGCGGGCATAGGTGCCGGCGCCGATGATCGGGGAATCGCCGACGCGGCCGACCGGCTTGTTGGTATAGCCGCCGGTCGAGGTCGCCGCCGCGAGATGGCCCTGTGCATCGCAGGCGACGGCGCCGACAGTGCCGTGCTTCTCGGCCTCGCTCGCCTCGGCGGCAGTGCCGACGATCTCGCGCAGCTTCATCGAGGCGAGGTTCTTGCGGCGCCGCTCGGTCGAGAAATGCGCGTTCTCGACGGTATCGACGCCTTCATGCTCGGCGAAATCATCGGCGGCAGGGCCGGCGAGCAGCAGCGGGTCGCCGCGCAGCATCAGGGCCTTGGCGGCGACGATCGGGTTGCGGATGCGCTTGGCGCCGCAGATCGCGCCGGCAGCCAGCGTCGCCCCGTCCATGATCGAGGCATCGAGTTCATGCTCGCCCTCGGTGTTGAAGGCGGAGCCGTGGCCGGCGTTGAAATGCGGGGAATCCTCCATCACCCGCACGGCCGCCTCGACGGCATCGACCGACGCGCCGCCCTTGCTCAGGATCGCCCAGCCGGCCCGCAAGGCGCTGGCGAGGTCGGACCGGGCCTGGGCCCATTCGGCCTCCGTCATCTCGGCCTTCGGCAAGGTGCCGCAGCCGCCATGGATGGCAAGCGCGAGGGTCATGTCGGTATCCTGTCGGGTCTTTGAAACGTACTGCGCCATGGCCGACAGGTGCCGGCCATGGCGTCGAAGGCGGCCCCGTTACTTCTTGGCGGGCTTGATGTCCATCGCCAGCGTGTCCTCGTCGACGCGCGGGCTGATCGTCACCTTGTCCTTCTGCATCGCCCAGGCCGAGCCGACGGCGGCGATCGGCAGGCGCGGCCGGTCCTTCGCGACGATCGCGGCGGCATCGGACAGCATCGCGTTGCGCTTGGCCTCGTCCATCTCGACGGCTGCGTCCTCGATCAGCTTGTCGACCTCGGCATTCTTGTAGCCGAGCACGTTGAAGGCCCCGAGCTTCTTGGCCGGGTCGTTGGAATGGACCACGGAGGAGAGCGTGTAGTTCGCCTCGCCCGTCAGCGTGCCCCAGCCGGACATGGACAGCGAGAAATCGCCGCGCAGGCGCGCCGGGAAGAACACCGCACCCGGCTGGGCATTGGCGTTCACCTCGATGCCGATGCGCGCCAGCATCTGCGCGATCGAGGTGCCGACCTGCCGGTCGCCGGGCAGGCGGTCATTGGTGAAGGAGAAGCCGACCTTGAAGCCGTTCGGGTAGCCGGCCTCCTCCATCAGCTTCTTCGCCTTGGCGAGGTCCGGCTTGAGCGCCGGCAGGCTCTTGTTGAAGCCCGCGATCGTCGGCGTCACCAGCTGGTTTGCCGGCGTGCCGAGCCCTTCCATCGCGATCTCCGCCAGAGCGGGCCGGTCGATGGCGAGGTCGATCGCCTCGCGCACCCGGACATCCTGCAGCGGGTTCTTCGGCAGGGCCGAGCCGTCTTTGGCGGTGACCTGCGGGGTCTTGTCCCGCATGTCGAGCTCCATGTTGAAGAGGTAGACGCTCTCGATCGTCGCGACGGTGAGCTTGGGATCGCGCTTCAGCGTCGGCACGTCGGAGGCCGGTGCGCGCACGATGATGTCGACTTGGCCGGCCTTGAGCTGGGCGACGCGGGCGGCGTCGTTCGGCAGCTCCTTGCGGACGACCTTGGCCCAATGCTCCTTCGCGCCCCAGTAGCCGTCGAAGCGGTCGAGAACCATCTGGTCCTTGGGCGTCCAGGAGACGAACTTGTAGGGCCCGGTGCCGACAGCCGCCTTGCCGGAGTTGAAGGCCTCGTTGGCGCTGTCCTTGGTCAGGCCGGCGGCAGCCTTGTGCGAGACGATGAACAAGCGGATGAAATCGTTCGGCAGGTTCGGCGCCGGCCCGTCGGTGACGATATGCACCGTCAGCGGATCGACGATCTTCACCTCCTTGACGCGCCGGACATAGATCGTCGTCGGGTTCGGCCCGGCGACGACCGGGATGCGCTCGATCGAGAACTTGACGTCCTCGGCGGTAAAGTCCGACCCGTCATGGAATTTGACGCCGGGACGCAGCTTGAACTCCCAGACGGTCGGTTCCAGCGTCTTCCAGCTCAGCGCCAGGCGCGGCTCGATCTGCAGTTTGTCGCCGGACCAGGTCAGCGTGTCGAAGACATGCTTCAGCGCCTCGGCATGGGTGCCGGTCGCGGTGAAATGCGGGTCTATCGATTCCGGCCCGGCGCGGACGCCGATGGTCAGCGTCTGCGCCAGGGCGCCGGTCGAGAAGGTGGCGCCGAGCAGGGCGGCGAAGGCGGCAAGGCGGAAGCTCTTCACGATTGTCATGACGGTATCCCCTGGTTTTCTATGATTATGACTGGAGTTCCTGAGGCCATGCCGGCGAGGCGAAGACGAGCTTGTCCATCAGCGCGCAGAGCTGCTGCTGCTCGTCCGCGCTGAGGCCGGCGAGCATCGTCGTCTGGTGCTCGACCATCGGCACCATGGTCTCGTCGAAGATCTTGCGGCCGGCCGGCGTGAGATGGAGCACATAGCTGCGCAGGTCGGCCGGATCGGTCTCGCGCTTGAGCAAACGCCGCTGCAGCAGCTTCTGCACCGCGCGCGACAGCGTGTTCTTCGGCAGGCCGGAGGAGGCGACGATGTTCTTGGCCGCGACGCCCTCCTTCAGTCCGACCGCATAGAGCGCGACGAATTCCGGCCGGACGAGGCCGTAGCGCGTCTCGATCCAGCGATAGACCGGGTCGTTGAAGCGGAAGGCGACGAAGTTCAGCCGGAAGGACAGCCAGCAGGGATTGTCCCAGAGCTTGGTCACGGTCAGCGGATCGAGTTCGGCCAACGCGGCCTCGCGCTCCGGATCGGCGCGGGAAGGAGAGGTCGGCGCGCGTCGCATCGGGAATATCTCTCGGCCGATTTAGTTCCAAATGGAACTTGACGCTACCAGAGGCCAGAGTCAAGGATGGCCCTGACGGGTGGTCCGCGCCGCCTGCCCGGATTGTCTACCGCTTGCGGAAGCTAAGCAAGGATCGCGCCGTGCGTGTCGCCGACTTGAACTGGATGCAGATCGAGGCCCAGGCGAAGCGGGACGATCGCTGTGTCCTGCCGCTCGGCAGCGTCGAGCAGCACGCTTACCTGAGCCTCGCGACCGACGTGATCCTCTCGGAACGCGTGGCGCAGGAGGCGGCCGAGCCGCTTGGCATTCCCGTCTTCCCGGTCCTGGCCTATGGCCTGACGCCGGGCTTCCTGAATTTCCCCGGAAGCATCTCGCTGAAGCTCAGCACTTATGCAGCCCTGCTCGGCGACATCTTCGACGGCTTCTATCGCTCGGGCTTTCGCCGCATCGTCCTCGTTAACGGCCATGGCGGCAATTCACCGGCCCTCAACTTCGCGACCGAATGGCTGGATGCGCATCCCGATGCCAGCATCCGCCTGCATAATTGGTGGGCGGCGCCGCAATTCCAGGCGGCGGTCCAGGCGGTCGATCCGGCGGCCTCGCACGCCTCCTGGATGGAGAATTTTCCCTGGACCCGGCTCGCCGGCGTCGCCATGCCGGAGACGCTGAAGCCGCCCTTCAATGCTGCCGAATACCAGGCCGCGAGCCCGGCCAAGCGCCGCGAAATCCTCGGCGACGGCAATTTCCACGGCCTCTACCAGCGCCCCGACGAGGAGATGCTCAGGCTCTGGCAGGTCGGCGTCGAGGAGACGCGGGCCGTGATGGTGGAGAACTGGCCGTGAGGCCGCGCCGGAAGCTTCACCGATGCTAGGCCACATCGCCGTCCGGCTGGCGCAGGCGCTCGTCGTCATGCTCGTCATGTCGGTGCTGGTCTTCGTCGGCGTCTATGCCATCGGCAACCCGATCGACGTGCTGATCGGCCCCGATGTCAGCCAGGAACTGCGCCTCCAGACCATCGCCCAATACGGGCTCGACCGGCCGCTCTGGGAGCAGTACCTGACCTTCCTTGGCCGGGTGCTCCATGGCGATTTCGGCCGCTCCTTCGTCTTCGGCATGCCGGTGATGGACCTGATCCTGTCGCGGCTGCCGGCGACGCTGGAACTGACGTTGCTGGCTGTCTGTGGCGCGGCGCTGATCGGCATTCCCGCTGGAATCTATGCCGGCTACCGGCCGGACAGCATGGCCTCGAAATTGATCATGACGGTCTCGATCCTCGGCTTCTCCGTGCCGACCTTCTGGATCGGCCTCGTGCTGATCATGGCTTTCGCCGTCGAATTGCAATGGCTCCCGGCCGGTGGGCGCGGCGAGACGGTCTCGATCTTCGGCGTCGCGTGGAGCTTCCTCACGCTGAACGGCCTGAGCCATCTTCTGCTGCCCGCGCTGAACCTTGCCTTCTTCAAGCTCGCCCTGATGACGCGCCTTGCCCGCGCCGGCACGCGCGAGACCATGCTGTCGGACACCGTGAAATTCGCCCGCGCCGCCGGCCTCTCCGAATGGACCGTGCTGCGCCGGCATGTGCTCAGGCTCATCGCGATCCCGCTGGTCACCGTCTTCGGCCTCGAATTCGCCTCGACGCTGGCTTTCGCGGTGGTCACCGAGACGATCTTCTCCTGGCCGGGCATCGGCAAATTGATCATCGATTCCATCCAGTCGCTCGACCGGCCGGTGATGGTCGCCTACCTGATGCTCGTCGCTTTCGTCTTCATCACCATCAATTTCCTCGTCGACCTCGCCTATGTCGGGCTCGATCCGCGGCTGCGGAAAGGGGGCGCGCGATGACGGACGCTTCCCCCGTAGCCCGCTTCTGGGCCGAGTTCCGCGAGAGCAAGACGGCGGTCATCGCGCTTGCCGTCGTCGTGCTGATCATCGGCATCGCCCTGCTCGCGCCGCTCGTCGCGCCGCAGAACCCCTACGACCTCGCCAATCTCTCGCTCTCCGATGCGCGCCGCCCGCCCGGTTTCGTCGGCGAGGGCGGCTACACCCATTGGCTCGGGACGGATGCACAGGGACGCGACCTACTCTCCGCGATCCTTTACGGCCTGCGCATCTCCCTGCAGATGGGGCTGGTGGCGGGTGCCATCGCCTTCACGCTCGGCGTTTCGCTCGGCATCGGCGCGGCCTATGCCGGCGGCCGCCGCGAGGCCTTCATCATGCGCGTCATCGACTTGCAGCTCGCCTTCCCGGCGATCCTGCTGGCGCTCGTGCTTTCGGCTTTACTCGGCCAGGGCAAGATGCAGCTCATCGCCGCGCTCGCCGCCGCGCAATACGCCTATTTCGCCCGCACGGCCCATGGCGCGGCTTCGGCCGAGCGCGGCAAGGATTATGTCGAGGCGGTGCTCTCGACGCCGTTGCCGGGCTGGCGCGTGGTGCTGCGCCATATCTTCCCGAACTGCCTGCCGCCGTTGATCGTGGTCGCGACCGTGCAGGTGGCCAATGCCATAGCGCTGGAGGCGACGCTCTCCTTCCTCGGCGTCGGCCTGCCGGTGACGGAGCCGTCGCTCGGCATGCTGATCGCCAACGGCTTCCAGTACATGCTCTCCGGCCGCTACTGGATCTCGATCTATCCCGGCCTCGCACTGATCGTGCTGATCGTCGCGATCAACCTCGTCGGCGACCGCATCCGCGATCAGGTCAATCCGAGGCTGAAGCGATGAGCGACGCGCCTCTCCTCGAAGTCACCGACCTTGCGACCTATTTCCACGCCCGCGCCGGCATGGTGAAGGCGGTCGACGGCGTCTCCTTCGCGCTGAAGCGCGGCGAGGTGATGGGCCTCGTCGGCGAATCCGGCTCGGGCAAGAGCATCACCGGCTTCTCGATCATCGGCTTGATCGATCCGCCCGGCCGCGTCGAAACAGGCTCCTCGGTCAAGCTGGAAGGGCGCGAACTCGTCGGTCTCTCCCCCGCCGAACTGCGAAAAATCCGCGGCAAGCAGATCTCGATGGTCTTCCAGGACCCGATGATGACGCTGAACCCGATGCTGACCATCGGCACGCAGATCAGGCTCGCCCTGGAAGCGCATGAGACGATCTCCGGTGCCGAGGCGCGCCGCCGCGCCGTCGCCGCCTTGGCGCAGGTCCGCATCCCCGATGCCGAAGCCAAGGTCGATTTCTATCCGCACCAGTTCTCCGGTGGCATGCGCCAGCGCGTCGCCATCGCGATCGCCCTGCTGCACCGGCCGAAATTGATCATCTGCGACGAGCCGACCACCGCGCTCGATGTCTCCGTGCAGGCCGAGATTCTGTCCGAGATGAAGGAGCTGGTCGCGGAGCTCGGCACGGCGCTGATCTGGATCAGCCACGACCTCGCCGTCGTCGCCTCGCTCGCAGACCATGTCTGCGTCATGCGCCATGGCAGGATCGTCGAGGCCGGGGAGACGCTTTCGGTGCTGACCCATCCGCAGCATCCCTATACGCAAGGACTGCTCGATGCGCTGCCTTCGCGTTCCGAGCCCGGCAAGCTGCTCGCCGGCGGCGTCGGTTCCGATGTCGCGCCGCCGCCGCGCGCCGCGAAACAGGCACCGCCCGTCGTCGCTGATGCCGTGCACTATGTCCGCATCGACCATGTCGCCAAGCGCTTCGCCGGGACGCCCGGCCTGTTCCGCAAGCTCGCGCAGAAGGCCGGTCTGTCGAAGGCGCCAGCAGCGGTGCAGGCAGTCGACGATGTCACGCTGGTGCTGAAGCGTGGCGAGGCGCTCGGCCTCGTCGGCGAATCCGGTTCCGGCAAGTCGACGCTCGGCCGCGTCGCCGCCGGCATCTATGCGCCCGATAGCGGCTCGGTCCGCATCGACGGCGCACCTGTGATGAGCGCGGGCGAACAGCCGCACAAGGTCACGACGCGCGTTCAGACCATCTTCCAGGACCCGTTCGCCTCGCTCAACCCGCGCATGACGGTCGGCGACAGCATCGCCGAAGGGCCATTGGCGCACGGGCTCGTCGAGCGTGCGCAGGCGAAGACCTATGTCCGGCAATGGCTGGCGGCGGTCGGGCTCAATCCCGATTTCACGGACCGCTATCCGCACCAGTTCTCGGGCGGCCAGCGCCAGCGCGTCGCCATCGCGCGAGCGCTCGCGATGCAGCCCGATGTCGTCGTCTGCGACGAGCCGGTCGCCTCGCTCGACGTTTCGATCCAGGCGCAGATCATCAACCTGCTGATCCGCCTGCGGCAGGAACTCGACCTGACGCTGATCTTCATCTCGCACGACCTCTCGGTCGTCCGTCATCTCTGCGACCGCGTCGCCATCATGTATCGCGGCAAGATCGTCGAGAGCGGCCCGGCCGGCGCGGTCTACGACCATCCGCAGCACGACTACACCAAGCGCCTGCTCGCCGCCGTGCCGGTGCTGCCGGTCGCTACGACGACCTGAGGAGAGCCGCCATGACGAGCCAGCCCGATGAACTCCTGCCCTGGCAATGGCCGGAAGAGGTCTGGCGCGGCAAGGTCGAGCAGGTCCGCGCCGGCCGCAACCTCAAGCCCGCGAAATGGAAGAACGGCGCGCGCTGTGCCGTGGCGCTCTCCTTCGACGTCGATCACGAGACCAACGAGTTGCGCGACGGCGGCAAGTCGGTCGGGCGCCTGTCCTGGGGTCAGTACGGCAACCGCGTCGGCGTGCCCAAGATCCTCGATCTCCTGAAGCGGCAGGATATCCCGGCGAGCTTCTTCGTGCCCGCCGTCACCGCCCTGCTCTATCCGGACGAGCAGCGCCGCATCATCGGCGCCGGCCATGAGATCGGCCTCCATGGCTGGATTCACGAGGTCAACACGGCGGTGCCGCCCGAAAACGAGCGTGAACTGCATCTGCGCTCGGCCGATACGCTGGAGAAGGTCACCGGCATCCGGCCCGTCGGCATGCGCACCCCGTCCTGGGATTTCTCCGATGTGACGCTCTCGATCGAGCGCGAGCTCGGCCTGCTCTACGATTCCTCGCTCTTCGCCGATGACGACCCCTACGAGATCGTCGAGAAGGGCGAGCCGACGGGCATCGTCGAACTGCCGGTGGAATGGATCCGCGACGACGCGCCCTATCTCAGCATGAACCGCTTCCAGGGACTCAGGCCGTATACCTCGCCGGAAGCGGTCTTCGACATTTTCCGCCGCGAGTTCGAGGGCGCCTATGCCGAAGGCGGGCTCTTCCTGCTGACCATGCACCCGCATGTCATCACCTATCGCTCGCGCTTCTGGATCCTCGAGGAGTTGGTCCGCCTCGCCAAGGCGAAGGGCGATTGCTGGTTCGCGACCCATGCCGAGATCGCGGCTTATGTGAAGGCCGAGGCCGGCCTCTAAAACGCCGCAGCACGGGAACCCTTGCCCGATTCCCGCCGTTTTCGCTTCATCGGGGGTTCAGGCCGGAAGCGGCCTGATACCCGCACGTTGAAACATAACGACGGGAATAAAGATGCGCACGAAACGTTGGTTGCTGGTCGGGACTGTCCTGCCGGCCCTCGTCCTTTCGCAAGCCGGGCAGGCCTTCGCCGAGGCCGGATACCGGGTCGCACAGGCCCCCGCCGCCGGAGATGACGATCCACGCGGGCCACGGCGCCCGCAGCCGCCAGGAGGAGCACAGCCCGGCCAGCAGCGTGGGCCGGAACGGCCTGCCGCGCCCGCTGCACCCGCCCAGCCGCAGGCCCCGCGCCCGCCACAGATGCAGCCCGCGCCGTCCGTGCCCCGGGCGCAACCGCCCGCCATGCCTGCACCGCAGCCGCGTGCCGAGCCGCCCGCGATGCGCCAGCAGCTCGAGCGCCCGGCCACGCCGCGTGAGGCGCCTGCCGTGCCGCGCGCTGCGCCGACCCCCAGTGAAGCCCCGGCAGCCCGCCCGACACCGCCGCGTCCGCCGGCGGAGCCGACCGTTCCGCGTGCGGCGCCTCAGCCGGTAGCGCCGCCGGCCGCAGCTCCCCAACCGGGTGCGGGCGCGCCGCCCTCGGCGGTTCCGCGCGGTGGTCCGGCCGTTCCGCCCTCGGCTGCACCGACCCAGCCTCGCCCGCCGGCCGCGCCGCCCGCCGCGGCTCCGAGTGCGCCCGCCCAGCCGGGCGCTGGTGCCCCGCCATCAGCCGTTCCGCGTGGCGGCCCGGCCGTTCCCCCCTCGGCGGCACCGGGGCAGCCTCGTCCGCCGGGAACGCCACCTGCGACGGCGCCCGCCGCTCCGTCCCAGCCAGGAGCTCCCGCTCAGCCTGGCGCTGGCGCTCCGCCCTCCGCCGTTCCGCGCGGCGGTCCTGCTGTTCCGCCTTCGGCGCAGCCATCCCAGCCGCGCCCGCCGGCTGCGACCCCGCAGCCCGGCGCTCCCGCACAGCCCGGAACGGCCGCTCCGACTCCGCCTCCGCCCGCGGGCACTGCCCCGGCCCAGCCTGCGCAGCCCGCTCCCGGAACGCCTCCGGCCGGTGCGCCCGGCGCTCCCGCTCCGGCCCAGCCCGGCGCAACAGCTCCGACGCCGACGCCGCCCGCCGGCGCAGCGCCCGGCCAGCCCGGCCGCCCAGCTCCCGGCATGCCCTCCGGCGGAGCGCCCGGCACGGCCGCGCCGGTTCCTCCCCAGTCCGGAGCCGCTCCGGGGCAGCCGCCGGCCGGGCCTCCCGGCCAGCCGCCCCAGCGTGAGGGCCGCCGCGGCGGCATCTCGCCGGGCGTGGCCGGCGCGATCGGCCTCGGCGCCGGTGTCCTCGGCGGCATCATGGCGACGCAAGGGGCGCAGCGCTTCGAGGATATCCGCAGCCGCCGCGAGGAACGGCGCGAGGGCGACGTCACCATCATCCGCGAGCCCGGCCGCACCATCATCCGCGACGATGACGGCCGCGCCATCATCCGCCGCGACGAGGATCAGCGCTTCCGCGATCTCGGCTGGCAGGGCCGCTCCGAGCGCCGCGATGGCGAGAATCGCACGATCTTCGAGCGGCCGGACGGCACGCGCATCGTCACCGTCACGGACGAGGAGGGCCGGCTGATCCGCCGCACCCGCATCGACCGCGACAACCGCGAGGTGATCATCATCGACAACACGCTGCGGGATCGTCCGGGGCGCTTTGCCGACGATGTCGTCGTGCTGCCGCCGCCGCCGCTGCCGATCCCGCGCGAGCGCTATATCGTCGATGCGGACCAGGCCGACGAGGACTTGATCTACGAGACGATCACCGCGCCGCCGATCGCCGCGATCCCGCGCCGCTACACGCTGGACGAGGTCCGCTACTCGCCGGACCTGCGTGCCCGCATGCGCAGCGTCGACATCGACACGATCAATTTCGACTCCGGCTCGTGGCAGGTCGGAGGCGATCAGGGTCGCCGTCTGGCGGTGATCGCGGATTCAGTGAAGCGCGCCTTGCAGCGCTCGCCCAACGAGGTCTTCCTCGTCGAGGGGCACACCGACGCCGTCGGCGCCGATGTCGACAATCTCTCGCTCTCCGATCGCCGCGCGCAGTCGGTCGCGGAGATTCTGACGCGCGACTTCCAGATCCCGCCGGAGAACCTGACGACCCAGGGCTATGGCGAGCAGTACCTGAAGGTGAACACGCAGGAGGCCGCGCGCGAGAACCGGCGCGTCACGCTCCGGCGCATCACCCCGCTGCTCAGCGGCCAGAACCAGTAACGATCGGGTCGGGCCGCTTTTCAGGCAGCCCCACTCTTCGGCAGGCGCAGGGAACACCCGTTCCCTGCGCCTGTTTCGTTTCCGGAGGATGACCGAAGGAAGATGCCGCCATGAGGAAATTTGTTCTGGTTCTCGCGGGAGTGCTCGTTGCGGGCATACCCATCGCAGCCTCGGTGCAGGCGCAGACCAGCCCGCCTCCGCCCACGCAGCGGGCTCCCGGCGTTCCGCCGGCTCCACGATCCAGCGAAGCCGCTCGTCCTCCGGCGCCCGACACCCTCGCACCTCGCGACGAGAAGCGCGGCAGCGGCGGGGAGAGGGCGCAGGTCCGGCCCGAGCGCGATCCGCCGATGCCGAAGCCGGTGCCCTCGATCATCGCACCTCGAACGACCGGGTTGAGGATTTGGTAGGGTTGCCGGGATAGCGTGCCCGCCATGAGCGACGCCATCTCCCTCGCCACCAGCATCGTCACGATGCAGGCCGCCTCGACGCAGCAGGCGCTGTCTGTCGAGATGCTCAAGCAGAATGCGCAGGCCGAGCAGGGTCTCGTCGCCATGCTTCAGCAGAGCGTCGAGCAGACGCAAGCCGCGCTGCCGGCCGGACAGGGCACGCTGGTCGACCGCACCGCCTGAGGTTGCTGATTTCCAACGGAGCCGCCGCGTCATCCCGGACAAGCTGCGGAGCAGCGCCGATCCGGGATCCATCATAAGGCGCTGCGTTCTACGATGGATCCCGGGGCAAGCCCGGGATGACGTCGCGGTTTCGAGGAAGCCAGAGCCTTCTTCACGACCCGATCGCTTATTTGCACAGCCCGTTGCCAAGCGGCGGCGCTGCGCCTAACCTCGTCTGCGTTCCGAGGGGTGCCCGCAAGGGCTGAGACGGCTTTCGAAGCTGAACCCATCGAACCTGATCCGGGTCATACCGGCGGAGGGACTGGAACGCGGTGCAGCCTTGGCCTGCACCCGCATCACAGCGCTTGAACCGCTTCGACGCCGGATCTCCTGACCTGTACCAAGGAGGAGATCCCCCATGAATGCCCACACCAAACCTCAGAAGAACACTATCAAGACTGCGCCGCAGAGCGTGACGACGGGGCCGATCATCGGCTCGCGCAAGATCTATGTCGCGGCGCCCGAGCATCCCGAGATGCGCGTGCCCTTCCGCGAGGTCGTGCTGACGACCGATGCCGAGCCGCCGGTGCGCCTCTACGACCCCTCCGGCCCCTTCACCGAGACCGATGCGAAGATCGATCTCAATGCCGGCCTTATCCAGCCGCGCCGCGCCTGGCTCGACGCGCGCGGCTTCGAGCAGGTCGTGGGGCGCGCCGTTACCGCAGCCGATAACGGCAACATCTCGGCCGAGCAGCTCGTGCCCGCCTGCCCGGCGCAGCGCCCGATCCTGCAAGCCAAGCCCGGCCAGCTGACGACGCAGTACGAGTTCGCCAGGGCCGGCATCGTCACGCCCGAGATGATCTATGTCGCGCATCGCGAGAATCTCGGCCGTGCCGCCATGCTGGAAGGGGCGCGGGAGCGCCATGCCGATGGCGAGAGCTTCGGGGCGAGCGTGCCGGAATTCGTCACGCCGGAATTCGTCCGCGACGAGATCGCGCGCGGCCGCGCCATCATCCCCGCCAATATCAACCATCCCGAGCTGGAGCCGATGGCGATCGGCCGCAATTTCCTGGTCAAGATCAACGCCAATATCGGCAATTCGGCCGTCACCTCCGGCGCTGCCGAGGAGGTCGAGAAGCTGGTCTGGGCGATCCGCTGGGGCGCCGACACGGTGATGGACCTCTCCACCGGCCGCAACATCCACAATATCCGCTCCTGGATCCTCAGAAATTCGCCCGTGCCGATCGGCACCGTGCCGATCTATCAGGCGCTGGAGAAGGTCGGCGGCGATCCGATCAAGCTCGACTGGGAGGTGTTCAAGGACACGCTGATCGAGCAGGCCGAGCAGGGCGTCGACTATTTCACCATCCATGCCGGCGTGAGGCTGCCCTATGTTCCGCTGACGGCATCGCGCGTCACCGGCATCGTCTCGCGTGGCGGCTCGATCATGGCGCGCTGGTGCCTTGCGCATCACCGCGAGAGCTTCCTCTACGAGCGCTTCGACGAGATCTGCGAGATCATGCGCCGCTACGACGTCTCGTTCTCGCTGGGCGACGGCCTGCGCCCGGGCTCGATCGCCGACGCCAATGACCGGGCCCAGTTCGCCGAGCTGGAGACGCTGGGGGAACTCACCAACATCGCCTGGGAAAAAGGCTGTCAGGTCATGATCGAGGGCCCCGGCCATGTGCCGATGCACAAGATCAAGGAGAACATGGACAAGCAATTGCATGAATGCGGCGAGGCGCCCTTCTATACGCTCGGACCGCTGACCACCGACATCGCGCCGGGCTATGACCACATCACCTCCGGCATCGGGGCCGCGATGATCGGCTGGTATGGCTGCGCCATGCTCTGCTACGTCACGCCGAAGGAGCACCTGGGCCTCCCCAACCGCGACGACGTCAAGACCGGCGTCATCACCTACCGCATCGCCGCCCACGCCGCCGATCTCGCCAAGGGCCATCCGGCCGCGAAGATCCGTGACGATGCGCTCTCGCGCGCCCGTTTCGACTTCCGCTGGGAGGACCAGTTCAACCTGGCGCTCGATCCCGATACGGCGCGGGAGTTCCATGACGAGACCCTGCCGAAGGACGCCCACAAGGTCGCGCATTTCTGCTCGATGTGCGGGCCGAAATTCTGCTCGATGAAGATCACGCAGGATCTGCGCGCCGAGGTTCTGGCGATGAGCGACAACGAGCGTGCCAGCCTTGAAGCCATGGCGGCGGAGGGAATGGCCGCAAAATCGAAGGAATTCCTCGACAAGGGCGGGAGCATCTATCTACCTGCTGCTGAATGAGCGGTTTCAACGAGAAGCTTGACGCGGAAAGCGTCGCATCGATCCTCGCGCGGGTGGCCAGACGCCGCCCGCGCGTCCACTGCCTGACCAATACGGTGGCGCAGAACGTCACGGCCAACATGCTGCTGGCCGTTGGGGCCGTGCCCTCGATGGCTGTTCATCCCGACGAGGTCGAGGCCGTTGCGGCGGGAGCAGGCGCGATCCTGATCAATCTCGGCACGCTCAGCCTCGAAGGCGAGCGTGCCATTCCCAAGCTCGTCGCGCTCGCGCGGGAGCGCCACATCCCGCTGGTGCTCGATCCGGTCTTCGTCGAGTTGTCGCCCTTGCGTTTGCGGCTGGTCGGCGACGTGCTGGCGCTGTTCGACGTGCTGGTGCGCGGCAATGCCACGGAAATGGCGGTGTTGGAGCCGCTTTTCGCGCTCCGGCGCGACATCGTGCGCGTCACCACCGGCGCGGTCGACCGCATCGAGACGGAGGACCGCAGCCTGTCGGTCGCGCATGGCCATGAGCTGATGAGCCAAGTGACCGGGCTCGGCTGCGCATCGAGCGCGCTCGTCGCCGCCTGCCGGGCGGTTGAGCCCGATCCGGTGATCGCGGCGGCGGCGGCGCTGACCGCCTATGGCATCGCCGGAGAGATCGCGGCTGAACGTTCTGCCGGGCCCGGCAGCTTCGCGATGCATCTGGTCGATGCGCTCGCGGGGCTCGACGCGGCGGCGCTCGCGGCGCGGATGAGCTGAAGCCACTAGCCACCGCTGTCATCCCGCACGCGCAGCGGCATTTCATGCCGCAGCGCGCACGGGATGACAGCGCTCTGGTCTGCTATTGCGTCGGTGCCAGCTGCAGCGGCGCGGGCTTCGGGCGCGGCTTGGGCTTGGCGGCGGCGGGCTTGGGTTCGGTGTTAAGTCCGAGGCGGGCGCGCAGCGAGGCGGCCCGCGCCTCCGTGATCCGGGCGCCGCAGAAGCCGAACTGGCCCTCGCGCTGGAAGTCCCGGCAGATCATCTCGCGCTCGGCCGAGAAACCGGCCTGCTCGCGGGCCACCACGCGCTGCTCGACCGCGTCGGATTTCGCGGTCAGCGTGCGATAACCCTCGCGCACGGCCCGCTCGGCGCTGCCGCGCGCCTTCTCGATCTCCTTGGCCTGCCCGGCAACCACGCGCGCATCGGGCCCCCACAGCCCGCGCGGGTCGATCCGGCATTGCGCGGCCTGGACGATGCAGGGCTCCGTCGGCTCGACCACGAGGAAGGCGCCGTCGAGCACGTCGAAGACGATCGGGCAGATCGGCGCTTCCAGCTTGTAGCGGGGAACGCCGGCCGGGCGCCCGAGCGGAGTGACCGGGAGCGGCGCGTCGCCGAAGGAAACGGCGCAGGGATCGACCAGGTTGGTGCTCTGGAAGCCGTCGAGATTGAGCTTCAGGCCGTAACCCGTCGCCGTCTTCGAGAACACGGCCTCGCCATGGTGTCCATGGCGGTGCAGGGCCTTGCCGAGGATGGCGTCCTCGCCGGCGACCTTGATGGCGGGCATGCTCGGCGGCTTCGGTCCGGCCGGGGTGCCGGGCTGGGAGGGGGCGGCCTGCTGGGTTCCCGGCGCGTTGAACGGCTGGGCGCCCGGCAATTGCAGAGGCTGGGCGAGCGCCGCCGTCGAGGCCGCAGCGAGGGCCAGCGAGGCGAGGATGAGGCGCGTCGGTCGTGTCATGGCGGCCCAGTGAAACCGGAACGGCCTTTCTGCATGCAGGCGCATGCGGGCTGACGCAAGGACGGGAAGGCCACACCCCGGGCAGAAAGCGTGTCGTGGCGGCTGTCCCGTCGAAACTCCCGATTCTTAATCGGCTCGCCTGTCTTGCAAGGGGTGGAACACCCTCACTATATACGCCGCCAAGGGGCGGTTTAACCACCGTCAAACGTGGAATGCCGGTTTCGTTCGCCGCTGAAGCGGGGGCGATCCGGTCCATGGGCCGGCAGGCGGCGCATAAACGTCGCAGGTCGGCGATCTGCTCAATCGAAAGGGATCCCATCCATGGGTAAAGTCATTGGTATCGACCTCGGCACGACCAACAGCTGCGTTGCAGTGATGGAAGGCTCGACGCCCAAGGTCATCGAGAATTCGGAAGGCGCGCGCACCACGCCTTCCATCGTCGCCATCACGGATGACGGCGAGCGTCTGGTCGGCCAGCCTGCGAAGCGCCAGGCCGTCACCAACCCGGAGCGCACCTTCTTCGCGATCAAGCGCCTCATCGGCCGGACCTTCGAGGACCCGATGACGCAGAAGGACCTGAAGCTGGTCCCCTACAAGATCGCGAAGGCCCCGAACGGCGACGCCTGGGTTGCCGCCGACGGCAAGGACTATTCGCCGTCGCAGATCTCGGCCTTCACGCTGACCAAGATGAAGGAGACGGCGGAGGCCTATCTCGGCCAGCCCGTCACCCAGGCCGTCATCACGGTTCCCGCCTATTTCAACGACGCCCAGCGTCAGGCCACCAAGGATGCCGGCAAGATCGCCGGCCTTGAGGTGCTGCGCATCATCAACGAGCCGACGGCGGCCGCGCTGGCCTATGGCCTCGAGAAGAAGTCCGCCGGCACCATCGCGGTCTATGACCTCGGCGGCGGCACCTTCGACGTCTCGATCCTCGAGATCGGCGACGGCGTCTTCGAGGTGAAGTCGACCAACGGCGACACCTTCCTCGGCGGCGAGGATTTCGACATGCGCCTCGTCGAGTATCTCGCCGATGAGTTCAAGCGCGAGCAGGGCATCGACCTCAAGAAGGACAAGCTCGCGCTCCAGCGCCTGAAGGAAGCGGCGGAGAAGGCCAAGATCGAGCTCTCGACCACGGCCCAGACCGAGATCAACCTGCCCTACATCACGGCGGATGCCTCGGGCCCGAAGCACCTCGCCATCAAGCTCTCGCGCGCCAAGTTCGAGAGCCTGGTCGACGACCTGATTCAGCGCACCATCGAGCCCTGCAAGAAGGCGCTCAAGGATGCCGGCCTGTCGGCGGGCCAGATCGACGAGGTCGTCCTCGTCGGCGGCATGACCCGCATGCCGAAGGTGCAGGAGGTCGTGAAGCAGTTCTTCGGCAAGGAGCCGCACAAGGGCGTCAATCCTGACGAGGTCGTCGCCATCGGCGCCGCGATCCAGGCCGGCGTCCTCCAGGGCGACGTCAAGGACGTGCTGCTGCTCGACGTGACCCCGCTGTCGCTCGGCATCGAGACGCTAGGCGGCGTGTTCACGCGCCTGATCGACCGCAACACCACGATCCCGACCAAGAAGAGCCAGGTCTTCTCCACCGCTGAGGACAACCAGAATGCGGTGACGATCCGGGTCTTCCAGGGCGAGCGCGAGATGGCGGCCGACAACAAGCTGCTCGGCCAGTTCGACCTGATGGGTATTCCGCCGTCCCCGCGCGGCATGCCGCAGATCGAGGTGACCTTCGACATCGACGCCAACGGCATCGTCTCGGTGACGGCGAAGGACAAGGCCACCAACAAGGAGCAGCAGATCAAGATCCAGGCTTCGGGCGGTCTCTCTGAGGCCGATATCCAGAAGATGGTGAAGGATGCCGAGGCGAATGCCGCCGAGGACAAGAAGCGCCGCGAGGTGGTCGAGGCCAAGAACCAGGGCGAGAGCCTCGTGCACTCGACCGAGAAGTCGCTGAAGGACTATGGCGACAAGGTCTCCGAAGCCGACAAGGGCGCGATCGAGACCGCCGTCGAGGCGCTCAAGACCGCTTTGACCGGTGAAGACGCCGAGGCCATCCAGGCCCGCACCAACGAGCTGATGCAGGCTTCGATGAAGCTGGGCGAGGCGATGTATGCGGCGAGCCAGGCCGAGGGCGCGACCCCTGAGGGCGAGCAGCCTGAGGAAGCCAAGAAGGACGACGTCATCGACGCCGACTTCAAGGACGTCTCGGACGACAAGAAGAAGAGCGCGTGATCGCGCGCTCGTAACGCAACCGACGTCATGGCCGGGCTTGACCCGGCCATCTCGTTCGGGAATGGCCTGCTGGATGGATGGCCGGGCTCGCTGCCCGGCCATGCCGCGTCAAAGCTGCGGGGACAGACATTTCGATGTCGAAGCGCGATTACTACGAGATTCTCGGCGTCAGCCGGACCGTGACGGAGGTCGAGCTCAAGACCTCGTTCCGCAAGCTCGCGATGCAGCACCACCCCGACAAGAATCCCGGCAACAAGGAAGCCGAGATCAAGTTCAAGGAAATCAACGAGGCCTATCAGATTTTGTCTGACGGCCAGAAGCGCTCGGCCTATGACCGCTTCGGCCATCAGGCCTTCGAGAATGGCGGCGGCGGTGGCCCCGGCGGCAATGCCGATTTCTCCGACTTCATGTCGGATATCTTCGATTCCTTCTTCGGCGACGCCCGGCGCGGCGGCGCGCGTGGTGCCAATGGCCGCGAGCGCGGCGCCGATCTCCGCTACAATCTCGAGATCGGGCTGGAAGAGGCCTTCACCGGCAAGAACGAGTCGATCCGGGTGCCGACCTCGGTCTCCTGCGAATCCTGCTCGGGTACCGGCGCCAAGCCCGGCTCGAAATCGCGCCAGTGCCCGACCTGCGGCGGCCATGGCCGCGTCCGTGCCAACCAGGGCTTCTTCTCGGTCGAGCGCACCTGCCCGACCTGCTCGGGCCGCGGCGAGGTCATCGACGACCCCTGCAAGAACTGCCAGGGCGCCGGCCGCGTCACGCGCGAGCGCACGCTTTCGGTCAACATCCCGGCCGGTGTCGAGGACGGCACGCGCATCCGCCTGGCCGGCGAGGGCGAGGCGGGTCTGCGCGGCGGGCCTGCCGGCGATCTCTACATCTTCCTCTCGATCAAGCCGCACGCGATCTTCCAGCGCGACGGCGCCGACCTCTTCTGCCGCGTGCCGATCGGACTGGTCTCGGCGGCGCTCGGCGGCGAGATCGAGGTGCCGACGCTCTCCGGCGAGCAGGCGCGGGTGAAAATCCCCGAGGGCACCCAGACCGGCAAGCAGTTCCGCCTCAAGGCCAAGGGCATGAGCGTGCTGCGGTCGCGCGAAGTCGGCGACCTCTACATCCAGGTCGTGGTCGAGACGCCGCAGAAGCTCACCGCACGCCAGCGTGAGTTGCTGGAGGAGTTCGAGCGCGAGAGCTCGCACAACAACCACCCGGAAACCGCGGGCTTCTTCGGCCGGGTCAAGGATTTCCTCGGCGGCTTCGGCGGCACGGCCTGAGGCCTCCAAGGCGTCATTCTCGGGCTTGACCCGAGAATCTCGGGCAAGTGAGGCGAACGAGCCTCCTCCGATATGAGATGCTCGGGTCAAGCCCGAGCATGACAGCAAGGACCCGACCATGAAAAAAGGGCCGCCCGATGGGCGGCCCTTTCCGTTGCGGTGGAGATCGATCGTCAGACCTTGTCGACGGCCTTCTTGACCGCGTCCTTGCCCTTGCCGATCGCCTGCTGGGCTTCGCCCTTCAGCTCCTGGGCCGCGCCCTCGGCCTCCAGCTCCGGCTTGTTGAACGCCTTGCCGGCGGCCTGCTTGACGTTGCCAGCGGCCTCGTTGGCCAGGCCCTTGATCTTGTCGGTCGTGCTGCCCATTGCGCTTAACTCCTGAAAGGTCGGCCCCCAGCCGTTTTCCGTAGAAAGAACCGGCACGGTGGGGAAAGGTTCCGGACGTCAGGCTGCGTCTTCTGCCGGCGAGGCGAGCGCCCGCAAAGCTTCGGCGGTGGCGGCATCGGCCGGGAAGAACGTCTCCAGCGCGAGCTCCGACAAGGTGACGTCGACCGGCGTGCCGAACACGGTGGTCGTCGAGATCAGCGACAGCGTGACCTCGCCGAGCCGCAACTGCATGGGCACGACGATGGCCGCTTCGGCCTCGGTTTCATGGCGCGCGCCCGTGCCGGGATGGGGATAGCTCATCAACTCGCCCAGCAATTCGCCGAGCCTGGCATCCGCCGTCGCCCGGACTTGCTGGCGTAGCCGTGCCAGCAGATGGGCGCGCCATTCCGCGAGATTGAGGATGAAGGGCGCGAGCCCCTGCGGATGCAGCGACAGGCGCAGCACATTGACGGGGGGCTTCAGCAGCTCCGCATCCGCGACGAGCCCGAGCAACCGCGTCACGGCGCTGTTATAGGCCAGCAGCGTCCAGTGCCGGTCGACGGCGACGGCCGGATAGGGTTCGTGCCCCCTGAGGATCAGGTCGATCGCGCTGCGGGCGGCGTCGAGCGAGGGGTCTTCCAGCGATCGCTCCGGATAGATCGGGGCGTAGCCGGCCGCCAGCAGCAGCGCGTTGCGCTCGCGAAGCGGCACGCCGAGATGCTCGGCGAGCAGCAGCACCATCTCGCGGCTCGGGCGCGAGCGGCCGCTTTCGATGAAGCTGAGATGCTTCTGCGAGATCTCGGCTTCGAGCGCGAGGTCGAGCTGGCTGAAGCGGCGGAGCTGGCGCCAGTCCCGCAGGAGCGCGCCGATCGGGGGAGGCTGATGAGTGTTCATGGCGGAGAAGCTAGCGATCCCGGCGGTGGGTTCCAATTACCTCCCGCTTAATCGACGGGCCGACGCGGTTCCGTCAGCATTCCCCTCATCGAAACGGGCTTGAGGCCCAAAACCCCGGGAGAATGTCATGTCGCTCATCCAGTCCTCGCCCCTGCTGCGCAATGCCCTGGCCCTCGATGCCGCGGCCTGCGCCGGCATGGGCCTGATGCTCGCCGCTGCCGCCGGGCCGCTCGCCGCCCCGCTCGGCCTGCCCGCAGAGTTCCTGCGCGGCGCCGGTCTCATGCTGTTGCCTTGCGCGGCGCTGCTCGGCTGGTTCGCCAGCCGCAAGACCCTGCCGCGCCTTGCCATCTACGCCGTGATCGGCGTCAACCTGCTCTGGATCGCCGACAGCATCGCGATCCTGCTGATGGGCTGGTTCGCGCCGACCGGGCTCGGCATCGCCTTCGTCCTGGCCCAGGCCGCTGCGGTCGCCATCGTGACCGAACTGGAAGCCATCGGCTTCAAGCGCTCGGGCGCGGCCCTGCCTGCGGGCGACGCTGCCGCCCATCGGTGAAAACCGTCATCTGACTGTCGCATGGGCTGACTAGCCGACGGGTCTCTGTTTCCGTCAGCGGTGAGATCCCATGCGCCAGCCCTTCGTCCTCGCGGCTCTCGCCGCTGTCCTGCTCAGCGGCACGGCCATGGCCGAGCCGCTCTTCAACCGGATCGCCACCTTCTCCGTGCCGCAGAACCTGCCGGCCGATCGCGATCCCGCCAAGAAGACCGTCTCCGAGATCATCGCGGCGAATGGCGACGGTACGCTGCTCGCCTATACCGATGCGGAGCAAAAGGCGCTGGGGATCATCGACATCGCCGATCCCGCCAATCCCAAGCCCGCCGGCTTCGTGCCGCTCGAAGGCGAATCCACCTCGGTCACGATCCTCGGCGACAAGGCCTTCGTCGCCGTCGTCACCTCCGGCGACAATTTCAAGGAGCCGGCCGGCCATCTCGCCACCGTCGACCTCAAGACCAAGCAGGTCGTGGCGAAATGCGATCTCGGTGGTCAGCCGGATTCGGTCACGCTGACCAAGGACAAGGGCAAGATCGTCATCGCCATCGAGAACGAGCGTGACGAGAAGCTCAACAAGGGCGCCTTGCCGCAGCTCCCCGCCGGCAACCTCACCCTGATCGGCATCAAGGACGGCGCCATCGACTGCACCACCCGTCAGGTCGTCGACATGACCGGCATCGCCGCCGTCGAGCCGACCGATCCGGAGCCGGAATTCGTCGACGTCAACCAGGACGGGCTCGTCGTGGTGACGCTGCAGGAGAACAACCACCTCGCCATCGTCGATTCGAAGACCGGCAAGGTCGTGACGCATTTTTCCGCGGGCTTGGTCGATCTCAAGAACATCGACAAGACCCGCGACGGCAAGATCAGCCCGACCGAGGAGCTGAAGGGCGTCGCCCGCGAGCCCGACGCCGTGCGTTGGCTCGACAATGACCGCTTCGTCACCGCCAACGAGGGTGATTGGAAGGGCGGCTCACGCGGCTTCACCATCTTCCGCAAGGACGGCACCGTCGAGTTCGATTCCGGCTCCGATGTCGATCACATCGCCATGCGTCTCGGCCATTATCCCGAGCGCCGCTCGGCCGCGAAGGGCAGCGAGCCCGAGGGCATCGAGGTCGCGAGCTATGGCCAAGACCGGCTGATCTTCGTCGGGCTGGAGCGCGCCTCGCTGGTGCTGGTCTACAAGGATGAGGGGGCCGGCAAGGCGCCGCGCTTCCTGCAGGCGCTGCCGACCGGCATCGGCCCGGAAGGCCTGCTCGCCATCCCGCAGCGTGATCTCTTCGTCTCGGCCTCCGAGACCGATGTCGGCGAGAAGGGCGGCGCGCGCTCCGTCGTGATGATCTATCGCCGCGCCGAGCAGACCGCTTCCTATCCGACGATCCAGTCCGCCGACGAGAACGGCCTGCCGATCGGCTGGGGCGCGCTCTCCGGCCTCGCCGCCGATCGCACGGCTCCGGGCAAGCTCTTCGCGATCACCGACAGCGCCTATACGCCCTCGCGCCTCCTTGAGATCGACGCGACCCAGAAGCCCGCGAAGATCACCGGCGCGCTCACCGTCACCAAGGACGGCAAGCCCGCTTCCTACGATCTTGAGGGTATCGCCACCCGCGAGGGCGGCGGCTTCTGGCTGGCCTCCGAGGGCAATCCCGAGAAGAAGGACGCGGTGCTCGACGATATCCTGCTGCGCGTCTCGGCCAAGGGCGAGGTCGAGGAGGAGATTCGCTTGCCGGAAGCGCTCGCCAAGCATGCGGTCCGCTTCGGCTTCGAGGGCGTGGCGGTGACGGGTACGGGTGCCGATGAGACGGTCTGGCTCGCCGTCCAGCGCGAGTGGAAGGACGACCCCAAGGGCAAGGCCAAGCTCCTCTCCTATAAGCCGGCGACCAAGGAATGGGGCGTGCTGCATTATCCGCTGTCGCAACCGGCCGCGGGCTTCTGGATGGGCCTGTCGGAGCTGGTCGCGCTGGGTGACGACCGCTTCGCCGTGATCGAGCGCGACAACGGTTTCGGTGCCAAGGCGGTGAAGACGCTCCAGACCTTCTCGGTCAAGGGCCTAAAGCCGGCGGCGATCGGTGCGGCGGAAATCCCGACCGTGACCAAGACCCTGCTGCGCGATCTGACGCCCGACCTGATGAAGGCCGGCGGCTACGGCCTCGACAAGGTCGAGGGCATGACGGTCGACAAGGCCGGCAATCTCTTCGTCGTCACCGACAATGACGGCGTAGACGATTCCTCCGGCGAGACCCAGTTCTTCGCCTTCGGCCAAGTCGGCAACTGAGACCACAAGCGTCATTCTCGGGCTTGCCCCGAGAATCTCAGGCCGGAAAGGGCGCCTTCTTGTCCGGGGATGGTCGGGTCAAGCCCGACCATGACGAGCACGTAAAAAGCCCCGGATGCGATCCGCATCCGGGGCAAGGCGCCTGGCTGTTTTGACTGGAGAGCCAGGTGGGAGGAGCGGTTACCAGCCGGCGAGGACGGCGCCCTTGAAGCGCTCGGCGACGAAGGCCTTGATCTCGGGCGTGTGGTAGCTTTCGACCAGCGTCTTGACCCAGGGCTTGTCCTTGTCGACGCTGCGCACGGCGATCAGGTTGACATAGGGGCCCTTGGCGTCCTCGCGCAGGATCGCGGAAGCCGGATCGATCTTGGCATCGACGGCATAGTTGGTGTTGATCGCGGCGGCCGCGACGTCGGCCAGCGAGCGCGGGGTCTGGGCGGCCTCGATCTCGATGATCTTCAGCTTCTTCGGGTTGCCGACGATATCGGCCGGGCTCGGCTTGAAGCCGACGCCGTCCTTCAGCTTGATCACGCCCTTGTCCTGCAGCAGCAGCAGCGAGCGGCCGCCATTGGTCGGGTCGTTCTGGATCGCGACGGTCGAACCATCCGGCACCTGCGACCAGTCCTTGTACTTGGCCGAGTAGATGCCGAGCGGGAAGTTCACGGTGAGGCCGACGCTCTCGATCTTGAAGCCGCGATCCTTCACCTGATTGTCGAGATAGGGCTGGTTCTGGAAGGAATTGGCTTCCAGCTCGCCGGCATCGAGCGCCTGGTTCGGCACGACATAGTCGGAGAACTCGATGATCTTGAGATCGATGCCCTTCTTGGCGAGGACGGGCTTCACCTTCTCCAGGATCTCGGCATGCGGGCCGGGCGAGACGCCGATGCGGATTACCTGGTTCTGCTGGGCAGGCGCGGGGCCGGCAGCGAGCGTCAGGGCAAGGCCGGCAAGGAGCGCGGCGCGGCGATTGAGGAGGGTGGTCATGATGTCGTTTCCTTCAGTCGGATGCGGATGAACGGGCAAGCGTCAGGCGTGGCGCAGGCGCTTGTTGAGATGGCGGGCGAGCCGGTCGCCGATGCTCTGGACGAGCTGGACGAGGACGATGAGCACGGCGACGACCGCCGCCATCACGTCCGGCATGAAGCGCTGGTAGCCGTAGCGGATGCCGAGATCGCCGAGCCCGCCGCCGCCGACCGCGCCGACCATGGCCGAGAAGCCGATCAGGCTGACCAGCGCCAGCGTCAGGCCGAGCACGATCGCGGGCAGGGCCTCGGGCACCAGCACCTTGCGGACGATCTGCACGGGCGTGGCGCCCATCGCACGCGCGGCCTCGACCAGCCCCTGGTCGACCTCGCGCACCGCGCCCTCGATCAGGCGGGCGATGAACGGCGTCGCCGCGACGGTGAGCGGCACGATCGCGGCACCGGTGCCGATCGAGGTGCCGGCGATCAGGCGCGTGAACGGGATGATCGCGACGACGAGGATGATGAAGGGCGTCGAGCGCGTGGCATTGACCAACGTGCCCAGGAGCAGGTTGGCGGCCGGCGCCGCGAAGAGTTCGCCGCGCTTGCTGGTGGCGAGGAAGACGCCGAGCGGCAGGCCGAAGACCGTGCCGAGACCGGCCGCGACCGCGACCATGGCCAGCGTGTCGAGCGTCGACTGCGCGATCAGGCGGATGATGTCAGGAGACATGGCCGATGACCTCCGCCTTGAGCCCGAGGCTCCTGAGAGCGCCGAGCACGGCGTCGCTCTCCGGCGCCCGCGAGGGCACAGTGACGAGCAGGCTGCCGAAGGGCTGGCCGGCGATGGCGTCGATCCGCCCAGCCAGGATGTTGACGTCGACGCCGACGATGGCGCTGAGCCGGCTGATCACCGGCGCCGTCGCGTTCTCGCCGAGGAAGGTGATGCGCAGCACGATATTGTCGCTGGGGCGCGCGTCCTTGCGGATGCGATGGGCGAGATGCTCGGGCAGTTCGACGCCGGTGACCGTCTCGACGAAGCTCGCCGTCGTCGGATGCTGCGGATTGGTGAAGACGGAGAAAGTCTCGCCCTGCTCGACGATGCGCCCGCCCTCGATCACGGCGACGCGGTCGCAGATCTCCTTGATGACGGGGATCTCGTGGGTGATCAGCAGGATGGTGATGCCGAGCTCGCGATTGACCTGCTTGAGGAGGGCGAGGATTGAGCGCGTCGTCTCGGGGTCGAGCGCCGAGGTCGCCTCGTCGCAGAGCAGCACCTTCGGATCGGTGGCGAGCGCCCGGGCAATGCCGACGCGCTGCTTCTGCCCACCGGAAAGCTCGGCCGGATAGCGCGCGCTCTTGTCGGACAGACCGACGAGCGCGAGCAGGCGCTCGACCTTCGCGGCGATCTCGGCCTTGCTCGCGCCGGCGATCTCCAGCGGCAGCGCGACATTGTCGAAGACCGTGCGCGACGAGAGCAGGTTGAAATGCTGGAAGATCATGCCGATCTGCCGGCGCCGCTGGCGCCAGCCGGATTCGGTGAGGCCCGTGACGTCCTGGCCCTCGATCAGGATGCGGCCTTCGGTGGCGCGCTCCAGCCCGTTGACCAGGCGGATCAGCGTCGACTTGCCGGCACCCGAGCGGCCGATCACGCCGAGGATGGTGCCGGCGGGCACGTCGAGATCGATCCCGGCGAGCGCGCTCACCGGTTGCTGGCCGCGGCGGCCCGGATAGGTCTTGCCGGCACGCTCGAAGCGGATGGCCGGCTCGGGCAATGCCAAAGGCAAGGAAACAGAGGTCGCGCCGGCACCGAGCGTGCCGGGTCTGACGGGGGCGTTCATCATGTCCTCAGAAATGCGTGTGGCAGGACCAGTGGGCGATGCCGAGCTGCTCGATGGTCACGTCATGGACCGAACGGCGCTGGTCGTCCGCGGTCGCGGCGTCGAGCGGGTCGAAGGTCAAGGGAACGGCCTGGGCGAACCAGCTCGCGAGACCGTTCCAGAGGGTGGAAAGAAGCTGCATCGCCGCCTCACGAAGCCAGCAGCAGCGGCGCGCGCCGCTGCGAGCGGGAGAGCCGGCGCGCGGCGGTCTCGGCGGCGCCGGGCGTCGCGAAACGCTGTCCGTCGAGTGCCCGGAAGGCGGCGGAGGCCGAGACGAAGGTGAAGTCGCGCTCGTCGGCGCGGCGGCTCACGAGCCCGATCTGGGCCTCGCCGAGCTCGATGACATAGGCTTGCTGCGCCGGGCGGGCCCGGGCGGAAAGAGAATGAAGCTGGGACATGGAACTGCCTTCTGCCGCCTATGCGGCATGTGTCGGAACGATTGGATGGGAAGGGCCTCTCGGCCTCGCGATCTCAGCGTCGACAGCGGCAGGTCATTGGGCGGAAGCGGGTCAGGCTTCGGCTCGTTTTCGCAATGGTCATGTCAGTCTCCTCGAACTGGAGCCCACGACCCAGTCGTGGCGCTTTAGCGTTTGGTGACGCGGCGCAAGCTGCTGCTCAAATCTCCGCGGCTCCCCGATTGCTCCGGGAACACCTGCAATCTGATGGGGATCGTCCTCTTTGTCAACCGGATCGTTCTTTTGAAGAAACGATACGGCGGAGAAGAATATTCTTCACGCGCTCCTTGCGCGCCGCCAAGGATGCGGCACTGCGCGGCTTGACGAAGCCGGAGAAGCGGCGCCATTTGCGGCCATGCAGGCTCGCGCCGCCCTTCTCGACCGTCTTCGCCGCTCCGGGCTCGGAGCCTGGCTGGCGACGGCCTATACGCTCTGCGTTCTGGCTCTGGCGCTCGCGCCGGCTCCCGCGATGGCGGCGTTCGGCGGTTCGGACGGCGTCGTGCTTTGCTCGGGTGCGCCGATCCCGGACGAAGGTCAGCCGGCGCCGCTCGGCGATCTCGCCCATTGCAAGGGCTGCCCGCTCAATCCCGTTCTCGCTGGCCCGCCGGTCGGGATCGTGCCGGCGCCGGGTCGGCTTGCCACGCGTCTGGTGCCGCCTGCGCCCTTGGCCGAGGGACTGCGGCATCGTTTCGCGGCCGGGTTGGCGCAATCGCGTGCGCCGCCGCTGGCCTGAAGTCTCCGCCTGCCGATCCCTACCTATTCCAGACCGTCCGCTCCCGCGGAGTGACGGCAATCTTTCACGAGGCCTGCGTCAGCGGCCTGACCCGTTCGGGATATCCATCATGAAGTTTTCGTACTCGCTCGCTGCCGCGACGCTCCTGCTCTCGGCCGGCATCGCCTCGGCCCATGACTTCAACGCCGGCTCGCTCAAGATCGGCCATCCCTGGTCGCGCGCCACGCCGGCCGGCGCCAAGGTCGGCGGCGGCTATCTCTCGATCGAGAACACCGGCCCGGTCGCCGACCGGCTGGTTGCGGTCTCCGTTCCCTTCGCGGCTCGTTCCGAAATCCACGAGATGGCGGTGAAGGACGGCATCATGACGATGCGCCCGCTCGACAAGGGCGTGGAGGTGCCGGCCGGCGCCAAGGTCGAGTTCAAGCCCGGCGGCTACCACATCATGTTCATGGAGCTGAAGCAGCCGCTGAAGCAGGGCGATTCGATGAAGGGCACGCTGACCTTCGAGAAGGCCGGGACCGTCGATGTCGAATTCAAGGTCGACTCGATCGCCGCTAAGGGCAGCACAGGCGAGCACAAGGGGCACTGAGCCCGGATGTTCAAGCGTCATGCTCGGGCTTGACCCGAGCATCTCTGGCTGGAGTTTCTCGGGTCGCCGCTGCGCGGCGCCCGAGAATGACGCGCTGATCGCTCAGATCTTCGCGCGCGCATCGTGCTTTGCGATGCGCGCCAGCAGGTAGTCGACCTCGGCCTTCGCGGCGGTGCTGAGGACGGATCCCGGCTTGCGCTGGGCGTCGTGGCTGAGGATGCCGCGCTTCATCATCGTGTACTTGCGCACGGCGAGGCCGACGCCCTGCTGCTGCTCGTAGCGCATCAGCGGCAGATGCGCGTCGAAGATGTCATGGGCCTCGTCGCGCTTTCCGGCCTTCTGCAGGCGGACGACGTCGATCAGCAGCTCCGGGAAGGCATAGCCGGTATTGGCGCCGTCGGCGCCGCGCTCCATCTCGAAATCGAGGAAGAGACCGCCATTGCCGGTCACGATCGAGATCGGGCGCAGCGAGCCTTCCGTCTGGAACTTGCGCAGCGTCGAGATCTTCTCAAGGCCCGGCCAGTCCTCGTGCTTCAGCATCACGCAGGACGGGTTGTCCATGACGATCTTGCGGATCACCGCCGGCGTCATCACGACCGAGAGCGTCAGCGGATAATCCTGGATGACGAAGGGGATGTCGCTGCCGATCGCCTCGACGGCCTGCGCGTAATAGCCGGTGATCTGGTCGTCGGTGCGCAACGAGGGCGGCGGGGCGATCATCACGCCGCCGGCACCGAGATCCATGACCTGCCGGGCGAGCGAGCGCATCGCGGCGAAGCCGGGCGCGGAGACGCCGACGATGATCGGCTTCCCACCCATCCGGGCGACGCAGCGCTTGACCAGCTCGACCGCTTCCTCGGGCTCCAGCTTGGGCGCCTCGCCCATGATGCCGAGAACGGTGACGCCGTCCGAGCCGATGTCGTGGTAGAACTGGAACAGCCGGTCGGCCGAGGCCCAGTCGATGCTGCCATCCGGATTGAACGGGGTCGGCGCGATCGGGAAGACGCCGGAAGCGTCGGGGGTCAAGCGCATGATGCGGTCCTTCAAGATGGCTGAAGATTGCGGTCCCACTCAGCCCTCATCCTGAGGAGCCGCGTCAGCGGCGTCTCGAAGGATACTCCAGATGGTTCCAGAGCCTCCTGGACCATCCTTCGAGACGCAAGCTCCGCTTGCTCCTCAGGATGAGGGCTGAGAAGGCTTCAGGCGATGCGGGTGCGGACGGTGCCGACCCCGGCGATGACGCCTTCGAGCACGTCGCCCTTGTTCACCGCGGCGACGCCTTCCGGCGTGCCGGTGAAGATCAGGTCGCCCGGCTTCAGTTCGACGAGGCCGGAGAGATAGGCGATCGTCTCCTCGACATTCCAGATCTGCTTGGCGAGGTCGGAGGTCTGGCGCACGACGCCGTTGACGGTGAGCTCGATCTTGCCGGCGCTGGGATGGCCGGCATGGCTCGCCGGCACGATCTCGCCGATCGGCCCGGAGAGGTCGAAGCCCTTGGCCATGTCCCAGGGGCGTCCGGCCTTCTTGGCGGCCGCCTGCAGGTCGCGGCGGGTCATGTCGAGCCCGGCGGCATAGCCGTAGACATGGGCCAGCGCCTCGGCTTCAGGGATGTCCTTGCCGCCGGTGCCGATGGCGACGACGAGCTCCATCTCGTGGTGGAGGTCGCTGGTCTTGGTCGGATAGGGCATGTCGGCGCCGTTGATCAGCAGCGCGTCGGCCGGCTTGGTGAAGAAGAACGGGTCCTCGCGGTCCGGGTCATGGCCCATCTCGCGGGCATGTTCGGCATAGTTGCGGCCGACGCAGAAGATCCGCCTGACCGGGAAGGAGCCGCCGCCTGCGACCGGAACGGCCGTCACGGCCGGCGGGTCGATCACATAATTGCTCATTCTGCTGCTCCCTCGATCTAGCCTTGCGCCGTTCATGGGCGAGCGGCGCCCGGACCGCAAGCGGCTTGCGTCGGCGGCGGGCCTGCGCGGGAGGCATTGCGGCACGCATTTCGCAGGCGCGGCACGGGTTGTGCGGCGCGTCGTTGCAAGTGAGACGATTTGCTCCTTACACTACCCCGCCGGGGGAACCGGCGAGCCTATGGAAGGAATGGAATGTGAGTACGGGAACCGTGAAATGGTTCAATGAGACCAAGGGTTACGGCTTCATCACCCCGGATGGCGGCGGCAGCGACGTCTTCGTCCATGTCAGCGCGGTGACGCGGGCTGGCCTGCGCGGCCTGAACGAGGGGCAGAAGGTCAGCTACGATCTCGAGCCGGATCGCAAGACCGGCAAGAACTCGGCGGTGAACCTGCAGACGACCTGAGCGTTTTCATGCGTTCTACGGGAAGGCGATGGCGGCGCCTGTCCCGAGCCTAGGGCGGATCGCGTTCGGTCCAGGTCGGACCGAAGCGGATTCCAGGCATTCCCGTCGCAGCAGGCGGCGGTGCGAAGATGAAGTGCCCCTTCAGGCCCGGCCCGGCGCCGGGTGGAACAGTCGGCCCCTCTCCACGATCAGCACGACGACGAGCGCCGCGATGCCGCAGAGCGCGAAGCCCAGCGTCAGCGGCACGACCGTGCCGTTGAAATGCTGGCCGATATAGAAGCCGAGCAGCGCGCCGATCACCGTGGTCACGAAGCCCTGCACCGAGGAGGCCGTACCGGCGACATGGCCGAGCGGCTCCATCGCCATCGCCCCGAAATTCGGGCCAATCAGCCCGAAGCAGAACATCGCCCCGCCCTGCAGGATCGCGAAGCTCCAGAGTGATTCATGACCGGCCAGCGCCACCAATGCGTGGAGGCTTGTCAGCGCGATATAGCCGAGCAGCGCGCCATGCGAGACGCGGCGCATGCCGAGCCGCCCGACGATGCGCGAGTTCAGCAGCGAGGACGCCGCCATGAACATCGCGATCAGCGCGAAGATCGTGGTGAACAGCTCCGGCGCATGGAAGACGTCGACGAAGACCTGCTGCGCCGAGTTGATGAAGCCGAACAGGCCGCCGAGCACGAAGGCCATGGCCAGCATGTAGCCGACGCCGATGCGGCTGGTCAGCGTCGTCCGGAAGGAAGCCAGTACGCTTGCCGGCTCGATCGGCTTGCGATCCTCGGGATGCTGGGTCTCGGGCAGCTTCAACAGGACCCAGATCATCACGATGGCGCCGAAACCGGTCAGCACGCCGAAAATCCAGCGCCAGGGCGCGACCCAGAGGATCGCCTGACCGATCGAGGGCGCCAGGATCGGCACGGCCAGGAAGACGATCATGGCGAGCGACATGACACGCGCCATCTCGCGGCCGGCATAGCAGTCGCGCACGATCGAAACGACGAGCACGCGGGTGGCGGCGGCACCGATGCCCTGCACCACGCGCGCCGCCATCATCGCCTCGAAGGAGCCTGCGAAGGCCGCGGCGATGCTGGCGATGACATAGATCGTCAAGCCCACGAGCAGGACCGGACGCCGGCCATAGCGATCCGAGATCGTGCCGTAGAAGATCTGCGAGACCCCGAAGCCGAGCAGATAGGCGGTGATGATCCATTGCCGCTGGTTGGCCTCGGCGATGCCGAGTGACTCGGCCATCTGCGGCAGGGCCGGCAGCATCGAATCGATGGCGAGCGCATTCGTCGCCATCAGCGCGGCGGTGAGGCCCACGAAGGGGTAGAAGCCCATGCCGTGGCGCGGCCGGACTGGAGCGGACATGTCGTTCATGGCGATCGCGAAACTGGCTGGCGAGACCCGGCGGCTGCGGTCATGCGGCAGCGGCGGGCAAGATTCTGCCTGTAGGATTAGCCCTGCCGGTTGCGCGCGGCAACCGGTCCAGCCGGCCATGGGCCATGCGCCGGGCGCGTTTCCCGGCGCTTCGGGCGCGCTCCTAGCCCTGCTTCTGCATCGCGGCCATCAGGGCGTCGTCGATCTCGACGGCGCGCTTAGCCGCCGGTCGTGCGGAGATGCGGGCGCCATAGGCCTCGAAGGCCGGCCGCTTCTCGATCGTGCCGAACTGCATCCCCCACAGGACCTGTGAGCCGACATAGACATCCGCCGCGCTGAAACGGTCGCCGGTCAGGTAGTCGCTGCGGGTCACCGCGTATTCGAGCGTGTCCATCGCATCGGCATAGGTGCCGTAGCCGATGGAGCGCGCCCGATCAGGCGGCACTTCCAGGCCGAAGGCCTTGCTGGCGACGGCAGCCTCGATCGGTCCGGCCGCGAAGAACAGCCAGCGGTAATACGGACCGCGCAGCCGGCTGCCCGGCTCGGGCGCGAGCCCGGCTTGCGGGAAGGCATCGGCCATATAGGCGCAGATCGCGGCGCATTCGGTGACGACCGTGTCGCCATGGACCAGCGCCGGCACCTTGCCCATCGGGTTGATCGCCTTGTAGGCGGCGCTCTTCATCGGCTCGCCGAAGCCGATGATCTCGGCGCGGTAGGGCTGGCCGATCTCCTCCATCATCCAGCGCGCGATGCGACCGCGCGACATCGGGTTTGTATAGAGCACGAGTTCATCTGCCATCGTCTTTTGCCTCCTTGATCGGCCGAGGGTGTCTCTACCCTGCTGCATCGGCGTGACGGTGTCAGGAGCCTGCTTGCCTGACGCGCGCGGCCCAAGCTGCTATCGTCGCCGCGAAACAGGACGAGGATATGGACGAATCACGCATGGCGCGCAGCGTATCCGTCAATGACGGACGGATGGCGATCGAGGGCCTGTCGACCTGTTACGTGCAGGGCGCTGCCCGGCGCTTCCGGCTCTCGGCCTCGGGATTGCGCTTCGTCGGCGGCTTCGAGAGTCGCGATGGCCGGCTGGAGGAGAGCCGGCGCTTCCTCGCCGAGGCGACCGTGGTCGATGGCGGCTTGCGCCGTGCGGGCTTCGAGGGCGATGCCGGCACGGTCGGTTTGACCTTGCGCCCGCTGTCGCAGGCTGGCGACCAGCCGCGCCTCCTCCTGATGCTCGGCTACCGCGACGAGAATGGCGAGGCGCTGCCTTTCGCCGAGGCCTTTCTGGCGCCGGCCGTGTTCGAGGCATTGAAGGCGGACCTGCTTTCCGGCCTGGCGCAGGAGCTTTCGCTCGGTGCCACGACCAGTCTCTGGATTCGCGAGGAGGACCGCGCGCGCCCGCATGGCGAGCCGCTCGACTGGTATCTCGGCCTTGATGCCGATGGACGCTCGACCCAGCCCGCGCGCGGATTCATCGAGACCATCGAATGGCGGCCTCGGCCGCTTCAGGTCGCCGTCGCGGCTGACCGGGAACCTGAGCCCGTGCCTCAGGCTGTCCATCAGGCCGAAGAGGATTGGGAGGACAGCACTGCCGATGAATTGCGTCGGATCAACTGGAGCTTCCGCCTGCTCCTGCTCATGCTGGCCTTCATGCTGATCGTCGTCGCGATGAAGTAGGGGCCGGCCCTTAAGTCTCGTGGCGGCGGATGCGGCGGATCATCTCGTTCAGCGCCAGCAGCACCAGCGCCAGGATGAAGGGCAGGATGTAGTAGACCACCCGGAAGATCAGGAGCGCGCCCAGCACCTGCTCGTAGGGAAAGCGGTTGAGCGCGACCAGCATCGTCGCCTCGAACACGCCGAGCCCGCCGGGCGCATGGCTCGCGATGCCGATCAGGCAGGCGAAGATATAGGCGGCAAGGAAGGTCGGGTATTCCAGGCCGTAGCCGCCGGGCAGCAGCACGAAGAGCACAGCCGCGGCCGCGCAGACCTCGCAGGCGCCGAGCGCCATCTGGCCGAGCGTGGTGCCGAGGCCGGGCAGATGCAGGTTCCAGCCACGCACGCGGATCGTGCGCTCGTCCGTCGCGATCCAGGCGAGATAGCCGAGGATGCCGATGCCGACGAGCCCGCCGACGACCTGGACGATGAGCGGTGAGGTCCGCGCCAGCACCGCGACCGCCTCAGAAGCATAGAACAGGCTGGCGCAGAGGATGGCGCCGAGCCCGAGCCAGAAGGTGATGCCGGCGATCACGGTCAGGCTCGCGACCTCGGAGGCGCGGACCCCCTTCGGCGAATAGATCCAGTAGCGCACCGTGCCGCCGGTCACGATCGGGAAGCCGAGCGTGAACGAGACGGAATAGCTGGTGAAGGAGCCGAGCGCCGTGGTGCGATAGGGGATCGACAGGCCGAGCCGGCGCAATGCCAGCGCGTCGTAGCCGGTCAGCAGCAGGTAGCTCAGCGCGGTGAAGGCGACGGCGAGGCCGAGCTGGCGCAGGCTCGCATTCTCGAAGGCCCCGGCGAGCTGGCCAGGCTCCATCCCGCTGATGATGTGCCAGAGCACGACCAGCGAGGCACCGAAGATGACGACGCTCGCCAGCGGGCCGAGCCACCACCAGCGGCTGCGCTTGCGCGGGAGGATTCCGGGCTCATGCGGGCCGAAGGACATGCGCTCTCGGGGTTGCGCGCCGCTGCGGGATGCGGCGGCGCGGTGGCGGGCAGGGCTCGGGCGAGCCCCGTCCGACAGATAGCGCCTCGGCGGCAATTCACAAGCCGCTGCGGCGAATGGGCCGCATGAGGGAGCCCGGTTTCGGGCAAGGCTGGAGCGGGGCTCAGGCCGTCTTGCGGAAGATGCGCAGCGTCTTGAAGCCCTCGACCTCCTCGACCGGCATCGCCTTCATCCAGTCCGGGATCAGCCGCTCTGCCACGTCATAGGCATAGGAGCCCCTGTAGAACAGGATATAGCCGCCCTTGTCGGTCTGCGCGGTGAAGAGATCCATCACCTCACGGTCGGTCAAGGCGCCATAGGCGTCGTTGGCCTCGCCGCGGAACTCGCCGCTGTGGAACAGCGTCACGATGTCGAAGCGCGGCAGCAGGCGGGCATTGCTGGTGTAGATGTCGCCGAAATAGGCGCTGTAGGTCTTGGTGACGTTCGGGTTGTCGGTCGCGAGCTTGATGAAGGACTCGTATTCCTGCGGCGAGGCGGTGATGCCGAGAACCGTGTTGTCGAGATGCGGCTCGGCGCAGCGCAGGCCGACATAGTGGTGCCCGCCGGTGCCGAAATGGTAGATGCGCTTGCCGCTGAGCTTCTCCTGCTCCAGCCATTCGACGAAATGCACGTCGCAGGGGCATTGCTCGATCTCGAGGCCCCAGAACGCATCCCAGATATTCATCTTCACGGTGTTTCTCCTCTCTGAAGGTCGTTTTCTGGTGGCGAAGCCGCTCAGCGGGCTTCGCTGGTCGCGGTGATGCGGGGCTCGGCGAAGCCCTCGCGCTCGACGATTTCGGCGACGCCCCTGATCCGGCGCAGCACGATCCGATGGCTGGCGCTTTCCGCCAGGCCCGCGCTTTGCCCGAAGGCGATGATGATTGCGCGGGGCAGGGCGGCGCGCAGCTCGGTCAGGATCTCCAGCGCCGCGTCGGTCTCCAGCGCGCTGGTCGCCTCGTCGAGCAGGACGATTGCGGGATCGGCCAGCTCGGTCCGCGCGAGTGCGAGCCGCTGCCGCTCGGCCCGGGTCAGGCTCTTGTTCCAGTCGTCCTCGCCATCGAGCCGCGAGGTCAGGGTCGACAGCCCGTAGCGGCGCAAGGTCGCGGCGACTTCCGGCGCCGGGCGCGGTCGGTCGCCCTGGAGGAGATGGCGCAAACCGATTCCCGGCAATTGCAGGTGCTGCGGCACGATCGCGACGCGCGCCCCACGCGGCAGCACGATCGTGCCGTCGCCCTGCTGCCAGAGCCCGGCGATGGCCTGCATCAGCGCGTTCTTGGCGAAGCCGGCATCGCCGGTGACATGGAGTACGGCTCCCGCAGGCAGCACGAAGCCGATACCGGCGGCGAGCGCGTGGCCTGCGCCGTCATGCAGCGTCACCGCCTCCAGCCGCAGGCTGTCATGCGGGCCGTCCTCGACGGTGAGGCCCTGTGCCGGCGGCTCCTGCTCGACCTCTTCCAGCGCATCGGCGAGCTCGTTGACGCGCCTCGCGGCGGCGAGCCATTCGGCGATGCGCATGAAATTGTCGAACAGCCAGTTGCAGGCGTTCTGCACCGCGACGAAGGCGGCGGCGACCTGCACGACGCCGCCCAGCGTCATCTCCCCGGCGAGGTATTTCGGGGCTGCCAGCAGCAGCGGCACGACCGGCACCAGCGCGCTGCTGCCATTGGTGATCCAGGTCAGGCGCGCCCGCTGCGTGATCACGGAAAGCCAGCGCAGCACCAGCACGCCATGGCTCTGCGCCACGGCATGGCGCTCGCCGGCCTCGGTGCGGGCGAGTGCGATCGCCTCGCCATGGTCGCGGATGCGCATCAGCGCGAAGCGCAGGCCAGCCTCGCTCTCCGTGCGCAGGGCGATGAGCCCGGCGAGGCGCCGTCCGACGGCCGTCACCAGCAGGGTGACGATCACGGCATAGAGGATCGCGGCGAGCACGAGATAGGCGGGAATGGTGATCTCGCTCTCGCCCCAGCTCAGGCTCAGGCTGCCGCCGATCTCCCAGAGGATCTCGATGAACATCACGATGGTGATGACGGAGGAGAGCAGGCCCATCGCGAAATCGACGATCGGCTCGGTCGCCCAGCGGACATCGTCGGCGATCCGGTATTCGGGGTTGGCCGGCTCCTTGCCGGAGAGGCTCAGGCGAAAGAAGCGCCGATCGCCGACCCAGCCATCGACCAGCTTGGCGGTGAGCCAGCGCCGCCAGTGAACCTGGAAGGTCTCGCGCGATTTCAGGATGAGGACGCCGAGCCCGGCGACCACCAGCACGATCACCGGGAATACGGCCATGGCGACGAGGGCGCTGTGCCCGTCCTTGCGCTCCAGCGCGTCGAAGAACCAGCCGTTCCAGCGGTTCACCGTGACATTGGCGAAGACGGTGAGGATCACGCCGGCCGCCAGCAGCAGCGTCCAGAGCCAGGCGCAGCGCGCGGTCTCGCCGCGCCAGAAATCACGGGTCAAACGCGCGAATCGTAGCGCAACCTGGCGATCTCCAGGCACGTCCGATTTCGCGCCTGTCGTCTCGTCGGGCGTCAGCACGGTTGCGATTAGTCCCCCAGGGCCGGTTTTCCGGTCTCCTCTGGCTCGAACCTGATCGGGCGAAAATGAACTCGACATGAACGGAGCGGCCGCGCGGCCCGCTCCGGAACAGCGCTGAGGCGCTTCGCGTTCCCCGCTCAGGTCCGTGCAGGGAGGTTCGCCATGCCGCGTGGAGACAAATCCGCCTATACCGACAAGCAGAAGCGCAAGGCCGAGCATATCGAGGAGAGCTACGAGGAGCGGGGCGTTCCGCATGAGGAGGCGCAAGCGCGCGCCTGGGCAACCGTGAACAAGGATAGCGGTGGCGGCAACAAGTCCGGCTCCGGCCGGGGCAAGCCGGACACGAACGTTTCGGCAAGGCGCGGTGGCAAGCTCGGCGGCGAGGCTTCGGCCGCGCGCCCGAAGGCCGAGCGCTCGGCTTCGGCGAAGAAGGCGGCCGCAACGCGGAAGAAGAACGCGTCCTGAGCCGGACGATCCGCCCGGCTCAGGCGCGGCCGGCGGCTAGCCGCCGATATTGAAGGCGGCGAGCGCAGCCATGTTGACGATATCGGAATCCTTCGCGCCGAGCGGCACGATCTGGATCGGCTTGTCGAGGCCGACGATCAGCGGGCCGATCACGGTCGCGCCGCCGAGTTCCTGCAGCAGCTTGGTCGAGATCGAGGCCGAGTGGAAGGCCGGCATGATCAGCACGTTCGCCGGCCCGGAGAGGCGGCAGAACGGATACTGGCTCATCACCTCGCGATTGAGCGCGACATCGGCCGCCATCTCGCCGTCATACTCGAAATCGACCCGCTGGGCGTCGAGCAGCGCCACCGCCTCGCGCACCTTTTCGGAACGCTCGCCGGCCGGATGCCCGAAGGTCGAGAAGGCCAGCATGGCGACCTTGGGTTCGTAGCCGAGCCTGCGGCCGACGCCGGCGGCCTCGATCGCGATCTCCGAGAGCTGCCGCGCCGTCGGCATCTCGGTGATCGCGGTATCCGCCACCAGCACCGTGCGGTCGCGCGAGATCACGATCGAGACGCCGATCACGCGATGTCCCGGCTTCTCGTCGATGACGCGGCGGACCTCTTCCAGAGCGATCGAGTAATTGCGGGTGACGCCGGTCACCATCGCGTCGGCATCGCCGAGCGCCACCATCGCCGCGGCGAAATGGTTGCGGTCCTGGTTGATCAGGCGCTGGCAGTCGCGGAACAGATAGCCCTGCCTTTGCAGCCGCTCGTAGAGATACTGCGCATAGGCGCTGTTGCGGTGGGAGAGGCGGGCGTTCTGGATCGAGATGCCCTTGGCTTCGAGATCGACGCCGAGGAAGGTCGCGGCCTCCGAAATGCGGTCCTCGCGGCCGACGAGGATGGCCTGACCGAGCCCCTGCGCCACGAAGGAAGCGGCGGCGCGGATGACCTGCTCCTCCTCGCCCTCGGCGAAGACGACGCGCTTGGGATAGCGCCGGACGCGCTCGAAGATGCGGTTGAGCGTTCCCGCGATCGGGTCGCGCCGGGCCGAGAGCTGCGCCTTGTAGGCGGCCGTGTCGACGATCGGCTTGCCGGCGACGCCGGTATCCATCGCGGCCTTGGCGACCGCCATCGGCACGACATGGATCAGGCGCGGGTCGAACGGCACCGGGATGATGTAGTCCTTGCCGTAGCGCGGCCGCGAACCCTGATAGGCGGCGGCGACCTCGTCCGGCACGTCCTCGCGCGCCAGCATCGCCAGCGACTCGGCCGCGGCGATCTTCATCTCCATGTTGATCGTGGTGGCGCGCACGTCGAGCGCGCCGCGGAAGATGAAGGGGAAGCCCAGCACGTTGTTGACCTGGTTCGGATAGTCCGAACGGCCGGTCGCCATGATCGCGTCGTCGCGGATGGCGTGGACCTCCTCCGGCGTGATCTCCGGATCGGGATTGGCCATCGCGAAGATGATCGGGTTCGGCGCCATCGAGGCGACCATCTCCGGCGTCACCGCGCCCTTCTGCGACAGGCCGAAGAAGGCGTCGGCCCCGTCCAGCGCCTGGGCCAGCGTGCGCCGGTCGGTGACCGCCGCATGGGCCGATTTCCACTGGTTCATGCCCTCGGTGCGGCCCTGGTAGATCACGCCCTTGGTGTCGCAGAGGATGACGTTGTCGGGCTTGAAGCCCATCGCCTTCAGAAGCTCGATGCAGGCGATGGCCGCCGCGCCCGCGCCATTGATGACGAGCTTGGTCGACTTGATGTCGCGCCCGGTCAGGTCGAGTGCGTTGACCAGGCCGGCGGCGGCGATGATCGCGGTGCCATGCTGGTCGTCATGGAAGACGGGGATGTCCATCAATTCGCGCAGACGCTGCTCGATGATGAAGCATTCCGGCGCCTTGATGTCCTCGAGATTGATGCCGCCGAAGGACGGGCCGAGATAGCGCACGGCCTCGATGAACTTGTCCGGGTCTTCGGTATCGACTTCGAGATCGATCGAGTCGACATCGGCGAAGCGCTTGAACAGGACCGATTTGCCTTCCATCACCGGCTTCGAGGCGAGCGCGCCGAGATTGCCGAGGCCGAGGATGGCGGTGCCGTTGGTGATCACGGCGACGAGGTTCGAGCGCGTCGTATAGTCATAAGCGCGCGACGGGTCCTCCGCGATCGCCAGCACCGGCACGGCGACACCGGGCGAATAGGCGAGCGAGAGATCGCGCTGCGTTGCCATCGGCTTGGTCGGGACGATCTCCAGCTTGCCGGGCCGTCCCTGCGAATGGAACAGCAAGGCTTCCTGGTCGGTGAAGGTCGGGCGGGCTCTCTTGGTCGTCGGACGGTCGTTCATCGAAGCGTCTTTTCTTGTGCGTTTCCTCGAGGGGTACCGACCATACGGCGGCGGCGCCTGAGATCACAAGCGGCGAGTGCTTCACAGAACTCTTGACGGAGCGGAGCGGTGTCGCGGGCGGTCAGGCCCGCGAGGCGCTGCGCACGCTGCGCACGAAATCCGCGACATAGCGGTCGAGTGCCTCGGCCTGCTCGTCGACCTTGCGGGCGGCGTCCGCGACCTGGATCGCGGCATCGCCGGTGACGCGCGCCTCCGCGCCGACGGCCCCGACATTGACGGTGACGGCATCAGCGCTCAGCGCCACCGCCTGCGCGTCGGCGGCGATGGTCGAGGCGATGCCGGCCTGGCGGCTGACGACATCGGCGATGGCGCCCGAGGTCTGCTCGATCGTCGTCATCGTGCCCTCGATATGGGCCACGGCCTCGAAGGCGGTCGCGGCGGCGCCGCGGATGTCGGCGAGCGTCTCCGCGATGTCGCGGGTCGCCTTCTGCGTCTGTTCGGCCAGCGTCTTGACCTCGCCCGCCACCACGGCGAAGCCGCGGCCGGCCGCTCCGGCGCGGGCCGCCTCGATCGTCGCGTTGAGGGCGAGCAGGTTGGTGCGGGCCGCGATCTCCTCGATGAAGTCGAGCACGGCGCGGACCTTGTCGGCCGCCTCCGTCAGCCCGGCGACGTCGCTGCGCGTGCTGCGGATATAGCTGGCGGCGGCGCGCACCGTATCGTCGGCATGGCTGGTCTGACGGGTGAGTTCGCGGATCGAGGCCTCGATCTCCTCGGCGGCGACGGCGACGCTGCTGATCCGGCGCGAGGCGCTGCCGGCCTCCTGTGTTACGCTTTCGGCGCGCAGCGTCGTCTTGTTGGCGTTCTCGACCATCTGGCCGGCCGCGGTATGCATGCCGTGCAGCGAGGCGCCGACATCGCCGAGCGCCTTGCCGACGGTGCGTTCGAGATCGCTCGCGAGTGCGTCGAGCGTCGTCTTGCGCAATGTCTCGATCTCGGCGCGGCGGGTTTCCAGCGTCTTCTCGGCGGTGATGTCGAGCAGGATGCCGTCCCAGACCATCGTTCCGTCGCGCAGGCGCCGCTTGGTCGATTCGCTGCGAAGCCAGACGATGCCGCCATCGGCGCCGTGATAGCGTCCCTCGAAGCGCCAGAGCGTCTCGGTTTCCTGCTGGTCGCGCCGCTGCCGCTCGAAACGCTCCCGGTCTTCCGGCAGGAGCTTGCCGAGCCAGGCCTCGGGATCGCGCTCGACCTCTTCCTTGGTGATCCCCAGCAGCTTGTCGATGGCGAAGGAGGCGAACTGGTAGGTCATCGTGCCGTTCGGCTGCACGAGCCGCTGGTAGAGCGTGCCCGGCGCGCGGTCGATCAGCGTGCGCAGCCGGTAGGCCGTCTCCCGCCTTTCGGTGTCGTTGATCACGATGATGCCGGTCAGGAAGATGCCGATCGTCCCGACCAGGATCATCACCGGCACCGCCTCGCGCAGGAAGCGTTCACCGGCCGCGCCGGGGATGAATCCGGCTGAGGCTAAAAGGATGGCTGCGTCGATGGCGCTGAGCGCGGCGAGGTCGCCGAGGCCGAACGGACGCCGGCGCCGCGCCAGCCACAGCGCATAGGCGAGGCCGATCACGGCGCGCGCGAGGATGCCGGTGATGCCGGTCACCATGCCGACGCCGCCGCTGAGATAGCGCATCACGACCAGCGGCGCGGCGGTCAGCACGGAGGCGATCGGGCCGCCGACGGGCCCGGCGAGGATCGCGAAGCTGTTGCGGGAATCGACGACGAGGCCGGGCATGATCTCGAAGGGATTGCCCATGCTGACCAGGGCGCCGGCTGCGAACAGGATGCCGACGATCAGCTGGCGCAGCCAGGCCCGGTTACCGATCCGGGGGGTTGCGACGGTCAGCAGCAATCCCGCCAGCAGCAGGAAGAACAGGCTCTCGGCGAGGTTGATCAGCAGCAATGTGGAGATCCTGGCCCGAATCGGCTGCTGAACAGTGCTTTGAATTGTTGAAAGCCGTCCTAACGGATGGCCTTGGCCGGACATTTTGCTAGCGTGCCGGCGCAATGCGCCAGAGCTCCTCCTCCGAATCCGCCCGCCCCGCGCCTCCGGCCGCCGCCGCGCCTGAGCGCGTCACGCCGATGATGGCGCAGTACGTCGAGATCAAGGCCGCCAATCCGGACTGCCTGCTGTTCTACCGGATGGGCGATTTCTACGAATTGTTCTTCCGGGATGCCGAGATCGCCTCGCGCACGCTCGGCATCGTTCTGACCAAGCGCGGCAAGCACCAGGGCGACGACATCCCGATGTGCGGCGTGCCGGTCGAGCGTGCCGATGACTATCTCCAGCGCCTGATCGCCGCCGGCCATCGCGTCGCCGTCTGCGAGCAGACCGAGGACCCGGCCGAGGCCAAGAAGCGCGGCAACAAGTCGGTGGTGAAGCGCGATGTCGTGCGCCTCGTCACGCCCGGAACCATCACCGAGGAGCGCCTGCTCGAACCCGGCCGCGCCAGCCTGTTCGTCGCGGTGGCGCGTCGCAAGACCGGCGAATCTGCCTCGCTCTACGGCATCGCGGCGATCGACATCTCGACAGGCCGCTTCACCGTGATGGAGACGCCGCAGGAGCGGCTCGGAATCGAGTTCTCGCGGCTGGAGCCGCGCGAGATCGTCTGCCCGGATGCGATCCATGACGATCCCGAGCTCAAGGAATTCTGGCGCGAGATCACGATTCCCGTGACGCCGTTGGCCCGTGACGGGCTCGACGCGGCCTCGGCCGAGCGGCGCCTGAAGGAATTCTTCGGCGTCGCCACGCTCGATGCCTTCGGCGCCTTCACGCGCGCCGAGATCGCTGCGGCCGGCGCCGCGCTCGCCTATGTCGAGCGCACCCAGCTCGGTGCCCGTCCGCCGCTCTCGGCCCCGGTGCGCGATGCCGGCTCGGCGACGATGCTGATCGACGCCGCGACCCGCGCCAATCTGGAGCTGACCCGTACCCTCGGCGGCGAGCGGCAGGGCAGCCTGCTCGCCACGATCGACCGCACGGTGACGCCGGGCGGCGCGCGCCTGCTGGCCGAGCGCCTTGCCGGCCCGCTGACTGATCCTGCCGCCATCGCTGCCCGCCATGACGCGGTCGAGCTGCTCGTCACGGATGCAGGCTTGCGCGAGGACCTGCGCCTGGCCCTGGAGAAGGTGCCGGATGTCGCCCGTGCCTTGGCGCGTCTCTCGCTCGACCGTGGCGGCCCGCGCGACCTCGCGGCGCTCGGCGCCGGGCTCGATGCCGCCCGCGCGATCGCGGCCTTGCTGGTCCGGCGCGGTGAACTGCCGGTCGAGCTTTCCCGCGCCATGCGGGCTCTCGGCGAGAGCGATCCCGATCTGCCGGTGCGCCTCAACGCGACGCTGGCCGATGAATTGCCACTCAACCGTCGCGACGGCCGCTTCGTGCGCGAAGGCTTCGATCCGGCGCTCGACGAGTTGCGCCTGCTCCAGATCGACTCGCGCAAGGTCATCGCCCAATTGCAGGCGCGCTATGCGGCCGAGACCGGCTGCCGCACGTTGCGCATCAAGCACAACGCGATGCTCGGCTATTTCGTCGAGGTGCCCCAGGCAGCCGGCGAGGAATTCCTGCGCGATCCCTGGCGCGCGACCTTCGTGCATCGCCAGACCATGTCGGATGCGATGCGCTTCTCCTCGGTCGAGCTCGGCGAGCTCGAAGCCAAGATCGCCTCCGCCGCCGACCGGGCGCTGAAGCTCGAATTCGCCATCTTCGCCGCGCTCAGCGAAGCCGTGCTGGCCCAGGCCGAGCCGATCAAGGCCGCCGCTCTGGCATTGGCCGAACTCGATGTCGCAGCGGCACTGGCCGATCTCGCTGGCCGCGAGGGCTGGAGCCGCCCGCAGGTCGATGACGGCGTCGCCTTCACCATCGAGCGCGGCCGCCACCCCGTGGTCGAGGCCGCCCTGAAGCGCGACGGCAAGCCCTTCGTCGCCAACGACACCGAACTGTCGCCACCGGGCACGGAGGCCAAGGGCGGGCGCATCTGCCTGATCACCGGCCCGAACATGGCGGGTAAATCGACCTTCCTGCGCCAGAACGCGCTGATCGCGGTGCTCGCCCAGATGGGCTCCTTCGTGCCGGCGACCGTTGCGCATATCGGCATCGTCGACCGATTGTTCTCGCGCGTCGGCGCGGCTGACGATCTCGCGCGCGGCCGTTCGACCTTCATGGTCGAGATGGTCGAGACGGCGGCGATCCTGAACCAGGCCGGCCCGCGCGCGCTCGTCATCCTCGACGAGATCGGCCGTGGCACCGCGACCTTCGACGGCCTCTCGATCGCCTGGGCGGCGATCGAGCATCTCCACGAGATCAATCGCTGCCGCAGCCTGTTCGCGACCCACTATCACGAGCTGACGGCGCTCGGAGACCGGCTCGACCGCGTCGCCAACGCGACCGTGCGCGTCACCGAATGGAAGGGCGAGGTCGTCTTCCTGCACGAGGTCGTGCCGGGCGCGGCTGACCGCTCCTACGGCATCCAGGTCGCCAAGCTCGCAGGCCTGCCGCCAGCCGTGGTCGAGCGCGCCCGCGCCATCCTCGGCGAACTCGAGAAGACCGAGCGCGAGAAGCCCGTCGCCTCACTGGTCGACGACCTCCCGCTCTTCGCCGTGCCGCAGCGCAAGCCTACGCCGGTCGTTGCCGAGGGCGAGCCGGACGGTTTGCGCGAGGCACTCGCCGGGATCGACCCGGACGAGATGACCCCGCGCGAGGCGTTGGAAGCGCTCTATCGCCTGAAAGGGATTGGCTAGGCTAGCCCAGCCGCTTGATGCTGGTGATCTCGCCGAAGCTCTTGGCGCGGATGCGGTCGCGCGCCTCGCGCAGCGGCTCGCGATAGACGCTCATCACATGCCCGCTGGCATGAAGCAGCGTGTCGGGATCGGTCAGGATGCCGACATGCCCCTTCCAGAAGACGAGATCGCCGCGCTGGAGTCCCGACAGATCCTCGCGCAACGCGACCGGCCGGCCGAGCGTCGCTTCCATCATGTCGGAATCGCGCGGCGCGGCGATGCCGGCGGCGGCGAGGGAAAGCTGCGTCAGCCCCGAGCAGTCGAGCCCGAGGCTGGTCTTGCCGCCCCAGAGATAGGGCACGCCGACGAAACGCTCGGCCACCCCGACGAAATCCGCCTCATGCCGGTCGATTGGCGCAAGATGGGCGGCGAAGACATGGCCGCCATCGCTTAGAACCGCGAAATCGCCCTTGCTCTCGACGACGGCGACGTTGGCACCGAGCGACAGCGCAGTGAGCGGCGGCAGTTTGATCGAGGGACCGGGATAGACGAAGGTCCGCAAGCCCGCGACGCGGTGCGTCGGCGCCGGTTGGTCCGGCCGCAAGGCATCGTCGGGGATGTAGCCGACATAGCCGTCGCGAGCGAGCTGCGCCCAAGCCCAGCCCTCCTCGCGCTCATAGACCTGCACCAGCTCGCCGGCCAGCGCCTCGGTATCGAGCGCGGCGTCCGGGCGTGGCTCGCGCCGCACGGGAGCGGAAGCCGCGACGATGCGCATCGGCTGCGGGTCGACGAAGCGGGCGGCCTCGACTTGGCCTGCCAGCGTGCGCGCAGCGAGGTCGGGGCGGAAGGCATGGATGCGGCGGTCGAGAATCGCGGTCATGGCGGCAATCTAGAGCGCTGCCCCTCCTCAGGGAACCACGTCATTCTCGGGCGGAGCGCAGCGGAGACCCGAGAATTTCAGGACGAGAAGGAACTGGTTTCCGAGATGCTCAGGGCTCAAGCCCGGGCATGACGAGGAGCAAAGGCGTCAGCTGCCGCCAATCTCCTTGGCATGCTCCGTCACGAGATCGGCCAACCGCTCGACGGCCAGCGCCCCCGCGACGGTGCGCTGGATCACGACATTGCGGCGATCGGCCTCGTCGCGCTTGCGGGTCAGCAGGCCGAGCTTGCCGAGCGTGTCGAGCGCGCGCGTGATCACCGGCTTGGTCACGCCGAGCTGCCTGGCGAGGCCCCGCACCGTATGCGGCGGCAATTCGAGATAGACGGTTAGCAGAATCGCGGTCTGGCGCGCCGAGAGATCGGCGTCATGGTCCCGCACCAGATCGAGATGCACCTGCCGCCACAGCTTGAGCGCCTGCGAAGGCTTGATCTCCAGGGGCATAAAGGCACGGATCCCGATCGTTACGGACCCGTATCATTATCGCGGTGGCGGCGGCGCGCAATCGGCTTCGCCGAACAGCCTTAACCGCGCGGGTAGAGCTGCTTGACGAGGGCGTGGATCAGCCGCGCTCCCTGGCATTCGCCGCCTTCCGGCCGCCCCGGCTTGGCGGAGGGGTTCCAGGCGTAGATGTCGAAATGCACGTAGGATTTCGTCTTCTCGACGAAGCGGTTGAGGAACAGCGCCGCCGTGACCGAGCCGGCCATGCCGCCGCCGGAGACGTGGTTGACGTCGGCGATCTTGGAATCGAGCAGGCCGTCATAGGGCGGCCAGAGCGGCAGCCGCCAGACCGGGTCGTTCATGGCCATGCCGAGCCGGGCGATCTCGGACGCAAGGTCCTCGTCATGCGTGTAGAATGGCGGCAGATCCGGGCCGAGCGCGGTGCGAGCCGCACCGGTCAGTGTCGCGAAATCGACGAGCAGCTCCGGCGCCTCTTCGTCCGCCAGCGTCAGCGCATCGGCGAGGATCAGGCGGCCTTCCGCATCGGTATTGCCGATCTCGACCGAGAGGCCCTTGCGGCTCGCCAGCACGTCGCCGGGCCGGAAGGCGTTGCCCGAAACGGAATTCTCGACGGCCGGGACCAGCAGGCGCAAACGCACCGGCAGCTTCGCCAGCATGATCATCCGCGCTGCGGCGATCGCGGCAGCTGCCCCGCCCATGTCCTTCTTCATCAGCAGCATCGAGGCGTCGGGCTTGAGATTGAGCCCGCCGGTGTCGAAGGCGACGCCCTTGCCGACCAGCGTGACCCTGGGATGGGCGGGGTCGCCCCAGACGAGGTCGATCAGCCGCGGTGCGCGCGTCGAGGCGCGGCCGACCGCATGGATCATCGGGAAGTTGCGGGCGATCAGGTCGTCGCCGACGATGCTGGTGACGGTCGCGCCGCATTCGGTGGCGAGCCCGCGGATCGCCGCTTCGATCTCGCCCGGCCCGAGTTCATTGGCCGGCGTGTTGACGAGGTCGCGCGCCAGCATGGCGGATTCGGCGATCTGGCTGATCTCCTCGCCGTCGACGCCGCCGGGGATGACCAGCCGGGCGCGTGCCGGGCTCGGCTTGCGGTAGCGATCGAAGCGATAGCCCTGCAGAAGCCAGCTCAGCGCCGCCAGCGTGGGATCGCCGAACTCGCCCGACAAGGCGTAATCGCCGGCGGGCAGCAGCGCGGCGAGGCGTCCGGCCGCGAAGGGATCAGGCCGGCGCGCGGCGGCGTCGATGCCGAGCAGGACCGCCGCCAGCGCCCCTTGCGCGTCGGGCAGCAGGCAATGCTGGCCGGCGCGGGCCGCGAAACCCTGCGCAAGGGCGAAACTGCGATTGGCCGGGGATAGCCGGTCCTGAAGCGCGGGCCAGGTGCCGGCCGAGACGACGTGAACGGGAATGGCTGCGGCGGAGGAGGAGGTCAGGAGGCTGTGCACGGAGCGATGTTTCGGTTTCGGGCAGGAGCGTCAGGGAGGCGATTAAGAATGCATTAGGGTTAACGCTTTATCACCGGATCGACCAGTCGAACCCATCCAGACGACCCGTTTTCGGGAGGCGATCCGGCCCATGTCTTCAGCCCGGCCCCATTCTTCCGCTCGCGAATCCCTGCGGGGTTCCCGCCCCGCGCTCGGTCTGGCCGTTTGCCTAGCTGCGCTCGTTCTCGCGGGCTGCCAGGGCCGTGGCGGCCCCGGCGACATCACCGGTTCGATCGGCCGCAGCAGCCAGGCGAGCCAGCCGCGAACCTCGTCGGACTGGCAGGCCGACCGTGAAAACTGGGCGAAGCGCTACGACGCCAATCCCAAGGACCGCGACGCCGCCTTCTACTACGCGCGGGCCCTGCGCAGCCTCGACCAGAATGCCCAGGCCCTGGCCGTGCTGCAGAATGCGGTCCTGATCCATCAGGACGACCGCGAGCTTCTTGGCGCCTATGGCCGTTCGCTTGCCGATAATGGCCGGCTGCGCGAGGCGGACGAGGTCCTGTCGCGGGCGCATTCGCCCGAGCGGCCGGACTGGCGGATATTGTCGGCCCAGGGCACCGTCGCCGACCAGATGGGTGAGCATGCCCGTGCCCAGCAGATTTACCAGACGGCGCTGAAGCTCGCCCCGAACGAGCCGACGATCATGTCGAATTACGGGTTGTCGCTCGCCCTGTCGCGCAACCTGCCCGAGGCCGAGCGCGTGCTCGCCGAGGCTGCTGCCTCGGACCGGGCGGATGCCCGCGTCCGTCAGAATCTCGTCTTCGTCCTTGGCCTGCAAGGCCGCTTCGGCGAAGCCGAGACGCTGGCCCGTCGCGACCAGAGCCCCGCCGAGGCGGCGGCGACGATCGCCTATCTCAAGCGCAGCGTCAGCCAGCAGAACAGCTGGGAATTGCTGAAGGGCGGCAAGGGCCGGGCTCCGTCGCAGGCCAGGCCGCCAGTGGCGAACGGAGCGGCCAGCGCGCCTGCCGCCGCGCCGCCGGTCTGAGACGAGGGGCGCTCCCCCGATCCGCGCTTTCGCGCCGGCAACCGGACACAATCAAAGAAGGCCGGAGCTTTGGGGCTCCGGCCTTTCTGCTTTATTCGATGGGTTGCGCCTTTGCGGCTCTCAAGTCGAGCGGCCGCCCATTGGGGGCCTCACTCCCATTTGAAGACCTGTACCAGGGCCGGCGTCAGGATGATCACGAACAGCACCGGCAGGAAGAACAGGATCATCGGCACGGTGAGCTTCGGCGGCAGGGAGGCGGCCTTCATCTCGGCGGCCGACATGCGCTGGTCGCGGCTTTCCTGAGCGAGCGTGCGAAGTGCCGTGCCGAGCGGCGTGCCGTAGCGCTCGGCCTGGATCAGCGCCGTCGAGACCGACTTCACGCTCTCGAGGCCGGTGCGGATCGCAAGGTTCTCATAGGCGATGCGGCGGTCGCTCAGATAGGAGAGCTCGGCCGTGCACAGCGCGAACTCCTCCGCCAGCGGCACCGACTGATTGCCGATCTCGCCCGCGACCTTGCGGAATCCATTTTCGATGGACATGCCGGATTCGACGCAGATCAGCAGGAGGTCGAGCGCATCCGGAAAGGCCAGCCGCATCGACGCCTGCCGCTTGGTGATCTGGTTCGACAGGAAGATCTCGGGTGCCTTGATGCCGAGATAGGCGCCTGCGATGCCGATGGCGATCTTGATCGTGAAGCTCTGGCCGAAATCATTGATCACGAAGAGGTAGAAAAGCACGAACAGGAACAGGCCGACGGGGGCTGCGAGGCGGAAGAACAGGAAGGCGATCTCCGCCTGCGGGCCGCGATGGCCGGCCATCGCGAGCTGCTTCTTGGCGCTCTCGGTGCCGAGCCAGTCGCCCAGCTTGAACCGCTCCACGACGCGTCGCATGTAAGCTTTGGGCTCCTGGCGCAGCGAGACCTTCTCGTTTTGCCGGTTGAGCCGCTCGCGCTCGCGGGCACGGATCTTGTCGCGCTCCGTCGCGACGTTCTTCATGCGTTTCTGGAGATTGTTGCCCTCGGTCAGCGGAATCGCGATCGTGATCACGGTGGCCGCCGCCGCGATGGCGGCCAGCAGCGCCAGCATGAACTGCGGGTTGGTGACGCTGTTGACGATCTGGGAAATCATTGCCGCCTCAGATGTCGAAATTGATCATCTTGCGCATGACCAGGATGCCCATCAGCATCCAGATCGCGCTCGCGACCAGCGCGAATTTGCCGGCCTGGGTCAGCCACAGGATCTCGATATATTTCGGTGTGGTGACCCAGACGAGCACGCCCACGGTCGGGGGCAGCGCGCCGATGATCGCCGCGGAGGTCTTGGCTTCCGTCGAGACGGCCCGGATCTTGTCGCGCATCTTGCGCCGTTCGCGCAGCACCCGCGAGAGGTTGCCGAGCGTCTCGGAAAGATTGCCGCCGGTCTTCTGCTGGATGGCGATGACGATACCGAAGAAATTGGCCTCGGCGCAGGGCATGCGCTCATAGAGCTTGGTGGCGGCCTCCGCCAGCGGCAGACCCAGCGCCTGCGCTTCGATCATCAGCCGGAACTCGGTCTTCACCGGCTCCTGCGCCTCGCTGGCGATGATGCGAAGGCAATCATTGACGGGCAGGCCGGCCTTGATGCCGCGCACGACCACGTCGAGCGCGTTCGGGAACTCGACGCCGAACGACTTCAGCCGCCGGTCCTTGCAACGCTTCAGGAACCAGGCAGGCATGCCGAAGCCGCCGATGAAGAGGCCGCCCAGTGCCAGGATCCAGCTGCCGCTCACGATCCAGAGCGCAAGCCCCATGATGATCGCGATTGTCGCGCTGATCACGTAGTATTTCTTGGCTGTCCAGGACAGGCCCGCCTGGGCGATGCGCTGCTCGAGCGAGACCTTGTTGCGCGCGTTCTCGCGGTTCTCGATCTCCTTGAGGCTCTGTGCGATCTGGCCACGCTTGTTGCGCGCCTGCGCTTCCCGGTCGATGCCGCGGATCGCGCTCGGGCCGGCGAATTCCTTGCGGCGCTTCTCGGCGCGCTTCTCGCCGCTGAGCGTCGGGTAGAGCAGGGCGTAGACCGCGCCGCCGACGGCGAGCATGGCCAGGAGCGCGATTGCGAGCGTGCTCGTGCTCATGACTGGAACCCCGGTGAGACCCTGCGCTCAGATGGCATTGCTGACACCCGCCTCCTCGAGCTGGTCGAGGGCGGCCGCCAGGCGCTGCTCCTCGCCGAAATAGCGCGCGCGCTCCCAGAGGCGCGGGCGCCCGACACCGGTGGAGCGGTGGCGGCCGATCAGCTTGCCGGCAGCGTCCTCGCCGACGATGTCGTAGAGCATCAGGTCCTGGGTCGTGATCACCTCGCCTTCCATGCCCATCACCTCCGTGATGTGGGTGATCCGGCGCGAGCCGTCGCGCAGGCGCTGGGCCTGGATGATGACGTCGACCGAGGAGCACAGCATCTCGCGCAGGGTCTTCGAGGGCAGCGAGAAGCCGCCCATCGTGATCATCGATTCGACACGGCTCAGGCATTCGCGCGGCGAGTTGGCGTGCAGCGTGCCCATCGAGCCGTCATGGCCGGTGTTCATCGCCTGGAGCAGGTCGAAGGCTTCCGGTCCGCGCACCTCGCCGACGATGATGCGTTCGGGGCGCATGCGCAGGCAGTTCTTGACGAGGTCGCGCATCGTCACCGCGCCCGTGCCCTCGAGATTGGGCGGGCGGGTTTCGAGGCGCACCACATGGGGCTGCTGAAGCTGGAGCTCGGCGGCGTCCTCGCAGGTGATGACGCGCTCGTCATGGTCGATATAGTTGGTCAGGCAGTTCAATAGCGTCGTCTTGCCCGAGCCCGTGCCGCCCGAGATGACGATGTTGCAGCGGACGCGGCCGATGATCTTCAGGAGTTCGGCGCCCGGCGGCGAGATCGCCCCGAACTTGACGAGCTGGTCGAGCGTCAGCTTGTCCTTCTTGAACTTGCGGATGGTCAGCGCCGGGCCGTCGATCGCCAGCGGCGGGGCGATGACATTGACGCGCGAGCCGTCGGCGAGGCGCGCGTCGCAGATCGGCGAGCTCTCGTCGACGCGGCGACCGACCTGGCTGACGATGCGCTGGCAGATGTTCATCAGCTGCGCGTTGTCGCGGAAGCGGATGTTGGTGAGCTGGATCTTGCCGGCGGTTTCGATGAAGGTCCGGCCGGCGCCGTTGACCATGATGTCGGCGATGTCGTCGCGGGCCAGCAGCGGTTCGAGCGGCCCGTAGCCGAGCACGTCGTTGCAGATGTCGTCGAGCAGTTCCTCCTGCTCGGCGATCGAGAGGACGACGTTCTTCAGCGAGATGATCTCGTTGATGATGTCGCGGATTTCCTCGCGCGCCGATTCCGAGTCGAGCTTCGCGAGCTGCGACAGATCGATGGCCTCGATCAGCGCCCCGAAGATCATGCTCTTCATCTGGTAGTAGTCTTCGGAGCGTGGCGCCGTCTCGGCGACCTGCGCGACCTTGCGCTCCTCCACGGCGGCAGGCGCAGCTTCGGGCTTGCGCGGCGCGGCCGGTGCGGCCGCGGGCATCCTTGCGTTCAGGTTGGGCGCGGTACCTGCGCCTGCGGATCGCTTGCCGAACATCTCAACACTCTCCCGCCCGCTCCGGGCCGGTCTCCCGCCTGGCGTCCGGGCGTATCCCCGTCATCGTTCGTCTCCGCCGGTCACGAGGCCTTGCGGCGCTTCAGCTTCGCGACGAACGGTTCGAGCAGGCTGCGCCGGCTCCGCTTGGCTTCGCCGCGCCCGGTCAGGGCACTGGCGATCTGGGTAAAGGCTTCGGTCGCCTTGCTGCCGGCCTGCACCTCGGCGATCATCTGGCCGTTATTGGCGGCCGTTCCGAAGAGCTGGGCGTCGAAGGGAACCGTGCTGAGCACATCGATGCCGAGCGCCTTGGAGAACTCGGCGGCGCTGATCTCGGGCCGCTTGGGCACGCCGACGCGGTTGAGGACGAGCCGCGCGACCCCGTCATTCGGCCGGGTCGCGCGCGACAGGTCGACCATGTTCTTGGCGTTGCGCAGCGAGGCGAGCTCCGGCTCGGCCACGATGACGATCTCGTCGGCGCCGAGCACCGTCCGCTTCACCCAGGCATTCCACTGGTGCGGCACGTCGAGGATGATGCAGGGCACGCTGGCGCGCAGCAATTCGAGGAGCTGTTCGAGCGCGTCCTCGTCGAGATCGACCGTCCGGTCGAGGATCGCGGGGGCGGCGAGCAGCGCGAGATTGTCGCTGCAGCGCGACAGGAGCCTGTCCAGCAGGTTGGAATCGAGGCGCTCCGGCGCGAACACCGCTTCCGCGATGCCTTGCGGCGGGTCCTGGTTGAAGTTGAGGCCGGCCGTGCCGAAGGCGATGTCGAGGTCGACGATCACGGTCGAGGCGTCGAGATTGCGCGCGATCGCCCAGGAGACGTTATGCGCGACCGTCGAGGCGCCGACGCCGCCCTTGGCGCCCATGACCGCGATCACGCGGCCGAGGTTGCGGGCTTCCGGGGTGATATAGAGCTCCGAAAGCGTGCGCAGGACGTCGAGAGGCTCCAGCGGCGCGATGAGATATTCGCTGACGCCGCGGCGGATCAGGTCGCGATAGAGTTGGACATCGTTGACATGGCCGATCACGACGACCTTGGTGCCGGCGTCGCAGCTTTCGGACAGGGCTTCGAGATGCGCCACGAGCGTCGCCGGGTCGGCCACCGCCTCGAGCACGATGATGTTCGGCGTCGGCGCCGCGCGGAAGGCTTCGACGGCGGCCGCGGGGCCGCCCATCTGGATGCGCGCATGGGCCTTGTCCATGCGCCTGTCGGCCACGGCCGCCTGCATGGTCGCGGCGACGGCCGGGGTTTCGCAGAAGGCCTGCAGCGTGATGCGCGGCAGCGGCGCGATGGTCTCGTCGCTCGGCAGCTCGCTGGTCTGGCTCTCGTGGGGATCGGCCTGCATCAGTTGCTGCCCCCGACGGTAGCGTTGATCTGCGGAGTCGCCTGCCGGTACTGGGTCGAGGGATCGCGACCCTCGCGGATCTTGGAGATGGCGCCCATGCGCTTGACCAGGTCGGGACGGCCTTCCTCGCGCGACCGGACGAGGTCGATCGGATCGGCCACCTGCGCCGCCAGTGTCGCCTGCGAGGCACAGCCGAGGTTCCAGTAGGGGGCGTTCGAGGACGAGTACCGGAAGTCGGAGCTGCCAAGATCGGTCGGCCACTGCCCGCAGTTATGCGGGACGCTCGCCTGGAGCGAGGCGAAGGTCAGGCGGATCGGCGAGGCGAGCCCCGGGTCCTGGATCGGGTAGCTGCGCACGCTGAGGATGCCGGGCGAGACGCCGCCGCGCGACAGAGCCGTCCGGATGCCGTGCAGCGTGTCCTGGGTGGCGTGATCGCGGCGGGCTCCGGTCGGGACCTCCGCGACGAGGCCGCCCTTGCCGGAACGGCGGAACTCGCGGGCGAAGTTCGCGACATCCTCCGCCTGCCGGGCGTCGAGCGTGCCGCCGCTGCGCCCGACGAAGACGTCGAGCGAGCGTGGCGCGTCGCGGAGCACGATCGGGTGCCGCTCGCGGATGTCGTCCGGCCCGAAGGCGAGCGTGTCGGATTCGGCCGTGCGCTTGGCGCAGCCGCCGAGGATGGCGCCGAGTGCCAGCACGGCAACGATCAGACGCGGTCCTGTCGAGTCGATCCGGGAGGAAACCGTCATGGTCGGGCCATCCATCATCGTTGTCATCGGGCGCTCAGTCGGCGATGAAGCCGACGCGACCCTTGTAGGCCTGGGGAACCGGGCCGCCGCCGCTGCCATAGATCTTGTTGAGCCGCCCGAGCAGGATCGCCTGGGAATCGTGCGCCTCGACGAAGCCGTCATCCGGCCTCTGGATCTGGTTCGGCTGCATCGGCTTGGCGATGTAGGGCGTGACCATGATCATCAGCTCGGTCTCCTCGCGCTGGTAGTCGCGCGAGCGGAACAGCGTGCCGATGATCGGCAGGTTCATCAGCCCGGGCAGGCCGTTGATCGATTGCTTCGAGACGCGCTGGATCAGGCCGGCCGTGGCCAGAGTGCCGCCCGAGGGCAGTTCGACCGTGGTATCGGACTTGCGGACGCGGAAGGCCGGCGTGTTGAGCGCCTCCTCGTTGGCGCCGCTCATGCGCAGCTGGTTCTCGAAGTCGAGCTCGGTGACCTCGGTGGCGATGCGCATGCTGATCTTGGTGTCGGACATCACGATCGGCGTGAAGTTGAGGGCGACGCCGATCGGCTTGTACTCGATCTGGACCTGGCAGGTGCGGCGGTTGAAGATGTCGTAGGAGCAGTTCTGGCCCTTCGGAACCGGCACCTCGCCGCCCGCGGTGAATTTCGCGCTCTCGCCGGAGATCGCGGTGACCGTGGGCTCGGCCAGGACGCGCGCCATGCCGGCGCGCTCGAGCGCCCGCAGCGTGAAGTTCTGGGTGTTGCCGAGGCCGGCGCCGATCGCGGTGGCGGAGAGCTGCTGCGGCTGGAGGGGGAAGGGATTCTCGATCGACGGCGTTATCGAGAACTTGCCGAGCTTCCATTCGCCGGTCGAGTTGATGCCGAGCTGCTTGATCGCCTTCCGCGAGATCTCCGACACCGTGACCTTCACCATCACCTGGTCGCGGTCGCGCAGCGTCAGCGAGTTGATCACCGTCCCGGTCCGCCACGAGGAGGCGCCACCGACGAAGGCCTTGGCGATGTCGACCGCCTGGGTCGCTTCCGAGGCGTTCGGCACCACTCCGACGAGCAGGATCGAATCGCCCGCCGGCTTGATGTCGATCTGCGAGTTCGGCAGGGCCGTGCGCAGCGTCTGCCTGAGCACGTTGAGGTCGCGTCCGACATTGATGTCGAGCGCGGTGATCTGCTGACCGTCGCCGTCCATCACGAACATCGAGGTCGAGCCGTCGGCGATGCCGATGATGAAGAGCTTGCGCGCCGTCCGGACCACCGCGTTGGCGACCTTCGGATTGGCGACGAAAACCTCCTTGGCGTCGCGCGGCAGCTCGACGATGAGCGAGCGGCCGATCGAGAGGTCGAGCCGGCGCGAGATCGCATATTCGCTCGATCCGACATTGAGAACCGGGGCCGGGCCGCTTCCGGTAGTCTGGGCGCCGGCGCCGCCGGCGGCCAGGACGAGCGCGAGGGTGGTCGCGATGCGGAGAGAGGATCTGATCATGGCTTCACGCTCTTCGAGGTGACACCGTAGCGCACGAGCGTCATGGAGTTTTCGGCCTGGGTCGGCGGCGTTGTTTCGCCGGCATCCTTGAGGCTGCGCAGGGCCAGCGAGAGGGAGCCCGTCTTCTGGGCCTGGGCCAGGCTCTCGACCTGTCCGGGATCGACTTCAAGCGTGGCGGTCTCGCCGACCACGACCTTCTCGCCATTGCGCTCCTGGACGTTCTGGCCGATGGCGAGCACGCGGATGTTGCGCAGGATCACTTCGCTGGCATAGCTCTCGCCGCTGCTGCCTGACGCTTCGCTGCGGATCGTGGAGACCACGTCGACGCGGTCGTTCGGAAGGATGAAGCCGCCGGCGGTGTTGGCGCCGCGGCTGTCGGTGCTGATCGCGACGGCGCGCTTGCCGGAGGGAAGAACGGCTGAAAGGAAGCCGGTTCCGTCGGTCTTGATCAGCTTTTCGCGGCGGATCGGCTCGGCGCCGAGGGTGGCGTAGCGCGCAACCTGGCCGATGATCTCTTTCTCCGCCTCGGGCGCTTCGTCCTTGCGGATGATGCCGTTGGGCACGCTGGCCAGGGGCCAGTCGAGCCAGCGCAGGTCATTGGCCGTCACCGTGTTGCCGACGGGGATATCGGTTGCTGCCACCAGGACCGGCACCGTCGGAGCGGCCTCGATCTTCGCGACGGGGTCAGGCTCCTTGGAAGGGCGCTGTGCCAGCAGCGCCGCGCCTAGCCCTGCCACGAGCGCGACCACGAGAATGATGATGCGTGCGGGACTCATGGACGAACGATCCTCGGCCAAGCGTGATTGGCTCTCGTTCCGGATCGTCGTTCGGAAACGTCAACTTATGGTTAATCGGTCGTATATTTTTTTAGGACGCTGACGTTCCGGCCGGTGGCCCGTCAGACTCCGATCCCGGCATGCCAGATCGCGGTCTCCGGCAGGATGAGGAGCGCGGCGAAGGCGAGCGCGATACCGTAGGGCACGCCCTCGTTGGCGGCATGCAGGCGGCGCAGCCAGGACCACTTCTCCATGCGCGCCGGCAGCGGGCGCGAGCGCAGCATCAAAATGAGCATGGTCAGGAGACCGCCGAAGAGGCCGGAGATCATCAGATAAGGCATGAGCTGGTCAAAGCCGAACCAGAGCGCCGTCGCAGCAGCAAGCTTGGCATCGCCGCCGCCGATCCAGCCCGCGGCGAACAGGCCGAACGCGATAACGAGGACGAGACCGCCGGCCGCGAGATGCCAGCCGATCTCGGACAGGCTCAGGCCGAGCAGGGCGGCGCAGAGCGCGAAGGATCCGACCAGGAGGAGGCAGAGCCGGTTCGAGATCGTCATGGAAACGAGGTCGCTCGCGGCTGCATAGGCCATAGCGAACGGAAAAACCCCCAGCAGGACGATCAACGACAGCGACATGGCATGATCCGATCAGGAACCCGGCTGATACTGGCACCGATCCATCACCAAAGCCTTACGGCTGCGGCGAGGGGGCGTTGAAAGCAGAAAGCCCCGGCAGGCCGGGGCTTTCCAAGGCATAGCGAAGTGATCTTACTTCAGCTTGCTGGAAACTTCTTCGAACGTCGAGACCAGCTTGGTGCCGATCGTGCTCATCGCGGTGATCGCGGCGACGGCGATCAGGGCGGCGATCAGGCCGTACTCGATGGCGGTGGCGCCCGACTCATCCTTGACGAAGCGCTTGAAAACGTTGGTCATGCTGAAACTCCTTTACACCACGGTTTGACGGCTGCCTGTGCTCTGAGTGGCTTCGGTCAGCGACAGGAGTGACATTAGCCCGCTCCTCTTTCTGATCGGTTAAGCCGATTGAAGAATTGGCCGCTTTCTTGCGGCGTTATTTCTGTAGTTAACGCTCGATTTAACAGATGCAAATTGGAAGGCGACCTATGAATAGAGTTTTAGTAGTGAGAAATTGTCGGTAAACAGGGTGTTTAACGAACCCGACGACGTCGATTTAGTTTCAGAAGGCTCGGCTGTGAACGATGGTTGGCAGCGCTGTTCCGTTGCGACAAGCTGCGGTCGCCGCTGGGAAATCGCTGATCTCCGCGCGCTTAGGATTTGATTCATCATTTTGGGCTTCACTGGCGAGGTCGCAAAGCTTGAGGCGCCGCCATGTTGATCATCCGTGCTCCTGAAGGGCGGCGCTGGCTTACCCGCTGGGCGGCAGCGACAGCCCTCGCATTCGCTGCTTGCGGTGGCACTGAAGCTGCGCCACAGCGCGCGCAATCCGACGCCGTCATCGTCACGGTCGACCACGCGAAGATCGTGCGCCTGCCCGAGAACGCGCAGACGGTCGTCGTCGGCAATCCCGCCATCGCGGATGTCTCCGTTCAGCGAAACGGCGTCATGATCGTCACCGGCAAGAGCTTCGGGGTCACCAACCTGATCGCGCTCGATGCCAATGGGGTGCTTCTTGCGGAATCGCTGGTGCGGGTCGGCAAGGCGTCCGATGAGGTTCTGACGGTGCAGCGGGGCATGGATCGCGAAAGCTACTCCTGCAATCCGGATTGCCAGCCTTCCGTCCAGATGGGCGACGAGAGCAAATTCTTCGCGAGCACGTCGGGACAGGCGACGGCCCGCAATGCGCTTGCGACCGCGGCGGGGCGGAACTAGCGGCCGGCGTTTATCAGGTACGCGCGCGTAGGCGCCCACGCATGGCTGAGGCCGGTGGGCCATGGTTAGCGAAAGCTTCACGCCGCTTCCGGCTGGCCGACGCCGCCCCTAACCGATCTGAAATTCTTTTGCCGTAGAGATTCTGGCCAGAGCCGAAGCTCGACGGGGCAAACGGATGTTCGAACGATTGCAAGACGCACCTTCGCCGGATGGCGGATCAAGGCGCCGCGGCGCCGGCCGTTTGCTGTTCCGGCGCTTCCGTCGCTCCCAGGATGGGGCGGCGGCGGTGGAGTTCGCCTTCGTCGCCATTCCATTCTTCGCGCTTCTCTTCGCGATTTTCGAGACCGCCCTGATGTTCTGGACCAACCAGGTCCTGGAAGAATCGGTCTCGCAGGTCTCGCGCACCCTGGTTACCGGACAGTCGCGCAGCATCTACACGGCCTCGACCGGTGCGGCGAACGCCGCGAAGTTCCGCGACAACATCTGCGCGATTGCGCCGATGGGGCTGATCGACTGCTCGAAGCTGGCTGTCGATGTCCGGGTCTATAGCAGTTTCGCCGATGCCAGTGCGGGAAGCGCAGCGACCAATCCCCTGGCGGGCGGCAATCTCAATACGAGCAGCTTCTCCTATGTGCAGCCGCAGAAGAGCGACATCGTCGTGGTGCGCGCAGTGCTGGACTACAAGCTCTTCCTGACGAGCTGGGCCTCGACGTCCCTGGCTAATATCGGGTCCGGCCGGCGCGGCATCGTCGCAAGCGCCGCCTTCCGGGCTGAGCCGTTCTAGCGTCGAGGGCAGGGATGAGGGACATGCAGAGAAAGACGACCCTGCCGCTCTGGCGCAGGTTCATCCGCAATCGCGAAGGCGTGGCGCTCGTCGAGTTCGCCATGGCGCTGCCGGTCATGCTCGTCGCCTATATCGGGATGGTGGAGGTGGCGCAGCTCGTGATGGTCAACCGCAAGGTCGCGCAATTGACCTTCGCCCTCTCCGATCTCACTGCACGCGCTCAATCCCTCGCGCCTGCGGATGTCGAGAGCATCTTCGATGCCGGGCAGTCGATCCTGATGCCCTATGCTCCTGGCAATGCCAGCATGATCATCAGCAATGTCGTGATCGACGGGTCTGGCGTGGCGCGCGTCTGCTGGAGCAACCAGCGCAATGGCACGGCGCTGGCCCGGGGTTCCACCGTCACGGTCCCCGACAGCGTCCGGATCGCCAACTCCTCCATCATCATGTCGCGCGCGAATTATCGTTACACGCCGGCCATCGGCTACGTCCTGACCGGGGTGCTCACGCTCGGCGGCACTCCGATCTATGCACGTCCGCGTAACGGCCTGGCCGGCGGCACATTGAACATCGAACAGGTCGTGAGGACCGGGACCAGCCCCTGCCCGACCTTCTGAGCGGTCTTGCGGGAGGCTCGGCTGTGACGAGCCCCCGGGTTCGGCGGCTGGGCCAGCCCCGCCGAAGCGCTTCTCTTGGCATGACGCGGAACTCGTCCGGGCGCCCGCGGAGGAAACAGTCCTCCGGCAAGCAGGGGCGCTTCAGCCGCGCAGCACCATGCGCCCGGTCTGGACCTCGTAGCCCTGGAGCTTGCTGAGGAAGGAATTGCCGAGGAGGCTCATCGAGAGCGCCCGCTCGGGCAGGACGACGGCGTCGACATTGCGCACGACGATATCGCCGAGCCGAATCTCCCGCAGGGTCGTCCGGAAGCCCGCGACCATTCCGTTGGCGGTGCTGAGCATCATCTTGCGCGTAGAGGCATCGCTCTTGATCCCAAGCGCGCGGGCATCTGCGGCGGTCAGCGCCACGATGCTGGCGCCGGTATCGACCATCATCTTGATGCGGTAATTGTCGACGGAAGGGTGCACGATGTAGTGCCCGCGATAATCAGCCGCGACAGCCAGCGTCGAGGGGATGCGCGGCCCTGGAACCCTCTGCTCCGTCGTGGCGGCCGCGACGGCAGGCTCCTGGCTTGCCGCGCGCGGCGCGACCAGCTGTGTATAGGACAACGCCCCGACAGCCGCGGCGCCGGCTACGCTCAACGCCCAGGTCAATGGTGATGTCGTCACGGGCCCTCCGGACCTTCTGCCGGTGCTGCCACGATGCGGGAGCGAGCCCTGACGAAAGGTGAAGAGGTTGCGCGCATTTGCGTGCAACCGGGGCGTGAAGCGAGGGCGATTGCGGGCAGGCTTAACCCGGACTTACCGGTCCGCTGCGTCCGCGAGCGTGACGGCCAGCGCCGCGATCTCGGCGGCCCGGGGAATGCTCGGCTGGGCGCCGCGTCGCGTGCAGGCGAGCGAGCCGGCAGCAAGCCCGTCGCGCAGCGCAGCACGCGTGTCCTTGCCGGCTGCGAGCGCGGCGGCGAAAGCGCCGGTGAAGCTGTCGCCCGCCGCGACCGTATCGACGACCGCGACCTGCGGAGCGGCAAGGCGATGGCGCGTGCCGCTTGTCCAGGCGACCACCCCGGCCGCGCCCAGCGTCGCTATCGTGGCGATGCGCCGCTCGCCATCCAGCCGGCGGGCGATCAGGTCGGGGTCCTGCTCCGGCCACCCGAGCGCCTGTGCCAGAACTGCGGCCTCGTGCTCGTTGACGATCAGCATGTCGAGATGGTCCAGCAGAGCGGCAGAGGGCGCCTCGGCCGGGGCGAGATTGAGGATCACGCGTCCGCCGGCCTGCTTCATCGCGCGGGCGGCCTCCAGGCAGGCCTCCTCGGGAACCTCGCGCTGCAGGAGCAGGATATCCTCCGCCGCGAGCTCGAGCTGCCGCAAGGCATCCGGACGGACGGCAGCATTGGCGCCGGCTGCGACGATGATCTGGTTGGCGCCCTCCCGGTCCGTCGCGATGAAGGCGGCGCCCGTCGGCTCGTCGACCTGTGCGACATGATCGAGATCGACGCCCTCAGTGGTGAGCAGCGCCAGCGCGGCATCGCTGAATCTGTCCCGCCCGGTCGCGCCGACGAGCACGACATCCGCGCCGGCGCGGCGGGCGGCGAGCGCCTGGTTGGCGCCCTTGCCGCCGGGATGCAGGGCATAGCCGGGTCCGAGCACGGTCTCGCCCGGCCCCGGCAGGCGTTCGACCGGTGTCACGAGATCGATATTGATCGAGCCGAAGACGACGATCATGCCGGGAGATCCGCCGCGAGCCGCCTGACGCCAGCGACGAAGGCCGCCTCGGGCGAGATGAGCTGGAGGCCGTGACCCCTCGCTCGCAAACCGGCACCATAGCTTTCGGCCAGGGCTCCGTCCGCGACGAGATGGATCGTTTGGCCCTTGCCGAATAAGGCCTCGGCGCCGGCGATCTCCTGCCCGACCAGCAGCGCCGAGAGATAGGGCCCGACCGCGCCGCCTGCCATCCGGCCGGCGAGGACTTCGGTACGCGCCGCAAAGGCGGTGTTGAGCAACCCGCCGGCCCGGCCCGCTGCGGCGCGGCCGCGCGCAGCGCCCTCAGCCGTGTCCGCTTCAGACGATGCCTCCGCGAGCCGAGCCAGGATCGAATCGTTGCGCAAGAGCCCGTAGATCTCGCCGGTCATGAAGCTCGCGAAGCGGGTGATGCGACCCTGCTTGATCTCGGCCCATTTCGAATGGGTGCCGGGCAGGCAGGCGATGCCGTCGCTCAGGCCGAGGCCGACGATCAGCGTCTCCTCGCCGCGCATCACGTCGAAGGCGCCGTCGTCGCAGCTCAGGCCGGGCAGGATGGTCGCTGTCGTTCCGGCATCGAGCTCGGCCCTGATCGCGGCGGCGGCGATCTCAGCTGATGAAGCCGGGCAGGCGACATAGTGTGCCTCGATCCAGCCATTGCGGCTGCCGACCATGCCGGCGAGCACGATCGCGGCATCGGGCGCGGCTTGCCGGAAATCGCCGGCAAGCTCGGCGAATGCTTCGGGATAGCCGCCGGCCGGAACCGACTGGATGCCGCGATCGGCGATGCGCCGCTCCAGCACCTCACCCGTCTCCGAGATCAGGAAGGCGCGCGCGCGGGTCGTGCCCCAGTCGAGCGCGATCAGAGGTTTCGGCATGGCAGGCTCCGGCAATGGGGCGCGACTGTCTCCGCCGCGCCCGGCCCGGTCAAGGGCCGGCGGTTGGAAGCCTTGTGCAAGGTTCGACTTCCCGGCAACCCTGCGATCTGGGATCACGCGGACGAATCGGACAAGCCGGATGCTCGAACTGCAAGCGGGCGGCCTCGACGCCGTCATCCATCCCGAGATGGGCGGCATCGTCTCCTCCCTGAATTGGCGCGGGCCGGACGGGCGCCGCCATGACGTGCTCTATCCGCCCGCCGGGCGGCAGCCGGGCACGGACTCGCCGAATTTCTTCGGGACCTGGGCATTGCTGCCCTTCGCCAACCGTGCCTTCGATTGCGTCGTCGACGACGGCGAGCAGCGCTTCCTCGTCCCGCAGAACGATCCCGGCGGTGCCATTCACGGCTTCGGCTGGCAGGCGGCCTGGGATGTTCTCCGGTATGACCGCGGTCATACCGTCCTCGAACATCGCCGCACGGAGGGGGCTGACCCCTATCGCTACCGGGCGCGGCAGGAGGTCATACTCGACGAAGCCGGTATGACCATCCGGATGGCGATCACCAACGAGGCGCAGACGGCACTACCGTTCGGCATGGGACACCATCCCTGGTTTCCCTGCGCCGCCGACACCCGTCTCCTCATGCGTAGCACCGGCGCGCTGGTCTTCGGGGAGGCCTTCCGTGCGACGGGCCAGCAGGCCTTCGCGGATGGCGGGCCCTATGCCGAGGCGCATCCCTTCCGCGCCGAGACCGTGACGGCCTGGAGCTTCCTCGGCTGGGACGTCACGGCCCGGATCGAGACGCCCTCGACCGGCCTTGCCATCACCCTGACCGCGAGCGGCAATCTCGACTGCCCCGTGGTCTGGGCGCCGGCGGGCGCGGACTTCCTCTGCGTCGAGCCGCAGAGCCACGCCATCGGCGCGCCGAGCGAGCCGGCGGCGCGAGTGGCCGCACCGCTCCAGCGTCTGGCGCCGGGCGAGACGCTGGAAGGCTGGCTCAGGATCGTGCCTGAGGCGATCTAGCTTTTAGCGCCAGCCGTAGCCGCTCGGGTAATAGGGCTGGTAGCCATAGGCGCCGGCCGGTAGGGCGGGCCGCAGCAGGATCTGGCCGCGCGCCGCTTCCCAATCGCCGCCGCGACGCTGCTGGGCGACGCTGGTCGCCTGATGGCGCTGCTTGGCCTTGGCGATCTTGTGCTTGGACGGAGCGGCCTTCGCGAGCTTGGCCTTGGACGGCGAGGAGGCCTTGGCGAAACGCGAGAGATTGTCGGGCGCCGCGCCGTTGAGCGCGATCTTGGTCTGGCTGGAGCCATGCTTCTTCACCAGCGCGAAGAGCTTGGCGGCATTGGCGGGGTGCAGGCGGATGCAGCCATGCGAGGCCGGGCGGCCGAGCGCGCCCACCGCCGTCGTGCCATGGATCGCATAGCCGCCGCGGAAGAACACGGAATGGGGCATCGCGCCGCCATATTTGCGCGAGTACCAGTTCTTTTCGAGCCGGGTCGGGCGGTAGACCCCGTTGGGCGAGCGGAAGCCCTTGCGGCCGGATGAAATCTTCCAGTCGTAGACCTCGCCGTCGGTGGTGGTCACCGACATGCGCTGGGCGACGATATCGACCCTGACATCGACGCCGGCATGGGCGGCGCCGGCGAAAGCCGACAGGATGAGGGCGGCCAGGATGCCGAGAACGCGACGCATCACACTCACTCCGAAAGACGCTACTGCTGGATGAGGCGTTGTCGAGCTCTGGTGGCCGCCGCCCTTGACTCTAGGAAAGCGCCGACGCCCCCGGCTTGTAAAGCCGGAAGGCGGAACGTGGTTTCCAGCCGATCAGATCATCGGCAGCGAGGCGGGCTTGCGGCCACGCGGGAAGGCGGCGTCGATCCGGGCGATCTCGGCTTCGGAGAGCGCGAGGTTCAACGCACCGGCATTGTCCTCGACATGGGCGACCCGGCCGGCCTTGGGGATCGCGAAGACGCTTTCGCGCCGCGTCAGGAAGGCGAGCGCGACCTGTCGGGGCGTCGCGCCATGGCTTGCGGCGATCTCGGCCAGGACCTTGCCCGACGCGCTGTCGGCGGCCGGAAAATCGTCATGGCCGAAGGGGCTGTAGGCGACGACGGCGACGCCGTTCTCTTCGCACCACGGGATCACCGCATGCTCGATCGCGCGCTCGCGCAGATGGTAGAGCACTTGGTTGCAGGCGATCCGGCCCTTGCCCGCCGCAGCGAGCGCCTCGTCGAGATCGTCCTCGTCGAAATTGCTGACACCCCAGGACAGGATCTTGCCTTGCTGCTTCAGAGCCTCGAAGGCGGCGAAGGTCTCTTCAAGGGGGTGCGGGCCGCGCCAGTGCAGCAGGTAGCAGTCGAGCCGGTCGGTCCTGAGATGCTTCAGCGAACGTTCGCAGGCGGCCTGCACGTCGCGCCGCGAGGCGTTATGCGGCAGCACCTTCGAGACGAGGAAGGCCTCGTCGCGCCGGCCTGCGATGGCTTCGCCGATCAGCGCCTCGGCGCGGCCGTCGCCATACATCTCGGCCGTGTCGATATGGCTCAGCCCGAGATCGAGCCCGCGCCGGAAGGCGGCGATTGCCTCGCGCCGGTCGCCCTGCTCGCTATACCAGCTGCCTTGCCCGATCGACGAGGCGAGCGGGCCCGAGGCCCCGAAGCTGCGCTGCATGACGCTTTCTCCAGCTAGTCGACCGTGATCTCGAAACGCTCGTAGCGGATCTCGCCGTCATCGTAGCGGATGCGCACGAGGAAGCTGTCGGCGCCGCGATAGCCGCGTTTCGAGGTATATTCGAAGGCGAGCGACGGCCCGACCTTGCCGTTGCAGTGCTGGAACGGACCCGGGCCATATTCGGCCGCGGCCTTGCGGGTCGCCAGCCGGACCTTGCCATGCCGGGGCGGCTCGGTCAGCACGCCCTTGGGGCGCGGGATCGGCCGGCAGCGCTCGTCCATCGTCATGAAGGTCTTCTGCAGGAAGGTCCGCTTGCCGGATGTCACCCGTTCCGGGCTCTCGGCCGCTCCGGACGCGCTGCCCTCTGTCGTGACGCAGCCGCCGAGCAGGCTGCAAAGCAGCGTGGCGCCGAGGATGGTCAGTCCGGGAACGGGCATGGCTTCCCCCAAGGCATGTCGAAATGCGGAAAGACTTAGGTCGGCGGCGTGCCGTTATCCGACAGCACCTCGCCCGCAAGATAGAGCGAGCCGCAGATCAGGATGCGCGGCGGCGCCGGCCAGTCGCGCGCCGCGATCGCCCGTAGCGCCTGCTCGACCGAGCTGGCGACTTCGGCGACGAGCCCGGCACTGCGGGCGGCCTCCGCCACTTCCTCGGCCGGGCGCGCGGCCAGCGAATTATGGATCGGCACGGCGTAGAGCGCCTGGGCCAGCCCCTTGAAATGACCGAGCGTGGCGGCTGCGTCCTTGGTCGAGAGCAGGCCGGCGATCATCACGAGCGGCGCCGGATTGCGGTCGGCGAGATCGGCCATGGCTTGCGCGAGAACGCGCCCGCCATCGGGATTATGGCCGCCGTCGAGCCAGAGCTCGGCACGGTCCGGCACGAGCTCGGCCAGCGCCCCGCGCGACAGGCGCTGCAGCCGCGCCGGCCAATCGGCCTGGCGCATCCCGTCCTCGAAGGCGCGCGTCGGCAGGGCGCCATAGCCGGCGGCCCGCAGCGCGGCGATCGCCGTGCCGGCATTGATGTGCTGGTGCCGGCCGGAGAGGCGCGGCAGCGGCAAGTCGAGCAAGCCGTCCTGGTCCTCGTAGACCAGCCGCCCGCCGGCTTCGTGGACGTTGAAATCCTGCGCGCCGATCAGGATCTTGGAGGCGCCGGCGCGCTCGGCCGCGGCTTCCAGCACCGCGGTCGGCTCCGGCTCCTGCGGCGCGATCACGGCCGGGGCGCCGCGCTTGAAGATGCCGGCCTTCTCGCCGGCGATCTTGGTGACGGTGTCGCCGAGATATTCGGAATGGTCGAGCGAGACCGGCGTCACCACCGTGCAGGCGGGGTGCGGGATGACATTGGTCGCATCGAAGCGCCCGCCGAGCCCGACTTCGAGCAGCAGCACATCGGCCGGATGCTCGGAGAAGAGCAGCAGGCCGGCGGCCGTCGTCATCTCGAAGAAGGTGATGGGGTCGCCGGCATTGATCGCCTCGCAGCGCTCCAGCGCCTCGACCAGCTTGTCCTCGGCGACGAAGCGCCCGCCGCCGGGCGCGCCCAGCCGGATGCGCTCATGGAAGCGCACCAGATGCGGCGAGATATAGACATGGACGGAGAGGCCGGCCGCTTCGAGGATCGCCCGCATGAAGGCGATGGTCGAGCCCTTGCCGTTGGTGCCGGCGACATGGATCACCGGCGGCAGCTTCTTCTGGGGGTCGCCGAGCCGCTCCAGCAGGGTCAGGATGCGGCCGAGCGAGAGGTCGATCAGCTTGGGATGCAGCGCCATGAAGCGCGCGAGCAAGGCGTCGGAAGACCCCATGGCGTGACGGCCCCCAGCCGTGAACTCTTTCGGACCGCTCAGACCGCCTCGGCCACCGGGCGCGCGGGCGCAGCAACCTCTTCCTTCACGGCCGGCTGCTTGGTCAGCAGGCGTCCGAGCCGGGCGAGCGTCTCCGGCAGGTCGCGGCGATGCACGACCATGTCGACCATGCCGTGATCCTTGAGGTACTCCGAGCGCTGGAAGCCGTCCGGCAGCTTCTCGCGGATCGTCTGCTCGATCACGCGCGGGCCGGCGAAGCCGATCAGCGCACCGGGCTCGGCGATGTGGACGTCGCCCAGCATCGCGTAGGAGGCGGTGACGCCGCCGGTCGTCGGGTTGGTCAAGACCACGAAATAGGGCAGGCCGGCCGCGCGCAGGCGCCTGACCGCGACGGTCGTGCGGGGCAACTGCATCAGCGAGAGGATGCCCTCCTGCATGCGCGCGCCGCCCGACGCCGCGAAGACGACATAGGGCGTCTTCTTGTCGAGCGCGGTCTCGGCGCCCTTCACGAAGGCCTCGCCTGCGGCCATGCCGAGCGAGCCGCCCATGAAGTGGAAATCCTGCACGGCCAGCGTCATCGGCAGGCCCTTGACCCGGCCATAGCCGATCTTGAAGGCGTCCTGCATGCCGGTCTTGGCACGGGCGTCCTTCAGCCGGTCGACATAGCGCTTTTCGTCGCGGAACTTCAGCGGATCGACCGCGACCTCCGGCAGCGCGACATCGAGCCACTTGCCGTCGTCGAAGGTCAGGCGCAGGCGCTCCGGCGCGGTGACGCGCATATGGTGCTCGGAGCCGGGGATGACGTGAGCATTGGCCTCGACATCCTTGTGGAACACCATCTGCCCGGAATCGGGGCACTTGATCCAGAGGTTCTCCGGGCTCTCGCGCTTGAACAGCGTCTTGATGCGCGGCCGGACGACTTCGGAAATCCAGTTCATCGGATGAATCCCTGATGGGGTTGTCAGCACTTGCGCGCCGTCACGCCGAAAATGGGGTCGCGCCTGCCGGTGGGCAAGCGACGCGACCATGAAGGAAACTTGGGCCTCAGGCCGCCTTGGCGACGGAGCGGATGCCCTGGGCGAGCTCGCTGACCAGCGAGGTGACAGCCGAAACCGTCTTTTCCGTGGCCTTGCCCTCGCTGTCGAGCGAAAGGCGGACGCGCTCGACCAGCGCCGAACCGACGACGACGCCGTCCGCCCGCTTGGCGATGGTGGCCGCATCCTCGGCGGTCTTGACGCCGAAGCCGACAGCGACGGGCAGGTCGGTATGGCGCTTGATCCGGGCGACGGCATCGCCGACCGCGCCGTAATCGGCGATGGCGCCGCCGGTCACGCCGGTGACCGAGACGTAATAGACGAAGCCGGAGGTGTTCTGCAGCACCTTGGGCAGGCGCTTGTCGTCGGTCGTCGGCGTCGCCAGCCGGATGAAGGAGACGCCGGCCTTCAGCGCCGGCAGGCAGAGTTCCTCGTCCTCTTCCGGCGGCAGGTCGACGACGATCAGCCCGTCGATGCCGACGCGACGGGCATCGGTCAGGAAGGCTTCGACGCCATAGGCCCAGATCGGGTTGTAATAGCCCATCAGCACGATCGGCGTGTCATGGCCGGCCTTGCGGAAGCTCTCGACCATGGCCAGCGTCTTGCGCAGCGTCTGCCCGGCCTTGAGGGCGCGCTGCCCGGCGAGCTGGACCGGCACGCCGTCCGCCATCGGGTCGGTGAAGGGTACGCCGAGCTCGATCACGTCCGCGCCCGCGCCGGGGAGGGCTGCGAGGATCGCGCTGGAGGTCTCGAAATCCGGGTCGCCGGCGGTGACGAAGGTCACGAGCGCCGCCCGGCCCTCGCGGGCGCAGGCCTGGAAACGGTTCTGGATGCGGGTGTGGCCGGTCTCAGTCATGCCGCAGCGGTTAGCATGACGCGCGCCGGCTGGCGAGTGGCTTGCGTGCGGCACGCGCCTGCGCCACATCGGCCGGGCATGCGCGCCTTCGACACGCCCCTTCCGATCGACGTTGTTCTCAACGATCTCGCCGCCGCCCTGCAGGCACGACCGAACGCCGTTCTGGTCGCCCCGCCCGGCGCCGGCAAGACGACGCGCGTGCCGCTCGCGCTGCTCGACGAGCCCTGGACGCTAGCGCGCAAGCTGATCGTGCTCGAACCGCGCCGCCTCGCAGCCCGCGGCGCGGCGAACCGGATGGCGCAGACGCTGGGCGAGCGCGTCGGCGAGACCGTCGGCCTGCGCGTCCGCCTCGGCTCGAAGATCGGCCCGAAAACGCGCATCGAGGTCGTGACCGAAGGCGTCTTCGCCCGCATGATCCTCGACGACCCAGCGCTGGACGGCGTCGCCGCCGTGCTCTTCGACGAATTCCACGAGCGCTCGCTCGATGCCGATTTCGGCCTCGCGCTGGCGCTCGACGCCCAAGGCGGCCTGCGCGAGGACCTGCGTATCCTCGTGATGTCCGCGACCTTGGATGGCGCTCGCGTCGCAAGACTGCTCGGCGATGCCGCGGTGATCGAAAGCAAGGGCCGCGCCTATCCGATCGAGACGCGCTATCGCAGCCGCGACCCGCTGAAGCGCATCGAGGATCAGGTCACCGAGACGGTCCTGCTGGCGCTGGGCGAGCAGCCGGGCTCGCAGCTCGTCTTCCTGCCCGGTCAGGGCGAGATTCGTCGCGTCGAGGAGCGCCTGCGCGAGAAATTGCGCGATCCGGCCGTCGAGATCGCGCCGCTCTACGGCGCGCTCGACCAACGCGAGCAGGATCGTGCCGTGCTGCCGGCGCCGGCGGGCAGGCGCAAGGTCGTGCTGGCCACAGCCATCGCCGAGACCTCGCTGACCATCGAGGGCGTGCGCGTCGTCATCGATTCCGGCCTCGCCCGTATTCCCGTCTACGAACCCGATATCGGCGTGACCCGGCTGGAGACCCGTCGTGTCAGCCGCGCCGCCGCCGACCAGCGCCGGGGTCGTGCTGGCCGCACCGAGCCCGGTGTCTGCTACCGGCTCTGGGAGGAGGCCGCGACCGGCGCGCTCGAAGCTTTTGCCCGCCCGGAAATCCTCTCGGCCGATCTCAGCCCGCTCCTGCTCGATTGCGCTGCCTGGGGCCTCAGTGATCCCACGACGCTTTCCTTCCTCGATGCGCCGCCCGCGCCCGCCCTCAAGGAAGCCCGCGCGCTCCTGAGCAATATCGGCGCGCTCGATGCCGATGGACGCATCACGCCGGATGGCCGCGCCCTGCAGGCCCTGCCGCTGCCGCCGCGTCTCGCCCGCATGGTCGTGGCCGCCGCGCGCTTCGGACAGGCGGACGCTGCCGCCGATCTCGCCGCCGTGCTGGTCGAACGCGGCCTCGGCGGCGATGCCATCGATCTCGCCGAACGGCTGGAGCGCTTCAATCGCGAGCGCGGCGGCCGGGCCGGCGACATGCGCCGCCTCGCCGAGGGCTGGGCACGAACGGCCGAGCGCAGCGTCGGCAAGGATCAGGCTCCGGCCGGCGAAACCCTGTCACCCGGCCTCCTTCTCGCCTTCGCCTACCCCGACCGCATCGCCAAGGCGCGTGCGCCGGGCTCCGGCCAATACCTCCTCGCCAATGGTCGCGGCGGGGTGCTGGAGCCGTCGCAGCGTCTGGCGCGCGAGCCCTATATCGTCGTCGCGGAGATGACCGGCGCGGCCCAGCAAGCCCGCATCATAGCCGCCGCTGCGATCAGCGAAGCGGAGATCGCGACGCTCGTCACGCATGGCCTCGCCCCCTTCGCCATCGCGGAGCGCGAGGAGGCGAGCTTCGACCGCACGGCGCGGGCCCTCCGTGTCCGGGCCGTGCGCCGCTACGGCGCGCTTTCGCTGTCGGAACGACCGCTTTCGGTTGCGGATACGCCCGAGAATTCCGAGGCACTGGCCAAAGGCATCGCAGCGCTCGGCATCGGGCTCCTGCCCTGGAGCAAGGGGCAGAACCAGTTGAGGGAACGCGCCGCCTTCCTGCGCAAGGCCGAGCCGGAGGCCGGTTGGCCCGACCTTTCCGACGAAGGTCTGGCGCTGGACCCGGAACTCTGGCTGGCGCCGCATCTCCTTGGTCGTGCCTCGCTCGCCGCGATTCAAGCGTCCGATCTCGATTCGGCGTTGACGATCCTGCTGCCCTGGGAGATGAAGCGCCGGCTCGATCAGGAGGCGCCGACCCATTTCACAGCCCCGACCGGCTCCTCGCTCGCGGTCGACTACGCCGCCGAGGCCGGTCCGACCATCTCGGTGCGCGTGCAGGAACTCTATGGCCTCGCGATCCATCCGGCGCTGGCCGGCGGGCGTGTACCGCTGGTGCTGGAATTGCTCTCCCCGGCGCATCGGCCGATCCAGGTCACACGCGACCTGCCGGGCTTCTGGCGCGGCTCATGGGCAGCCGTGAAGTCCGAGATGAAAGGGCGCTACCCCCGACACCTCTGGCCGGATGACCCGGCCGCAGCGCTGCCGACGACGCGGGCCAAGCCGCGCGGGACGTAATCCAAGGGCGTCATTCTCGGGCGGAGCGAAGCGCAGACCCGGGAATCTCATGACGAGAAGGCTCTGGTTTACGAGATGCCCGGGTCAAGCCCGGGCATGACGGCAAGCCTTGGCGACGATGCGTTGTCCTTCAATTCCCCATCCGGTCGCGCCATTGCCGCTCGCCGGCGAGGCAGGTCGCGATATTGCCTGATTGCGCCTTGTGGACCGTCGCATCGGCCGGGGCCTCGGCGATCTCGCGCAGCAGCTTCGTCTTCGTCGCCTCGACGAACTGATGCTTCTCGCGGATCGGGATGACGAAGGCGCCGATGCCGGTGATGACGCAGTCGGTGTAGTAGGTGTCGAGATTGTCGATGTCGAAATAGCCGGCCTGCTTCAGCATCACCGGCAAGCCGTTGATGGCGATGCCCTTGGCCCCGGCCTCGTCGCGCGCCACGGTGACCGGGCGCCCGTCATTGTTGGCGCCGTCGCCGGAGATGTCGATGACGCGACGCATCGCGCTGACATTCGACTGCTCCAGCAATTGCACCCCGAGATCGATTGCGCCTGAGATCGAGGTTCGCCGGCCGCGCCGCGTTGGCGCCTCGCCCAGCTCCTCGGCGAAGGCCATCGCCGCGGCCGGGCCGTCGATCACCTTCCACGGCCGGACGACGTATTGGAAGTTGCCGCCGGCCCATTCGAAATAGGTCACGGCGATCTTGCCGATCGCGCCCTTGTTGATGGCGTCGTGCAGCTGCTTCGAGCGGAACGCCTCGATATAGCCGTTGCGTTGCAGGGCGAGCTCGTCGAGATCCATCGAGTAGGAGACGTCGACCGCGAGCACGAGCGCGACATCGACCTCCTCGGGCGGCGGCGCCGTCTGGGCTCTGGGCAGGGCGGGCTGCCAGAGCGCCGCCGCCAGACATGAGAGACCGTACAGCCAACGCCGCATCGCCACCTCCGTCGCCGATTTGCGAGGGGAAGTGTGCGCTTGGTCGACGCGTGCGCCAAGCCGGAAAATCCGGCTAAGGGCGCCTGTTTCGATAGCAAATTCGCGAGCGGCAGCCTCAGGCGGCGCGGCGGCCCTCGACGATGCCGATCGCGGCGGCAGCCGCCTCCTCGACGGTGAGCGCCGAGGTGTCGAGCACGACCGCATCCTCAGCCGCCTTGAGCGGCGCGTCGCTGCGGCCGGAATCGCGGGCATCGCGCCGGCGGATATCGGCGAGGATGCCGTCGAAGGTCACGGTTTCGCCGCGTCCGACCAATTCCTTGTGGCGCCGTGCGGCGCGCACTTCCGGCGTCGCGGTGACGAAGAGCTTGGCCGGTGCCTCCGGGCAGATCACCGTGCCGATATCGCGCCCGTCGAGCACGGCGCCGCCGGCTTGCGCCGCGAAGCGCCGTTGCCGGGTCAGCAGGCCGGCACGCACGGCCGGCATCGCCGCGACCACGGAAGCCGCCTCGCCGATCTCGCGGCCGCGCAGCCGCTCCTCGGGGAAGGCGGTTTCGTCGAAGCTGCCGACGATAGCCTCGGCCGCGACCGCGTCATGGATGTCGTGGCCGGCATCGAGCATGGCGCGCGCCACCATCCGGTAGAGCAGGCCGGTATCGAGATAAGGCAGGCCGTAATGCGCGGCGAGCCGGCGCGCCAGCGTGCCCTTGCCGGAGGCGGCAGGGCCGTCGACGGCGATGACGAAGCGGGCGGCCTGAGCCGCGCTCATCCGATCTGGCCTCCAAGCCCGTTCATCAACGAAACGAAGCTCGGGAAGCTCGTCGCGATCATCAGCCCGTCATCGACCACGACCGGCTGCTCTGTCGCCAGCCCCATGACGAGGAAGCTCATCGCGATGCGGTGGTCGAGATGGGTCGCGATCGGCCCGCCACCGCGCACCGGTCCGCCACCCGAGCCCTCGACGACGAGGTCGTCGCCCTCGATCCAGCAGGTCACGCCGGCCGCTTTCAGCCCGGCCTCGACCGCCGCAAGGCGGTCGGATTCCTTGACGCGCAGTTCCTGCAGGCCTCGCATCCGCGTCGTGCCCGTCGCGAAGGAGGCGGCCACCGCCAGCACCGGGTATTCGTCGATCATCGCCGGCGCCCGCTCCGGCGGCACCGTCACGCCCGTGAGGCTAGAGGCGCGCACGCGCAGGTCGCAGACCGTCTCGCCGCCCTCGTTGGCCTCGCGCTCGACGGTGATGTCGGCGCCCATCTCGCGCAGCGTGGTGAGCAGCCCCGAGCGCAGCGGATTGGTCATCACGCTCTCGATCAGGATGTCCGAGCCCGGCACGATCAGCCCGGCGACCAACGGGAAGGCGGCCGAGGACGGGTCCGCCGGCACGACGATCGGCGCCGCCTTCAATTCCGGCTGGCCCTTCAGCACGATGCGCCGGCCATGTTCGCCCTCGGGCGTCACCGTGATCTCGGCGCCGAAATGCGCGAGCATCTTTTCGGTATGGTCGCGGGTCGCTTCCGCCTCGATCACCGTGGTCTCGCCGGGGGCGGCAAGCGCGGCCAGCAGCACGGCCGACTTGATCTGCGCCGAGGCGACCGGCGGGCGATAGGTGATCGGAATAGCCTCTTTCGGCCCGCGCAGGGTCAACGGCACGCGGCCGCCCTCCTGCTGCGAGACGACGACCGTGCCCATCTGCTCGAGCGGATCGAGGATGCGCCGCATCGGGCGCTTGCGCAGCGAGGCGTCGCCGTCGAAGGTCGTGGTGATCGGATGCGAGCCGCAGACGCCCATCATCAGGCGCGAGCCGGTGCCGGCATTGCCGAAATCCAGTACGCCGGCCGGCTCGCGCAGGCCTCCGACGCCGACGCCTTGCACGCGCCAGGCGCCCGGCCCGTCATGATGGACGATCGCGCCGAGCGCGCGCGCAGCGGCGGCGGTGCGCATCACGTCCTCGCCTTCGAGCAGGCCGGTGACCTTGGTTTCGCCGATCGCCAGCAGGCCGAAGATCATCGCCCGGTGCGAGATCGACTTGTCGCCGGGCACGCGGACGCGGCCCTTGAGCGGGCCCCCAGTGCGGGCGGTGACGGGAACGGGGTCATGGTCGTGGGACACGGGGCGCGGTCTCTGCAAGCGGGCCGTAAGGAATGCAGAAAGGGCCGTAGCATGCCCGCGCGCGATGCGCCAAGGCGCGGCGCGGCGGCGCGGCGAATCGACGTTCCGGGCGTCCGCAGGGCCGCTTCGCGCAAATCAACATTTGACAGAGCGGCTTACCCCGACTAACGGACGCGCCTGCTTTTCAAAACATGATAGTTGAAGGTCCGACGCAGTGGCGAAACCGGAACTCGGAACGAAGCGCGTTTGCCCGGTCACGGGCCGCAAATTCTATGACCTGAACAAGGACCCGATCGTCTCGCCCTATACGGGCCAGGCTTATCCGCGGGCGATGTTCGAGCCGCAGGCCAAGGCAGCCCCCGTGCCGAAGCCGGAAGCCGACGAGGAAGACGAGACCGAGGCCGCCGATGGCGCCGTCGAGCTCGTCTCGCTCGACGAGGCCGATGCCGAGGCGTCCGAGAAGGAAGCCGTCGTCACCAGCGAGGACGATATCGAGGTCGAGGACGTCGGCGGCGATGACGAGGACGACACCTTCCTCGAAGAGGATGAGGAAGGCGACGACGACGTCTCCGACCTGATCGACGGCGACATCGAAGCCGACGAGGACAACTGATCCACAGCCTCGAAAAAAGATGACGACACGGCGACATTAAGCGCTTGTGTCTTCCGTCCGAGCCGCCTATAGAGCGCTTCGTCGCCGCCAGGGCGGCCCGGACGGAACCGCCGAGGCGGTACCAAATCCGGTTGATGATCGATCCCCAAATCGGTCGTCGCGTGTGGGGCCATAGCTCAGTTGGGAGAGCGCTTGAATGGCATTCAAGAGGTCGGCGGTTCGATTCCGCCTGGCTCCACCAAATTTCTTCCGAGAGCGCTGAACAGCCTGGTGTTCCGGATCACGCTTCGGCGTTCTCCCGACATCTCGCATGTTTCCCGCCGATCTGAAGCCTGACGGGATAGCTGTTCGTCGCGCCTCGCGTGATTCGGGTCGGCCCTCTCGATATGGTGGAACCCGGCAGGCGCTCCTTCGCTCTCGCGTCATTCCGCTGACGCTGCCGTCTTGCTCCGCGGAGGCCGCGAATCACCCGGCGGCTCGCCGCGCAGGCTAACGCGGCATAGCGGCGTGAAAGCCGCCGCGTCGCACGCTCCATAGAAGGAGGCAGGAATGGCCAAACGCACGAAATCCAAAGCCCTCGATACCGAGTTCACCATGTTCGATGTTGTCTACGAAGACGGCTCGCGGACCTCGAACCGGCGCGTTCTGACGTCGTTGCTCGGCGGCCTGGACGGAGATGAGCCCGCCCGGACGGCCATCGAGGAGCAGGACCAGATCATCTCGGAGAGGTCGGGCAAGCCGCCTTTGGCGATTGCGACGATCGCCCGGTCGTCCAAGGCGGCAGCCGAGCCGGATCAGCGCAAGGACGACCGGAAGAAGCGGTCGGCGTAAAGCCGGCATCGAGGGGGCTTGTCTTTCCTGACGCGATGAGCGAGCACGCGGCCATGCCGCGCCGCTCGCAGGCGCGATCTGGAGGGCGGTTGGCCTGATGTCGGACCTGCAGACCATCCTGCGCGAGCCGCGCTACGACCTCGTCAAGGCGCCGACGCCGCTGCAGCGCCTCTCCGGCTTCGAGCGCAAGCTCGGCCGTCCCGGCCTCTTCATGAAGCGCGACGACCTGATGGAGATCGGGCTCGGCGGCAACAAGCTGCGCAGCCTCGAATTCTGGCTGGGCGCTGCGCTTCGGGAGCGGGCGGACATCGTCCTCGTCGCGGGCGGGGCGACGTCCAATCTCTGCCGCCTCACCGCGGCCGCGGCCTCGATGGCGGGGCTGGATTGCCTGATCATCCACAATGCCGAGGACAGCCCGGCGAATCGCGAGCGCTCCTTCCTGAACCGGCTGTTCGGCGCGGAAACGCGTTTCATCGGCCCGGTCGGCGAAGACGAGCGCGGGGCGGCGATGAAGGCTGCCGCCGCGGAGCTGAAGCGGCAGGGGCGGACGCCTTACATCGTCGGCGACGCGGTGCTCGGTGCGCTCGGCTATGTCCTGGCCGCTTTCGAACTGCATGAGCAGTCGCAGCGCGAAGCAACACCGCTGCGCCATGTCTTCCTGGCGGGCTCGATGGGGCCGACCGAAGCGGGCTTCATCTTCGGCAACGCCATGCTCGGCCATCCCTTCCAGGTGCATCTGGTCAGCGTCGAATACGAGCAGGCCGAGCTGGAGGCCCGCATCCGCCGAATCTACGAAGGAATCGGCGAGCGGACCGGGCTCTCGGTCAGCGGGCTCGATGACGCGCCGCTACACTACCACATGGCCCATCTCGGTGGTGGCTGGGGTGTGCCCACGCCGGAATCGGAAGCGGCCATCCTCGCCTTCGCCCGCACCGAAGGCATCCTGGTCGAGCATGTCTATACGGCCAAGACCTGTGCCGGCTTCCTCGATCTGGTCGCGAACGGTGCAAGTCCCCCGGACGAGCCGGCCTGCATCCTCCATACCGGCGGCACGGCCTCGCTGTTCGCGCAGCGTGAGCAGTTCCGGACGGTGAATTGAGAGACCGGCGCGCTCAGAAGCGCGACCGTGGCCGATAGGGCTGGGCCAGGTCACGGGCATTGTTGAGGGCCAATGCCAGCTCGGTGATGTGCAGGGCGAGTGCGCCCGAGAAGCGCGGCGCCTCGCCGCGCCGGATCGCCTCGGCCTGATCCGCCACGCCGCGCATGAAATCGATCTGCGAGGGATAGCCGGGCAAGGCCTTGCTCGTGGGCTGGGCGGGATAGGCCAGCTTGCGCCCCGGCGCGGGCTTCCAGGGCAGCGCGCGCCCGAGCTTGGCTTCCGCCCGCGTCAGGATGCGGCCGAGAAGCGGCCGGGGCGCATCGGCCTCCTCGACATGAACCACCGAACGATTGTCCCAGAGGTCGCGCACCGTCAGCGAGCCCTTCTCGGCGAAGACCTGCAGTGAGCGGTCACGCGGCGCGACGAGCCCGTTGGTCAGCCTTGCGACGACGCCGGAGCGGAAGGTCAGGCAGCCCACGGAGAAATCCGGCGCCATCGCGATGTGCCCGGTGCCCGGCCCCTTGTCGGGGAAGGTCACGGCCGAGAAGGCGGTCAGGCTCTCGACCGGTCCGAACAGTGTTACCAGCCAGGACAGCGCGTAGCCGGCATGCTCCAGCGTGCAGCCGATCTCGAACTCGTGCAGCCCGGGCCAGGGCGCGCCCGAGCGCGAGCGCCAGCTAGCCCATTTGTCGCGGAAGACCGGACCGTCCTCCATCGCGGCATAGACCAGCCGTGGCGCACCGATCCGCCCGGAGCGCAAGGTATCCTCGACGAGGCGATGCGTGTCGCTGAGCCCGTTCGCGGGGGCAGTGGCCAAGGTCAGCCCGCAGCCTTGCGCCTGTGCGACCAGGGCTTCGGCTTGCGCCAACTCCATCGCCAGCGGCTTCTCGCAATAGACGTGCTTGCCGGCAGCCAGTGCGCGGCTGGTGATCTCGTAATGGCTTTCCGGCGTCGTCAGGTTGACGACGATCTGCACGTCTCGGTCGGCGAGCAGGGCATCGAGAGCGGGATAGGCGGGGACATTGTGGAAGGCGCGGAAGGTTTCGAGCCGCGCGGCGTCGCGATCCCAGACGCCCGCGAGAGCGAGCGCCGGATGGTTCGCCAGCGTCGTCATGTAATAGTCGGCGACGAAACCCGTGCCGACGAGCGCGATCTTCATGCTTGAACCCGTTCCACCGGCTGGCAAGCCGATGGAACGGCCTCTATCAGGCAAGAATGAAGATCGGCTTTCGCGAAGGCGTGACCAGAAGCATTTTCGAGCGAAGTGGGTACCGGTTCGCGTGAAGAAAATGCGGAAAATCTGGATACTTTACGCCGCGCCGATCGCGTTCGATGGCGTCTGCCGGTCGGTGATCTGCTGGCCGAACAGGCTGCCGGCGAGTTCGACCGCGAGTCGGGCGGTCTGGCCGCGATCGTCGAGGAACGGGTTGAGCTCGACGATGTCCATCGAGCGCACCAGCCCGGAATCGTGCAGGAGCTCCATCACCAGATGCGCCTCGCGATAGGTCGCGCCGCCCGGCACGGTGGTGCCCACGCCCGGCGCCAGCGGCGGATCGAGGAAATCGACATCGAAGGAGACATGCAGCACGCCATTCGCCGCGCGCACCTTCTCGATGACCTGGCGGATCAGGACGCCGACGCCGTGTTCGTCGATGGCGCGCATGTCGGCGATATCGACGCCGCGCGCCTTCACCGCCGCCTTCTCCAGCGGATCGATCGAGCGGATGCCGAACAGGCTGAGCTGTTCATACGGGATCGAGGCGCGCGGCTCGGAGCCGAGCAGGTCGTCGAGCCCAGCCTCGCCGCAGAGGAAGGCCGAGGACATGCCGTGCATGTTCCCGGAGGGCGAGATCGCCGGCATGTTGAAATCGGCATGAGCGTCGAGCCAGAGCACGAAGAGCTTGCGGCCCTGCTCCTGCCAGTGGCGGGCGACGCCGTTGACCGAGCCCATCGACAGGCTGTGGTCGCCGCCGAGGAAGATCGGCGTGTCGCCGGAGCGGGCGATCTCGTAGGCGCGGGCGCTCAGCGCGCGCATCCAGGCGGCGATCTCGTTGTAGAAGCGGGCATTGGCGGGGGCGGGACCATCGACCGGGGCGAGGTCGCGCGGCAGGATGTCGCCGTGGTCGCTGACGCTGTAGCCGAGGTCTTCCAGCACGCGGGCGAGGCCGGCGGTGCGCAGGCCGGCCGGGCCCATCAGCGCGCCGCGGCGCGAGGCGCCGACCTCGATGGGCGCACCGAGCAGGGCGATGCGGCCCTGGGAAGCGGGAGCGGTCGCGGAGGAGGCGGTCATTCCAGTGGTCCGTTCATGCGATATCGATGGGCGTCATGCGCCGACGCGCCGTCCATGGCGCATCGGCATGCCTCTGTCGAGTGCCGGCCTCAGCGGCGCTTCAGCAGGATCATCTTCTCCTGCGTCATGTCGCGCATCGTGTAGGGGATGCCGCCGGTGCCGTAGCCGGAGACGCGCCGCCCGGCGAAGGGCATCCAGTCGGTGCGGAAGGTCGTGGGATCGTTGACCATCACGGCAGAGGCGTCGAGCCGGTTCGCGGCGCGCAGCGCCACGTCGATATCCTGCGCGAAGATGCTGGCCTGGAAGGCCACGGGCAGGGAGTTCGCCCGCGCGATCGCATCGTCGAGCTTGCTGTAGCGGTAGACCGCGACGACCGGGCCGAACACCTCTTCGCTGGAGATGCGCGCTTCCGGATCGGGGTCGATCAGCACGGTCGGCTCCAGCGTCGTCTCCAACAGGCGCTTGCCGCCGGTGGCGAGCCGGGCGCCGCCTTTTACGGCCTCGTCGATCCAGGAGGCGACGCGATCGGCCTCCTTCGGGATGATCAGCGGCCCGACTTCGGTGTCGGCCAGCGTGGGATCGCCGGTGCGCAGCTTCTTGACGCGGGCGACGAGCCGCTCGGTGAAGTCGTTGATAACAGCGTCATGGACATAGATCCGCTGCGTCGACACGCAGACCTGTCCGGCATGGTAATAGCCGCCCTTCACGATCGGCTCGATGATCCCGTCGAGATCGGCGCTCCTGTCGACGATCGCCGGCGCGGCGCCGCCATGTTCCAGCGCCGAGCGGGCGCCATGGGCGAGCTTCGAATGCAGATGCCAGCCGACTTTGGCCGAGCCGATGAAGCTGAGGAAGGCGATGCGTGGATCGGTCGCGAATTTTTCCGCTAGCGCGGTCTCCAAGGGCACGAAGACCTGGCACCAGGCTTCCGGCAGCCCGGCCTCGTGCACCAGCTTGACGAAATCGATGCAGGAGAGCGGCGTCGTGCCGGCCGGCTTGACGATCACCGGGCAGCCGACAGCGATGGCCGGCGCGACCTGATGCACGATCAGGTTGAGCGGGTGGTTGAAGGCCGAGATCGCCGCGACGATGCCGATCGGCTCCTTGGTGGTGAAGGCCCAGCGATCGGCAGCCGCCGCCGAAAGCCCCATCGGGATCTCGCGCCCGGCGAAGTTCCGCAGCTCCTCGGCGGCATTGTAGACGCCATCGACCGCCCGGTTCGCCTCGACGATCGCGTCCGGCAGCGGCTTGCCGCCCTCGCGCGCGATCTGCATGGCGAAATGGTCGCGCCTTGCTTCGAGGAGGCCCGCGAGCTTGCGCAGGATCGCGATGCGCTGATGCGGCTTCAGCCAGTTGTCGCGGTCCTTGAAGACGGCCTGCGCCGCCTGCAGCTTGCGTTCGAGCGCAGCCGCGTCATCGGTCTCGATCTCGGTGATCGGGGCGCGGTCATAGGCCTGAACAACCTGGAGCATGATCTTGTCTCCTTTGGACATCGACATTTCCGAGCCCTCATCCTGAGGAGCCATTCCCTCGGGAATGGCGTCTCGAAGGATGTTTCAGAAGGCTCGGAGACATCTGGAGCATCCTTCGAGACGCCGCTTGCGCGGCTCCTCAGGATGAGGGCTTCGGTGATGGCGGCCGTTAAGCCAGATCGACGTCCGGCACCTTGTTGCGCAGTTCCTCGACGAGGACGCGGGTGTTCTCGGAATAGTCGATCGGGCAATCGACGAGATGGACCCCACCGCCCTTGAAGGCGGCTTCCAGCGTCGGCACCAGCGCCTCGGCCGAGGTCACGCGCGAGCCCTTGGCGCCATAGGCCTCGGCATAGCGCACGAAGTCCGGGTTGCCGAAGGTCATGCCGTAATCCGGGAATTGGTCGACGGCCTGCTTCCAGCGGATCATGCCATAGGCGCCGTCATTGAGGACGAGCACGACGAGGTTGAGGCCGAGCCGGACTGCCGTCTCCATCTCCTGCGAGTTCATCATGAAGCCGCCATCGCCGCAGACGGCCATGACGCGCCGCTCCGGATGGAGCATCGCCGCCATCATCGCCGAGGGGAGCCCTGCGCCCATCGTCGCCAGCGCATTGTCGAGCAAGAGCGTGTTGGCGACATGGGTGCGGTAGTTCCGCGCGAACCAGATCTTATACATGCCGTTGTCGAGGCAGACCATGCCGTCCTCCGGCATCACCGCCCGCACGTCATGGACGAGCCGCTGCGGCGTCACCGGGAAGCGGTCCTCCTCGGCGCGGGCATTGATCTTGGCCAGGATCTTCTGGCGCAATTCAAGCGTCTGCTTCTGCTCGGGCAGCTTGCTTTCTAGCCGGTCGGCGAGCCCCGTCATGGTGACGCCGATATCGCCGATCACCTCGGCATCGGGATGGTAGACCTGCTCGACATTGGCCGACTGGAAGCCGAGATGGATCACCTTCGGCCCGCCGGCATTGCGCATCAGGAAGGGCGGCTTCTCGATCGTATCGTGGCCGACCGCGATGATCAGGTCGGCCGCCGCGACGGCCTCATGGACATAGTCGCCCTCCGAGAGCGCGGCGGTGCCGAGATAGAGGTTGGAGCCGCCGGTGACGGCGCCCTTGCCCATCTGCGTGTTGAAGAAGGGCAGGCCGATGCGGCGCACCGCCGCCGAAAGCGGCTCGACCAGGCGCGGCCGGTTGCCGGCGGCGCCGATCATCACCAGCGGACGCTTGGCGGCGAGGATCATCGCGGCAGCGCGGTCGAGCGAGGCGGCCGGCGCGATCGGCCGGTCGAGCGCGTGGACGGGGATCAGCAGGGTGTCCTCGACCTCCTCGGCCGCTACGTCCTCGGGCAGTTCGAGATGGACCGGGCCCGGGCGCTCCTCCATCGCGACGCGGAAGGCATCGCGCACCACGGAGGGGATGCTGGCGGGGCTGACGATCTGGCGGGTCATCTTGGTCAGCGGGCGCATCGAGGCGACGACGTCGACGATCTGGAAGCGCGCCTGCTTGGCGGTCATGATCGCCTTCTGCCCGGTGAGCAGGATCATCGGCATCGCCCCGAGATGGGCATAGGCCGCGCCGGTCGAGAAGTTCAGCGCGCCGGGGCCCAGCGTCGCGATGCAGACGCCGGGGCGGCCGGTGAGGCGCCCATGCGTGGCGGCCATGAAGGCGGCAGCCTGCTCGTGCCGCGTCAGCACCAGCTCGATCTTCGACTTGCGCAGGGATTCGACGACGTCGAGATTTTCCTCGCCGGGAACGCCGAAGACGCGATCGACGCCCTCGTTCTCCAGTGCCTCGACCAGAAGATCGGAACCCTTCTTCATCGCCCGTGCCTTTCCCGGAGAGAGCCTTGTCGGACGGCAAGGCTAGGCCTTCGACATAGGAAGGCAACCGGGGGCGTGTCAGGGCGAGCGGCGCATGGCAGTCCTGCCCGGCCGCGACTTGAAGCGAATTCGCCGATACCGGCTCAGGCGGCCTGTTTCAGCGCGATCTCGAAGGGTGAGAAGGTCACCGCGCCGCCCTGCACCGTGACCAGCGTGTTGCAGGGCAGGGCCTGCCAGCATTCGCGGGCGGCATCGACCGGCTCGGAGGCGACGACGACGCTGTCCGGGCGCTCGCAGACATAGAGGCTCGGCGGCTTGGCGTCGGAGGACCAGCGGATCGCATGGATGCTGTCGCCATCGGCGAGCGCCGCCGCGCAGCGCAGGGGCTCGCGAATGCCGGCCTGCTGCATCAGCCCGAGCGCGTCCGACAAGGCTGCGGCGAGCGCATCGCCCGGCGCCATGCCCTCCGTCAGGTGGGCCAGCGCAAGCAGGAACAGCGCTTCCGAGTCGGTCGTGCCGGCGCGGGCGCCATAGAGGACATCCGGGATCAGCGCCTCCAGCCGCCGGCGGATCGTGCCGTAGCCGCCGATCTGGCCGTTATGCATGAAGAGATAGCGGCCATGGACGAAGGGGTGGCAGTTCGCCCGCGTCGTCGCGGTGCCGGTCGCGGCGCGGACATGGGCGAAGAACAGATGCGAGCGCACCTGCCGCGCGATCGAGAGCAGGTTCTCGTCGGACCAGGCGGGCCTGACCTCGCGATACTGGCCGGGCTCGGGCCGCTCGCCATACCAGCCGACGCCGAAGCCGTCGCCATTCGTGCCGGTCTTGGCCTCCTCGGCATGCAACGACTGGTGGATCAGCGAATGGCAGGGTGAGGCGACGAAGTCCTCAAGAAAGACGGGAATGCCGGAATAGGCGAGGAAGCGGCACATCGGCGCCTCGAATCGAGCGTGAACAGCGGGTCGGAGAATAATGTTCTCCGAAGATGAACGCGAACATAACGTTTCTTCGCCACGTCGGCGAGCCAATGCGTGCCGCCGCAATTTTCTGCCGCAAAAACAGGCAGCCGTAACCCTTCGCCTTTCGTCCAATGGATAAGGCCGGCACCGTCTTGCGTGGCGCGCATCCCTCCTATACCGATCCAGCGCATAAGTGGTGCATAAACCTGAGACCGGTCGGCATATCCGGTTCATGGCGCGCCTGGACGGGAGCGGAAGCGTGAAGGGTCTCCTCGGCATCAGCCGCGTCATTGACGCGGTCAACGGCCAGATCGGTAAGAAGATCGCTTGGCTGATTCTCGTCGCGGTGATCGTGGCGGCCGTCAACGCCATTATCCGCAAGGTCTTCAACGTCTCGTCGAATGCCTGGCTCGAACTGCAATGGATGCTGTTCGGCGCGGTCTTCCTGATGTGCGCCTCCTGGACGATGCAGGTGAAGGAGCACATCCGCATCGACATCGTGAACAGCATGCTGCCGAAGCGCGTCCGCCAGTGGATCGAGCTCATCGGCCATGTGTTCTTCCTGATGCCGTTCTGCCTGTTGATCGTCTATCATTCCTGGCCGTTCTTCTGGCGTTCCTACGCCATCAACGAGCAGTCGCTTTCGGCCGGCGGCCTGCCGCAATGGCCGGCCAAGGGGCTCGTCATCGTCGGCTTCGTGATGCTGACGGTCCAGGGCATCTCCGAGATCATCAAGACGATCGCGATCATGCGCGGCGATCTTGAGGATCAGGAAGCCGCACTCGGCCATGCCGCGGCGGCCGAGGCCGAAGCCCAGCGGCTGCTCGACCAAGCCAAGGAACAGGGCCTCGCCTCGTGAGCGGCCCGCAAGACGTCCGGAACCGTCCCATGCACGCTCATCGCCTTCCGCGCGTCGCCGGCCTGCTGCTCGCGCTGACCCTCCTCGCCTTCTTCGGCCTCCATACCGGCGACGCCTTCGCGGCGGGCGGCGGTATCGGCGACTTCCTGCGCGTCAACATGGCGCCGGTGATGTTCGCCGCCCTCGTCGTCTTCCTGCTGCTCGGCTATCCCGTCGCCTTCGCGCTGGCCGCCAACGGCCTGCTTTTCGCGCTGATCGGCATCGAGCTCGGCCTGTTCCAGGAGAACTTCCTGCAGGCGCTGCCGGAGCGCATCTACGGCACGATGAATAACGACGTGCTGCTGGCTGTGCCATTCTTCACCTTCATGGGCCTGATCCTCGAACGCTCCGGCATGGCCGAGGATCTGCTCGACACGATCGGCCAGCTCTTCGGGCCGATCCGCGGCGGCCTCGCCTATGCGGTGATCTTCGTCGGTGCGCTGCTCGCCGCCACCACCGGCGTCGTCGCGGCCTCGGTGATCTCGATGGGCCTGATCTCGCTGCCGATCATGCTGCGCTACGGCTATGACCGGCGCCTTGCGTCCGGCGTCATCGCGGCCTCGGGCACGCTCGCCCAGATCATCCCGCCCTCGCTCGTCCTGATCGTGCTCGCCGACCAGCTCGGCCGCTCGGTCGGCGACATGTACGAGGGCGCCTTCATCCCCGGCCTCGTGCTCTCGGCGATGTATGCCGGCTACGTCTTCCTCGTCACCATGGTCTATCCCAACCGTGCGCCCGGCCTGCCGCCGGAGGCGCAGACCCTGCGCGATGCCGACGGCAAGACGCGGCGCTTCTCGCTGCTGGTCGTGACGCTGATCTCGCTGGCGCTGGCCTATGGCTACATGAAGCTCTTCACCACGCTGAAGGCAGGCGCCGATTTCGTCATCCTGACGATGTCGCTGATGGTCGCGATCGCCTTCGTCATCGCGCTGATCAACAAGCTGCTCGGCCTCGGCCTGCTCTCGCGCATGACCGAGCAGGTCGTCTTCGTGATGGTGCCGCCGCTGGCGCTGATCTTCCTGGTGCTCGGCACGATCTTCATCGGCGTCGCCACCCCGACGGAAGGCGGCGCGATGGGCGCCGCAGGCGCGATCCTGCTCGCCCTCAGCAAGAAGCGCATGACCTTCGACCTGCTCCGCCAGGCGACGGAATCGACAGCCAAGCTCTCGGCCTTCGTGCTCTTCATCCTGGTCGGCGCCCGCGTGTTCTCGCTGACCTTCTACGGCGTCAACGGCCATCTCTGGGTCGAGCACCTGCTGGTCGGACTGCCGGGCGGCGCGACGGGCTTCCTGATCGTCGTCAACGTGATGGTCTTCCTGCTCGCCTTCTTCCTCGACTTCTTCGAGCTGGCCTTCATCATCGTGCCGCTGCTCGGCCCCGCCGCGGAGAAGCTCGGCATCGACCTGATCTGGTTCGGCGTCATCCTCGGCGTGAACATGCAGACCTCCTTCATGCACCCGCCCTTCGGCTTTGCCCTGTTCTTCCTGCGCTCGGTCGCGCCGAAGAACGCCTACCGGGACAAGGTCACCGGCCGGATGATGGAGCCGGTCACCACCGGCCAGATCTACTGGGGGGCGGTGCCCTTCGTGGTGATCCAGTGCATCATGGTCGCGCTCGTCGTGATCTTCCCGAGCATGGTGATGCATTACAAGGCCTCCGCGATTCAGCTCGACCAGAAGGCGATCGACAAGCAGTTCGACTCGATCCAGATCCCCGGCCTCGGCGGATCGGGGCTGCCAGGTGGCTTCGACCTCAACGCGCCGCCGGTCATCGGCACGCCGCCGAAGCCGTAAGGGCGCGCCGTGACGGGGGTGGTCGGCAGGCTGATCGGAGTGGCTACAGCCGCTCTGGCATTGACGCCCACTGCCGCCTGGGCGGCAGGCGATATCGGCGGCGCCAGCATGGGCGCCGGCTGGGCTCTGCCTTTCGCCGGCATGCTGCTCTCGATCGCGCTCGGACCCGTGCTGTTCCCGCATCTCTGGGAGCACCATTACGGCAAGTTCGCCGCCTTCTGGGCCGCGCTGACGCTGGTGCCGCTCGTCCTGCTGCGCGGCGTCGATCCGGCGCTCGGCGCGCTGCTGCATACCGCGCTGCTCGACTATATCCCCTTCATCATCCTGCTCTTCGCGCTTTTCACGATCGCGGGCGGCATCCTGATCTCAGGCAACCTGCACGGCACGCCGGCGACCAACACGGTGCTATTGGCGATCGGCACGGTGCTGGCGAGCTTCGTCGGCACGACCGGCGCCTCGATCATCATGATCCGGCCGGTGCTGCGGGCGAATGACGACCGGCGCTTCAACGTCCATGTCGTCGTCTTCTTCATCTTCCTGGTCTCGAATATCGGGGGATCGCTCACCCCGCTCGGCGACCCCCCGCTCTTCCTCGGCTTCCTGCGCGGCGTCGATTTCTTCTGGACCACGACGCACCTGTTGCCCGAGACGGTCTTCGCCGTCATCGTGCTACTCGCCTTGTTCTACGCGCTCGACAGCTGGTTCTTCCGCAAGGAGGAGGGCTTTCCCAGGCTCAAGGACCCGACGCCGGATCGCGCCATCAAGCTCTGGGGCAAGGTCAACATCCTGCTGCTGGCCGGCGTGATCGCCGCGATCCTGATGTCGGCGAACTGGAAGCCGGGTGTCGCCTTCACCGTCCACGGCGTTCCCGTCGAGGGCCAGAACCTGCTGCGCGACGTGATCCTGCTCGTCCTCGCCGGCCTGTCGCTCAAGCTGACGCCCGGCCCGGTCCGCGCCGGCAACGAATTCTCCTGGGGGCCGATCAAGGAAGTCGCCAAGCTCTTCGCCGGCATCTTCATCTGCATCATCCCGGTTCTGGCGATGTTGCAGGCCGGCAAGGCCGGCGCTTTCGCGCCGCTGGTCGGGCTCGTCACCAATGCCGATGGCAGCGCCAACACGGTCGCCTATTTCTGGCTGACCGGCGCGCTCTCCTCCTTCCTCGACAACGCGCCGACCTATCTCGTCTTCTTCGAGCTGGCGGGCGGCGATCCCAAGGCGCTGATGACGACGGGCGCGCTGACGCTGACGGCGATCTCGGCCGGCGCGGTCTTCATGGGTGCCAACAGCTATATCGGCAATGCCCCGAACTTCATGGTCTACGCCATCGCCAAGGACCGGAAGGTGAAGATGCCGAGCTTCTTCGGCTACATGCTCTGGTCGGGCGCCATCCTGATCCCGCTCTTCGTGGTGCAGACCTTCTTGTTCTTCCGCTAGCTGTCATCCCGTGCGCGCTGCGGCGCGTAGTGCCGCTGCGCAGACACGGGACCGTCCTACGGAAGGGGCGCCTTTTCTTGAGTACGATCCCGCATCTGCGCAGCAGCATTCTCATGCTGCAGCGCGTGCGGGATGACACCCTTCAGCGCGGCTCACGGCCGCCCGGTCGGCACGCCTTCCCTGATCTTCGCCGAGAACTGCGGATCGTCCAGCGACAGCGTGCGCGCGTGGTCGCCGATGCGGGCGGCCCGGACCAGCTCCTCCAGCGGGATATCCTGCCGGATGGCGCCGATCTGCTGGAGATAGGCCGGCAGATAGCCCGAGAGTAGCACCCGCGGATCGAGCGGCAGCGCGAATTTCCAGCCCGGCGCGACGCTGGAGACGAGGTGGTAGACCACCGTCGTGCAATTGGTCGTCAGCGTGTTGTACCAGCGCGGCTTGGCGGCGAGGTCGTTGATATCGACCATATACGCAAGCAGCAGATCGCGCGCCTGGGCGGCCGAGGCGCTAAGGCGGAACAGCCTTGCATCCTCGCGCCGCGCATGGGTGCGCAGGCCCACGATGTCGCGCTCGTCAGCGGCGACATAAGCCATCTCGTAGCTGCGGAAGAAGCCGGCCAGCGCTGACCAATCCTCGCCCTTCTCGCGCCGAACCTCGATCGAGAAGGTCAGCGGCACCGAATCCGAGAAGGTGAAGCTGACCAGCAGATGCGCGATCGCCTCGCCCGACCAATAGGTCAGGAAGACATCGGCGCCGGTGACGGCCGCGAGATTGTAGCGCCGCGTCTCCCAGCGCTGGTCGAAATCCTCTTCCGTGCGCCAGCGGAAATCCCGGAGATTGGACACGGTGATCGCATCGCCCTGGCGCGCGATGCTCGGCAGCTTCGCCAGCTCCGGAATCCAGTTCCGGTCGTGCGAGGGCTGGAAGCTGCTCCACCATCCCACCAGGCCGACGAAGACCATGGCGAAGCCCAGCGACAGGCGCGCGTCGCTCGTCCAGATGCCGACGAGCCCGGCCAGAGCCGCGATGCCGAAGCCGATCGCGGCGATGACCGCGGTCGCGCCCGAGAGGCGGAACAGCAGGAAGCCAGCGCCCCAGAGCGCGGCACCGATAATGACGAGGGTGAGGAGAAGTTTCAGCACAACGAAAAAGAGGCGGCCCATGGCCGCCTCTCGTAGCATAGCCAGTAGCGTTTGGCCTCAGGCAGCGAGCGAGCTCGTCGGCGCGGCCGCCTTCACGGCGTCGTCGACATGGTCCTCGAACTTGGCGAAGTTCTTGGCGAACATCTCGACGAGGTTCTTGGCCGTCTCGGCGAAGGCGGCCTTATCGGCCCAGGTCTTCACGGGATAGAGGATATGCGGCTCGACGCCCGGCACCGAAGTCGGCACCGCGAACCCGAAATAGGGATCCCGGCGGAAATCGGCGCGGTTGAGCGAGCCGTCGAGCGCCGAGGTGAGCAGGCGGCGGGTGACGCGGATCGGCATGCGCCGGCCGGTGCCGTACTTGCCGCCGGTCCAGCCGGTGTTCACCAGCCAGCAATCGACATGGTGCTTGGCGATGAAATCACGCAGCAGGTTGGCGTATTCCGACGGGTGACGCGGCAGGAAGGGCGAGCCGAAGCAGGTCGAGAATTCCGGCTCGACGCCGGTGAGGCCGCGCTCCGTGCCGGCGACCTTGGCGGTGTAGCCGGAGAGGAAGTGATACATCGCCTCGGCCGGGGTCAGCTTGGCGATCGGCGGCATCACGCCGAAGGCGTCTGCGGTCAGCATCACGATGTTCTTCGGGATGCCGGCGCGACCGGTACGCGAGGCGTTGGGGATGAAGTCGAGCGGATAGGCCGAGCGGGTGTTCTCGGTCTTCGACTGGTCGTCGAAATCGACCTCGCGGGTGATCGGGTCCATGACGATGTTCTCGAGCACGGTGCCGAAGCGCAGCGAAGCCGCATGGATCATCGGCTCGGCCTCGGCCGAGAGGCGGATCGTCTTGGCGTAGCAGCCACCCTCGAAATTGAAGATGCCGTCCTTCGACCAGCCATGCTCGTCATCGCCGATCAGCGTGCGCTCGGGATCGGCCGAGAGCGTGGTCTTGCCGGTGCCGGAGAGGCCGAAGAAGATCGCGGAATCGTCCTTCGCGCCGACATTGGCCGAGCAGTGCATCGGCACCACGCCCTTGGTCGGCAGCACGTAGTTCAGATAGGTGAAGACCGACTTCTTCATCTCGCCGGCATAGGCCGAGCCGCCGATCAGCACGATCTTGCGGGTGAAGTCGATGGCGACGACGGTCTCGCTGCGGCAGCCATGACGCTTCGGATCGGCCTTGAAGCTCGGCAGATCGACGATCGTCATCTCCGGCACATAGGCGTTGATCTCGTCGCGCGGCGGGCGGATCAGCAGGTTGCGGATGAACAGCGAGTGCCAGGCCATCTCGGTGAAGACGCGGGCCTTGACGCGATGCACGGGGTCGGCACCGCCATAGAGATCCTGCGCGAACAGCTCCTTGCCCTCGGCATGGGCCAGGAAGTCGGCCAGAAGCGTTTCGAAATGCTCAGGCGACATCGCCTGGTTGTTCTCCCACCAGACGGTGTTCTCGGTCAGCGCGTCGCGCACCGTGAACTTGTCCTTGGGCGAACGGCCGGTATGAGTGCCGGTATCGGCGCAGAGCGCGCCGCCACGGGCGAGCTGGGATTCACCCCGGTCCAGCGACTCCTCATAGAGCTGCGGCGCTTCCAGGTTCCAGTGCACGGCCTTCAGCTTGCGGAAGCCGAAGCCCTCGGCGCCTTGGGCGGCATTGAACTGACCGATATTGTCCACTGAATTCCTCCGGAGGCCGGCCAGCTGTCGGCGGCCCGTTGTCTTCACGAATGCGCACGGGCCGGTGGCAGGGCTCGGGCGTCGAAGGCGAGGCCTAAAGGCTGCAGGGTCCGATTGCCCCTAGCAGCCTCTGGAGGCCACGAAGGTCTTTAAGGCGATGCGGCCCTTCGCTCAAGTCATTGAAAAGGCCCGATGACCTTAGGTAGACCTCTAAATCGATTGAATTTTCGGCTGTGGTAAATGGCCGCGCGGGCCTGTCGCAGCCCCTCCCACCGGGATGTTTCGATGTCACGCGGCCTTGGCGCGTGCCTTCGTCGCAAGCTCCGCCAGGGCGCGCCTGAGCCCGCCGGGGCCGTCCACCGAAGCCGGGAAGGGCAGGCGCAGCGCCGCGCTGCCGAGCGCCATGTCGAGCCCGTCCGGATCGAGCCCGATGGCACGCCAGTCCCCGGGCTTCGCCCCGAGCAGCTGCGTGGCATAGAGGCCGATCGCGTCGGCATGGTCCTCGTTCATATGGGCGACGGCGCCGGCTTCCACCTCGGCGAGGGCGGCGGCATGGGCGGGATCGCTCAACAGGTCGGCCGGCGTCGGCGCGAAGGCGCGGGCGAAGCCGCCATTGAGGCTGGCGCCCTCGATATCGAGGGCGAAGAATGAGAAATCCGGGAAATCGGCATAGAGCGCCGATTTCGGCTGGCGCGCGAGATAGCGCCGGCGGATGCGAGCGCCGTCATCGCTCTCGCGCTCGACCTTGCGGGCGCGGACCTTCAGCGTGATCCGGGCATGGGCGAGCGGGTCGCCTTTGCCGCCGGGCGAGATCAGCAGCGAAGCGCGCGGGTCACCGGCGATGTTGGCGGTGTGCGCGGCCAGCCCCGAGATCAGGATGATGGGGGTGCCGTCGATGTCGGTGGCGAGCCCGACGAGGCTTGCCGAGGGGTGGCCATCCGGACCGAGCGTGGCGAGCGCGGCGGAGCGTGCCTCTCGCAGCAGGGCCTTGGCCTCCGCGCGGACCGCCTCGTCCATCGGCTGGATCACGTCTTTGGCAGCTTTGCTCATGGAACCTCACTGCGATTTCCGGCTTGTGATACGGGGTCATAGGCAAATCGCCACGCCCCGGCTAGATTGCCGCCATGCTTTGGCCCCTCTCGCGCGGGAGGGGAACCCTGTATTGCAACGAGAACAAGAGACGAAAGCCTTATGCCAACGATTGCGCTGGTCGACGACGACCGCAACATCCTGACATCGGTTTCGATCGCCCTCGAGGCCGAGGGCTATCGCATCATGACCTATACGGATGGCGCCTCGGCCCTTGACGGGCTGAAGCAGAACCCGCCCGACCTCGCGATCTTCGACATCAAGATGCCGCGCATGGACGGCATGGAGCTGCTGCGGCGGCTTCGCCAGAAATCCGATCTGCCCGTGATCTTCCTGACCTCGAAGGACGAGGAGATCGACGAGCTCTTCGGCCTGAAGATGGGCGCCGACGATTTCATCCGGAAGCCGTTCTCGCAGCGCCTGCTGGTCGAGCGCGTCAAGGCGATCCTGCGCCGGGCCGGCGCCAAGGACGCGACCGCCGCCCCTCGCACCGAGGACGCCAAGGCTCTGGAGCGCGGCCTGCTGCGCATGGATCCCGAGCGTCATACCTGCACCTGGAAGGGTGAGCCGGTGACGCTCACCGTCACCGAATTCCTGATCCTGCAGTCGCTGGCGCAGCGCCCGGGCGTGGTGAAGAGCCGAAACGCCCTGATGGACGCGGCCTATGACGACGAGGTCTATGTCGACGACCGCACCATCGACAGCCACATCAAGCGTCTGCGCAAGAAGTTCAATCAGGTCGATGCCGATTTCGACATGATCGAGACGCTCTACGGCGTGGGCTATCGCTTCAAGGAAACCTGAGGCAAGGAAGCCGGCGCGCGGCGGATTCGCTGCCACCTTCATCCCGAGCGGGAAGCAAGCCGCAGCCATGGCAACCGTCGACAATGAGGCTAGAACGCCCGCGCCGCCTGCCGGCTGGCGCGCCGTTCTGCGTCGCCGTATCGGGATCGGCTGGCGGCGCATGGCGCGCGCGATCTCGCTGCGCGCCGCTTCCAGCCTGACCCGGCGCATCCTCGTCCTCAACCTTGGCGGGCTCGTCGCGCTGCTGATCGGCTTTCTCTATCTCAACCAGTTCCGCGAGGGACTGATCGAGGCGCGCGTCCAGAGCCTTCTGACCCAGGGCGAGATCATCGCCGGTGCGATCGCCTCCTCGGCCACGGTCGAGATCGACACGATCACCATCGATCCCGACAAGCTGCTGCAGCTTCAGGCCGGCGAGAGCGCCGGCATCGCCGAGGACCCGCTCGATTTCTCGATCAATCCCGAGAAGGTCGCGCCGCTGCTGCGCCGTCTGGTGACGCCGACCAAGACCCGCGCGCGGGTCTACGACAAGGACGGCATGCTCACCATCGACTCGCGCAGCCTCTATTCGCGCGGCGACGTATTGCGCCTCGACCTGCCGCGCGTCGGCGAGCCCGACGAGCCGCCGCTGCTCGAGCGCACCTGGAACATGCTGCGCAACCGCCTGGGCAAGGCCGACGTCCCGACCTATGACGATTTCGAAAACGCCAACGGCAAGTCCTATCCGGAGGTCGCCCGCGCCCTGAACGGCGCGCCGGCGAGCGTGGTGCGCGTCAATACGCGCGGCCAGACCATCGTCTCGGTCGCCGTGCCCGTGCAGCGCTTCCGCACCGTGAAGGGCGCGCTGCTGCTCTCCACGCAAGGTGGCGACATCGATGCGGTGATCGCCTCCGAGCGCTTCGCGATCTTCCAGGTCTTCGCGGTCGCGGCCGGTGTGATGATCGTGCTCTCGATCCTGCTCGCCGGTACCATCGCCGAGCCGATCCGCAAGCTCTCGGAAGCAGCCCAGCGCGTGCGGCGCGGCGTGAAATCGCGCGAGCAGATCCCGGATTTCAGCAGCCGCCATGACGAGATCGGCCATTTGTCCGGCACGCTGCGCGACATGACCAAGGCGCTCTACAGCCGCATCGAGGCGATCGAGAGCTTCGCGGCCGATGTCGCCCACGAGCTCAAGAACCCATTGACCTCGCTGCGCAGCGCCGTCGAGACCTTGCCGCGCGCCAAGACCGACGATGCCCGCGGCCGGTTGATGGCGGTGATCCAGCACGATGTCCGCCGGCTCGACCGGTTGATCTCGGATATTTCCGACGCATCGCGGCTCGATGCCGAGCTTGCCCGCAACGATTCCGCGCCGGTCGACGTGGCGCAGGTGCTTGGCGCCGTCGTGACGATCCAGAACGAGACGCGGCGCGAGGGCCAGCCGAAGATCGAACTGAGCAGCGACCGGCGCAGCCAGCGCCTCGGCGATGACGCCTTCCTCGTGCTCGGCCACGATTCCCGCATCGGCCAGGTCCTGGTCAACCTGATCGACAACGCCCGCTCCTTCTCGCCGGCCGACAAGCCGGTGAAGGTCATGCTCTCGCGCGTCGCCAACGACGTGCTCGTCACGGTCGAGGATGAGGGCCCGGGTATCGAACCCCACGCTTTGGAGCGCATCTTCGAGCGCTTCTACACCGACCGGCCCAACGAGGGCTTCGGCCAGAATTCGGGCCTCGGCCTGTCGATCTCCCGCCAGATCGTCGAGGCGCATCGCGGCTCGATCCGGGCCGAGAACCGCTTGGGGCCGATCGGCCCGGACGGCGAGCCGCAGCGCCTCGGCGCCCGCTTCATCGTCTGCCTGCCGGCGGCCTATGCCCATGCGGCCTGACGCCGGGGCGGCTGCGAGGCCCGCGCACCAGCGAACCCGCATCCACGCGACCGTCATCGCTGTCGGTGAGGCCGGCATCCTGATCCGCGGCGCCTCCGGCAGCGGCAAGTCGACGCTCGCGCTCGCGCTGATCACGCTCGCCGCGCAGGCGGGCCGTTTCGCCCGGCTCGTCGCCGATGACCGGGTGGAGTTGGCGGCGACGGGCGGGCGGCTGGTGGCACGTCCGGTCGCTCCCCTGGAGGGGATCATCGAGCGTCGCGGGCTCGGCCTCACGCCCGAGCCGTATACGGGAGCGGTCGTGATCCGGCTCATCGTCGATCTCTCGGCCGATGAGCCGGCGCGCATGCCCGAGCCTGAGGATCTCGTCGACAGCCTCGCCGGCATCGATCTCCCGCGCCTGCGCATGACGGGCCGCGCGGGCGACGAGAGGCTTGCGTTGAACGCCTTGGACTTATTCACAGAGGCCGAGCGCTAACCACGATTTTGACAAGTTTGGCGGCTGACGGCTTGCGCATATCTCGCTCCTGCCGCATAAACCGCGACCTTGTCCGGGCGCTGACGGCGCTCTCCGGTGCTGGATTGAATGATCGGACTGGTCCTCGTGACGCATGGGCATCTGGCGACGGAGTTCCGCGCTGCGCTCGAACACGTCGTCGGCCCCCAAAAGAACCTCGCCACCATCGCCATCGCCCCCGATGACGACATGGAGAGCCGTCGGCGCGACATCATCGCGGCCGTCGAGCAGGTCGAGACCGACGGCGGCGTCATCATCCTCACCGACATGTTCGGCGGTACGCCCTCGAACCTGGCGATCTCGGTGATGGAGCCCGGCCGCATCGATGTCGTCGCCGGCGTCAACCTGCCGATGCTGATCAAGCTCGCCAGCGTGCGCGAGGAGAAGACCCTCGACGAAGCCGTGACCAGCGCGCAGGATGCGGGACGGAAATACATCACGGTCGCCAGCCGCGTGCTGGCCGGCAAGTAACCGCGCCGCGAGAGGGGCAGGATGGACGAAGACTGCGACTGCCCCGACGTCGAAATCCCCACCGGGGCCCTCTACGGCGAATTCCAGATCGTCAACAAGAAGGGCTTGCACGCCCGCGCCACCGCGAAATTCGTGCAATGCGCCGCTCGCTACGAGGCCGACATCACCGTGAGCCGCTGTGGCGAGACGGTTGGCGCCACCTCGATCATGGGTGTGTTGACGCTCGGCGCCGGCATCGGTTCGACCATCACCATCGTCGCCAAGGGGGCGGAGGCGAAGCCGGCGCTGGATGCCCTCGCGGCCCTGATCGCCGACAAGTTCGGCGAGGGGGAGTAGGCAGCCATGCCGGCGATCCTCGGCTGGGTTGAGGTTGCTGCCGGTCTTGTTTCGCTTTTGCTAGTCGGTTGGTTCTTCATCGAGCTTCTGCGCGGCCGGATATCATTGCGGCGCTTGCGTGGAAGCGGCTGGCTTTGACGCCTTCGATCCGGAGTCTATCAATCATATAAAGACATCTTTATATCTTTGATTGCCATTCGCTCTGCGCGCTGCTAGAGAGCGCGCCATCATTCAGGCTGAGCGATTGGAGCCACCCGTGTCGGATTACATCGTCAAGGACATCTCGCTTGCGGATTACGGCCGCAAGGAAATCAACATGGCCCAGGACGAGATGCCGGGCCTGATGGCGGTGCGCGCCGAGCATAAGGGCAAGAACCCGCTCAAGGGTGCCCGCATTGCCGGCTGCCTCCACATGACCATCCAGACCGCCGTGCTGATCGAGACCCTGAAGGATCTCGGCGCCGACGTGCGCTGGTCGTCCTGCAACATCTTCTCGACCCAGGACCATGCCGCTGCCGCGATCGCCGCGACCGGCACCCCCGTCTTCGCCATCAAGGGCGAGACGCTGGAGGAGTACTGGGAGTACGTGCTGAAGACCGCGACCTGGGGTGACGGCGGCACGCCGAACATGATCCTCGACGATGGCGGCGACCTGACCATGCTGATCATCCTCGGCGCCGAAGCCGAAGCCGGCAAGGCCGAATTCTTGGACAAGCCGGGCAATGAGGAAGAGACGATCTTCTTCGCGCTGATCAAGCGTCAGCTCAAGGCCAATCCGGGCTGGTTCACCAAGACCCGCGCCGCCATCAAGGGCGTCTCCGAGGAGACCACCACCGGCGTGCACCGCCTCTACGAACTGGCCAAGGCCAGCCGCCTGCCCTTCCCGGCGATCAACGTCAACGACAGCGTCACCAAGTCGAAGTTCGACAACCTCTATGGTTGCCGCGAGTCGCTGGTCGATGCCATCCGCCGCGGCACCGACGTCATGATGTCGGGCAAGGTCGCGGTCGTCGCCGGCTATGGCGACGTCGGCAAGGGCTCGGCCGCCTCGCTGCGCCAGGCCGGCTGCCGCGTGCTCGTCACCGAGATCGACCCGATCTGCGCCCTGCAGGCGGCGATGGAAGGTTATGAGGTCGTGACCATGGAAGACGCTGCCCCGCGCGGCGACATCTTCTGCACGGCGACCGGCAATCTCGACGTCATCACCGTCGACCACATGCGCGCGATGAAGCACCGCGCCATCGTCTGCAATATCGGCCATTTCGACTCGGAGATTCAGGTCGCCGGCCTGAAGAACTTCAAGTGGGACAACGTCAAGCCGCAGGTCGACGAGATCGAGTTCCCCGACGGCAAGCGCATCATCCTGCTCTCGGAAGGCCGCCTGGTGAACCTTGGCAACGCCACGGGCCATCCGTCCTTCGTGATGTCCTGCTCGTTCTCGAACCAGACGCTCGCCCAGATCGAGCTCTGGAACCACCACGCCAACTACCAGAATAACGTCTACACCCTGCCGAAGCATCTCGACGAGAAGGTCGCGGCGCTCCACCTCGCCAAGGTCGGTGCCAAGCTCACCAAGCTCAACGACGCTCAGGCCAAGTACATCGGCGTGCCGCAGGCCGGCCCGTTCAAGCCGGATCACTACCGCTACTGACAAGGCGCTCAGACGCTGCAATTGCAAGGCCCGGCATCCGCCGGGCCTTTTTTCATGGCTGTGCCTTCCGGGAATCACCTCTGTAGCCACTACAAATTGTGCCAACTGTTCTTGCCGCCTCTAGAACTTGATGTTCTTCGGTCGACTATGCGCCCGTCCGGAAAAACGGACGATTTACCGGTCATTAAGCACTTCCTGACGGACTCCACCGATGATTAGAGTGGGACTGATTCGGCCGCCGCGATGCGCGGGCCGGAACGCAGCTCTGATGTGATTGGCGTGGTGGCGAGCGTGGATCGGCCCCTCCGGAGATGGCAGCCCTGCCAGCTCCCTCGGTCGATTCCGACGAGCCCGATGGACAAGGCGGCTCCTGCCGCCGGAGAGACGACGGAAGCGGAATGGCACGGGCGAGGCGACAGGGGCGAGATGGCGGCTGGCGTCCGCGCGCGTTGCTGCCCGGGCTGGTGGCCGCTTCGGCGGCCACTCCGACCATCGCCCGCAGCGAATGGTTGGCTCCTGTATCCTTCGATGCCGTGAGCTCGGGTGGACTGTCGCTGATCCTGGCGGGTTTGACCGTCTTCGCCACGACGACATCGCTGATCTATGTCCGCGAGCGGACACGCTGGCAGAAGCGCGAAGCCAAGCTGGCGGCCGATCTCGAAGCGGCACGCAGCCATCAGGAGCGGCTGTCGATCCTGCTCGCGGCCGACCCGCAGGTCGTGGTGAGCTGGAAGGGCCGCAATGCCGAGCCCATCTTCGAGGGCGATAGCGGTTTCCTCGGCGCACCCGGCACGGCGCTCGCATTGGCTTATGGCAGCTGGGCGCCGCCGGCCGATGCCAAGCGCCTCGAACTGGCGACGGATGCGCTCAAGGAGCGTGGCGAGGCGTTCAATATCACGCTGCGCAGCAAGTCCGGTCCCTTCATCGATGTCGAGGGACGTCCCGTTGCCGGGCGCGCGGTGATCCGCTTCCGCGAGGTCACGGGCGAGCGGGCGCAGGTCATGACTTTGCGCGGCGAGCTCGAACGCGTCACGGCCGGCCATGCGGCGCTTTCCAGCCTGTTGGCCGGGTTGCCGCATCCGGCCTGGATGCGCAATGCCGATGGCCGCCTGACCTGGGTCAACGCTGCCTATGCCCGCGCCGTCGAGGCCGCTGACGCGACGACCGTCGTGAAGAGCGGGCTCGAATTGCTCGATCGCACCGAGCGCGACGCCGCCGGGCGGGCGCGGCGCGAAGGCGCGACCTTCGCCTTGCGGGCACCGGCCGTCGTCTCCGGACAGCGGCGCACGCTCGACATCATGGAATTGCCGACCGCCACCGGCTATGCCGGCTTCGCCATCGACATGAGCGAGCTGGAGGCGATCCGCGCCGATCTGCAGCGCCAGATGGACGCCCATGTCCGCACGCTCGACCGGCTCAAGACGGCGGTCGCCGTCTTCGACGGCGCGCAGCGGCTCGTCTATCGCAATTCCGGCTTCGACACGCTCTGGTCTCTGGAAGCAGGCTTCCTCGACGGCCAGCCGACCGATGGCGAAATCCTCGACAAGCTGCGCGCCGAACGGCGCCTGCCTGAGCTTGGCGACTATCGCAGCTGGAAGGCGGCGGCGCAGGCGGCCTATACCGCGACGCGGGCCAGCGAGGACTGGTGGTACCTGCCGGACGGGCGCACCATCCATGTCGTCGCAAGTCCCAATCCGCAGGGCGGCGTCACCTATCTCTACGACGACGTCACCGAACGCTTCACGCTGGAATCGCGCTTCAACGCGCTCTCCCGCACACAGCGGGAGACCCTGGACTCGCTGCGTGAGGGCGTGGCCGTGTTCGGTTCGGACGGGCGGCTCAAGCTGTCCAACCCCGCCTTCGCCCAGTCCTGGCGCATCCAGGGCGGCGATCTCGCGGCGAGCGCGCCGCATATCGACGAGGTCATCCGGCTCTGCAAGCCGCTCTTCCCGCAGGACGAGGTCTGGAGCGAGTTGCACAGCGTCGTCACCGGCGTGCGCGATGCCCGCGAGGATTACAGCAGCCGCATGGAACGGCGCGACGGCACGGTGCTCGACATGGCCGCTGCCCCGCTGCCGGATGGCGCGACGCTGATCTCCTTCGCCGATGTCACGGCCAGCGTGAATGTGGAGCGGGCGCTGACCGAGAAGAACGACGCGCTGGAAACGATCTCGCGGCTGCGCGAGGATTTCGTCCACCACGTCTCCTACGAATTGCGTTCGCCGCTCACCAACATCATCGGCTTCGCGCAATTGCTCGGCACCGAGACGGTCGGCGCGCTCAACGAGAAGCAGCGCGACTACACCTCCCATATCGTCCGTTCGTCGGGCGCGCTGCTCGCCATCATCAACGACATTCTCGACCTCGCCACGATCGATAACGGCGCCCTGACGCTGGAGATCCAGGATGTCGATGTCGCCGACACCATCGCCCAGGCCGCGGCTGGATTGAACGATCGGCTGACGGACACGAAGCTTGATCTCAAGGTTGAGATCGACCCGCGCACCGGCCCGCTGCGTGCCGACGGCAAGCGCCTGCGGCAGGTGCTGTTCAACCTGCTCTCCAACGCCATCGGCTTCTCCACCGCCGGCCAGACCGTCACGGTGAGCGCCACACGCACCGGCGGGGATATCCGGATCACTGTCGCCGATCAGGGCCGGGGTATCCCGGCCGAGGTCGTGGAAAAGGTGTTCGAGCGCTTCGAGAGCCATTCGCTCGGCTCCAGCCATCGCGGCGTCGGCCTGGGCCTCTCCATCGTCCGCTCCATCGTCGAACTGCATGGCGGCCATGTCGAACTCGATTCCGCGCCCGGCCGCGGCACGCGGGTGACGGCCGTTTTCCCGGCACAGGGCGTGCCGCTCTCGGATGCCGCTGAATGACGGAAGAAGCCCGCAAGGCCGGCACGCACCGGCTTCTGCTGGCGGACGAGGCGGCGACGCTGCGCCTCGCCGCCGATATCGCCGCGATCCTCAAGCCCGGCGACATCGTCGCGCTCTCCGGCCATCTCGGCTCCGGCAAGTCGCTGCTGGCCCGCGCCATCCTGCGCGAGCTCGCCCGCGATCCGGCGCTGGAGGCGCCGAGCCCGACCTTCACGCTGGTCCAGAGCTACGACACCGCGCATGGCACGGTCCTGCATGCCGATCTCTACCGCGTGCGCTCGCCGGACGAACTCGACGATATCGGGCTGGTCGAGGATATCGATCGCCTGATCCTGCTGGTCGAGTGGCCGGACCGGGCCGGCTCGCGCCTGCCGGCTGCCCGGCGTCTCGACATTGTGCTCGACGTCGATCCCGACAATCCCGAGACCGGCCGCATCGCCGATCTCTCGGGCGGCGTGCTCTGGAAGCAGCGCGTGGCCATTGCGGTCGCGTCGCGCCGATTGGTCGACGCTGCCGGCTGGGGCGAGGCCCGCCGCGACTTCATGCTCGGCGACGCCTCGACGCGCGCCTATGAGCGCCTGACCCGGCCGACCGGCGAAACCGCGGTGCTGATGATCTCGCCGCCGCGCCCGGACGGCCCGCCGATCCGCCTCGGCAAGCCCTATAGCGCGCTCGCCCATCTCGCCGAGAATGTCGAGGCCTTCGTCGCGATGGACCGAGGCCTGCGCTCGCTCGGCTACTCGGCGCCGGAGATCCTCGCCGAGGACCTGACGACCGGTCTGCTCGTCATCGAGAATCTCGGCAACGAGGGCGTGATCGACGCCGAGCGCCGGCCGATCGCCGAGCGCTACGAGGCGGCGGCCCGGCTGCTCGCCGATCTCCACCGCCACACCTTGCCGGCGATCCTGCCGGTGGCCGAGGGGCGCGATCACGCCATCCCGGAATACGACCGCCAGGCCATGGCGATCGAAGCCGAGTTGATCCTGGAATGGTATGCGCCGCATATCGCCGGGGTGACGCTGCCCGCCGTGACGCAGGCCGAGTTCGCGCGGATCTGGGGCAAGCTCTTCGACGAGATCCTCGCTCAGCCGGCAACCTGGACGATGCGCGACTATCATTCGCCGAACCTGATCTGGCTGGAAGGCCGCGAAGGCCATGCCAAGCTCGGCCTGATCGATTTCCAGGACGCGGTGCTCGGCCACCCCGCCTATGATCTCGCCTCGCTCGGGCAGGATGCGCGCGTCGATGTCCCGGCTTCGCTGGAACTCAGGCTGCTCGCCGCCTATGGCGCGGCGCGCCGGGCCGATACGCCGGATTTCGACCTCGCCGATTTCGCCCGCGCCTATGCGATCCTCGGCGCCCAGCGCAACACCAAGATCGCCGGCATCTTCGCGAGGCTCGACAAGCGCGACGGCAAGCCGGACTACCTGAAGCATCTGCCGCGCATCGAGGGCTATCTGCGCCGCAATCTCGATCACCCCGCCCTCGAAGAGCTGAAGGCCTGGTACCAGGCGCATATGCCGAAGCTGTTCGAGACCGAAGCGGCAGATTAAGCTCAGGCAGATCGACACGGAGATTCGCGTGACCACAACCGCTTCGCCGCCGATCCGCCGGGCGATCGTGCTGGCGGCCGGCCTCGGGCAGCGCATGCGCCCGATCACCGACACATTGCCCAAGCCGCTGGTGAAGATCGGCGGCAAGACCATGCTCGACCATGCGCTCGACCGATTGGCCGATGCCGGCGTCGAGGAGGCGGTCGTCAACGTTCATCACCTCGCCGGGCAGATCGAGGCGCATCTGGCCGGCCGGACACGCCCGCGCATCACCATTTCGGACGAGCGCGGCGAATTGCTGGAAACCGGTGGCGGCGCCAAGAAGGCCCTGCCGCTGCTTGGCGACGGACCGTTCTTCAGCGTCAATTCGGATTCGCTCTGGAGCGAGCGGGGCGTCTCCAATTTCGGCGCGATGGCCGCCGCCTGGAACGGCGAAACCATGGACATGCTGCTGCTGCTGGCGGAGCGCGAGAGCAGTGTCGGCTTCAACGGACCCGGCGATTTCTTCCGCGATGAGGCCGGCCGCCTGACGCGCCGGGGCGCGTCGGCGACCGCGCCTTACGTCTATGCCGGTATCGGGATCGTGACGCCGGAGTTCTTCGCGGATACCCCGGCATCCTTCTCGTTCAACCTGCTTTACGACCGCGCCATCGCGCGCGGGCGGCTCTTCGGCCATGTCCTTGAAGGCCGTTGGCTCCATGTCGACCGGCCGGAGGCGATCGCGCCGGCCGAGGCCGCCTTTGCCGCCGCCCAGCCGGTCGATGCCTGAGCTCAACCTGTTCAGCATCCCGGCCGGCGCGCCTTTCCTGGAGGTGCTGGCGCAGGCGATGCTGGATGGCCGGCTGGGGCCGGTCCACGACCCCGCCGATCCCGCCGCGATGGCGCGGACAACGCTCTACCTGCCGACGCGCCGCGCCGCCCGCGCCTTCGCCGCGATCCTCGCTGGAAAGCTCGGCGGCAAGCCGCTGCTCCTGCCGCGCATCGTGCCGCTCGGCGATGTCGACGAGGCCGAGACGGCCCTGATCGGCGCCGGCGCCTGGGCGGAGGAACGTGTCGCCCCGATCGCGCCGCTCGAACGCCGCATGCTGCTGACGCGCCTGGTCGATGCCTGGGGCCGCACGGCCAATCGCAAACACCTCCGGCTCGATCCGAGCGAACCCGCCCTGGTGCCGGCGACGCTGGCGGAAGCCTATGGGCTTGCCGGCGACCTCGCGGCCCTGCTCGACCAGATGCAGACGGAGGACGTCCCGGTCGAGCGATTGGCTTCGCTCGACGCTGCCCGCTTCGATAAGGTCTGGCAGCTCAATGCCGGTTTCCTCGCCATTCTCGGCGAAGCCTGGCCCGGAATCCTGGCCGAGCGCGGGGCCTGCGACCCCGCCACCTTCCGCAATCGCATGCTCGCCGCCGAACGTGACAGGCTGCTCGCAGGCGGCGCGACGGGGCCGATCATCGCCGCAGGTTCGACAGGCACGGTGCCCGCAACCGCGCGCCTGCTCGCGGCCATCGCGCGCCTGCCGAACGGCGCCGTCGTCCTGCCCGGCATCGATCTCGGGCTGGAGCAACGTGCCTGGGATGCGATTGCGAGAGAGCCTGCGCCTTCGCATCCGCAAGCGGCCCTGCACCATCTGATGGACACGCTTGAAGCCGTCCGCGACGACGTGCGCGAGCTGTCGCAGCCCGATATTGCGCTTGGAGCGCGGGCCGCGCTGCTGCGCGAGGCGATGCTGCCCGCCTCGGTCACCGAACTCTGGTCCGATATCGGCGCGCGTGTCCCGGAAGCGATGGCAGCCGAGGGTTTCGAGGGCCTGCGCGTCGTCGAGGCTGCCGATGAGCGCGAGGAGGCGCTGATCGTCGCCATTGCGCTTCGCGAGACATTGGAGCGACCCGGCGCCCATGCGGCCTTGGTGACGCCGGATCGCGGCCTGGCCGAGCGCGTCGCCGTCGAGCTCAAGCGCTGGGGAGTCGAGGTCGACGATTCCGCCGGCCTGCCGCTCGGACGCTGGCCGGCCGGCTCGCTGCTGCGCCTGATCCTGGAGGCGGTGCTGGCCGAGATGGCGCCGATCGCGCTGGTGCCGCTCCTCGCGCATCCGCTCTGCCGTCTGGGGTTGAGCCGAGAGGCACTGGTGCTGGGAGCCGCTGCGCTCGACATTGGGACATGGCGTGGCGAGGCCGTGGGCCGGGGCATGCCGGGCTTGGAAGCCGCGCTGGCGAACTGGGAGGCGATCCGCGAGAGCGGGCATGTTCCGCGGCCGCGCAAGCGGTTGACCGCTGACGATCAGGCCGCCGCCGCGAAGGTGCTGCATGCGCTAGGCTCAGCGAGTGCCGCCTTGCGCGAGGCGTTCGCCGCCGAGACGCCATCATTGGCCACCGTCGTCACGGCGGCGCGCGCGACTGTTACCGCCTTTAGCCTGAGCGAGGCCGGCACGCCGCTCGCCTTCGTCGGGCCGGATGGCGAGGCGCTGGCCGGGCTTTTCGACGAATTGGCCGGCGCCGAGGCCGTGATGCCGCCGAACGGCACGGCGCGGGATTTCGTCGCCATCCTCGATGGCCTGCTGGCGGAGACCGTGGTCAAGCGCGCGTCGCCGGGCTATCCGCGCGTCGCGATCTGGGGCCTGCTCGAAGCGCGCCTGCTTGAGGCCGACCATGTCGTGCTCGGCGGCCTGAACGAGACCATCTGGCCGCCGCAGACCACGACCGATTCCTTCATCAACCGCCCGATGCGGGCCGAGCTCGGCCTCTCCCCGCCCGAGCGGCGCGCCGGCCAGACCGCGCATGATTTCGTCATGGCGGCGTTGGCGCGTGAGGTCACGCTGACGCGCCCGCGCAAGGCCGGCGAGGCGGAGACCATCGCCTCGCGCTTCTGGCAGCGCTTGCAGGCAGTTGCGCGGCAAACGGTCTGGGCGAAGGCTGTGGAGGAAGGGGCAAAGCTGCGGGCTTTGGCCGGCGTCCTCAGCGCGCCCGCCGACGCGAAGCCGGTCGGCCGCCCGGCACCGTACCCTCCGCGCGACCTTCAGCCGCTGTCGCTCAGTGTCACCGAGGTCGAGACGCTCTATCGCGACCCCTACCAGATCCATGCCCGCAAGATCCTGAAGCTCGATGCGCTCGATGATCTCGTGGCGGACCCGACCGCGCAGGATCGCGGCAAGCTCTTGCACGGCATCGTCGAGGAGTTCACCACGACCTATCCCGAAGGCTTGCCGGCCGATGCGCTGGGCCAACTGATCGGCATCGGCGCCCGGCTCTTCCGCGCCTATGACGACGTGCCGGAGGTCAAGGCCTTCTGGTGGCCGCGCTTCCTGCTGACGGCCGGCCATTTCATCCGCTGGGAGGAAAACCGGCGCGCCGATATCGGCCGCATTGGCGTCGAGCTCTTCACGGCTGCAAGTTTCCCGCTTGCCGACGGCAGCGAATTCCGCCTGAGCGGCAAGGCCGACCGTATCGAACTGACGCGCACGCCTTCGTTGCGCATCGTCGATTTCAAGACGGGTGCGCCGCCCTCCAAGAAGCAGGTCGAAAAGGGCTTTGCCCCGCAATTGACGCTGGAAGCGGATCTGGCGGCGCGCGCCGGCTTCAAGGGGCTCGCCGGACCGCTGCCGGTCGACGACGTGCTCTATGTCAAGCTCCACCACGACCCGAAGGGCTGGGGAGCGAGCACGCCGCTCAAGTTCGGCGACGAGTCCTTGGCCGATGTCGCTGGGCGCCATCTCGAACGCCTGCTCGAATATCTCGACCGTTTGCGTTCCGGCCACGAGCCCTTCGTCTCGCGCCGCGCCCCCGACTATATCCGCTATGCCAGCCCCTATGATCACCTGGCCCGCGTCAAGGAATGGTCGGCCGCGCCCGGTGGGGACGAGGGGGGCGAGCCATGAAGCCGGGCTGGATCGTCCCGCCGCTGACCAACCAGCGCCAGGCGCAGGCCGCCGATCCCGGCCTCTCCGCCTGGGTCTCGGCCAATGCCGGCTCGGGCAAGACCCATGTGCTGGTCAATCGCGTGCTCAGGCTGCTGCTCGACGATGTCGCGCCCGGCCGCATGCTCTGCATCACCTATACCAAGGCCGCGGCCGCCAACATGGCGAACCGCATCTTCAAGGCGCTGAGTGCCTGGGCGACGCTCTCCGACGAGGCGCTTGGCCGTGCGTTGGCGAACCTCACCGGCCGCGCACCGGTCGCGGCCGAGCGCGCCAAGGCGCGCCGCCTCTTCGCACAGGCGCTGGAGACGCCGGGCGGCCTGCGCATCGAGACCATCCACGCCTTCTGCACCCGCGTTTTGCAGGCCGCGCCCTTCGAGGCCAATGTGCCGCCGCGTTTCGAGGTTGCCGACGATCTGGCCCAGGCTGAGATGCTGCGCGCCGCACGTCGCGAATTGCTCGCTCTCGTCGCGGCCGAACCGAACGGACCGGAGGCCCGGGCGCTCGACCTGCTCGCGAGGCTGGCCGCGCAGGACAGTTTCGAGACGATGTTCCAGGAGGCGCTGCGCCAGCGCGCCCTGTTCAGCGACGAGAACGGCCGGGCCCGCGATGCGGGCGCGGTGACCGCCGGCATCGCCGCCTTCCTCGGCATCGCGGCCGACCTGTCGGCTGAGGCGGTCAGGGCGCGCTTCCGCGCCGATCTCGCGACGCTGCCGGGATTGCACGCCCTGATCGAGGCACTGCATGCGGGCAGCCCCACGCGGCAAACCTTCGCGGCGAACCTGCGCACCCTGCTCGCCGGACAGGACGACGGCGATCCCGTCGGCTTCTGCCGGCGCGGCTTCATCACCGAGGCTGGCACGATCAACGCCAATATCCGCGGCAAGGGCAAATCCGAGTTCAACGGCGCCTTGCTGACGACGCTGGAGGAGCTCGCCGCCTGTCTGCTCGGTGCCGCCGAGCAATTGAACGCCGTCGCGATCCGTGACCGCAGCGCCGCGCTCGCCCTGCTGGTGACGCGGATGCTTGCTTCCTATCAGCGCCAGAAGAGCCTGCGCTCGCTCCTCGACTACGACGACCTGATCGCGCGCACGCGTTCGCTGCTGGAGCGGGTCGAGGCCGCCTGGGTGCTCTACAAGCTGGATGCCGGCATCGATCACATCCTGCTCGACGAGGCGCAGGACACCGGCGAGGCGCAATGGGCGATCCTGCGCAAGCTGGCGGAAGAGTTCACCAGCGGCGGCGATCTCCGGGCGAAGCCGCGCACCATCTTCGTCGTCGGCGACGAGAAGCAGTCGATCTACGGCTTCCAGGGTGCGGCGCCCGCCGCCTTCGGCGAGGAGCGCCGCGCGCTCGGCCAACGCATCCGGGCGGCGGAGCAGGATTTCGAGGCGATCAGCCTCAACACCTCCTTCCGCTCGGCGCCGGACATCATGCAGGCGGTTGATGCCGTCTTCGCCCTGCCGGACCATGCCCGCGGCCTCGTCTTCGACGGCGCGGCCCGGCCTGAAATCCACGACACCGTCCGTCGCAATGCGCCCGGCACCGTCGATATCTGGCCGCTTGCCGCCAATGACACGGGCGAACCGCCCGATGCCTGGACCACGCCGGTCGACGCGCCGGAGCGGCGCAGCGGCACGGTGAAGCTCGCCGAGCGCATCGCCCGCACCTTGCAGCGCTGGCATCGCGATCGCCGTGACGATCTCGGCCACCCCTTCGCGGCGGGCGACGTCATGATCCTGCTGCGCCAGCGCGGCGCGCTGTTCGAGGCGATCGTCAAGGCGCTGAAGGATGCCGATGTCCCCGTCGCCGGCCGCGATCGCCTGACACTGGCCGAACACCCGGCGGTCGAGGATCTCGTCGTGCTCGGCCGCGCCCTGCTCCTGCCCGATGACGACCTGACGCTCGCGACCGCGCTCAAGACGCCTCTGATCGATCTCGACGACGACGATCTCCTGCGCCTCGCGCCGAACCGCAAGGGCTCGCTGCGCGCCGCGTTGCAGGAGGCTGCGGCGGTTGAGCCGCGCTATGCTGCCGCCGAGGCGAAGCTGGTCCGCTGGATGCAGCAGGCCGGACGGCAGGGCCCCTTCCGCTTCTTCGCCGATCTGCTCGGCCCCGGCGGCGGGCGCAATCTCGCGCTCGCCCGGCTCGGTGCCGAGGCGGGCGATGCGCTCGACGCCTTCCTCAACGCCGCACTCGACCATGAGCGCCGCTATGGTCCCTCGCTCTCCGGCTTCCTCCAGCATGTCGCTGGCAGCGCCGCCGATGTGAAGCGCGATCTCTCGGCCAGTGCCGGCGAGGTCCGCGTCATGACCGTGCATGGATCGAAGGGATTGGAGGCGAAGATCGTCATCCTCGCCGATCTCGGCGTCGAACCCGGCGCGCGGCGCCTGCCGAAAATCCTGGCCGTGCCCACGCCATCAGGCGATCTCGTGCCGCTCTGGCCGCCGGCCTCTGCCGAGGACGTACGGGCGACCGAAGTCGCCAAGGCCGCGGTGGTCGCGCAGATGGTCGAGGAGCATCATCGCTTGCTCTACGTCGCGATGACCCGCGCCGAGGACCGCTTGATCGTCTGCGGCGCACAGGCGAAGGGCGAGGCCCCATCCGGAAGCTGGTACGCGATGATCGAGCAGGGACTGATGCGATCGGACGCAGGCCTGAAGCAGCTGGGCGAGGGCGACGAGGCAACGCTGCGCTTCATGGTCTCGGCGCCAACACTGGCCGAGCAGGAGACCGATCACAGGGACAAGGAGGCCGCTTCGGTCTCCGTTCCGCATTGGCTGGGCAAGCGCGTCCTGCGCGAGGCCGAACCCTTGCCGCCGCTGAAGCCGTCGAGCGCGCTGACGGCCGCCGACGGCGAGGAGCGGCCGGGCGATGGCCCCTTTCTCGCCGAAGCGGCGGCGGCAGGCCGGCTGGCGCATCTTCTTCTGCAAATCCTGCCGAGCGTTCCCGAGGCACGCCGCCTCATGACGGCGGAAGCTCTGGCGGAAGCGCGCGGCGGAGCCTTGCGGCCCGAGCGGCGCGCAACCATCGTCGCTGATGCCCTGCAATTGCTGGCAGCGCCCGCCTTGGCCGGGCTGTTCGCGCCGGACGCTCTCGCGGAGGTTCCCGTCGCCGGATCGATCCGTATGCCGGATGGCGAGTTGCGCGCCGTATCCGGGCGCATCGACCGGCTGGCGGTCACGCCGGAGAGCGTCGTCGTCGCCGATTTCAAGACCACGGCCCGGCCTCCGCAGGCGGTCGATGCGATCCCCGTCACGACGATCGCCCAGCTCGCCGCCTATGCCGCGCTGATGCGGGAGATCTATCCGGGCCGGCAGGTACGGGCTTTGGCGATCTACACGGCGAGCCTGGCCTGTTTCGAACTGGAGCCGGGCCGGCTCGACGCGGCGCTCGCCGCGCTGGCGGCCGATGAGGGCGCCGGCACCGTCGAGGAAGCGTCCACGCCATGAGATTCGTGCCGCATTCCCTGTCCCTGCGCCCGCGCCTGCTGATCGCCCTCGTCGCCGGGGCGGTGCTGACCCTGCTGCTGCCCAGCAACTGGCGCTGGGCGACGCGGTTGCTGGTCGCCTGGGATGCCGGCGCGATCCTTTATCTCGGCCTGCTGGCGACGACGATGTTCACCGAGACGGTCGACCAGATCCGGGCGCGGGCGGAGAAGCAGGATGAGGGCGCCGTCGCCATCCTCGTCATCTCCTGCCTCGCCGCGAGCGCGAGCCTTGCCGCCATCGTGGTCCAGCTCACCGGGATCGACGCCTTGCCGGCGGGCGAGCGCGGTATCCATCTCGCGCTCGGCGGCGTCACGATCCTGTGTTCCTGGACGCTGCTGCACGCCTTCTTCACGCTGCACTATGCCGGCATCTATTATCGCGGCGGCAAGGCCGAGCCCTGTCTCGACTTTCCCGGCGAGGCCGATCCCGACTATGTCGATTTCCTGTATTTCTCCTACACGATCGGCTGCACCTCGCAGACCTCCGATATCGGCGTCACCACCCGTCAGGCGCGCGGCATCGTGCTGGCGCATTCGGTGCTGACCTTCATCTTCAACACCTCGATCCTGGCGATGGCGATCAATGTCGGCGCCAGCCTGGTCTCGGGCGGGTCGTGACGCGCCGGCTTCACCTCAGCGTTGCAATGCACGCGCCTTGACCCGGGGGGCCGGCGTTCATAGCTTCGCTGGCGAAGGGTGGCATTGCCTCCCATTGAAACCGAAAGGCGGCCAGTCATGGCAACGAGCAAGGTAACCGACGCGAGCTTCGAGGCCGACGTCCTCAAGTCGTCCGAGCCGGTCGTGGTGGATTTCTGGGCGGAATGGTGCGGCCCCTGCCGCATGATCGGCCCGGCGCTCGAGGAAATCGCGACCGAGCTCAACGGCAAGGTCAAGATCGTCAAGATGAACGTCGACGAGAATCAGCAGATCCCGGCCCAGTTCGGCATCCGCTCGATCCCGACGCTGATGCTCTTCAAGGACGGCAAGCTCGCCTCCCAGAAGGTCGGCGCTGCCCCCAAGAGCGATCTTTCGCGCTGGATCTCCGCGGCCGTCTGATTCGCTTAGGCTCGGATAAGAAAAAGGCCCGCTTCCGATGAGGAAGCGGGCCTTTCGTCTTTATGCGCCGTCGAAGGTCAGTTCTTGCGGGAATCGAGCGCGAAGGCGCCCGGGCCGGCGGTCGCGATGTAGAGGAAGATGAAGCAGAACAGCATCGCCGCCTCGCCGCCGTTCAGCAGCGGGTAGAAGCCCTTCGAGCCATGGGCCATCCAGTAAGCCACGGCCATCAGGCCGGAGAGGACGAAGGCGGCCGGGCGGGTGAAGAAGCCGACGAGGACGAGCGCGCCGCCGACGATCTCCAGCACGCCGGCGGTCCAGGGCAGGCTCATGGCGGAGGGCAGGCCCCAGGACGGAGCAGCCGGGAAGCCGAACAGCTTCTGCGTGCCGTGCGAGATGAAGCTCAGCGCCGCGAAGATGCGAAGCAGGCCGAGAGCATAGGGCTGGAAGCGCGACAGAAACTGCATGCGGTGGTCCTTGGTTGCGGATAGCTGCGGAGGGCTCGGGTGTTCCAGCTTCGGGTTCTAGGCGAGCCCCCCGATTTTGCGCAATATCCCGTTTGATGACGTTTGCGTTTGCGTGTTTGCAAGTTCGATCACGTTTGCGCGACGGCTGTGATCGCTGTGCCGCATTGCACGCTTTACGAACCCTTAAAAGCGCCATGTTTGAATCCTGTGTGACCTGACCGCATCGCGAGGCGGCTTGGCGGCCGAAAACGGGGCAGGATGAACGACCGGATTGCACGAGGCGAGCGGCGCGAGCCCTCCTTTGGTTATGAACGTGACGAGCGTCACGTGGACGGTGACATGCGCCTTTCTCCAGACGATCGCCCGACCCGCTTCCGCAACGCTCCGGCCCAGCCCGAGCCGAGCCGGCAGCTCCGCAATCCGCCGAAGCGCGACAAGCGCGGCGGCGGCGGTGGTGGCGGCAAGCGCCGCGGCCGGCGTGGCCGCCGCTCATTCCTGGGCGGCCTGTTCTACTGGTCGATGGTGCTCGGCCTCTGGTGCCTCATCGGCGTCGGCGGTGTCGTCGCCTATCACGCCTCGCAACTGCCGCCGATCGACCAGCTCACCGTGCCGAAGCGGCCGCCGAATATCGCGATCCTCGCCGCCGACGGCTCGCTGCTCGCCAATCGCGGCGAGACCGGCGGACGCACCATCACGATCGGCGAAGTGCCGCCCTATCTGCCGCGCGCCTTCGTCGCGATCGAGGACAAGCGCTTCTACGATCATTTCGGCATCGATCCGATCGGCATCACCCGCGCGCTCGTCACCAACCTGCGTGGGCGCGGCGTGGCGCAGGGCGGCTCGACGCTGACCCAGCAGCTCGCCAAGAACCTCTTCCTGACGCAGGAGCGCACGGCAGCCCGCAAGATCCAGGAGGCGATCCTGGCGCTCTGGCTGGAGCGCACCTACACGAAGGACCAGATCCTCGAGCTCTATCTCAACCGCGTCTATTTCGGCTCCGGCGCCTATGGCGTCGAGGCGGCCGCGCAGCGCTATTTCAACAAATCGGCGCGTTCCGTGACGATTGCGGAGGCCGCCATGCTGGCCGGCCTAGTCCAGGCTCCGTCGCGGCTCGCGCCCAACCGCAACCCCGATCTGGCGGAGAAGCGTGCCCAGCTCGTCGTCGCCGCGATGGCCGATCAGGGCTTCATCACGCAGGCTGCGGCCAAGAGCGCGCTGACGACGCCGGCCGAGGTGCCCGAGCGTGTCGGTGCCGGCTCGGTGAACTACGCCGCCGACTATGTCATGGACGTGCTCGATGATTTCATCGGCGCGGTCGAAGGCGATGTCACCGTCCTGACCTCGATCGACTCGAAGCTGCAGTCCGCGGCCGAGACGACGCTGGTCGATGCGCTCTCCGCGCAGGGCGCCAAGCTGAACGCGTCGCAGGGCGCGGTCGTCTCGCTCGCGCCGGATGGCGCGATCCGCGCGCTGATCGGTGGCCGCGACTACACCAAGAGCCAGTTCAACCGCGCCACGGCGGCGCGCCGCCAGCCGGGCTCCTCGTTCAAGCCCTTCGTCTATCTGACCGCGCTCGAGAAGGGCATGACGCCCGACACCATCCGCGACGACGCCCCGGTCTCGATCAAGGGCTGGGAGCCGGAGAACTATTCGCGCAACTATCGCGGCCCGGTGACGCTGGCGACCGCGATGCAGCACTCGCTCAATACGGTGGCCGCCCGGCTGATCCAGGAGGTGACGCCCAAGGAGGTCATCCGCACCGCCCAGCGCCTCGGCATTACCTCGGCCCTGCAGCCGAACCTGTCGCTGGCGCTCGGCACCTCGGAGGTGACGCCGCTGGAGATGACGGCCGCCTATGCGACTTTCGCCAATGGCGGCCAGTCGGTGCTGCCTTATGTCATCCGCGAGGTGCGCCAGACCAATGGCAAGGTCGTCTATGCCCGCAAGGCCGCGAATCTCGGCCCGGTCATCCAGCCGCAGAACCTCGCCATGATCAACACCATGTTCAACGGCGTCATGAACGGCGGCACCGGCAGCAAGTTCAACATCCCGGGTTGGCAGGTCGGCGGCAAGTCCGGCACGACGCAGGATTACGGCGACGCCTGGTTCGTCGGCTTCACCGCCAAGCTCGTCACGGCCGTCTGGGTCGGCAACGACGACAATTCGAAGATGAAGCGCGTCACCGGCGCCGGCCTGCCCGGCGAAATCTGGGGCAAGTACATGAAGGCGGCCCATGCGGGAGCACAGCCCTTGCCGTTGCCGGGCGGCCTCTGGCAGGGCGCGCCGAAGACGATCAGCGACGGTGCGCCGGTGGCGGATGCCCGTCAGCCAGAGGCGCCGCCGCCGACCAGCGATCGCGCCTGGGTGCCTCCGCGGCCGCAGGAGAAGAACTTCTTCGAGCGGCTCTTCGGCGGCTGAGGCTCTAAACCTTCGCCGACCGGATACCGCGCGTCGCGCGGAACAGGACGAGCGCGGTCACGCCCAGCGCCGACATCACCAGCGGCAGGGGCAGCGCGGCGTTCTTGAGCAGGTGTCCGACGAGCAACCCGACGCAGGCCGAGAGCAACATCTGGCAGAGCCCGTTGAAGGAGGAGGCCGCGCCCGCCCGGTCCGGGAAGGGCATCATCGCCGAGGCCTGGGCCTGCGGCATGGTCAGCCCGACGCCGCAGGCATAGAGCGCCATCGGCACGACGACGCCGGCCGCGCCGCCGAAGCCGGTGAGCACGCCGACCAGCATCGCAAGTCCGCCGCCGGCCAGGCAGGCGACGCCGATGGCGATGACCCCGTCCATGCCGCGCCGCCCGACGAGGCGCTGCGCGATGATCGTGCCTAAGATGTAGCCGAGCACGCCGAAGCCGAAGGAGAAGCCGTACGCGATCGGCGTCAGCCCGTAGACGCCGATCAGCACGAAGGACGAGCCCGAGATGAAGGCGAAGAGCCCGGCATAGGCGAGGGCCGTCAGCGCGACATAAACGCGGAAGGCGCGGTTATGCAGCAGGGTGCCGAAACCCCGGAAGATGCTGGCGAGGGAGAGCGGCTGCGGCGAGCGCGCCCGCAATGTCTCCGGCATCACGGTGATGATGACGATGGCAAGCGCCAGCCCGAAGGCGAGCGAAGCCAGGAAGGTCGAGCGCCAGCCGAAGGCGACCTGAAGCACGCCGCCGATCACCGGCGCGATCGCCGGGACCAGCCCCATGATCATGCCCATGCGCGCGAGTTCGCGCCCGGCGCGCACCCCGTCATAGAGGTCGCGCACCATGGCGCGGCCGAGCACGATCGGCCCGGAGGCGCCGAGCGCCTGGAAGGCCCGTGCCAGCGTCAGGGCCTCGATCGAGGGCGCGAAGGCGCAGGCCAGCGTCGCAAGCCCGAACAGGGCGAGCCCGGCGAGCAGGACGGGCTTGCGCCCCAGCCGGTCCGAGAGCGGCCCCCAGAAGATCTGCCCGGCCGCGAACCCGAACAGGAAGGAGGAGAGTGTCGCCTGTGCACCCGCGACATCCGTCTGCATCACCCGCGCGATCTCGGGCAGGGAAGGCAGGTAGAAATCGGTCGAGAGCGGCCCGAGCGCCGTCAGCATGGCGAGCACGGCGGTCATCGCCAGCGTATCGGGACGAAGCGTCATGCAGGGCCTCCGGCGCGGCCGGAGTGGGTCGCGCTGTCGGGTCCTGCTACGACGTCAGTCGGTCATCCGGCAATGGCCAGCGCCGCCGGGCGGTCCTGCGTCTCGCCGTGATAGGCGGTTGCCCGCATCGAGGCGCGCGCCGAAAACGCTTCGTACCAGTGCGCCAGCCTTGGCCGCCCGGAGCGGAAATCCGGCAGGTTGCGGAACTCCAGCCAGGCGAGCGCGGTCGCCAGTCCGATATGGCCGATATGGACGGGTTCGTCGAAGGCCTCGCTGCGCTCCAGCACGTCGAAGCTCTCGACGAGCTTCGCCGCTTGCCCCTCCTGGAGCGGCGGGTAGCGCAGATGCTCCGGCCGGCGCAGCGTTTCCCAGCGCAAGGCGATGCCGGCATCGCAGAGCCCTTGTGCGATCGCATGCAGGCGCAGGGCCTGCCAGCGTGCTTTGCCCTCAGTCGGGATCAAGCGGCGGCCGGCATGGCGCCCGTCGAGATAGTCGCAGATCACCAGCGAATCGAAGATCGCGCCGGCTTCCGGCGTGATCAGAACCGGCACCTTGCCGAGCGGATTGACGGCGAACACGTCCGGGTTGCGGTTGGTCGGGCTCGTCTCTTGATCGATGATGTCGAGGCGGTCCACGATCCCCGTTTCATGCGCGAAGGCGATGGTCTTGCGCGCATAGGGCGAATGGCTCTGTGAGTGGAGCGTCAGGCGTTCGCCGGGCTGTGCGCTCACGCCACGTCCTCCGGCTTCAGGCCGACGAGTTCGGCATAACGCGCCGGATCGGTCGCGCCTTCGGTGTTGACGAGGAAGACGCGCGAGTTGCCGTCGAGCTTCAGCGCCGCGCGCGCCTGCGGGTCGCGCAGGGCAGCCAGCAATCCGGCGAGCCCGGCCGCCCCGCTCTCGCCGGCAACGATGGCCGGGTCGCCCGCGGCCGGCCGTGCGAGCCGGTTCATCGCCTCGACCGCGTCGGAATCCTCGGCCGTCATGAAGGCGTCGGCGGCGCGGTAAAGCACGCGCAGCGCCAGCGGCGAGGGGTCGTAGCATTCGAGCATCGCCATCACGGTCGGTGCGCCATGCGAGATCTTGCCCGGCTTACCGCTCTTGGCCGCCTCGAAGATGCAAGCCGCGCGCGACGGCTCGACAACCGTGAAGAACGGCCGTTCCGCACCAAAGCTGGTCTGCATCTGCGCGGCGAGCGCAGCGGCGATGCCACCGACGCCGGCCTGTACGAAGACATGGCTCGGCCGCGCCGGCATTTGCGCCAGCCCCTCGCGGGCGATGGCGGTATAGCCCTGCATGACCAGGCCGGGGATGCGCTCATAGCCTTCCCAGGAGGTGTCGGAGACGATGGTCCAGCCGCGCTCGGTCGCGACGCGGGCGGCCTCGACTACGGAATCGTCGTAAGTGCCGTCGACACGCACCATCTCGGCGCCGAAGCGGGCGATCGCCGCGACGCGCTCGTCGCTGACGCCGCCATGCACGAAGATCACCGCCTTGGCGCCGAGCAGTTGCGCGCCCTGTGCCACCGAGCGCCCATGATTGCCGTCGGTCGCGCAGGCGAAGGTCATGCCGGCCGCCGCCGCGCGGACGGCGGGGTCGTTCATATCTGCATCTTTGAGTTGCCGCCCGAGTTTCTCGGAAGCGGCTTCCAGCGCCAGCCGGATCACCGCATAGGCCCCGCCGAGCGCCTTGAAGCTGCCGAGCCCGAGGCGCTGGCCCTCGTCCTTGATGAAGAGCGCGCCGATCCCGAGCGCGGCGGCCAGAGCCGGCAGGCTGTGCAGCGGCGTCGGCACATGGTTCGGCCGCGCGGCCAGATGGGCCGTGATCGCGTCCGCCCCGGCCGGCCCGAGCGTCGCGACATCCTCGGGATGCAGGGCGGAACGATAATCCGGGTGATGATTGAGCAGGAACATGGCGCCCTCGTCTGGCTGGGTTGTTTGAATGGATATTGCATCCCAGGTGAAAAAGGCGCTGGATTTACCTATTGCCCGTGCAAGTTTGTTTCACAGGATGAGGCATGGCCGAGCCGACCGCTCATGATCTCGACGCTTTCGACCGGGCGATCCTCGCGATCCTCCAGCAGGACAACACCACGCCGCAGCGCGTGATCGGCGAGCGCGTCAACCTGTCGGCACCGGCCGTGCAGCGACGCATCCGCCGGATGGAGGCGAGCGGCGTGATCCGCGCCAATGTCGCGGTGGTCGACCCCGCCGCGCTCGGCCATCCGATCACGCTGTTCGTCGAGATCGAATTGGTCAGCGAGACCGCGCCCGATATCGACGCGGCCAAGAGCGCCTTCCTGGCGGCGCCGGAGGTTCAGCAATGCTATTACGTCACCGGCGAGGTCGATTTCATGCTGGTCGTGCTGGTGCCGAGCATGGCGGCCTATGAGGCGCTGACGCGGCGGCTCTTCTTCGCCAATCCCAATATCCGCAAGTTCCGCTCCTTCGTCGCGATGGACCGGGTCAAGACGGGGCTCACTGTCCCCATCTCCTAAGCTGCCCCGCGACGAGAGCAGGGCGGCTATCGCCGGGTCGTCTTGTTCCGGCCGCTTCGATATGCGACCGCGGGCGGACGTGACGAACGAGCCTGGCGGGCCTTGCCGTGATCACCGTGAAAGCCTCGGACATGCCGGCCGGAGAGGGCGACGCCCCGCAAGGCTGGCGCGCGTTTGTCCGCTCCAGCGAGATCGGCATCGTGGTGCTGGCCGCCCTAGTCGGCGTGCTCGCCGGGCTGATCGTGCTGGCGATGTCCTTCACCACCCAGCTCCTGCACGAGCTGATCTTCGGTCTCGCGCCTGGCCAGCGGCTCTCGATCACCACCACGATTCCGGCCTGGCGGGCGATCGCCGGGCCGGTCCTCGGCGGCCTCGCCATCGGCTTCGCCTCCTGGCTGTTTTTCCGTCGCCGCAAGCAGCCGATCGATCCGATCGAGGCCAATGCCTTGCATGGCGGGCGCATGTCGTTTCGCGACAGCGTCTTCGTCGCGCTCCAGACCATGGGCTCCAGCGGCGCAGGCGCTTCGGTCGGTCTTGAAGCCGGCTATACGCAGGCCGCGAGCGGGCTCGCCTCGCATATCGGCCGCCGCCTGCGGCTGCGCCGGGCGGATATGCGCCTCATGGTCGGATGTGCCGCCGGTGGCGCCATCGGTGCGGCCTTCGATGCGCCGCTGACCGGCGCCTTCTATGCTTTCGAACTGATCCTCGGCAGCTACTCGATCGCCGCCTTCGTGCCTGTGATGGCCGCGACCTTCATGGCGACGGTGACGCATAGCGTGCTCGCGCCTTCGCTGCTTGCGGTCGAGGTTCCGCCGATCGGGCTGATCACGATGGCGAACCTGCCTCTGGTGGTGATGCTGGGCGCCACCTGCGGTCTCGTCGGCATCGTCGTGATGCGCGCTGCCGCCTTTGTCGAGGCGGGCTTCCGACGCTCGCGGATTCCGACCTGGCTCAGGCCGGCTTTCGGCGGCCTCCTCGTCGGCGCGCTCGCGGTCTGGAACCCCTCGGTCTTCTCGGCCGGCCATGGCGCGATCAATCTCTATCTCGGCATCGATGCCAGCCTGGGGCTGTTCGCGCTGGTGCTCGTCGCCAAGGCGCTGGCCTCCTCGGTCTCGATCGGCTCGGGCTTTCGCGGCGGCCTGTTCTTCGCCTCGCTCCTGCTTGGCGTGCTGACCGGGCGCCTTTTCATCGGCCTGCTGACGCTCGCCTTCCCCAATCTGGCTGGCCACGAGACGCTGTTCGCGCTGGTCGGCATGAGCTCGCTCGCGGTCTCGATCGTCGGCGGGCCGATGACGATGACCCTGCTCGCGCTCGAGATGACCGGCGATCTCAAACTGACGCTGGCCGTGGTCGGCGCAGCCGGCGCGGCCTCGCTGGTGACACGCCGCCTCTTCGGCTTCTCCTTCGCGACCTGGCGCTTCCACCTGCGCGGCGAGAGCATCCGCGGCGCCCATGATGTCGGCTGGATGCGCGATCTCACCGCCGGCAGCATGATGCGCCTGGAGGTGCCGAAGATCGCGGCGGATGCCACCATCGCCGAGGCGCGGCTGAAATACCCGCCGGGCTCGACCAGCTATCTCGTCGCGATCGGCCCCGGCGACGCCTATGCCGGCATGGTGCCGCCGGGCGCGCTCTACGAGCCGGACCCGGCTCTGGGCGAAGAGGCGGCGGCCGAGCCCGCGCCGCGTACCGTGCGCCATCTCCTGCGCAATCCGGACCGGATGCTGCTCGCCGACATGACGGTGCGCGACACGCTGAAGCTGTTCGAGGAGGCCGAGAGCGAGGCTCTGCCCGTGGTCGCCGACCGCGACGGCCGCCGCATCGTCGGCATCCTCAGCGAGGCGCACGCGATCAAACGCTATAGCGACGAGGTCAGCCGCCGCAATCGCGAGCTGACCGGGGAATAGCCGGAAGGCTCAGGCCGAACGCAGCGCGACGCTCGTGACGACGCGCCAGTCCGCGATCGGCACATCCTGGCCCGACGTCACGATGCCGATCCGGTCGAAGCGGATAGGGCGGCCGGCGAGGCGGGCATTGATCTCGGCGATCGCCGCAGCCTTCGCGGCAGCCTCGACCGGCCCGTAGAGCAGCGAGACATGCGGCATGAAGCTGGCGAAGCCCTCGGGGTCGAGCCCCTGCTTCAGCTTTGCCAAGGCCGGCGAGACGGCGAAGCGGGCATAGAACGAGCGGAAATAGGCGTCGCTTCCCTCGACGACGGAGACGGGTTCCGAGAAGGCCTCGACCGCCTCGGCAGCCGCCGCGATCGCGCGCTCCAGCGTATCCGGCGTCGTCTCCGTGTCGCCCTGCAATGTCAGATGCGGGGCGAAGAGCGGGGTGCCGAAACGGCCGGACAACTCGCCGACGATCCCGGTCAGCAGCGCTTCGTCGGAAGGCGCCGGCATCAGCCAGAGAGAATGAATCCGCACTGTCATCTGCCTTTCACAAAGCTCTTGCATAGACTGCGCCCCGTGCGTAACGTTTATTTCAACTGAGCCGATTGTGGAAGAAATATTCCATTGTCAGGCGATAAGAGCAGAACCGGGGGAGTAGGCGCCTTGCAGCCGGAAACGCAAGCGAGAGCGGGTAGCGGCGCGGCCATCGGCGTGCGCGGCCTCAAGGTCGCCTATGGCGGCACGCGCGTGCTGCATGGCATCGATCTGGACTTCACGCCCGGCAGCTTCACCGCGCTTCTCGGCTCGTCCGGCTGCGGCAAGACCACGCTGCTGCGTTCGCTTTCTGGTTTCGTCCCGGTCGAGGACGGTTCAATCGTCGTCGGCGGTCGCGATGTCGCCGGCCTGCCGCCGGAAAAGCGCGGCATGGCGATGGTCTTCCAGTCCTATGCGCTCTGGCCGCATATGACCGTGCTCCAGAATATCGGCTACGGCCTCAAGCTGCGCGGCAAGTCAAAGGCCGAGATCGCGGCAAAGGTCGGCGAGATGCTGAATTTCCTCGGCCTCTCCGGCTATGAGGACCGCAAGGTCACGGCGCTCTCCGGCGGCCAGCGCCAGCGCGTCGCGCTCGGCCGAGCGCTCGCCATCGATCCCGGCATCCTGCTGCTCGACGAGCCGTTGTCCAATCTCGACGCCAAGATCCGCATGGTGATGCGCCACGAGATCCGTGCCATCCAGCAGCGGCTCGGATTGACGGCTGTCCACGTCACCCATGACCGCGAGGAGGCCATGACCATGGCCGACCGGCTGGTCATCATGCAGGCCGGTCGCGTCGCCCAGGTCGGCACGCCCGAGGAGGTCTATGACCGCCCGGCCAGCGCCTTCGTCGCCAATTTCATGGGCGCCGAGAACGTCCTGCCGCTGACGATCGCGCGCAGCGAAGGCCAGGCGTCCGTCACCTCCGGCACAGCCCGCGCGACGCTTGCCGGCGAAGCCGCTGCAGCCCTGCCGGCCGGCGAGGCGCTCGCCTATTTCCGCGACGACGTCGCGAGCCTCGACGCGCATGATGCGGCGACCGCGGACGGCGATCTCGTCGTCCCCGGCACCATCGCCGCGCGCGCCTATCCCGGTGGCATCTACCGCTACAAGGTCGAAGCCGCCGGCCGCCAGATCACGGTCGACGATGTCGCCCGTCACGAACTCGGAACGAAGGTTGGACTGCGCATTCCGCTGCAGCGCCTTCACATCTTCCCGGCGACCGAGGCCGGGATCGCCGCCTGACAAGGAGTCAGACACATGCGCATCCTCACGCTTGCCTGCTCGCTCGCCGCGCTGATCGTGGCATCGCCGCTATCCGCGCAGACCCTCAACGTCGCCTCCGCCGGCGACCAGAACATGGTCGACTACGTCAAGGACTATCTCGGGCCGATGTTCGAGAAGGCCAATCCCGGCGTGAAGGTCGTCTCGGTCGGCACCGGCCCGGGCGATTCCGGCTCGCAGAAGATCTACGAGAAGCTCGACGCCCAGAAGGGCGCCGCCACCACCGATTTCGACGTGGTCGTCATCCACCAGAAGGCCGCCGGCCAGATGGTCAAGGAAGGCCTGCTGAACAAGTACACGGGCAATGTCGAGACGGCGAAGCTCGCCACCGGCGATGCCGCGAAGAACGCGCTCGGCACCGATGTCGGCGGCTTCGTCATCCCGATGTTCCAGTCGCAGACCGCGCTCGCCTACAATGCCGACATGGTCAAGGCGCCGCCGGCGACCTTCGCCGAGCTCGCCGACTGGGCCAAGAAGAACCCCAAGCAGTTCGGCTATAACGGCATCAAGGGCGGCATGTCCGGTGTCTCCTTCGTCGCCGGCTGGGTCTATGCCTTCGGCGGCGACGCCGACAAGCTGATCAAGGGCCCCTATGACGCGGCGACCAAGACCAGCTGGGACAAGGCCTTCGCCGACCTGAAGGAGTTCAACAAGAACGCCGTGATCACCCCCGGCAATGCCGGCACGCTCGACATGCTGAACCGCGGCGAGATCGCGATCGGCCCGGTCTGGGTCGACATGTTCTATTCCTGGCAGGCCGACGGCAAGCTGCCGCCGAACATGAAGCTGAAGCTCGTCTCGCCCGGCATGCCCGGCCAGCCGATGTACTATGCCGTGCCGGAGAAGTCGGCCCAGAAGAAGCTGGCCGAGGCCTTCATCGCGCTCGCGACCTCGCCGCAGGTGCAGGCGGACGGCATCGTCAAGAAATTCAACTGGTATCCGGGCATCGACGCCAAGAACCTCGAAGGCAAGCTCGACAAGGCCGCCTGGGACAAGCTCTTCACCGACGTCACGCCGGCCGAGCTCGCCAAGAACGGCAAGCCCTTCCCGATCGCGCCCTACTTCAACGACATCCTCGAGGGCTACGAGAAGAAGGTCGCGAACTGAGGTTCGCCCTGGGCCAGGGTCGTCATGGTCGGGCTTGACCCGACCATCTCTTCGACCAGTGCGAGCTGGTCATGAGATCCTCGGGTCAAGCCCGAGGATGACGGCCTTCCCCGCCTGTCGTGATTGGTTAGCCGGAACCGAGAATGTCCCTGTCCCAACGCAACCTCGCATTGCTGCTGATCGCGCCCGGCCTCGCGCTCGTCGCGGCACTGTTCCTCTACCCGCTCTGCTTTTCGCTGATCTCGGCCTTCACCGGACCGCAGGGCGGCTTCTCGCTGCAGGCCTTCGGCAAGGCCTGGGAGCTCTATTCCGGCGACGTCGTCTTCACCGTCGTCATCGTGCTCGCCTCCTGCTTCTTCACCGGGCTCGCCGCCATCATCATCGCCGGCACCCTGACGCTCGGCGAGAACCGTTACATCGTTGGCACGCTGAAGGCGCTCTATCGCTGGCCGCTCTTCATCCCCTTCATCGTCGCGGCGCAGTGCATGCGCACCTTCCTCGCCAAGAACGGGCTGATGAACAACACGTTCGTCTCCATGGGCCTGATGGAGCCATTGCAGGCGGTGAGCTTCCTCGACTGGCGCGGCATCATCGCGACCTTCGTCTGGAAGCAGACGCCCTTCGTCGCGCTCCTGCTGGCCGGCGCGCTCGCCTCGCTAGACCGCGCCACGCTTGAGGCCGGTCGCAATCTCGGCGCCTCGCGGATGCGCGTGCTGGTCGAACTCGCTTTGCCGCAGGTTATGCCGCAGCTCCTCGTCGCGCTCGTCCTCTCCTTCGTGACGATGCTTTCGGTGCTCTCGGTGCCGATGATGGTGGCGGGCTCGCAGCCGACCATGCTGACCGTCGACATGGCCTTCCGCATCAACGCCTATGGCGACTACGCCACGGCCAATGCGCTCGGCGTCATCACCTATCTGATCTCGGCCGGCGCGGCGATCATCTACCTCAAGCGCGGCATGGCGAAGGAGGGCACGCCATGATCCGGGTCGCCTCCGGCCTGCGCATGGTCCTTGCGGCCTTCGCGCTTGCGGCCTTCGCCTTCTTCCTGATCGGCCCGCTGGTCAACCTCGCGCTCTGGTCCGTCGCCGAGCGCTGGTACACGCCCTACAAGCTGCCGGTCGTCTACGGCACGCGCTACTGGGAGCAGGTCTTCCGCCCGACCGGCGACGCCATGGCCTCGCTCGCGACCTCGGTCTGGATCGCGGTGCTGACGGTGCTCGTCGCCCTCGCGCTCTCGATTCCCGCCGGCTATGCGCTGGCACGGCTCAAGCTGCCGGCGCGCGCCTTCTTCATGGTGCTCTTCCTGCTGCCGCAGGCTTTCCCCTCCGTCGCGATCTACATCAACGTCGCCCGCGTCTTCTACAATATCGGCATCAACGGCACGGTCTTCGCCGTGGTGCTCGTCCATGCCGCGCATGGCCTCGTCTATTCCGTCTGGATCGCGGCTGCGGCCTTCGCCGCCGTCGACAAGGACCTGGAGCTCGCCGCGCGCAATATCGGGGCGTCGCCGCTCAAGACCTTCTTCACGGTGACGCTGCCCTTGGCCGCGCCTGGCATCATCGCCAGCGGCATCTTCGTCTTCCTGGAATCGCTCGACGAGTTCACCGGCACCTTCTTCGTCGGCGTGCCGCAGGTCACGACGCTGCCGCTCCTGCTCTACAACGCGGCGATGGGCGGCAACTACCAAGTCGCCTCGATCACGGCGCTGATCCTGCTCGTGCCCTCCGTGCTGTTCATGCTGTTCATCGAGCGCTTCCTGCGGGCCGATGTGCTCGCCAAGGTCGGGGCCTGAGGCGAGGGCGGGCTTGCGCGCCCTCGGGCGATCCGCAACTCTGCCGCTCCCCCTGCCTTGCGGACCCGCGATGACGAACGCTGCTGAACTCCCCGGATCCGGGACGAATCCGGATCCGGTTCCGCGTGGCCGCCCCTTTGCGGGGCTTGTCCCCAGCCTGATCGGCTTCGGCGGCGCGCCGCTCGGCGATCTCTATGGGCATCTCGACGAGGTCACGGCGCAGGACACGGTCCGCGCCGCACTCGCGGCCGGGATCAATCTCGTCGACACCGCGCCGCTCTATGGCCACGGCCTCTCCGAGCATCGCATCGGCGCTGCCTTGCGTGGCGTGCCACGCGAGAGTGCCATCATCTCGACCAAGGTCGGGCGCTGGATGCAGGCCGGCGAGCCGAAGCGCGACGGCTCGGGCTATGCCGGCGGCCTGCCGCATCCGGCGGTGATCGACTATTCCTATGACGGAGCGATGCGTTCGTTCGAGCAGTCGCTGCTCCGGCTCGGCACCGACCATATCGACATCCTGCTGATCCACGATGTCGATGTCTGGACCCATGGCGAGCGGATGGAGCAGCGCTTCTCCGAGGCCATGGACGGCGCCTATCGCGCGCTGGAAAAGCTGCGCGCGTCAGGCGCGGTCAAGGCGATCGGCGTCGGCGTCAACGAAGCCGAGATGTGCGTCCGCTTCGCCCATGCGGGCGATTTCGACGTGATGATGCTGGCCGGCCGCTATTCGCTGCTGGAACAGGGCGCCCTGCCGGAATTCCTGCCTCTGGCGCTGGAGAAGAAGATCGCGGTCATGCTCGCCGGCGTCTTCAATTCCGGCATTCTCGCCACTGGGGCCAAGCCCGGTGCCTTCTACAACTACAAGCCGGCCCCGCCCGAGGTGCTGGCGCGCGTCGCCCGGATCGAAGCCGTCTGCGCCAGCCATGGCGTCGCCTTGCCTCAAGCGGCGCTCGCCTTCTGCGCCGCCCATCCGGCGGTCGCGACGATCGTGCTCGGCGCGGTGACGCCGCAGGAGGTCTCGCGCAATCTCGACCTCGTCGCGCGGCCGGTTCCGGCCGCGCTCTGGCGTGATCTCAAGCGCGAGGGACTGCTCGCCGAAGCGGCGCCGGTCCCCGAGGCCTGAGCCTTACTGGGCCGCCGGGCCGGTCGAGCCGAGATAGTCCACCGCGCAGGCGACATGCAGCTTCATCACCGCGATCGCCTCGTCGATGGTGACATGCTCCTCGTCGGTGCCCATGCTGATCGGCGATGGCCCGCAGATCAGCGCGGGCACGCCGCGCCAGCGCCAGTAGCGCGTATCGGTGCCGCCGAGGCTCGACACCGGCGGCGCGTCATGGCCGAGCAGGTCGCGGATATTGCCGCGCAGGATATTGGCCATCTCGCTGAACGGATCGGTCAGGCTCGCGGGGTAGCTGTGGTCCTCGTTGACGACCATCTCGCAACCGGCCTCGCGGGCGAGCGCTTCGAGATCGGCGCGGATCGCGTCGCGGTCGGAGCCGATCGGGATGCGCATGTCCAGATGGGCGATGCAATGCGTCGGGATCTGCGTCGCCTTCTGTCCGCCCTGCAGGATGCCGACATTGACGGTGATGCGCCTTGCGACATCGCCAGCGCCCTTGCCGAGGTTGAGGTCGGCCGCCGCGATCGTCTCGGGCGAGGTCAATACCGCGTCGATCTCGGGCGGCAGCTCCGCGAGCTTGAGATGGTAGCGGTCATAGATCGCGGTCACGAGCCGGCTAATATCTGCGATCGGGTTGCGCGCGCGGTGGGCATAGCCGCCATGGCCGCCGATGCTACTGGCCGAGAGAGAGAAACGCAGCGTGCCCTTCTCGGTGAAGCGCAGGTTGGCGAGGCCGCTCGGCTCGCCGTTGAGGCAGCAATCGGCCTCCATCTCGTCGCCGAACGCATCGAACAGGAACTTGGTGCCGTAGCGCCCGCCGGACTGCTCGTCCGAGACCACCGTCAGCGACAGCGCGCCGTTGAGTTTCTCGCGGTGAGGGTAGAGCTGACAGAAGGCGAGGATCGAGGCGAGGGTCCCGGTCTTCATGTCGGATGCGCCGCGGCCCATGATCTTGCCGTCGATGATCTCGGCCTCCCAGAGCCTCTCGTTGGTGACCGGGAAGATGTCCATATGGCCGTTGAGCATGAGGTGGCGGCCGGGTTTTCCGGCCTCCCAACGGCTGATGATGTTCGGCATCTCCGGCACGAAAGCCTCGGTGCGGTGCGAGACGCCGGCGGCATCGAGCAATTCGCGCACGAAGGCGGCGGCCTCGCGCGTGTCGCCCGGCGGGTTGACGCTCTTGATGCGCAGGAAGCGGCGCAGCAACGCGACGATCTCGTCGCGGCGCTGATCGATCGCCTGAAGCAGTTCTGCTTTCAGGGCGGCTTTATCCGTGGACATGGTCGGTCTTCTTGGTCGGCGTTTCGAAGGACGATGAAAGACGCTCAGCCGCGATTGCGGAACGACATCGCGCGCGTCAGTTCGGTCTTTTCCAGCCGGGCGGCGACGCAATAGGCGGGGTTGAAGACATTGGCGATGTCGTAGCGTACCGCCTGCCCGAGCAGATGGCTCGCCTCGACGGAATCGACCCCGAGAGCCTCGCCGACCCAGCGCAGCAGTTCCGTCGTGGCGAATTGCAGGGGCTGGTCGAGCGGACGCCCGCTCGCGATCACCAGCAGGTCGGTCTCGGTCTCGCAGCGCGGCCAGCGCAGGCCCTGTTTCTTGAGGAGCTCCACGGTGAATTCGACCTCGAACGAGGTCTCGACGCCGGTGCCGGCAATCTCGCCATCGCCCTGGCAGGCATGGCCGTCGCCGAGGAAGAACAATGCGCCGTCGACGAAGACCGGGAAGGCGATGGTCGCGCCCGGGCCGAACAGCCGGTAGTCCATATTGCCGCCATTGGCGCCGCTGGTCGCGGTCGAGATCGCCTGGCCGCGCTCGGGTGCGACGCCGAAGCAGCCCATCATCGGCGCGAGCGGGAAGCTCCAGGCCTTGATGCGAGCGGAAGGCTCCAGCAGCTTCACTGTGCCGGCCTGCGCATCGATTGCCCATTCATGGCGTTCGCGCTTCGGCAGGTCGGCCAGGACCGAAGGATCGAGCACGCCGGGCGCCAGGGGCGAGTAGGTCCAGCCGGTCTTCCGGTTCGGCGTCATCCGCTCGATCGTGACCAGCAATGCGTCGCCGGGCTCGGCGCCGGTGACGAAGAACGGGCCGGTCATCGGGTTGCCGCGCGGGGCATGCTGCGCACCATCGCCGCCGAAGCCGGCCGCATCGAGCGTGGTGGTGACGACGCTGTCGCCGCTGGCGATCTCCAGCACCGGTGGCAAGGTGGCGAGCACGTTCGAGTAGCGGGTCGGAACGAAATTGTGGCGCGCCATGGAAGCCTTCCTGAGCCGGGTTCGCGTCGGTGTCGGACGGCGACCGTAGGAGCAAGCTCACGGCTTGAGAAGCACTCGCAGGCGAGGGGGCGCCCTGCATGCGCGGCGACCGGCCGCTGCAGGGCGCCCCCCACTCTAGGTCAGGCAGGAGGTCGCGGCTATGCCTCGTCTTCCGCCGCCTCCCCATCCAGCAGGTCCTGAACATCGTCGGAGAAGCCGTAAGGCTTGAACCGCTCCAGCGGGACGCCGTGGTCGAGCAGGGCCCGCGCGCAGCCGGCATGGTCGCCCGGCGCGGGCTCGCCGAGATCGTCAGCCTGCGACGCGAAGGACAGCGTGCCCAGCGCATTGTCGCCATAGCCATGGCGCGTCTGCCAGTCGGCCCCGTGTTCGAGCAGCAGGCGTGTCATGACGGCGTCGCCGGCGAAGATGGCGAGGTTGAGCGCCGTCGCCTGCCAGGCCGTCTTGACCTCGCGGGGCCAGCCGAGCGCGAGCATCGTTCGCACGGCTTCCGTCCGGCCGATGGCGGCGAGCTGCGGCATGATCGTCAGCAGGCTCTCGTCCAATCCGGCGATCAGGCCGGGATCGTCCAGCAGGAAGGCGCGCGCGGCGGCCTCATCCGCTCGGCTGCAGGCCGCGACGAAAGCTTCCGCCGTCGACAGCGGCTCTTCGGCTCCGGCCTGCGCCAGCAGCTCGGCGATATCGTCCCGCCCGAAAAGACGGGCGAGCTTGTGGGCGCTGCGGCCGCGCCGGTCGGCGTTTCCGTCGTCGATGCCGGCCGCGATCAGCGCCGCGATATGCGCCTTCGACCGTCCGCGCCGGATCGCATGATGGAGCCAATGCTCTTTTTCGCTGTCGGAGCCGTGCGTGAGCAGCAGTTGCAAGACGTCGATCCGGTCGTAGTCGAGCGCGCGCCCGATCGCGTTCGTCCCGGCGACCTTCGCACCGGCGTCGAGCAGCAGGCGCGCGCAGGTCGGATCGGGGCTCTCCATCGCATGATAGAGCGACTCGTTGTCGTCGGGGTCGGCTCCGGCTTCGAGCAGGAGCTGTGTCATGCCGGGGTGATGGGTGCGCCCGGCGGCGCAATAGAGCACCGAGAGCGGATCGCCCGGATAGCGCGGATCGGTCCAGCGGCCGTTGACATCGGCGCCGCGGCTGATGAGCAGGCGCGCGCTTGCGAGCAGGCCGGGCGCGAAGGCCGGCTCCCAGATCAACTGGGAATTAGCGACGAGGGCGAGCGGCGGCATCGTGTAGGGCCCGACCGGCCGGTTGGCGAAATCGGCGTCGGCGTCGAGCGCGGCTTCCAGCCTGCCGGTATCGCCGGTCAGGCAGGCGAGCCAGGGGGCGCCGAGGGCGAGCCCCGGTTCCGCCTCCAGCATGCGCCGCGAGAGCGCCCGCTCGCGCGCCCGTTCCGAGAACACGAGTTCGAGCCAGCGCGTGCGCCGTTCGGCCTCGGAGCTGCGGCACCAGTCGACATGGCGCTTGAGCTCCAGCCAGGAGCGGAAGCCGTGCTCGCGGGCGATCACGGACTGGGCGTCGTGCAAGCGATAGGGCTGGGCGGCGACGAGGGCTGTGGGGCGGTCCTGCGCAGCCGGCAGGCTGCTCCGGAAGCGGGCGATGGCCTCGCCGTCACCGGAGCGGAAGGCGCGCAGCAGCCGCTTGGCCTGCTTGCGCAGATGGTCGAGATCGGGGGATGCGGGAAGTCTGGACATGAATCCTCCTGTGCATCAGGCCGAGAACCCGCAATCGGCTGCACGGAGGGCAGACAGGACAGTCAATCATCGATCGAGCAGGTTAGACCTTTTCCGCGGGTCCGGAGGCGTCTCGTTCCGCCTGCGCCTTGGATAGAGCCTGTCGCTTCCGCGCTCAAGCCCCCCTGAAGCGATTCCGACGCCGTCGCCTGGTCAGGCGACGGCGTTGCCCGAGGCCGCTCCGGTCAGGCCGGACTGCGCCGCATGGAGGCTGCGATAGCGCCCGCCCTGCCGGGCGAGCAGCTGGACATGGCTGCCCTGCTCGACGACATCGCCATTCTCGACGACCACGATCCGGTCGGCATTGGCGATGGTCGCGAGCCTGTGCGCGATGACGAGCGTCGTGCGCCCGCGCGACAGTTCCGCCAGCGAGAGCTGGATCGCCTTCTCGGTCTCGGTGTCGAGCGCCGAGGTCGCCTCGTCGAGGATCAGGATCGGTGGGTTCTTCAGGAAGATGCGGGCGATGGCGAGGCGCTGCTTCTGGCCGCCCGAGAGCTTGACGCCGCGCTCGCCGATCACCGTGTCGAGCCCGTCCGGCAGCGCCGCGATGACGGCGTCGAGCCGGGCCTGCCGGGCGGCCTCGACGATCTCGTCTTCGCTCGCGCCGAGGCGGCCATATGCGATGTTGTCGCGGATCGTGCCGGCGAAGAGGAACACGTCCTGCTGCACGATGCCGATATTGGAGCGCAGCGATTTCAGCGTCATGTCGCGGATGTCGATGCCGTCGATGGTGATCGCGCCGCCCGTGACCTCGTAGAAGCGCGGCAGCAGCGAGCAGATCGTGGTCTTGCCGGCGCCGGAGGGGCCGACGAAGGCGATCGTCTCGCCCGCGCTGATCTCCAGGTTCAGCCCGTCGAAGATCGGCCGCGCCGCGCTGTAGCCGAAATGCATGTCGCGATAGGCGATGTCGCCGCGCAGGCGCTCGACCTCGCGGGCGCCGGGCCGGTCGGCGACATCGGGGCGCGTCGCCAGGAAGGCGAGATAGCGCTGGAAGCCGGCGATGCCCTTCGGATAGCTCTCGATCACCGCGTTGATCTTGTCGACCGGGCGGAAGAAGACACCGACGAGCAGCAGGAAGCCGACGAAGCCGCCGGCCGACAACTCGCCGCGCACGACGAACCAGCCGCCGGCCAGCATCACGACGACCTGCACGAAGCGCATCGAGAGATAGGACAGCGAGGTCGAAGCGGCCATCAGCTTGTAGGCGGCGAGCTTGGTGTCGCGGTAATGCCGGTTGCTCTCGGCGAAGAGCCGGCGCTCATGGTCCTCGTTGGCGAAGGCCTGGACGACGCGGATACCGCCGACATTCTCCTCGATGCGGGCGTTGAAATCGCCGACCCGGCCATAGAGCGCATGCCAGTTCGTGGTCATGCGGCTGCCGTAGCGGATGGTGACGAAGGCGGTGAGCGGCACGACCAGCGCGGTGATGATCGCGAGCTGGGGATGGACCCAGAGCATCAGCATGAAGGCGCCGATCAGCGTCATGATCGCGATGAACAGGTCCTCGGGGCCGTGATGGGCGACCTCGCCGATCTCCTCGAGGTCCTTGGTCAGGCGCGCCACGAGATGGCCGGTCTTCTGGTTGTCGAAGAAGCCGAAGGACAGCTTCTGGAGATGGTCGAAGGCTTTTGCGCGCATCTCGGTCTCGATGCCAATGCCGAGCATGTGGCCCCAATAGGTCACGATGACCTGCAGGCCCGCGCTGATCAGATAGGCGACGAAGAGGCCGGCGGCCGCGAGCCCGATCATCCCGAGCTCGCCGGTCGGCAGCAGCCGGTCGATGAACAGCGTCACCGCGACGGGGAAGGCGAGTTCGAGCAGGCCGGCCGCGACCGCGCTGCAGAAATCCAGCAGGAAGAGGCCGCGATGCGGCCGGTAATAGGCGGTGAACCGCTTGATCAGGTCCATGTCGGTCTCCGCGGGATCGCTCTCAGGCAGGGAGGGCGATCGGGCGCTGTGTCTGCGGATGGGCGATGACGCTCATCTCGACGCCGTAGATACGGGCAAGCTGCTGCGGCGTCATCACCGCGTCCGGCGTTCCCCTGACGATCAGCTTGCCGGAATGCAGCGCGATGATCTCGTCGCAGAACCGTGCGGCCATATTCACGTCGTGCAGCACGACGATGACACCGAGCCCCTTTTTCGCCGAGAGATCGTGCACCAGCGAGAGCACCTCGATCTGGTGGGCAATGTCGAGCGCCGAGGTCGGCTCGTCCAGCAGCAGGCATTCGGCGTCCTGCGCGATCAGCATTGCGATCCAGACGCGCTGGCGCTCGCCGCCCGATAGCGTATCGACCAGCCGGTCGGCAAAGGCCTCGACGCCGGTCAGCGCCATGGCTTCGGCCACCTTTTCGCGGTCCTTGGTGCCAAAGCGGCCGAGCGCGCCATGCCAGGGATAGCGGCCGAGCGCGACGAGTTCCTTGACCAGCATGCCGGAGGAGGCCGGCGTCTGCTGCGGCAGATAGGCGACCTTGCGCGCGAAGCCGCGGCTGCTCCAGCCGTCGAGCGCCGTGCCCTCGAAACGGACCGTTCCGGCTGTCGTGGCCTGCTGGCGGGCGAGCAGCTTGAGCAGCGTCGACTTGCCAGAGCCGTTATGGCCGATCAGGCCGATGACCTGTCGCGTGGGGAGCGAGAGCGTCAGCGGCTCCAGCAGCACCCGGCCCGGCACGGCGAAGGAGACGCTGTCGAGATCGAACAGGTTGCCATCGCCAAGCGGGGTACCGGCGGCCATCGACAAGGCCCTTTCAGCCAGCAGGCCATCGGCCCGGGCGGGTGTGGAAAGCATGTTGTCCATGGTCCGGTTCGCCTTGGGAAGACATTCGGCTGCTGGAAGTCGCCTTGCCCTACACCGCAGCCGTCGACGGGGAAAGATGGGCGCAGGCATCGAGGCTCTGCTGGAAGCTTTGGGCGCTTGCGCGCTTCAATCCAACATCAGCGCTTTTTCCAGCGTGCCGCGCCGCCAGGCGGCCGGCGTCTCGCCGACCATGCGGCGGAAGACGCGGGTGAAATGCGCCTGGTCCGAGAAGCCGGCCTCGACCGCGACCTCGGTCAGCGACCGGTCGCCGGCCGCCAGCAGCCGCTGGCCCTGCTCGATCCTGGCCTTGAGCTGCCATTGATGCGGCGGCAATCCGGTCGAGGCCTTGAAGGCGTGGCTGAAATGGGATTGCGACAGGCCGACGAGCCCGGCGAGATCCTGCAGGCGGATCGTGCCGGCCGCATGCTCGGCGATATAGTCCGTGACAGTCCTGAGCTGTCGGCTGGTCAATGGCGTCCGGCGGCGCGGCGCCTCGCGCCTGACGCCGAACAGGTCGATCAGCACGGCCATGACGAGCCCGTCGCCATAGAGGTCGTGCCGGGCATCGGGCTCGGCGCATTCGCCGGCGATGAGCCGGGCCAGCGTCTGGATGCGCTCGTTCGAGAACATGATGCGCGGCTGGCGCAGCAGTTCAGGCGACAGGGCTTCGCCGAGGCGCTCGCTGACGCTGGCCGGATCGAAATGCAGATCGAGATGGCGGATGCGCATGCGCTGCTGCGTGCGGCCCCAGACGGGCACGCCGGCCGGCATGAAGCTGATCGAATGCGCACCACCTCGGGGCGAGACACCCGGTTCAGACGGGTCGAGCCGCGTCTCGAAACTGCCGCCGACCTTGTCGAGCACGATGAACAGCCGCGGATGGTCCGAGACGTACTCGCCCGTGGCCCCGGCCTGGCACTCGGCCTGCCAGAGATCCGCGATGACGCCGTTCCAGCTGCGGCATTTGAGCGAGCCGATCACGCTGATGCCTTCGCGGACGGATCGCATGCCTGGCTGGAAACCCATCCTGACCCTCCTGCGGCCGGATCATCGCGCCGATGCGCGTGTTCAAAATGCAACGCAAAGAACGCAATTGTGCCTGCCTGCCCAGGAACGTTCAATGCATGACAGGAACGATCAATCCCCTATTACTTAGCAGTGATACGTCGCCATGCAAAGCAGTGCCCATATTTTGAATGGTTCTAAGTTTGAGCAATTCTCATAAGGCACACAATATTGGGGCTTGGTCTGGCCATGTGCTATAAGCGAGACATGAATAAGAACTTTGTTCTTCGTTCGACTGTTTCTTTGGGTGCGATGCTATACGGAGCGATCGCCTTCGCGCAGACCGCGCCCGGCCCGACTGTCCAGCTCGATACGATCACCGTCGAAGGCCAGGGCGAAAAGGCGGCGGGGCCCGTCACCGGCTACGTCGCGACGCGCTCGGCCACCGGCTCGAAGAGCAACACGCCGATCACCGCAATCCCGCAATCCGTCTCGGTCATCGGCCGCGACGAGCTCGACGACCGCAAGGCCCTGAAGGTCGACGAGGCGCTGCGCTACACCGCCGGCGTCCAGGCGCAGCCCTTCGGCTCCGATCCCGACACGGACTGGTTCTTCGTGCGCGGTTTCCAGGCTACCCAGACCGGCGTCTATCTCGACGGCCTGCAGCTCTATTCCTATGGCTTCGGCGGTTTCCAGATCGACCCGTTCATGCTGGAGCGGGTCGAGGTGCTCAAGGGGCCGGCTTCCGTACTCTATGGCGGCTCCAATCCCGGCGGCATCGTCAGCCTCGTCAGCAAGCGGCCGAACGGCAAGAATTTCGGCTATGTCGAGACCGGCATCAATAATTTCGGCAACGCCTATCTCGGCATCGATGTCGGCATGAGCGACAAGCAGGGCGTCTGGAGCACGCGCCTCACCGGCAAGCTCTCGGGCGGCGACCAGTACACCGACTATTCCAAGGATTTCCGCGGCACGATCATGCCGCAGATCACCTACCAGCCGAACGGCGCCACCCGCATCACCGCTTATGGCGCCTACAGTTATCTCGACCAGGTCCATTCCGGCGGCGGCTTCCTGCCTTATGTCGGCACGGTGGTGAACGCGCCCTTCGGCAAGATCCGGCGCGACGCCTTCTTCGGCGAGCCGTCGATCGACAGCCAGAAGCGCGTCACGTCGATGCTAGGCTACGAGTTCCAGCATGATTTCGGCGGCATGACCTTCTCGCAGAACGCGCGCTACGGCCAGATGCGCGGCTCCCAGCTCGGCCCCTACGGCTATGGCTATGCCGGACCCGACGCGCCCTTCGGCAACCGCTTCCAGCCGCTGGCGCCGGACTACCGGCTCTATCGCATCGGCTTCCAGGAAAACACGAAGGTCAACACCTTCACCATCGACAACCGCCTCGAAGGCAAGTTCGATACCGGGCCGCTGCAGCATTCCTGGATGGTTGGCCTCGATTACAAGTATTTCGAGATCGACCATGTCCAGGCGTCGGGCGGCGCGACGACGATCAGCGTCACCAACCCGGTCTATGGCGCGCCGCAGGGGGCGAGCTTCGTTTATCTCGACCAGAAGCTGAAGCACCATCAGGTCGGCGTCTACCTGCAGGACCAGATTCGCTTCGGCGGCGGCTGGCTGGCGACCTTCAACGGGCGCTACGACTATGCCGAGAAGAAGTCGGTCAGCCCGGCCACGCTCGCCTTCTCGCCGAGCTATGACGACCGGGAGGGCGCCTTCAGCGGGCGCGCCGGCCTCGCCTACGAGTTCGCGAACGGCATGACGCCCTATGCCAGCGTCGCGTCCTTCTTCAACCCGGTCTTCGACGGTACCTCGACCGGAACGCCCGGCGTCTTCCTGCCCTTCAAGCCCGAGAAGGGCTGGCAGGTCGAGGCCGGCCTCAAGTACAAGCCGACCTTCGCCGATGCGCTCTTCACCGCCTCGGTCTTCCACATCGTCAAGGACAACGTCCTCGTTCCCGCGCCGACCTTCTTCAACGCCTTCGCCCAGCAGCAGCTCGGGCAGGTGACGTCGAGCGGCGTCGAGTTCGAGGCGAAGGCCAATCTCACCGAGAACCTGAAGGTGCTGGCCTCGCTGACGGCGTTCAACCTGGAGATCAGCAAGCACACCGATCCGTCGCTGGTCGGCAAGACGCCCTTCATCGTGCCGGAGATCACCGCATCGGGCTGGGCCGACTACACCTTCACCGAAGGCGCGTTCAAGGGGCTGAGCCTCGGCGCGGGCGTCCGCTATGTCGGCAAGTCCTGGGCCGACAATGCCAACACCCTGAAGGTGCCCGGCGCGACGCTGGTCGATGCCGCGATCCGCTACAAGCTCGGCAACTGGGGTCTGGCGGTCAACGTCACCAACCTCTTCGACAAGGCCTACGTGAAGAGCTGCCAGGACTTTTCGAGCTGCAGCTATGGCGATGCCCGCACCGTCACCGTCTCCGCGAACTATCGCTGGTGAGGCTCGCTGGCGACGCATTGGAGGCCGCAGCCCTGCGCTGCGGCTTTCCGTTGTGGTAGTTCCGCACGCATGACCGGTTTCACGGCATATCCGACGCGCCGCGCCGCGCTGGCGCTGATCGCGGCAGCGGGAGCATCACGGTCGGCCCGCGCGGCTGGGATGCGCGTCGCGACCGTCGACTGGTCGGTGCTGGAGACCCTGCTCGCGCTCGGCCTTCCGCCCGTCGCCGCTCCGGAATTGCGCCAGTTCCGCGAGATCGCCGTCGAGCCTGCGGTGCCCGAAACTGTCGCCGATCTCGGCCTGCGCGGCACGGTCAATTTCGAGCTGCTTCTGCTGTCGCGGCCGGACCTGATCCTGTCATCGAGCTTCTATATCGGCTCCGAGCCGCGCCTGCGCCGGATCGCGCCGGTCGAAAGCTTCTCGGTCTACGCGCCGGGCCGTCCGCCCTATGAGCCGGCGGTCGCGATGACGCGGGCCATCGGCGAGCGCCTCGGCGTCGTTGCGGTTGCCGAACGCTACATTGCCAAGACCGAGGCTGAGTTCGCCGGCCTGCGCGACAGGCTGAAGCCGCTGGCGACGCGCTCGGTCATCCCGGTCAATCTCGGCGACGCCAGGCATTTCCGTGTCTTTGGCGACGACAGTATGTTCGGCGAGGTGCTGAAACGGCTCGGGCTCGCCAATGCCTGGGCGGACCACACCAGCTATTCCGCGATGGCGCCGATCGGGCTGGAAGCGCTGGCCCGCGTGCCGGAAGCCCATATCGCCCTGATCCCGCCGGTAGCGCCCGGTGCCATGGAGACCCTCGCCCGTAGCGCCTTCTGGAATGCGCTGCCCAATCTGCGCGAAGGCCGGCTCCTGAAGATTGGCTCGATCAATCCCTATGGCGGCCTGCCGGCGGCGCGGCGTTTCGCGCGGCTCCTGACCGAGGCCCTGATCGCGGCGGAGACGGCGCGTGGCTGAGGCTGCCGCTCCCATGCGCCGCCAGTTGGGCGGGCGACCCGGCATCTGGGCTCTCGCTGCACTGACGGCAGCCGTATTGCTCGCGGCGGTGGTTGCGACGCGACCATCCCTGCCGGCTTCGCCGGAGCTGGCGCGAACGCTCGACAGCATCCTGCTCTGGCACAGCCTGATGCCGCGGGCTGTGACCGCGCTGATATCAGGCGCGGCGCTCGGGCTCGCGGGCATGCTGCTGCAGCGCGTGCTGCGCAATCCGATCGCCGATGCCTCAACGCTCGGCATCGCCTCGGGCGCGCAGCTCGCGCTCACCATCGCCTCGGCCTATGCGCCGGTCCTGATCGCCTTCTCGCGGGAGGGCGTGGCGCTGGCCGGCGCTCTTGCAGCGGTCGCGCTCGTGCTCGGCCTGAGCTGGCGGCGCGGGCTCGATCCGATGACCGTGGTCCTGTCCGGCATGGTCGTCTCGCTCGTCGCGGCGGCCGCGAGCGCGACGGTCATTCTCGCCAAGGGCGAATATGTGCTGTCGCTCTTCATCTGGGGCGCCGGATCGCTGAACCAGCAGAGCTGGGACGCCGTCCTCGCGCTGGCACCGCGCCTGGCCCTGAGCGCCGTCGCCGCGGCGCTGCTGTTGCGCCCGCTCGCCCTTCTCGGCCTCGACGAGGACGTCGCGCGCGGCTTGGGGTTGACCTTGCACGCGGCGCGCCTCGCCGTGCTCGGCATCGCGATTTGGCTGGCGGCGAGCGTCACCGCAGAGGTCGGGGTGCTCGGTTTCGTCGGCCTTGCCGCTCCGGCGCTCGCGCGTGAGCTCGGCGCCCGCACCCCGCGCCAGATGCTGCTGGCGGCACCGGCGCTCGGCGCCTTGCTGCTCTCGATCACCGATAGCGCTGTGCAGCTCCTCGGCTCGGGCTTCAACGACTTCGCGCCGACGGGCGCGGCGACGGCCCTGTTCGGTGGGCCGCTCCTGCTCTGGCTGATGCGGCGGGTCCCGCCCACCCAGCCGCCACAGGCCAGTGATGTCCCGTGGCGATCGGATCGGCAGGCGCGATCGCTTCACTCCCTCGTTCCGCTCGCCGTCCTGATTGCGATGGTGGCAACGCTTGGCCTCGTGCTCGGACGTGGACCCCAGGGCTGGGGCTGGGCGACAGGTACGCTGTTCTGGGACCTGCTGCCGTTTCGTGGGCCTCGCCTTGCTGCTGCGGGCGCAGCCGGCGCGCTCCTCGGCGCGGCCGGCTGCCTGATGCAGCGCCTGACCGCGAACCCACTCGCCGGCCCCGAGGTGCTCGGCGTCAGCGCCGCCGGCGGTGTCGGATTGCTGCTCGCGCTCACCCTGATGCCGGCCAATCCCTTCGCGATGCTCGCCGGTATCGCCGGTGGCTCGCTTACGGTGCTCGTCGTCATGCTGCTCTTCGCCGCGCGCCCCGGCATCGGCCCGCAACGCCTGCTGCTCGCCGGCATCGCCATGGGCGCGCTCTGCATGGCCGTGGTCTCGACGGCGATGGCCCAGGGCGACCTGCGCGCCTACATGCTGCTGGTCTGGCTCTCCGGCTCGACCAATCGCGCCGGCCCGTTCGAGGCCTGGACCGGCCTGATCGCCTGCATCGCCCTGATCCTGCCGCTCCTGCTCGCGATCCGCTGGCTCGACCTGTTGCCGCTCGGCGAGGCGACGAGCCGCAGCCTCGGTCTGTCGGTCGAGCGCAGCCGTCTCTGCTTGGCTGCCATGGCCGCGCTTGCGACGGCCGTGGCCTCTCTGCTTGTTGGTCCGCTCAGCCTGATCGGGCTGATCGCGCCGCATCTCGCCCGCCTCGCCGGCTTCGCCCGCAGCCGCGACCAGTTGCTCGCCGCCATGCTGATCGGCTGCGGCGTGATGATCCTCGCCGATTGGCTCGCCCGGCTCGTCGTCTTTCCCTATCAGGTCCCGGTCGGGCTCTTCGCCGCGCTGATCGGCGGGCCTTACCTGATCTGGCTCTTGAACCGTGGAGGCAGCCGCCATGGCTGAGCCCGAGCTGCGTGCCGATGCGCGCGTTGCGATGTCTGATCCGGCCGCGATGCTGGAACGGCTCTGCGCGCATTTCGTCGAGCACGGCACGGTGACGCGTCGCGACAGCGGTGTCCGCCTCGAAGGTCGGTTCGGCGCCGTGGAGCTCTGCGCCGCCGACGGTGCCCTCGACATCGCCGTGTTGAGCCCGAACGAGACCTATCTCTTCGTCGTCACCTCCTCGGTCGCCGAGCACCTCCATGAATTCGCCGAGGGCGAGACGCTCCAAGTGGGTTGGCGCGGCAGCCTGCCCGAGCAGCCGCGGATTCCGTACTTTCGCGAGGCGGTGGTGCGCGATGCCTATGACATCACACCGGCGATGCGGCGCGTCATCCTGGTTTGCGAGGACACCGACCATTTCGAGAGCGGCGGCCTGCATGTCAGCGTGCTGATTCCGCCGTCGGGGCGCGAGCCTATCTGGCCGGGCGTCGGGCCGGACAATCGCGTGATCTGGCCATCGGGCGAGGACGAGCTGATCAGGCGCATCTACACGATCCGCTCCATCGACCATCAGCGTCAGGAACTCGCCATCGACGTGGTGCTGCATGATTCCTCGCCCGGATCGACCTGGGCTCGCAATGCGATGCCCGGCGATCGCGTCGGCCTGCTCGGGCCGGGCGGCGGCGATGTCGTTGCGGCCGACTGGTATCTGCTCTGCGGCGACGAAACCGCATTGCCTGCGATCGCCCGGATCACTGCCGAATTGCCCGCCACGGCCCGCGCCAGCATAGTCATCGAGGTCGCCGATCGCGCCGAGCAGCAGGAGTTGTCCTCGCACGCCGCGCTCGACGTCACCTGGCTCCATCGCGGCGATGCGCCGGCCGGGACCACCGAGCTTCTGCCGCGGGCCGTCATGGACGTCACCCCGCCGGAGGGTGGCAACCCCTTCGTCTTCGTCGGTTGCGAGCAGACCGCGGCACGGGCGATCCGCAAGCATCTGCGCAGCGCATGGAAGCTGCCGAAAGACCGGCATCTCGTCGCCGCCTATTGGCGCCGCGGCCATGCCGACGCTCACGATCACGGCGAGTAGTCGCGGTGGTGTATGAAGCCCCGAAGGTTCTCAGTCTTAAATTAGGATCGATCTAATCTATTGATCTTGCAGCATTTTTGCTTGTTATTCTGTTACTCTTGCCAGCATAAGCGCGGTTACAGCCACGAGCCGCGCGGGTATGAGCGACAAGACAGCCGGAATCGCTGCGATCTATGCCGCCGAGCAGCACAATCTGCAGCTACGGCTGATCCGGCGCGGGCTCGATGCGCAGCAGGCTTACGACGCGGTGCAGGACATTTTCCTGCGCCTGCTCCGGTCGCCGCCCGCCGAATTGCGCGATCCCGGCGCCTATCTGCGCCGCTCGGCCGACACGATGGCGGTCGATCACTGGCGCCGCCAGCAGCGCCATACCGCCCTGTTCGAGCCCTTGCCGCCCGAGGCTCCGGCGGTGAGCGACGACACGGCCTCCCTCGAAGGGCAGCTGCTTGCAAGCGAGCGTGACAGGCGCTTGCGCCGGGCGATCGAGGATTTGCCGCCCCGCAGCCGCGAGGTTCTGCTGCTGCACAAGTATGAGGGGCTGAGCTATGTCGAGATCGGCCTGCGGCTCGGCATCGCCCGCAACACCGTCATGGTCCATCTCGCGAATGCCATGCGAAGCCTGCGCGCCGCGCTCCGCAGTTCCGACTAATGCATCCGGCGGCGCGGATCGTCTATTGAGAAAGGCTTCGTCCGGTTGCCAGAGCGGCCCTCGGCCGCAAGGGTGGATTCGGCTCGGGATAGGGCGATGGCAGATCAGGCTGAGGAAACACTGGACGAGCAGGCCTTGCAGTGGTTCGTGCGGCTGCGCGATGGCGAGGTCGATGCCGCCGCGCGTCGGGATTTCGATGCCTGGCTGACGGCGAGCCCCGATCATGCGCGGGCCTGGACGGAGCTCGAAATGCTCTGGTCCGATCTCGACCATCTCAGGCCCTTGAAGACGGTTGAGGCCGCGCGCCCCGTTCACGCGGCCATCCCGGTAAGGCCGGGGCGCTGGCGGCAGGTCGCTATGGCTCTGGCGGCGTCGCTGGTGCTGGCAGCGGGGATCATGAGCGTTCTGCTCCAGTCCGCCCGGTTCGCGGATTTCCGGACGGCGGCGGGCGAGCGCCGTATCATCGCGCTCGCCGACGGTTCGCAGGTCGAGCTCGCGCCGGCCTCCGCGATCGATGTCGACCTGACCGGCTCGCGCCGGACGATCAGGCTCGTCTCCGGCCAGGCCTTCTTCACCGTCGCGAAAGACCCGGCTCGGCCGTTCTCGGTGGCGGCGCGGGGCGGCACTGTGACGGCGCTCGGCACGGCCTTCGACGTCAAGCTCGGGCTCGGCGCGGCGGTCGCGGTGGCTGTCGATGAAAGCCGGGTCAAGGTCGAGGTGCCTGGTGCGGCCGGCGTCGTCGTCGGCCAGGGCCAGGGCGTCGGCTACGAGGGCGAGACCATCTCGCCGCCGGGGCCGCTCGATCCCGGCGAGATCGGTGACTGGCGCCGGGGCCGGCTGGTCTTCCATGACGTCCGGCTGGCGGAGGCTGTCGCCGATCTCGAGCGCTATGGCGGCGGCCGCATCGGCATCCTGTCACGGGAAGCGGGCCAGCGCCGCGTGACGGCCGTGCTCGATGCGCGCGACCCGTCAGGCGGGCTGGATATGCTCGCCGGCGGCCTGGGTTTGCGCGTGGTCCGCCCCTTCGCCTGGCTCACCCTGCTTCTTCCCGCCTGAAAATTTTTCCGCAGTGCACTAATGAGTCCGGCCGCCAACGGCGTCTTACCCTTGCGAGGGCCGGAATCGTCTCGACCCTCGCAATGTTCTGGGGATCGACAATGGGTATTCGGGTCGGAGCGCGGCTTGTCCGCCAGGCGAGACTGGCTGCGGCGCTGTGTGGAACCGCTCTGGCGGCGGGAATCGTTACGATGCCGGCGATGGCGCAATCCGCCCGGACGCTCGACATCCCCGCCCAGCCCGTATCCTCCGCATTGATCGCCTTCTCGCGCCAGACCGGCGTCGCGGTCGTCGCCCCGGCCTCCGCTACCGCCGGCAAGCGCTCCGCCGCGGTCAATGGTGCCCTGTCGTCGGAAGCGGCCCTGTCCCGGCTGCTGGCCGGAACCGGCCTCAATTTCCGCTTCACCAGCGCGACCAGCGTGACGGTCAGCGCCGCTGGATCGGCCGGTGCTGCCGGCGGAGTGGTTCCGGAAGGCGCCATCGCGCTCGACACGATCGACGTCGCGGGCAACCCGCTGGCGCGTGGCGGCGTCGCCGAGATCCTGATCGGCCCGCGCGAGCTCGAGCGCCGCAACCCGACCGATATCCGCGATGTCTTCGGCGGCGAGCCGCGCGTGAAGGTCGGTGGCTCCACGCTGATGTCGCAGAAGGTCTATGTCAACGGCGTCGAGGAGACCAATCTCGCCGTCACCATCGACGGCAGCCGGCAGAACAACAAGGTCTTCCACCATAACGGCACGACGCTGATCGATCCCTCCTTCCTCAAGGCGGCGCGGATCGATGCCGGCGTGGCCCCGGCCGATGCCGGCCCCGGCGCACTGGCCGGTGCCATCGCCTACGAGACCAAGGACGCGCGCGACTTTCTCAGTGGCAACGGCGTCGGCGCCTTCGCCAAGACGCAGTTCAACACCAACGGCTCGGTCTTCACCAACAGCCTGTCCGGCTATGGCCGCTACGAGGGCTTCGACTTTCTGGCCTATGGCACGATCGGCAAGGGCGACAACTACAAGGCCGGCGACGGGCGCGAGGTGCTCGGCACCAAGACGGACCTGCTGAGCGGGCTCTTCAAGCTCGGCTGGGAAGCCCCCACCGGCGACCGTTTCCAGATCAGCCATGAGCGCGTCCGCGACGACGCGATCCGGCCCTTCCGCGGCAATATCGGCTTCATCACCGGCCGCCCGGCCTGGGAGCCGCGCGTCCGCCGCTACGAGATCGACCGGCAGAACACGGTCTTCACCTATAGCCGCACCTCGCCGATCGGCCTGTGGGACCCCAAGGCCGTCATCGCCTATAGCCGCACCGACGTGGACACGCCGATCTTCGAGCGGCCGGTGGGCGCGAGCCCGCTGCCCGTCACCTATCCCGGCACCGGCGTCACCGACAGCTTCAACGGCAAGTTCGAGAACCGCTTCGGCTTCGGCGAGTTCGGCAACGTCGTCGCCGGCGTCGACTTCTACAAGGACAAGGCGCTCTACAAGGACCGCAACTTCCGCGCCAGCGAGAAGGCCAGCAATCTCGGCATCTACGCGCAGGCGCGATTGAAGCCGTTCGAGCGCATGCGCCTGTCCTTCGGCCTGCGTGGCGACCGGCAATGGTTCACCGGCACGGCCGGGCAGGAATTCGATAATTCCGGCCTGTCGCGCAACATCTCGGCCGAGTTCGACCTCATCCCCGAGCACCTGACCGTTCGCGCCGGCTATTCCCATGTCTGGGGCGGCGTGCAGCTGGCCGAGAACTTCATTATGAACACCGCCTGGCGCTATGGCCGCGGCGTCCGGCCGGTCCATTCGGACAACGTGATCGCCGGCCTCGTCGGGCGCTGGAACGGCTTCACCCTGGAAGGCTCGGTCTTCCGCACCGAGCTCGAGAATGCCCGCGCCGCCCGCTTCGCCGTCGCCAGCGCCACGCTGGCGCGTGAGATCGAGTCGCAGGGTTACGAGATCGGCCTCGGCTATGCCTGGGAGGACGGCTATATCCGCGGCAAATATGCCAGCGTCGATGTCCGGATCGACGGTCAGCGCGCGGATTCCGATACCGGCACCTATCTCGGCACCCCGATCGGCGACGTCTTCACCTTGACGGCGGCCCATACCTTCAAGCAATGGGGCGTGACCGTCGGCGCCGATGTCGAGATCGTGCGCGACTACAAGAAAGTCGCTCCGGGCAACCTGCCGCTCAAGGGCTACGAGGTCGTCAACCTCTTCGCCGAGTACAAGCCGCTGCAGATGCCGAACCTGACCTTCCGCGCCGAGGTCAAGAACCTGCTCGACCAGACCTATGCCGACCGGGCCACCTACGGCCAGGAATTCGGCACGGTGACGCCGCTCTACCAGACCGGCCGGGCAGTCGTGCTCAGCGCCTCGGCCCGCTTCTGATGCGCCTGGCCGGCATCCTCGCCCTGCTGGCCCTGCTGCTGCCGTCGCTGGCGAGCGGGCGGGAGCTCGTCGATCTCGCCGGTCGCACGGTCGCCGTGCCCGACAAGGTCGAGCGCATCATCATCGGCGAGGGGCGCCATCTGCCGGCCCTCGCCATCCTCGACCGGGCCGATCCCGTCGCGCGGCTCGTCGGCATGATGGGCGATTACGAGGCGGTCGATCCGATCAGCTACCAGCGCTATCGCGAGCGCTTCCCGGCGCTCGACGCGGTCAAGCGGATCGGGCGCAATACGCGCGACACCTTCAGCATCGAGCAGGCGATCTCGGCCGCGCCGCAGGTCGCGGTCTTCGGCCTGTACGGCCATGGCCCGGATACCCGCTCCGGTGAGGTCATCCGTGCGCTGGAGGCGGCCGGCGTCGCCATCGTCTTCATCGATTTCCGCAGCGATCCGCTGGTCAACACGCCGAAATCCATGGAGCTTCTCGGCGCGCTTCTCGGCCGCGAGGCCGAGGCCGCCGAATTCATCGCGGCCTGGCGGGCGGCGCTGGCCACCGTCACGGACCGGCTCGCCGCGGCCAAGCCCAAGCCCGCGCGCGTCTTCGTCGAGAGCCGGGTCGGGCTCGGCACCGGCTGCTGCGAAACCATGACGCGCGGCATGATGGGGCGCTTCGTCACGGCGGCCGGCGGCGTCAACATCGCCGACGATCTCATTCCGGGCGAGGCCGGCGTGGTCAATCTGGAATGGCTGATCTCGAATCCGCCCGAAATCTATATCGGCACGGCGATCGGCAACGGCTTGCAGCCCGCCGACGCGCCCTGGCTCGCGCTCGGCCCCGGGGTCGATGCGGCGCGGGCGCGCGAACTGCTCGCCCGCTCATTGACGCGCACCGGCATCGCCGGGCTCGACCCCGTCCGGCAGGGACGCGCCCATGCCGTCTGGCACCATTTCTACAACTCGCCCTTCAACGTGGTCGCCGTGCAGGCCTTCGCGCAATGGCTGCATCCGCAGCTCTTCGCCGATCTTGACCCGAAGGCGCTCTTGGCGACGATGCAGCAACGCTTCCAGCCCGTGCCGCTGGACGGCACCTATTGGACGAGCCTGCGCTGAGGTGAATCCCATGACTGAGACATCGAGCCGGCAGCACAGCCATGCGGAGGTCGCGACCGCCAACGCCTCGCGCTATCTCCAGCAGCTCTGCAAGCATTTCGGCCACAAGGTCGAGGCCAGTTTCGACGAGAAGGCGGGGATCGTCCGGTTCTCGATCGGCGATTGCCGGCTCCTCGCGGAAGGCGAGGTGTTGCGCCTCGTGCTCGACGCGCCCGATGCCGAGGCGCTGCTTCAATTGCAGGACGTGGTTGCAAGCCACCTCGTGCGCTTTGCCTTCCGCGAGCCGCTGATCGTCGAATGGCGGCCAGGGTCGTCCGCATAGGCGCCGCCAAGGACCGGCGAGCCGGCCCGGTGCCGCGAGGCGGGCGCTGAAGCTGCGGCTCAGAACCTGACGGCAAGCCTGGCATTGAAGGCGTGATCGCTCGCTCGCTGCGCGAGCTGGCCGTCATAGGCCATCGAAATCTCCGCATTGGATGTCAGGTTCGCCGCCAGGCTGGCTCCGAGGGTCAGCGCATTGCGCGCGATCGGCGTGCCCGCGATCGAAAACGGCGCGCCGCCGGAGAAGGCATGCTGCGACAGGGGCGTCACGTCGCCCGTCGCATGCCGCCAGCCAAGCGTGCCGCCCAGCCGCATGACCGTGTTGCCGAGATCGAAGCGCGTCTCGGCGCGCAGGCCGAGCGTGGCGAAGGTGACCGCCGTGCTCTGTGCCCTGGCGGAGAGCACGGCGACGCCGCCCGTCTCGGCGAAGTCTCCGCTGCGGAGATTGATATAGGCGAGATTGGCGAAGGGCTCGAAGGCGACCCGGCCGAGGTCGAAGCGATGGGCGATCTCGCCGAAGGCCTGAAAGCTGCGGGCGTCATAGTCCGAACGCAGCGCCTCGCCGAAGCCGGAAAAGGCAGCGGTGCGCCGCGTCACCAGTTCATGCCAGGCATAAGTGACTGCGCCGCTCAGGCGGAAGCCGCCGAGTTCCGCACCGCCGTAGAGGCCGACATGGTAATTGTCCGCCGTGCCCTGCGATCCGCGGCCCGCGACCTCGAATGTCGAGCGCGAATAGCCGGCCAGCGCGCCGATCCGCGCTCCCGATGCCAAGGGAACGTCGAAGCCGGCAAAAAGCCCGCCGCTCGATCGCGTGACGGAGGCGGCATTGCCATCGCTGCGTGCCTGTCCCCAGGAGCCGAAGCCGCGGGCCCACAGGGCAAAGCTCTCGGGAGCCGGCGCGGCGACGGCGCCTTGGCCGGAGGCATAGGCCAGCGTCGCGATGCGCGGGGCCCCGATACCGTCGAAGACGGCGCGGATACGGTCCGATACGGCGCTCCGCGCGGCCTGGCTACCCTCGATCAGGACGGTCTTGGCCGTGGCGTGAATCTCCCCGGATAGGCTGTCATAGGCGCGCCGCGCTTCCGCCGCGTCGCGCAGCTGCGTGAAGCTCAGCCAGAGCGGATGCGTATCGCCGAGGCTTTGCAGGCCGAGCGCCGTCTGGGCCTGGTTGCGCGTCTGCGCGATCGCGACGAAGGACAGGTCGTTGCGCAGCAGGGTCAGGCTGACGGTGTTCGCGTCATAGTCGAGCCGCGGATCGAGGAAGAGATAGCGGGAGCTCACCCCGTCGAAGCGGCCCTCGACGCCCTGATCGGCGGAGAGGATGGTGTAGCGCTGGTTCGGCCGGTACAGTCCGTCTTCGCCGACATGCACAACCGAGCCGCCGAAGAGGCGCGCCTTGCCGCTGGCGTGGATCAGGTCGCTCGATGCGCCGCCCGGGCTGACCTCGACCTCATAGGTCGCGCCCCGCTCGAAGCGGATATCGCCGGTGACGGAGAGCGTGCCGATCGAGTTGCCCGGGGCGATCGCCCCGCCGGCCTGGATGATGGTCGGGCCCACGGTGCCGCTGCCTTGCAGCCGCCCGCCAGCCAGAACGTCGAGGCCGCCGCCGAGCGCGCCGTTGACCACGAGCGTGCCTGCGGACACGGTGGTGGACCCGGCGAAGCCGGAGCTGTTGCCGGTCAGGGTCAGCGTTCCCCGCCCTTCCTTGACCAGGCTGCCGTTGCCGCCGATCGAGCCTCCGAGGATAAAGCCGGTGCCCGCGGCGGTCTCGATCGTGCCCGTGCCGGAAACCGTCACCGAGCGGTTGCTGGCGATGTCGGCGAGCGTCGCCAGGCGGCCGCCGCCGTCGAAGGCGAGCGTCGAACCGGCATGGCCGAGATTGGCGTCGGCGATGACGGCAAGCGTGCCGTCGCGGATCACCGTGCCGCCGGAATAGGAGTTCGTGCCGGTCAGGAGCAGCGCTCCGGCGCCCTCCTTCAGCAGGCGGCCGGTTCCCGTGATGGAGCCGGCATAGAGGCTGTCATCCGTCTGGCGGACGGTCAGGTCGGCGCTGCCAAGCGCGATCTCGCCGCCGATGCCGGCAATCAGGCGCATCGACAGGTCATGGCCGTTGAGATCGAGCTTGCCGCCGGTCAGCAGCCAGTCGGTCATCACGGGCAAGGCCGTGCTGGCGCCGGCCTGCACGGTGCCGGCGGTGATCAGCGTCCCGCCCGCCCAGCTGTTGTTGCCGGTGAGGAGAAGCGTGCCGTCGCCCCATTTGATCAGGCCGCCAACGCCGCTCACCGGGCCGGTCAGCGTCAATGTCGTGCCGGAACTCGTCTCGATGGCGCCGGTGCCGCGCAGCAGGACAGTCCGACCGGTCACCATGTTCGCGGTGGTGTGAAGCGCGCCGCTGTCGAGGGTGAGGTCGCCACTGCCTGCGCCGAGATTGCCATCGGCCGAGACCTGCAAGGTCCCGCCCGAAATGATCGTGCCGCCGCTATAGCTGTTCGTGCCGCCCAGGATCAGCAGGCCGTCGCCAGTCTTCTCCAGTCCTGCCGTACCGGTGATCGTGGCATTGATCCGCGCCGTCTCGCCGTCGAGCACCCGGATTTCCGGCGTCGTGATGACGACGCCGCCATTGTTGTAGCCATGCAGGTCGAGACTGTCCCCGGTCAGCGTGTAGTCGCCGCCTGCGAATTGCAGCCCGACGGCACTGAGCGGCCCGTTGCTGTCGTCGAGCGTGACGATGCCGCCTGGGCCGCGGAACACGCCATACGCGCCGCCCCATGACGTGGTCGTCGCGCCGCCGAGATTGAACCAGTTCGGGTCGTTGGCATTCCAGACGCCGTCCGCGCCGCCAGCCGATGTCGTGCCCCAGAGCTGCAGGATGTTCAGGCCGTTGGCGGTCACGAGGACATCGACCTTGCCGGTTTGCGAGGCATCGACGCCATAGGTGTAAGCGAATGGACCGGTCGACGGCATCGTCCCGATGATGAAACTGCCGTTCGACGGACTCAGTGCGCCGCTATAGGTGATGACGCGATGGTAGCCGATCGCGGGCTGGGTACTGCTGCCGAGATTGAGCGTGGCGTTGTTCAGAATGAGATTGCCATTGACCCGCGTCGTCGCCGAGCCCAGCGACGAGGCTCCATAGCCGTGCAGGCGGTAGTCGTAGTTGCTGCCGGCGTCGAGCGTCAGCGTGCCGTTGACGATGAGCGGGGCCGCATCCGACGGCCTGATCGTGCCGCCGCCACGGGTTGTCAGGTCGCCATTGACGATGAGCGACGTCAGGCCCGAGGGCGCGAGCGTGCCGCCGTTGTTGATCGTGGTCGCGCCGATGCTGCCGCCGCCGGCGACGATGCCGCCGTTATCGATGGCGACGGTTCCGCCGAGCTGCGCGGTAGCCGCCATCTGCAAGGTGCTGCCCGCGACCGTGGTCTGCCCGGAGAAACGGCTGCTGTCGGCGGACAGAATGGTCGTGCCGGCGAGCAGGTTGATGGCGCCTGCGCCGGAAAGCGCATGAGCAAAAGTGTAGCCGGGGGTGTTGTGGTTGAAGACGAGCCGGCCGTTGCCGGCGCCGAAATGGATGCCGCTGGTCAATGTGCCCGCTGCGGCCGCTGCCTGCCCCGCCGCCGCGCCGATATTGATGGTGCCGAAGCTGCCCGCGTTTCGGGCGAGTTCGATGGGGCGGCTGCCACCCGCGCTTACCTTGCCGCTATCGGTGACGGTCAAGGTGCCGCTGCCGGAATTGCCGACAGTCAGGGCGGTTGTTGCCAGACTCGCGCCAGCACTCACCAGTGCCGATCCCGCGCCGCCATCACCGAGAGTAAGAGCTCCGGTACCGATATGCGAGCCGTTGCCGATGATGCTGATCGTGCCGCTGCCGCCGGCCGCGGCGCCTGCACTGATCGTACCGGCCTGGACATTGCCTCCGGCAGGAACCGCCAGGCTGCCCTGTCCTTGGTTGCCGATCACGAGCAGCCCGTCCACGGTCCATCGTGCTCCGGCGCCCGCAACCGAGACGGCCGCGGACGAGACCGCACCCTCTGCGATCCCGGCCTTCGCGGCCGTCAGCTGCGTGCCGGGCGCGAAGGCGAGGGCGCCCGCCCCGATCGCCATGTTGCCGCGAAAGGCAGTTGGGGCGCCGCTGAGCGTCCAGGTGCTCGCGCCCGTTTTATTGAGATCCGAAAAGCCCAGATATTGCTCGCCCAGTCCGGCGAGGTTGAAGCCGGCATTGGTGCCGCCGCCGAGGATGAGGGTCGCGTTGCTGCCGCCATTGACCTTGCCGACGAGGTTGTACCCCGCCTGCAGCTCGACCGTGTTGCCGCTGCCATTGAGGGCGATCGCGGCGCCTTGGGAGCCGAAGACAGGGCCTTGGCTGTCGCCACCGCGCACCTCTCCGGCGATGATCAGGGACGTGCCGCCGCGCAGGACCTCGATGCCGGAACCGCCATTGCCGCCGGGGCCGTTGGACGATGTTTGCCCGAGCCCACCGCGCCCGCCCCTGACCTGTGCGCCGCTCTGGACGGTGATGGCGGCCCGGCCGTCGATGAAGATGCCGGCACCGCCGCCACCGACCGACTGCGTGCGGTTGGCGTCGCCGCCGCTGCCGCCCATCACGATTCCACCCGCTACGATGGTTGCGTCGCCGGTGACGCGGATGCCGTCGCCGCCCCAGCCGGGCAGGCCGAAAGAGCCGCCACGTCCGCCCGCGCCGCCCAGCGCCTGGCTGTCCGAGGACAGCGAAATGATCGTGCTGCCCCCGCTCGTCGCCAGGACCTCGATGCCGGAGCCGCCATTGCCGCCGTTGCCGTCGGTGCCCAGATTGCCGTTATTGGCTTGCGGCATCGGGTAGCCGTAGGTGGAGCCTGGAGGCCCGCCGCCGCCGCCCTCGCCTCCGTCGCCGCCATTGCCGCCGCGGGCGGTCGTCGCGAAGAGGTTGAGCTGCCGCCCATAGACCGAGAACAGGCCGGCGCCGCCCACGCCGCCATTGCCGCCGCCGCCGCCGGCTCCGCCATCGCCGGGGTACCAGCGCCCGGTGACCGTGCAGATGCCGCGGCCATAGCATAACGTCGTTTCATAGGCTCCGGAGCCCGAGCCTCCGTCGCCGCCATTGCCGCCGCGCCCGCCATTGCCGCCCTGCAGCATCGCACTCGTGGTCGTCACGACGAGATTGGATGGCGTGACCCAGTGGATGCCGCCCAGGATGGGGTCGATCACGAAACCAGCGCCGGGCAGCGCCAGTCCGGAACCTCCGCCGCCGCCGCCGCCACCCCCGCCGCCGCCGGCACCCCGGTGCCCGATGAAGGGGTCCCTGTAGGAGTTGCCGCCATTCGCTCCGGTCCCGCCGACGCCACCGTTGCCGCCGGTCAGATTGATCGTCTGGCTCGCTGTCAGCAGCGTGCCGGAGAAGTCGAGGCCGGCCGCTCCACCGCCGGCGCCGCCGCCGCTGCCGCCATCATGTCCCGGCGCGCCGTTCCCGCCATGCGAGGGCGAGCCGCCCGCCGAGCCGGACTGCCCGATATGCCCGGTATATCCGGGCGGGATCGAGGACAGGGTGGATGCGCCGTTGACACCACCGCCAGGGCCGCCGCCATGGCCATGCGCGCCGCTGCCGCCCTTGCCGCCGGAGGAGCCGGAGCCGGATTCCGCATTGGCCCCGCCTCCGCCCCCGCCGCCACCGCCGGCATGTGCGCTTGCGGTGCCGCCATCGCGGCCGGCCGTGGGGTGGCTGGCGCCATGGGCCCCGCCGGCCCCACCCTTGCCGCTCACCTGTCCCCAGGCCGGCAAGGCCAGTGCAAGCGGGGCGCAGGCGCCGGCCAGCGCAGCCAGAACGCGCAGCATCGCGGTCGAGGAGGCGAAGCGGCCTGATCCGCGGACGGGGCGGAGCCGGGCGATCATTTACGGCCCTGCCGGAGCCAGCTCGGCCGCCAGATCGCGGATGGCGGTTCGCAACCCCTCGAACATGGCGAAATCGACCTTGCTCGCGACGACGAAGATGCCGAGCCGGCGATTGGGCGAAAGCACGACATAGCTCATGAAGCCGCCGATGCCGCCGCTCTTGCCGAGGAGAAGCGGCACCCGGTCCTTTGGCCGGCTGACGATCCAGCCCAGCCCCATGCCTTCTGAATCCGTCACCTCGACGCCGACCAGCCGCTGGAGCCCGTCATGCGGCCGCCAGAGCGCATGCGCGAGAGTCCGCGCCGGCCGGCCAGCGGCGTCGTCGGCAAGGTGCCAGCGCATCCAGCGCACCATGTCGTCGGCGGTGGTGTAGATGCCGGCGCTGGCCTGCATCACCTCGCTCGCCTCCCAGTTCGGATCGGGCTTGCCGAACGGGTCGAGCCCGGTCATCAGCCGCGTCTTCTGCGCATCGGACAGGCGCAGGGTCGTATCCGCCATGCCGAGCGGCCGGGCGATGCGCTCGCCGACCAGTTCCGCGAACGGCTTGCCGCCGGCCTTGCCGAGCGCCTCACCGAGCAGGCCATAGCCCAGATTGGAGTAGATCGCGGTCGTGCCCGGGCGATAGGCGGGCCGGTTTCCGGCGATCCAGTCCCAGTAATAGGAGGCCTTGTAGGTCGTGAACGGATTCGGTTCGCCGGGCGGCGTCGCCGGATCCGGCAATTCGCGCGGCAAGCCCGCCGAATGGGTCGCGAGGTCGAGCAAGGTGATCGGCCGGTCGTCGAAGGCCAGCGGCGCCTTGCCGGGCGGAGCATAGCGCGCAAGCGGCGCGTCCAGCGCCAGCTGCCCGCTTGCGGCCATGGCCGCGAGCACGTCGGTGGCGAAGACTTTCGAGACCGAGCCGACACGGACGATCGAGCGGCCGTCCGGCTCCTTGCCGCTTCCAGGCGCCGTCTCACCATAGCCGGCGATGAAGCTGTCCTCGTCGCGTATGACGGCCAGGACCAGGCCCGGAGCCCGCGCATTGAGGAACATCGCGACGCCCGCCATCGACGCCGCCTCGCGCAGGGCGAGGTCCTCAGCGACGGCGCGCTGCGGGCCAGCGAGTGCGGCGATCGCAAGTGAGAATGGAAGGGCGAAGCGTGTGACCGCGCGTATCGTCATGCGTCGCGGTTTCGAGCCGTTGAGAAGAGGCGAACGGCGAAAGGGCATAGGCAGGGCAAGTCCGTTGCAGAATCCCCGCATTGAGATCGCGCGCTGGCCGAGCGACAAGCGCTCTTCGACGAACCGACATGCAGGTTCGACGAACGGCGCGGCGAGCCGAATTCATCGTGAGAAATCAGTTAAACGATCGGGGTGGGAGCCCTGCGAATCAGCGGCGGTGTTCACACGCCGAGACGATTTCGCAGCTCCTGGCGGTACGGACGCGACACCGGCCAGGGGGCCGCCACGCGGTTGAGCCCGATCGTCCAGGTTTCGCCCGCGCGCCGGTCGAGGCCGTTGACATGCTGCAGGTTGACGATCGCCGTCCGGTGGATGCGCAGGAACGATGATGGCGGCAGCATTCCCGTCCAGAGCGCCAGCGAACGCAGGTCGAGCACGGCCGAGCCGTCCTGCAGCCAGACCTTCACATAGTCCCGCGCCGAACGGACGCCAACGATGGCCTGCGGCTCGACGCCGATGGTCTGCCCCGGCCGGCGCAGATAGATCAGCGGGACGAACGGTCTTGATGCATCGGTGCGGGAGCGCCCGCCCGGAAGCGAGCCGTAGCGCGCCAGGGCAATCAGGTCGGCGCACTGGAAAAGGGCAGCTATCTCCGTGTCGAGCCAGCGCCGGGGGGTGAGGGTCGCGTCGAAGCCGATGCAGGCCCGCAACCGTCCGTCGTGGAAGACAGGAACGCTGAGCACGCTCTTGTCGTTCTGCCTGAGCATCTCGACCTGGAGCGCGCGGGCCGGGCGCGGCAGATCGGCGACGCGGTTGATCATCACGGCATGGCCCTTCACCAGGAACTGGTGGAGCCAGGCGATCATCGCCACCGGTGTGTTCTGCAGGTCCTCGACATAGGATTTGACGCCCTGCCGGCTCCATTCATGCGTGTTCCGGAAGCGCAGCAGATCGGCGTCGTACTCGAACATCCAGGCCCGGTCGGCTCCGGCCTGCGCGCCGATCTCGGCCAGGGCCGCGGTGATCGCGATATCGACAGGCTCCCGGAACAGCCACCTGGCGACGTGGTAGGGCCAGCTCGGCGCCATGCCCTCTCCGTCGGCGGTTGACGGGTGAATTTCGTAGGCGGCATCGACCGCGGGAGCTGGACACTCCATGCAAGACGGGACCTTCTGTTGGCGATCGCCCGATCCAGTCACAGCCAATCCGGCGGAAAATCAAGACGGGCCGGATCATCGTAGGGCTCGGTCTTTCATCAGCAGCAAAGCGGTGTCCCAAGCAGGGCCGCGTCTAAACTGCCGGGCGAAGATATTTGTCGCACGACCGGAACAGGTCGATCTTGATCTTTTAGGATTTCGAAAGCGCTCGACCGTAATCCTGACCGGCCCCATGCTCGGGAAGAGGTCGACATTTGACGGCTGCAGGCGATGCTCAACCCTTTTCCATGGACAGCACTCTGCTGAATGCTGTCCTGGAGCATGTCGATCAGGGCATCCTGATGGTGGATGCCCAGGGTTACGTGGCCGTCTGCAATCAGCGTGCGATCGACTTGCTCGGCCTGCCTTCCGACCTGATGCGGTCCAATCCGCTCTTCGAGGACGTGAAGAGATGGCAACTGCAGCAAGGTGAATTCGGCACGGTCACCGAGACGTTGCTTCGCGCCATCAAATACGAGGGCATCAACGTCGAGATTCTCGACTACGAAAGGCAGAGGCCGGACGGAACCGTGCTCGAAATCCGGACCAACCGCCTGCCCAATGGCGGAATGGTCCGCACCTTCACCGACATCACCGTCCGGAAGGCGGCCGAGAGCGCGATCCGCGTCAGCGAGGAGCGCCTGCGGCTGGCCTTGCAGGCGAGCCAGATGGCGGCATGGGAGCTCGACCTCGAGACGCAGTGGGTCGATCGCTCCGACAACTCCATGGCGCTGCTCGGAATCGGCTCGGGGCCGGCCTCCGACTTCATCGAGCGGGTTCATCCCGACGATCGGCAGAAGGTGACCGCCTTCTGGCGCTCGGTCATGTCCGAGGGCAGCAACGCGACCGAGGTGCGCTATCGCGCGCCCGGCGGCAGGCAGACCTGGGTGGCGCTCAGGGCCGAGCGAAAGGATGACCGGCGGCTTATCGGCCTCACCTTCGATATCGCGGATCGGAAGGTGGCCGAGGACGCCATCTGGCGGACCGCGAACCATGATCCGCTCACGGGGCTGGCGAACCGCGCGCTGTTCCAGTCCCGGCTCGAAGAGGCGTTGAAGAATGCGGAGCTTTCGGGCTCCGGCGTCGGCCTGCTGCTGCTCGATCTCGATGACTTCAAGGACGTCAACGATACCCTCGGCCATGTGGTCGGCGATCTGCTTCTTCAGGAAACGGCCCTTCGGCTCGGCAATCTCGTTGGCGAGGGAGATACCGTCGCGAGGCTGGGTGGCGACGAGTTCGCCATCGTCCTCGCCGAGGTTTCGGGGGCTTCCGAGGCAACCGCGCGCGCCAGGGCCATCGTCGATGACCTCTGCATTCCCTTCCAGCAGGAAGGGCGGGCGCTCTCGACCACGGTCAGCATCGGGGTGGCAGCCTTCCCGGAGCATCATCGCGAGCCGATCGAGCTGATGAAGGCCGCCGATATCGCGCTCTACCGCGCGAAGGAGCAGGGCCGCAGCCAGGCGGCCGTGTTCACCAGCGCCGCCCGCGCGAAGATGGAACATCGCGTCACTGTCGCCCGCGAGGTCCGTGACGGGCTGGCGGCGAAGCAGTTTCATCCGCACTACCAGCCGAAGGTCTCGCTCACGACGGGCAAGATCGTCGGGTTTGAGGCGCTGGTGCGCTGGCAGCATCCGAAGAAGGGGCTTCTGTCCCCCGCCTATTTCGGTTCCGTCTTCGCGGAACAGGCCATTTCAGCCGCGCTTGGCGAGCAGATGATTCGTCAGGTTGCCGCCGATGTTGAGCGTCGCCATTATTCAACGCTCCATTTCACGCCGGACTTGGTCTGGCCAGTCGGCAGAGCGGTCTTCCCGCGCTGCGGTTTGTAGCTATCGGGCACCTTGTAGCCACTGCCGGCGCCGGCCATCACGCCCTCAATCGCAAGCTCTCGAGCTTCGCGCTTCTGGCGGATAACTTCAGGACTATCTCCAACCTGCGGGAAATAGGTTTTCTCAGCTTGCTCGAATTCGCTGGCACTGATGGCAGCGCCCGATTCCTTACGCAGGATCGCGGTAACGAAGTTGCGCTTCGACTGCTCGAACTTTTGCTTCTCAGGGCTGACAATCTGATTGCCCACATAAGGCACGGCACCCTTGGCGGCCTCAACCTTGTTGGTTCCAACGCTCTCAAGAGCGTTGATCTGGTTGTGGCTCTCGACCATGCGGCCAGCAAAACCCGCATCCTTGCTCTGGCCCTCGGTGGGTTTGCCGGGGAGCGCGTAGGGATTGCTAGGCGAGCCCGTGACGGCGTTGCCGCCCTGAGGTGCCTTGAGCGGAACCCATTCGCCGGTTGCCTGATCCCACTGGAGAGCGACCTCGGAACCATCGGCTTGTTTCACCACCTTCGTGGCGGGGGCTTCATTTTTCCCGAGCGCCTTCTTCTTGCCCTCGATGTCGAGGCGCTTGCCTTCGGTCTCAAGAGGCGCGTTTTCAGCCTCACGCCGTGCGCGCTCCAATTGCAGGCGCTTCATCTCGACTTCGGCCGGGTCTTTGAAAGCCTGCTGCACGATCATCTGCGCAACGGCGCGTTGGCCGGGCTGGGCATAGGGCGAGTTGAGGACACGCATGGCCGAGGCCACGCGGTCAACGCCGGCCGATGGCGCGGAAGACGGCGCCGGTGCAGTCTGAGCCGGCATTGCCTGCGCCACCGTCTGGACAGCGGGCGACGGGGCTGCCGCTGCCTGAGCAGGAGCGCTTTGGCCGCCAAGAGCCGCAGCAACGCGTGCAAACGGAGACTGCGCCGGACCCTGAGCATCCGCCGCGATCTGCGCGCGCATGCCGGCGTCAGGCGAGTTAGGATCGATGACGGGAGCGGTAGGGGGCATTTGCCCTATGGCCGGGACAGCGCCGGGCGCCGGAAGATCAGCCTGAGGCATTGCTAGATCAGCCGGACGAGGCGGAGGCAGCGGCGTGGGAGCCTGTGCTACCTGCACGGGAGCGGGGGCAGCGGCGGGCAACGCAGTGCCCATCCAAGGCTGGGAAACGCCTTCCGTCTGGAAGACAGGGTCGAGAGGCGCATTGTTCGACGCAATCGCGTTAAACGTGCTCGCGTCCATCGAGGGCGGGGGCGCATCAACGGACTGCGGCGCCGCCGCGAGAGCGGGCGGATTGCTAGGCCCCAGCCAACGACCGGTTTCCTGATCGAAGTTGGGCAAAGCTCCGCCGGGCTGCATGATGGGGAGAGCTTCGTTGGCCGGGGCGGGCGGAATGGCGAATCCCGGCGCGGCCCCCGGGGCCTCTGCAATTGCCGCGTCCAGCGCCGGCAGATCAGCCTCATTCGCTGCGACCTTATTGGTCCAGCGTCGCGCGAACTCGGCTGCGGTCATGTTGGCGTTGCCGCCATTGTTGATCACGGCGTCGCGGCCGACAACATCGATTGCACGCGCATTAGGGCTGGCCAAAAGCTTGGAGGCGCCGCCGCCACCCTGCTGATGCGCGAGATAAAGCTCCCCAGCGGTCGGCGCTCGGCCGAGCGCACGCGTCAGCGTCTTGGCATTGTCAGCCGCCAACCGGGCCGCGGCATCCGTGCTCGCGATTGGGTCCATCGGGTTGGCCAAACCATAATCGCGCGCCGTGCCTTTGGTGAACTGGAACAGCCCTCGCGCGCTCGAATTAGGGTTGGCGGCGCTAGGGTTGAAGCTACTTTCGATCTTGGCAACCTGCGGGAGATAGTTCGTGGGGAGCTTGTACTCGGCTTCCTTCGTCGTGAAGACCGGAGCCAGTGCGGCAGGGGTAGCAGCAACGGCGACCGAGGGATTTGCCGTGGGCACAGCAGCGCTTGAAGCAGGGGCACCCGCGCTCGCGGCGCCCGGCAATCCCATCGCCGCAGCGTCAGCCGCAACCTGAGCCTGCGCCGCCTTCTCCTCGCGGTCTAGCTGACCAGCCTCATACCCGCCAAGGAGGGCTTCAGCGACGCGCGCAGCGCCTTGCGTCCAATGCTGGATTGGCGCGGTGCTGGAGCCACGATGGATCATCGCCTGAGCAATACGACGGCGGCGCTCGGAAGGCGTCAGCTTCTCGCCAGCGTTGCCCCAGGTGAAAGCGCTCTCTGCCATCACTGCACCGCCTTGCCGTAATCAACCGCGTCGAAGCCGCTGGGCTGACGATGGACGGCTTCAGGGTTTACCTTCTTCACGTCCTGAGCCATCACGCCGATTTCGGGGGCATCGCTGCCCTTGTACCGATAGGCGTAGACAGGCAGGCCATTATCCAGCGTGCCGACGCGCTCGATGTCCGTCTTCAGGCGCTTGTCGGAGTACTTCAGGCCCGCTGCGCCGATCGTGCCGGCGAGGCCGAAGAGGCCCCCCATCATCGCATTGTTGCTGGCCACCTTCTGCTTATAGGCGTCCATCTGCCCCTGATAGGAGTTGTAGACCGCGCCCTGATAGTCAGTGCCGGCAACTTGCGTCTGCGGCGTGCTGATGAAGTTCGGCATGCTCACCTGCGATCCGCTCATCAGCGCCGAAATCTCGTTCAGCGGCTGGTTGCGCTCTGTCAGCGCTTCCTGCACTGCCTGACCGCGACCGCTCAGCAACAACGAGTTATATGCGTCGTTCTTGCCCTGAGCGAAGTTGTTCATCTCCGCGTCGTAGGCGGCCGAACCGGGGCGCACGCCCTGATTGATGAGGCGAGCGCGCAGAGCGTCCTCTTCCCTCGCGAAACGAGGATCGAGACGCTTGGAGCCAAGCTCCATCAACCGCGCTTCGGTCGCCTCGTTCGATAGGTTGACGTTCGTTCCAAGGATGCCGCCGATCTTGGCGGACTGGTCCCGACCGATGGTCGCGAGATTATACTCGGTCTCGTCGTTGACGCCCTTCAGGCGCTGCCCTTCAGGCGACAGCGTGGTCGTGGCGGTGTAGCGCGGCACCGCATAGCCAGCGCCCGTCAGGCTATCGATCAGCCAATCATCGCCGGTCTTGTTGTAGGTCAGCGAGCCGTCCGGCCCAACTTGGTTGACCATGTTGAGCGTGGCCTGCGTCACCGCAGTGTCGCGATTCACCCCGCCCTGAGCGACTGCCGTGGCGACTGGATCTGGAGCCGGAGGCGGTTTTGGGCTTTTCAAAGGAACCAATCCTTCTTCAATACGCCAATCACGACCCCATCACGGCCTTCGCCGTAGAGGTCGCGCTTGACGCCCTCGATCTTGCCGCCCATGCGGATGGCCATGTCGATGACGTGGGGCTGTTCGGTCTCGATGGTGGCGCGGATGCAGCCGAGTTCGTCCGTCAGGTACTTGCCGACGCGCCGCAGGAAGGGCTTCGTGATGCAGCCTCGATCAGCCGCGATGCTCAGTTGCGCATCCGGCCCGGTCCAGCAATTGAACACGATCCCGGCAACGATCTTGCCGCGGCGCTCGACCCCAAGAGCAGTGAATGGCGGATAGATCGCCGCCCCAAGCCGTTCACCGACAAAGGCCGCGACCCGTTCATCCGACACGATCACGAGACGGCATCTCCGATATCGTACTGCACATCGGTGCGGATCATCTCGATCTCAGGCGGCGCGATGCCGCCGATCGTGAATTGCGACGCGACCGAGCAGGCATAGCCAGAGCCATTGACCGACTGCCACCTCTGGAAGGTCTTCTTCTCCGAGGGCTGGCCCCAGACCGAAGCCCCCCAGATAGCGGAGCCCCACACAGATCCGGACATTGCGCCGGTCGCATCCGGCGAGGCAGGCAACGCCACCTCGAAATCGTACTGACCGGAAAGCTGAGGGCTTGCCTCCGCAGGGGCTCGGTACACGATACGCGCCAAGGTCTGCGTCTTCAGCGCTGCGGGGTTCCGCATGTCATCGAACAGCGGGACGCAAATGGGCACATACGGCAGCCCTTGATCCGATCCGGAAACCTCCGCCTCGACAATCGTCCCCTCCTCGGTCCCCCAGAACATCCGAGAGCCAAAGAGCTGGAGCGTCGTGCCATCCCATGCCGAATAGAAGGTCCAGGCCCCCGTCAGGATGTTGGCGACGAACATTCCGGGCGGCGCCGTATCACCGGGCGGAATAGCCACCAGCAGCATCTGCTTCGTGGGCCAAGCCTCGCAGACCCACGGCCGGGAAGTCCGCTGAGCAACCGCCTGTGACCACTCTTCCTCAATCGGGTTTGAAATCGCAGTCGCCGTCAGAGCCTTGAAATCACGACTTACGGCCTGAGACAGCGCGATGAGCCCGATATCGGTACAGACCGCGATATCACCTCCGGCCTTGAACCACGCGTCCTTGCCTAGTGGTTTCCCGAGGCGATAGACGCCCTTCAACTGCCACGTCGCGGCCGTCGAAGGGTCAGTGCCGGTGTAGACCGCGACCTCGCCCTCGTCGGTGAAGAATGCCAGCGATGCAGAGAGGCCGTTACCCTCGTCAAGCGACCACTCGGCCACGAACATGAGCGATCCGCCGCGCTTGAAGACACCGCCGAGCGGGAATTTGGTTGCTGCGCCGCCGATGCTCTCGACCCCGAGATACCAAGCGTTCAGCGTCTCCTTCTCGACGGCCCAGATGCGGCTGTTGTGCGAGGCGAGATAGGACAAGCGAGAGACATCGACGCCCGTGATGGCGCTCGTCACCTGCACGGCAAGGCCATTTACGACCGCGGCGCCGGGGGAGCCGTTCAACGCCTCATTGTTCTGGAAGGTGCCGACTACATCGACAAGCCAGAGATAGCCGGTCGCACCACTATCGAAGACGCGAAGGATGGTGCCGGTCGCGCCTGATGTGCCGCCGGTGACCGTGCCCGTCGTGAAATTGACCGTCTGCCCGTCGTAATCGAGCTGATAGATCGCCTTGTCGTTGACCGGATACCACGTCAGGCCATCGAAGATCAGGCCATCATCCTGACCATTGACGCCAAGCAGGAAGGTCCCCCCAGCCGTCTCAAATTGCAGCCAGGACCACGCGCCGCCCGTGAGTCCGGTCACTGCCGGAACAGGAGGCACATCGGGATCGACAACGGTGGTGAAGGGATAGAGGTCCGTCGCGGTGGTGGCGAAAAACTGACTGTTGTTGCCCGCCTTGTAGGTGGCGGCCGAAGTCACTGGCTCGCCGTCTTCAGCGGTACCGTATTTCTGCGAACCTGCCCGCATCCGGCAGCCGGTCGGTGTCGGGAACCAATCACGCAGGACGCGCGCGCCTTCAGGCGTCGAGCTGGCAAGGTTTTCGTTTGCGATCCAACCCCGGCGCGGAGCAGCGAACGATTTCGATCGCGACGTTCTGCGCTTGGTCTGGGGCGCAGGCGTCCTCATGTGACGATCGTTCCGGGATAGGCAAGATCGGCGCCGTAGGTGATGCGACGGCGCCCCATTGCGAGAATGCGCGTGCCCTTGTCACGGCCGGCTTCCTCAGCGAAGGCAATCTCGAAATTCCGCAGGTGTTCGGCGTATTCCAGCCCCTTTTGGGCCTTCCAGCGCCAGACGATTCCGAGCGTTAGAAGCCGTTCGGGCAGCAGGAACGCATCGGTATCGTTCGTGAAGGCTGTCTTCCCACCCGATACGATCTGGTTGCCGATGTAGTAGTACTGGGCTGTCGTGCCGGTCGCGATGGCAGGGACAACCTGCATCTGGCCGCCAAGGATCATCCAGTAGCCAGGCGCGCCAATAAACGGGCGGAGCTGGAAATCCAGCCATTCATCCAGATCGCGCGCCTGCGTCAGCGGAGACGAGAACTGACTCGTCAGCAGATTGGCCTTGAGGGGCAGCCGGTCATAATCCGCAGGCAGCGGGAACGCAGTCGTAACCGCGTCACCCGTGAGCGTGGCCTTCTTCGTCAGCACCTGCCATTCGTGCGCCTTGGCGATGGCCGTGGCTGCTTCGTTCGCGAGATCACCAAGCTCCTGCGGGAAAGGCAGGGTCGAGCCGAAGACCGTCGCCGGCCGCGGCTGGTTGAGCTTGGTCGCGGCCGATTGGCAGGCTGACAAGACACTCATCAGCCGGCGTCTTTCTTGGCAGCGTTCTTGGCCGCCATTTCGGCGTTGAGTTCATCCGCGCGCTTGACCAGCGTGGCATGGCCGGCGCGGTTGCCAGGCGCTTCGCCGCCCTCGCTGACGATCCAATTGCGGATATCTTCGTCGTCCCAGTCTTCGAACGGGGACGGCTCGCCGGCCTCTTCGTCGGCTTCGGCGGGCTTCGCCTTGCCCTTCGGCTTGCTGGCAGCCGTCAGCTCCTCGACCTGCTTGCGCATCTCGGCCAGCTCCGCAGCCATGGCGACGTTCTCGGCCGCGATGCGCGTCACGTCGGCGCCTTCGTTGGCCTTGGCGAGATAGGCCATTGCCTGGTTCTTCATCTCGCGGCCAGTCATGCCGAGCTGCTTCAGCGGCTGGCCATCGACCGCGGCGAGAGCCTCCACCGTGTGGACGTTCATCGCCTTCAGCTCGAGGCGCTTGGCCTGCGACAGGAACGGGGCTTCGCTCAGCGGCGTGCCAGACAGATCCTGAGCCTCATTGGCCTTGAATTTCTTGTACTGCTCATTGAAGGCGATGGCGTATGTCAGCTCTTCGGACGAGCCGTCATTGCGGTGAACTCGCTTGAAGACCTCGTGAGCCGGGAAGACGCCCACGGTCTGCTTGTTGGCGGCCATGCGGACTTCGCAGACCTCCATCTCGTCATAGATGGGGCGGCCGGCCTCGCGCGACTTCGCTTCATTCTGCGTGGTGTGCATGTAGAAACGCGGCACGAGGAGATTGGACGTATCGGACATTGTGGGCTCCGTCTGAGGGATTGCGGGCAACAAAAAGCCCGCCGCAGTTCCCCGCGACGGGCCGTGTTGAAGGATGATGTCAGGCGTCAGGCGGCGACAGCGTCGTCCATCCAGGGCCGGGCGATCTCGAACTCGGCAAAGCCCGCGGACGGGGTGCCGATGGCCGAAGCGCCCTTGGCATTCTTGACGCGGTCACCAGCCACGACAGCATCGTCCACGCTGCCGGCCGTGGCCGTGGCGTAAACGTTGGCGTTGTCGACGAAGCCAGTCAGAACCTTGCCGATCGCCTTGCCCTGGATCTGATACCAGCCGTACTGGCCAGCAACATTCGCGGACATGGCGACAGCAACCGGGCCGATGGCGTCAGGCGCCAGAAGCGTGGTGGACCAATCGTCGGCATTGTAGGTCACCCACGAGCCGAGAGCGGTGTTGGCCGCGCCCGCCAGATAGATGAATTCGCCCGTGCCATAGACCGGGTCCTGCGCCCGGATGATATCCCCGAGCCACGGGCCGGGGGTCGAGCGACCGGCCGCCGAGGACGCCGGCAGGGTGGCCGCGATCGGGGGGAACCCGAGATGCGGCGTGTGAGGAACGTAAGCCATGAGTTTTCCTCCTCAAGCGGCCGGGTTGGAATCGTAGAGCTTCCAGGTGAACAGCGGATTCACCATGGTGAGTTCGCCCATGAAGCCGATGTACTGAACGACGGCGTCCTGGTTGATCGGCATCAACTTGCCGCCGATCTTGTCGAAGTTGCGCTCCGGGTGGTAGCGAAGCCGCAGCGATGCGGTTTCGAGGCCATAGGTGGTGTTCGCCGGCATGTTGGAGCCGATGCCACCTTCCTGAACGATCTCGGCCTGACGCCCCGCCCCGAAGTACTTCAGGGTCTGGAAGCCGAGCTTGCCGAGAGCGGTCTCGTCATTGATGCGCTGGATCGCGACGGTAGCGGCGTCGTAGGCCGCATAGTGCTCGGGCGACATCAGGAGCAGATCGGCGCCCCTCTTGCCGCGCGAACGCTGCGTCATGATCTGGTTGAGCATCGGGCGGATGGTCGTGGAATTGACCTGCGTTGCGCCGGAGAAGAACGAGTTGGCGTCGAAGGTCGAGGTACGCCAGATGGCGTTGTCCACGCGGCTGATGCCGCCATAGGTGCCGGCGTTGGTGACGGTCGGGACTGCGAGCTGAAGGCCGCCGAGTTCCTTGCCGCCAAAGCCGGTGCCATTGGAGTGAAGCGACGCGTCAACCACGTCCTCCAGTTCCTGCTCGGCTGCCGAGATATGGGCCTCCATCACGTCCATGAGCTGAGCGGTGCCCTGGTTGTTCAGGATCTCCTCGTTGCTGAGGGTGACCGCGACAGCGACCATCTTCGGCGTGAACTCGGCATCGTTGAAGAGTTCGACCGGGACCGGGTTGAGGAAGTCATAGCCGTTGTACCAAACGGCCGAGCCGGTCTCGTTGTAGAGCAGGCGCTCACGGATGCGCGGGCCGGAATAGGTCTGCCAGAGACCCTTCCGCTTGAGCACGGCGAGCAGAGCGTTGCTGTTGGAAACCAGATCCTGATAGCCCTTGGAGCGATCCTCCAGGGCGAGAGACAGGATTTCCTGGTTCTTCTCGACTGCGGTTAGAGCCATGATGGCCCTCCATGTTTTGGACTACCCCGATGCCGCGATGGCTTTCTTCAGGGCGTCTCGGATGGAAGAAGAGGGCTGTCGGTTGGCCGGGTTTGAGCCGGGACTTGGAGCGCCTGTGATAGAGAGGGAGCCCTTCCGGGTTTGAGCCGTCAGGTCTGGGGCCGGAGCCGGGTTCGGCTCAGGTTCGGGTGCGGGAGCCGCTAGCGGGGCTGGGTTCAGCCGCTCGGCCAGCTTGTAGGCTTCCGCGAGATCGGTGGTTTTGCCGGACTGGAGGAAGAAGGCGATGTCGTCCGCCAGTTCCTCGAAGCGGGCGTGCTCAGGCATCGCAGCGAACGCCGCGATCTGTTCGGTTGTCTGGTTCTCGCGCTGTTGGCTGAAAGTCTTGGTGACGCCGCCGATCTGCTCCGTCAGGCCGGCAATCTGGGCCTTCAACTCGCGGATCGTGGCGTCTTGCTGCGATGCATTCTGTTCGGGCGTCTGGCCGAGGATGTGAGCGGCAACATCGCGGAGCGACAGTCCCATGTTCTCGCAGACGGCATGAAGACCGCGGATCGGGTCCTGCCGCAGCAGACCCTCCAGATTGGTGTAGCGCTCCAGAGCCGCGTCGAGCGTCGTCCCGCTCTGCTTGGCCATGTCAGCGAACCGGCGAACCGGCTCGTACTCAGCGACCGTCTGGCGGTGCTTCTCGATCCCCGCTTCCATCTCCTTGATGGCGCGGGCGGTTTCGGCCTTCACCGGGTCAGGCGTAGTTGACCATGCAGCTTTGGCGTCGGCAGAGAACCGTGCAGGAGCGTCGCTGGCAGGCTGCGCCGCGGTTGCCTGAGGCTTCGGGACCTCCGCTGGTTTGCCGGGCTCCTGTGCCTTCGCAGGATCACCTTCCTTCGGGGCGAACTTGCCGGTGTCGTCGCGGGCCGGGCCTTCCGTCTTGACCGGCGCCGGCTTGTCGGCAGGCTTCTCGGTCGCGTTGACCTTCTCGGCGGCCTTGGCCAGTGCCTCACGGGTCGATAGCGGCTTCTCGGGCTCTGCCTTGGCAGGCTCAGGAGCAGGCTCGCGCTCGGTCGATACCGGGTTGGGGGTGACGACCGCTTCAGCCTCGGGAGCAGACACAGGGGCGCTATCGACGGGCGCGACTGCGCCGCCGGCATCAATATCCGACATGGTGGGGGTTCCGTCTGAGGGAGTGTGGTTAGGCGATATGCGGGCGAGGCAGAGGCGACCGAATAGGTGCCTCGTACTTCGCGGTCTCTTCGGGCTGTTTCACTGCATCCAGCAGCACATGCGAAATCCAACTCAGGGCATTTTCAGCCTTAGGGCAATTCACCCGCACCTCTTCACAGAGGAAGGTATGGAGCATCGCCCCACAGTTCGGGCAGAAATCCCCGTAAAAGGTCATGCCCGCTCCCCCCGCTCAAAGCGCGCCGTGGCTTTCTCGATGGTCTCGCGGACCTTTGCGCGATCGATCTTGGGCTTCTGACGCGGGCGGAGGCGTGCGGGGTCGTTGCCGACCTCGATCACGCCAGCCGCCTTGTATGTGGCCCGCAGAGCGGACTTGCTGTCGTAGAACTTGCCGTCGAGCTGGCTTTGAACCGGCTCCATGGCATCGCTGGCGATGCGGGGGCATGCGAGATGCGAGCGCTTCGGCGCCGGGCCGTCTTCAACGCGACGATAGATCTCCCGGCCATCGCCGAGATCGAACCATGCGTATTCGGTCATAGGCTTATCTGCCCTGCAACGGGTGATGGGTTCAGCGGATCGCCGCCGCGTACGCAGGATCGGGCGTGAAGCCGAGGGCCTTGTCCCACATGGCGGAGGAGTACGGCCCGTAAATCTGTGGCGTCAGGGGTGTGAAGTGGACGCCATCGCTCTGATAATAGGTGCTGTTCGTCGAGTTCGAGGGCACCTTGCACGAGAAGGGCTTGGCGCCCGCGACATCGATCAGTCGGCTGTCGAGAATATGGTCGATGCCCAGCGTCGCCTTCTGCGCGATCATCCGATCGGCGGCGGCGTCGAAATCAGCGTTCAACTGGGTCGCGGTCGATCGAGCGGCCTCCGTCGTGTAGCAGACGATCGAGTTCGGATAGGCGGCTTTCCATTTCGCCAGGAACGGGATCAGAACGTCGTCGATCATGTTGGGTGTGCCGCTGGCGCCGCCCATGCCGGGGTTGCCGTTGTCGTCGGCATACTTGCGGTCGTTCGACATCGCCATGAAGAGGTCGAGAACGAGCTGCTGGCCCGACGCGACCACGAGCTTTCCCTGCTGCTCGAAGTTGTCGAATATGTTGTAGCCCTGCGAATAGGTATAAGCGCCGTAGTTCAGCAGCCGGCCGCTGTCTCGGCCCATGTTGTACTGGAGCCGGGATTTCTCATGTGCCCAGCGATGGGTATAGGCATACTCAGGGCCACGAGGAGCCGTTGCTGTAGGAGCGTAGCTGAACAGCGTCGAAGAGTTTGGCGTGACGAAGGCGGTCAGTCCCGTCCCCGAGCTGACCACGCCTTGGGACCACATGCGCTTCGTAGGATCATTGAATTCGGTGTGAGTGCCGGCGCCGATCGTTGACTGAAGCAGACTGTTGCCGTCGCGGACGATGACCTGCCGGTGCACGCCGGGGTTCCACATCGGCGGAACCTCGGACGTGTTGATGTAGGAGCCCTCTGCCGTCGTCGAATTATAGCGGGCGTCCGAGAAATCAACTCCGGCCAGAACGGCAGCGGCATAGACTGCATCCGGGATAGCAAGCGTGCGCTCGTTGGTGTTCAGCGACCGGATAAGGCCATATTGCGTAGTGCCCTTTGGGACACCGAGACTGGCGCAAAGCCGAGCATGCAGGTTGCGCAGATCGGTCGCTTCAGGCGATGCGTTCTGAGCGATAGCGGCCGAGACGGCAGCGAAAGCCTGCGCGGGGCGGACGTACTGAACCATCAGGGCGCCCCCATGTAATCGAGAAGCGACTGGCGGTAGGCGGCGTTACCGATATCGTCGCGGAAGCCCATTCGGTCGATCTCGCATAGGGATGGGCGAGTTCCACCGGAGTTGTCACCGAAGGCGATGATTAGGCTATCTGAAGCCCCGAACGCGAATGGCGCGGAGCCCGTAACCGGAACTAGGCCATTGTCGACATATGCCGCCGTCGTGCTGCCTAGATAGAATGAACAGGTGCATGGCGAAACGGACAGGTCGAACTCAACGATCAGGTAGTTGAAGGCGTCGTTAGACAACTGAGGCCCGCTGGCGTTCGTCGTGGTCCGGCTATCGCCGGCCGTGGCGCTGTCGGCAATGCCGAAATCGGCAAAGACGCGGCGCCCGGTGGTAGACCCAGTGAGAGAGATCGCCATCCTGATCGTCGATGTGGACGACGATCTGGACACGTAAACGAGCGTGCGAGCGGAGCCGGTTACGGCGAGGTCCGACCGCGGCTTGACCCTCATCCATACGGTCAGCTTGCTCTTGCCGTTGATCAGCGAGTTCTTCAGGGGCGATAGCACATGCGAGGCGATGTCGGTGACGGGGCCACCGCTCGCCCCCTTTAACGGCTGAAGGGACTTGTCGCCTTTGATGATACCGAAGCCGTTGCCTGACAAATCCTCCATAGAGGAAACCGTGCTGAAGCCGATGTTGTCGTTCGTCGTCGATGGCTGGGTGACGCCTTGGCTGTCAGTGAACGTCTTCGCGCTGTCGTACCAGGCCAGAAGGCCCGTGCTCGTGAATGGCGGCGTCGGCAGAACCACCGCGCTCGGCCCGACAGGCGTTCCGCCACCCGACCCAACAACCGGCAACCCGCCAGACGCAACGACCGTCACAGGCGTTCCGAAGCCATTCGCGGCGACATCAACGGGCGTGCCAAAGCCGCTCGTCGACTCAGTGACTGGCAACCCGCCGCTGCTGACGATGACGACCGGCCAGCCCATTACGGTCGAGCCTCCGCCGCGGCAGCTTGCTTTGCCTCGATACCGGCATGCGTGGCGGCAATGCCTGCGTCAGTCTTCGCTGCGGTTGCGTCGATGCTGGCTTCGGTCGTCGCAATCGTCGCGTCGGTCTGAACCTGAATGCGGCCCATTTCCATGTTGATCTTCTCGATCTGAAGCCGGCCCAGATCCATCTTTTGCCCGTGCTCCTGCGCCGATTGCTCGCTCTGCTGCTTCGCGAAGGCGCTCTTCTCGGACATCTCAGTGCGACGGGCGTCCGACGCGTCCATTTCCTGCTGCTCTTTCACGCGGCGACTCAGGTCGGCGTCGGCAGCGTCGCTGTTGGCCTTGATGATCTTGGCCTGAGCGTCTGCTTCCTTCGCAGCGGCGTCCGCCTTGGTGCTGATCGCCTTGATCTGCGCTTCGGCCTCCTGAGCCTTGGCGGCAGCAGCGGCGGCTTCGGCCTCAGGATCGGCTTTCGGCTGGCCGGCCATCTGCTTCATCTGGTCTGCGAACTCATCGATCGCACCATCCAACTGACGCCCGGCGCGGAACTGGCTGGCGGTGTACTTGAGCGATTCAGCCAGCAGCGGCGCAATGCCAGGGCCGAACGCCTGCGTGGCGCCTGCGGCCTGATTGAGCAGGCCACCCACAGCAGTGATGAACTCGGTCGCACGCTGCTTCTGCGCATTTTCATCCGGCGCGATGGTCGAATCCGTCTCGATGTCGAGCACGAAGGGTCGAAGGCGCTGCTCGCGGAGAAGCTTCATCACCGCGTCAACCGTGACAGTGCTCTTCAGCTTGCCGATCTGCTCTCCGAGCTGCTGCAACTGCTGCTGAGCCTGGCCGATGACCTGCTGAGCCTGCTCCGGGTTTTGCTCGGCCATGGCCCGCGTCTCTGGGTCGTTCATGGCCTGCTGAAGCTGAGCCTGCATCTGCTGGGCCTGCTGCTCCAGCGGCTTGACCTGCTTGGCGATCTCCGCGTCGGTCGGCAGGTCCATCTGCGACATGTCCATGAGCGTCTTGCTCTGGAAGTTCTCCGCCATGATCTCCGCGGTGATGCGGGTCAGGTCGCGGGCAAATCGCGTCAGTTCGTCCTGCCGGTCACGAATGCGGATCGAGCCGTACTGGCTCTTCAACTCCTGAGCGCCGAGCGTCTCGGATGCCACGGTCGAGCCGCGCATGATGTCGCTGAGGCCGGTGATCTGGTACACGTCATCAATGAGTTGACGGCGAAGCTCGACAAGCTCCGCGACCGTCTTGGCGATCATCTCGACCGGCAGCCAAGCCAGCATATCGGCCAGTTTACCCTGACCAATCGGCAGACTTGCAATGCCGATCAGGAGCGCGTTCGGGTCCGTGGACTTGAAGGCCGCCTCGATAGCAGCTGTTAGTTCGGGCTCGCCGGCCGGGTAGATTGCCCTGACCTTGATAGCCTCCGACAGCGCATGGATGCGGCCGGTAAGCTCGTTGATCTCCTCCAGCTGGTCCTTGTAGAAGACCATGTCCGGCACAGGGATGAGCGTGCCGCGCTGGACAGTCGAATAGGCCGGGGCCGGGCACGGGAAGAAGCCTTCCAGCTTCAGGTGCGGCTCCACCTCATCGAGGCACTTCTCACTGCCCTCGCCAACCCAGACGACCTTGTTCTGAGAGCGGCACCACAGTTCCCAGATGCCGGCCTTCAGCTTGTTGTCGTCGATCCCGTCGTCAGCGTCCTTGCGGACCGCATATTCCAGTTTCTGGTAGGCATCGCCGGACGCTTTCTTGAAGCGCTTGCGGGCTTCCTTCTTCGTCAGCCAGGAACGCTTGGCGACCCAATCGACCTCTTTCCAGTTGCGACAGACCGAATGCAGGAAGTCGCGGCGGTCGACATGCTCGATGCATGCGCGCTCGCTGTTGGTGCCGCTTTCCTTCTTCGTCTCGTAGCGAACCCATGCCGCACCGCGGGCAATGACGGTCAGGTCATCGCGAACCAGCCGCATGATGGCGTCGATGTTCTCCTGCTCGAACGAGACGATAGAGCAGCGCTCCAGCATCTCAGATGCAGCACGCGGGAGAGGCTTACGATCCTTGAACCGCGGCACGACCACAGGAACAGGCGGCCGGGCGTAGATCGAAGGGCCAAGAACTGACACGTTGGCCCAGAAAAGCTGGAACTGCCGGTCGCGCGTGACGCTGCCAAGCCTGTCGAGATCGGCATAGAGCTTATCGATCTTATCGGCTTTATCCTGATAATCGCTATAGACCCGCTCCGCCTCGCAGATCATGTCGAGCCACGGCTTCGAGTTCTTCGGCTCTTTCGGATCGGTGGCGTCGTCAGCCACCTCGTCGTCTAGAGCTTCATCGGTCATGCGGATGTCCTAAAGTCGGATGCGCGACGCCGTGCTGTGGTCAGGCGGCGCGGGCAACCGCACCTGGCCGGGCTTGATCTTCGGCGTCATGTCGATCGCGGGCTCAGGAACCGAGCGCCACGACAGCGCGAGATAGCGAAAGGCGTCTGCGAGATGGCTCGTCCAGTCGTGGACCTCAGAGGCCCGGAAGGTCTTCTTCTCGTCGTCCCATTCGCGCCGATACTGCTCCAGCGCTGCCATGCCGATGCTCTCGGTACGGGGGTGGAAGACGCAGCGCGCCAATGTCGAGCGAGCGGCCTGGATGCCGTCCATCTTGCTCGCATCAGCGACAAGGCGAGGGTTCAGGCCGTGGGCAATCATGGCCTCCAGCCGCTGCGGCGCGCCGCTGACGGCCCAGACGCGTTGCTTGGCGTCGTGAGGAACGAAGTCGTAGCCGCCCTTCCAAGGCTTGCCGTGAACGACCTCGGCATAGTGATCCACGCCAACGCCTGATGCGGAATAGCAATCGAGGATAAGGATCTGCATGCCGACCACCTGAAACCACCAGATGGACGTGTCGTCTCTTACGCCGATGTCCCATGCCCGGTGGACGGGCTTGCCGGGGATCGGCTCAACCTCTTGAATGCGGTCTTCGCTGCGAACCGCCAGCATCTCGCGGGCGTAGAACGCTCCGAGGATGGCCGCATTGAACGAACACTCATATTCCTGCTGGAACTGCGCTCGGCCAAGGTCTTCGCCGTAGATTGCGACATACTCGGCCAGGCTTTCCTCAATCTGGGCTGGCGAGAGAGCGCCCGTGTGGTGCACGTTCGATATCTCGGCAAACCAGCGCGGGTTGTCCTTCGCCATCTGGTACATGGCGTGCGCATGATTGCGACCGCGGGGCGTGGTGATGAACGCCGCAACCCCGCCGTTCTCCTCCAGCATTGGCCGGTGGTAGGCCCATGCGCTGGGGTTGGCCAAAGCCCATTCCGAATAGGCGATGCCGACAGGGCCAGCGCCAACCGTGGCGTCATACCGATCCGAGCCGATGATCTGCCATGTCGACCCGCATTTGAGGCGGATGAACATCTCGGTATCGTTCGTGTTCTCCCTGATCTCAGGGGGGAAAGCCTCGTCAATCCTTCGCTTGCCGGTGTTCGCGTTGATCGCGGTCCAGATGGCTTTTCGGCCCTGGTTGTACTCGGGCAGGCAATGCCAGTACGAGCCGATGCGCTTGTGTGCCAGTTCGCAGAAGGCGCCTAGGACGATCTCGTCTTTGCCCCAGCGACGATGGGCTATCTCGATGGCGCGCGCGGATGGTGTGTTGACGAGGTATTCATGGAAGGCCTGCTGATACCAGCGGACCCTGCGCTCAATCTCCACGGCGCTCGTACACGGTCTTGAAGGCGATCTGGACCGGGCCGCCGTCTTCGCCTGTCACCTGCATGGGCAAGACCTTGCCCAACAGAGCCATGAACGGACCGGGGTTGGCCTTTGCCTGCGTGGTCAGATAGCCAATGAGGCCTTCCTTATCGCCAGCTTTCTCAGCGGCCTGAAGAATGGCGTCCTTGAGCAAGGCTGTGGTCTTGTTGGGCACGCCCTTGGGACGGCCGGGGCCGGGGCCGGGCAGGTTTGCGGCGCTTTTTTTAACTGCGGCGGTCATCGTTCCGCCTCTTGGCCTTCAGGTGCTGGTAAAGCGCGTTGTTCGCGAATGCCTCTTCTCGATCCAGCACTCGAATGACGCGCTTGTGGTCACCTCTCACGAAATCGAGCCGGATGAAGTCCACGACGATCTTGTCGCCTTCGACCCTCATGCTCATCACGCAGCCCCCGCCATGATGATCGAAGGCTTGTGCTTGGCCTTGATACCCGCGAGCTTGGCGGCCCATTCCTCGGCCGTGGGTAACGGCTCATCGAGCTTGAACGAAACCAGCGTCGGCATGAGCGCCGTGCCAGAGCCACCGAGCTGCCAGCCGTGAATGCCGCTTCGCAGCAGGTCCGTGCGATAGACGACGCGGTCGATCGACGCGAGGTCGTGGGTGATCTGTTCAAGGGTCATGGGGCTCTGTCCGTCTGAGGGACTGCAAACAAAAAGCCCGGCAGCCTTTGGGGCTCCGGGCGGGAAATTCTTTACCGGCTCAGGCACGAGCACGGCAACTTAGCGTGGGCATCTAGCGCTGAGACGAAAGCGCCCGGCCATCTCTGACACGGGCGCAAAACCTCACTGTGCAAATCAGTAGCCGATGGCATGATTATCGTCAAGTGGTGCCATTTGGCATTCACAGGCGGAGGCGATTGGCGATGACATTGAGAGCGCAGCGGAAGGCGCCTAGCTCCACATCGTTCGTAGGATCACGGTCACTGACACAGATGCGGGTCAAGATGCGGTTGCCATCGTAGAGCATGCCGACATCGGCCAAGGCGTCTTGCAGCTCGCGATAGGCTGAGCGAATGTCTGCTGTGCGCTCTTCCTCGGTGCGCATGATCTCGTCTGCGATGCGGCTGTCTGTTGGCGCAGGATCGCGGTCGCGTTGGAACTCCAGGTCCAGCTTGACCATGTTGGCCAGCGGGCTCGTGAAGTTCGGCAGCGTGCCGGTGATATGCTTCATGTGGCGGATGGTGCGCGTCATGTATATCTCGGCTGCACGATGCTGGCGGCTGTCGATCTGTCCGCCGAGGAAGAGACGGCCGAAAGCGTAGCCTGCGAACTGCGATGCGTTGCCCCTGCGATGGGGCTGGGCAAGGGCGACAGCCATGATCTTCTCCGGCTTCTCCGCTTTGGGCTCGCGGTAGGAGTGGACGATCTGCCCGCTGGGATAGCGGGGGACATTCTGCTTCGTGGCCGGGCCTGCCTTCGCCATGGTTCAGTCCTTTTCGATGAGGGAGCGGATGTCGTCGCGAACCTGTCGAAGCTCGTAGGCAACCACGGTGTCGGTCACATCGAATTCGGGGTCGGTGTCGCTATCCTCGAAATCCAGAATGCGAGCCGTGATGCGCTTCGCCGCCTCCTCCAGCTTGTCGTTCTGTGCCTGGGTGATGGCTTGGGTGATGAGGGGGATAGCCTCTGCCTCAGACGGCCAGCGAACCTCCAAAAGGCTTGCCAGCAGCTCCTTCGCCCTCTCTGCGCTCGTCATGGGAGGAGATCTTTTTTTGTGGCATCCGCGAGCTGACTGCCAGAACCTTCCAGCGCCTCGTCTATGACGCGCCGAAGTTCGCGCAGATCTTCCGCCTCGAAGACGAGGAACAAAGCTTCCTCGTTGAAAGAACCGTCGCGCCCGTAAGCATCGTTGATTGGGTAGCTCGCTCCGCTTTCCAGCATCTCGTCGAGGCGGTTGAACCACTCGCCGCTGTCGTATGCCGCAATGCTCTGGAGATCTCGCTGGACGAAGTCCCGCTCCAGTGTTTCGCCCTTGACATGGAGCGTGCCGAACGACCAGCGCTCGGCCTCGCAGAACAGCGTGCCTTCCGGCAGCTTCCTGAATTCATCGAGACGGTACACCCTCATGCTACTCGCTCCTGTTCGGGTTGGGGGTGGTGGGATCGGGCTTACGACAGGCGCCGCTCTGCCAAGTGCCGCCAACACGGACACACTCGACGGAGGAATCTCTTCGGCTTGGATCGAAAATCGTGCAGGTCGTCAGGCTGGTGCAGACAATCGTCCAAAAGCCCAGCCAGAAAATCATGTCGCGCCTACTCACCCTACCGCCCTCCTGGTATGAGAGGATTTTTGGAGTTGGCATCCGCTAGGTTCTGGCCAGTGCTCTCAATAGCGCTGAGCCTGAGTACCCCGACTTCCTCCAGCAGAGCTTCGTCCACCGCTGCGTCGTGGAACGTGTAATAGGCTGGTTCGCTACTCGCGCGGCGCCGCTGAACCCGAGCGCGAACGCGATCAACCAAGTCAGCTAGAGGCATTGCCTGTGGGTCGTGCTCGCTCAATTCAACGTCCTCGGGATTTTCACGCGTGATATCTCAACCCAGCCCCCGCCAGCGTCCTTCTCCCAAAGAATGCGCCAGACACCATCAGAGGTGATTTTGCGAAATCTCTTGGTCAATCTTTGAATGCCATCCCTAATCTCACTCATGCCGCGCGCTCTCCCTTGTTCCAGGTGTCGAACTGCTCGTCAGGGCTGGGAACCACGCGCTCCGAAAGCTCCTCACGGAAGATGGCGCGAGCCTCGTCAGAGAGCTGATAGCTGCCATCTCGGAGCTTGGCGGCAGCCTTGGCCACCTCGCGGTCACGCTCAGCCCTGAGAGCCTCAGGCATGGCTTCACGATCGACGACTGTCTCTCCGGTCGAGGGCTTGATGCCGAACCTCTCGCGGGCTGCATCGGCTTGGGCTTTGCGACGGGCCAGAGCCTCGGGGCTGTCGTCGGGCTCGAAATCCTTGGCCGGTGGCGGCAGGCACTCGCTCTTGCGGATGTGCTCCGCGAGGAGACGGCGCCCGCTGGTCTGGGCCTCCAAATCCTTCTGCACATCGTGCCAGGTGGGCCACCACTGGCCATCAGGACGATGCGGCCAGTTCTTGAGGGTCATGAGGACGATATCGGCCGGGAAGCGCTGGAGGTGCTCCAGCCAGATCATGCCCTCGGCTTCGCGGTCTGCGTCCGTGCGCTGGTCTCGGCCTCGGGTCATGATCCGCAGCGTGTAGAGCGCCGCTCCGATATCCTCCTCGCTGGCCGGACGAAGGGCAAACTCAACGGCGGACAGAGCCTCATTCCGCTGGGATGCCGTAGTGCATGCCCAGCTCGCCGTCTCGGTTATCGAATACGCCGGCCCGTTGGCGGGAAACATCATTCGACGCCCGAACACGGGACGCCGCCCGCTGATACGCTCCAAGCAGGCTTCCATCCGAGCGTTGGTTTCCTGCGGGGTAAGCTTGGCGAGGGCGAAGGCGGGCTGCGTACTTGCGGGCAGCATTCCTGAGCGTAGCTGGCCAATCGCATTTGAGGCCGCGGCTCCCAGGGACGCCGGTCCAGAAGTCTCCGAATTCGGCGAAACATTCGTCGCAGTGGTCATCGGTCATTCCCAGATTTTGCTTGCACCAGTCCCGCTCGTCATCGCCGGGGAAGCCGGGCGGTATCCGGCAACCCCTCGCTGCGTTGGGCGGTGGTTTGGGCTTGGCGATGGGGGGGAGGAGTTCGCCGGTCAGCGGCAAATCGGCCGGCTGGGGCTCCACCGAAGAAGCTTTAGCTTCTGAGGTGGTGGGGTATGTAGTTATATTAGGTTCTGGTTCCGCGTGCGTAGGCGCGTGCTGAATATCGCGCGAGGGCGTAACGGAAGTAACGTTACTCTCGTTACTCGTTACGGCGTTACGGGCCGCCTTTTGACGGGCGCGAAACTCAGCCTGCCGCTCAGCATTCGACTTCGCAGAGCCACGCTTGGCCTCGTCCATCTTCTCGATGGCAAGCAACGCCTGATCCAGCGTGAAGCCAGCGGCCATCATGCCTCGGATCGCTTGGGCCACGGCAGCACTCATCGCGCGACCCCGCATTCGCAGCGCCACATAAGAACGGACCAAGCGCCATGCGTTGGGCCAAGGTCAGCGGCGATCATCCAACCGCGACGGTGGAAGGAATCGACATCGCCATGCCGCACATACTGAAAGGTGCCTGTGCGCGTCATAGCTGCATGGCCTCCTGAACGGGCTGTGGGGCAGGCGTCAGGTCGAGGCGGGGGCGCTTCAGCTCGTCGGCAATGCGACGGCAGGCGATATCGAAGTACCGGGGCTCTAGCTCAATGCCGGTGAAGGCTCGGCCAAGCTGAACGCAGGCAACTCCGGTGGTACCCGAGCCCATGTAAGGGTCGAGGATTGTCTTGGCCTTCGGAACAAATCCGAGCGTCCAAAGCATGAGCGCAAGCGGCTTCTGGGTCGGGTGGCCAAATTCAACGCGGCCAACATTTCCGTCCCAGCGTTTGCTAGGTCGATCGAGATTGGTCCATGCCGTCTCGAAGTCAGCCATGGTCGGAACAGCGTTCAGCTTGTTCCACATGAGCCAGCAGCGCGCCGGGGGTAGGTCGAAGTATTGGCCGCCCCAGAAGACAGCGGCGTCTGAATGGTCGACGAGAGCCTGCAAGGTGGCCTCCGCAGGCGCGGTGGCGTCCCAAGTCAGCATCTCTTTAAATCCAGCCTTTGCGCCCCAGGTACCGCCCTGCATCTTGTCGCCAAGCCCATAAGGTGGGTCAGTCACAACCGCGTCCACGCGCGGCAAGCCCGGCAGGATCTCGCGGCAGTCACCGAGATAGAGCGTCACGGAGTCGGACAGGTGCTCCACGCGGCTCATGCGGCCTCCTTCGTCTCGTAGACGAACACGCGGCAGAAGCCGGGCTCGACATCAGAGCCGCGCGCTACGGTCGCTGTGTGGGTGTGCTTATCGTCCGCGACGATGCCGGCCGGCTTCTTCAGCCAGTCCTCGACGGCCTTGATGCGGTTTGTGATGTCGCCCCGCATCTTGAGCGGGAGCGTGATCTGGATATCGAAGGCGCCCTCGAATCTCGGAAAGCCGCCCTGAGGTTTGCTGAGCCACGCGAAGTTGAGCGCGGTCTTGGACCACGTCCGATAAAGCTTCGTCCTCACGCGCCCTTTCCCTGGAACATTTGCGTAGAGCTTGTTCGTGCTTGGCGGCAGAGGGAGGTTGAGGACGAGCACCTTCATTGCTCGCGCCCTTCCTGCGCCTTGGCTTCGACCTCGGCGGAGAGCGTGCGCATCAGCGCAGCAAAATCCTGATCCTCAGACATGAGGAACTTGATCTTCCTGAAGCCGCTGAGGACGGTCGTGTGGTCACGGCCGCCGATGCGATGGCCAATGCTCGGAAGCGATAGTCCGGTGTGTCGCCGCATGAGCCAGTAGGCCATCTGGCGAGCGCGGACGAGCGGTGCGTGACGGCTTTCGCTAATGAGAGCGACGCGGTTATAGCCCGTATGTTTCGCCACGATATCAAGGATCATCGAGGCGGCGGAGGCCCGAACGGAGCCCGGCGAGGCCAAGCTCAACCAGTCGCGGATAGCCTGCTCCCTCTCGTCGATCGGCGCAGGCTCCGGTTCCGGTTCAGGTGGCGCTACAACGACAGGCTGGGGGGCCTTGGCTGGCTTCGGCGCAGGTTTGCCGTAGAACTGCGCGCGGAGAGCCCGCCTTGAGGCGAGCAAGTCTGCCGCGTCGGTGAACTCTTTGACCGGGACGAGGCTCATGGCTTACGCCTCCCCGCAATCAAGGAAATTGCGCGCTTGGCTTGCCAGCCTACGGAGGCGAGCCACTTCCGACCGATTGCCTTCCGGATCGACACTAGCCAGCCGCGCAGCATAGAGTTCCATCGTGTTCGCATGGTTCTGGATGTCCCGAGTGATGATGCGCTCAGCGATGCGGGCGCGAGCGGCTTCCAAAGCGTGGATCTCGTCAGCGAGAACAGCGCGGGCTTCCCGGTTCCAGAGAGCGCGAGCGCGGCGGGCGTTGATGCCGATGAATGCCGCCGCCCTCGGCAATGCCGACTTGAGCGGGAGCTGTGGTGCAACGAACTGGAGCACGGCGCCGATATGGGCGCGTGCCTGGATGGCTATCGTCATGTCAGGCTTACTCGACTGATAGACCTTGGCTGATCCAGCCAAGCGGTTGGTCTGAGCTTCCATGTGCGCGGTCCTTCGAAGGGCGACGTTGAGGGCGTCACCGGACGAAGGAAGGACGGCTCATGGAGCGGCTTGGAGACATCGTGGCGCGGGTTCTTGCAGGGGTTCGCGCTACGATGGATGGAGAAATGGCAGGCGAGGCGGCGGGGGAGGACGCCGCCTCGCCACTCGCGCAGCGGCTGGGGAGTAAGGACCGCGCGAGGGTGGGTGATGCTCATCCGCGAAGCTCCAGCAGGCGGATGGCGAAGAACGCCACCGGGCTGGACGATAGGATCAGCATGAAGCGATAGGCGGTCATGCGAGGTCATCCTTCGCAGCAGCCAGAAGGCCAGCGAGAACGACACCGATGCAGGCGCCAAGGGAGAGGCAGACGAACGAGCCGATGATGGTCATGTCAGGCAGCCTCACGTGCATGCGTGTGCGAAGCGTCGTGGGCCGCGAGATACGTGGCGACGAGGCCTTCGCGCTCTTCGATGACATCGGCGCCGAGCTTGGCGCGCTTGCGGATGATGGCGATGGCCGCGCCCATGGCGGTCTTGTCGCCGCCGTCAGCCTTCTCCTCCGCGTAGACCTCGCGGATGACTTCCTTGATCTCGTCGATCTCGGTCAGGAGATGGAGAATACGCTCCATGCGGTCTTTGGCTTGACCGCTCATGCCGCCACCTCGGATTGGGGCTTGGCGATGGGGCGCGACATGAAATCGGTCACGCGCTTCATCGTCTGGCTGCGGGGCTCCCGGTTCTTCTTGCGGATATCGAAGACGAAGCGGGGGTCACCAGCGGCCATCATGCCGAACCTGGTGGGGCTCATGCCGGTGATGGCGAGATATCGCTCAATCTCGGCGCGAAAGGCGTCTGGCGTGCTCATGCCCTCCTATCTATAGGACTATTCCTCTTTGCGCAAGATATTTCCTATTGGCGGTTCCTACGAACTGCGCGCTATGCCCGTGCGCATGGATTCGGTGCGTAAGCTGCTGTCTGGTTTGATCGCGGATCGAGGGCTTAACCTCTCCGACGTGTCGAAGAAGCTCGGCAAAAATCACGCCTACATGCAGCAGTTCATCAAGCGCGGCATTCCTGAGAAGCTGCCAGAGGACGTGCGCTCCAAGCTGTCGGAGATGTTCGGCATTGATGAGCACCTGCTCGGCGCGCCGCTGCGACAGGCACAGGCGCAACCCCAGACGCTGGTTGTGGGCAGCCCGCCGTATTTGAAGGAATACGCGGTCAAGGGCGGCGGCGCCTATGGCGGCGGGGTGCTTGACGATGGCGACTGGCAGCAGGGCGGCGAGCCGTCGCAGGAAGTCATTGCGCAGTGGGCATTGCCGCCGTCCTACGTGCGCAACGAGCTGAACCTCTCCTTCGACACGGCGGACATCATCTCGGTTCGCGGGGACTCGATGGACGATGGGTCCAAGTTTGGGCTCAGCTCAGGCGACCGTGTGATTGTTGACCGCGCAGACCGCGACCCCAGCCAGGGCGCTATCTTTGCCGTCTGGGATGGCAGTGGCGTTATCGTCAAGCAAGTTGAGCCCGTGCGCGGCTCCGACCCGCTACGCATCATCTGCAAGTCACTGAACTCGCGCTATGAGCCGTTCGAGCTGATTCTCGACGAGAACGCGCATATCATCGGCCGGATCGCCGCCAAATTCTCCCGTATGTGACCCAATAGGAATGAGCAGGAAAAATCCTCTCGCATCCTATTGACATAGGAATAGGACTTATCCTATCTTCTCCTCACAAGCCGAGGAGAGGCCCATGAACGCCTATTCGCAGACCTTCATCATCGAAAAGAACGTTCCGCTCCCTGATCAGCGTGGCCGGGGCGCCAACAGCAAATACCCATTCGCTCGAATGCAAGTCGGAGACAGCTTCCTTTTTATGGGGCCTTCGACACGTATTCGTTCGGCCTGCGCCGTCTCCGCAAGGCGTCATAGTCGACGTTACTCGGTCCGCGCAGAAGGCAATGGCTACCGCGTCTGGCGGGTGTCGTAATGTCCCCCGTCCCCTTCGAAATTCAGGATAGCGAGCTGAACGTCGGCCCCGTCGCGCTCTGCGCTGACTGGTGCATCGCCATCGAAGGCGACGGCGGCTCGTTCGAAATCACCCATGTCTGGGTCGACGGCAAGCGCGCTGACGAGTGGGAGAAATCCCTCGCCAAGCGCTGGTTCGACGGCGATCTGGCTTCGGCCAAGTCCCGCGTTCGCGCCAAGTACGAAGCATCCCTTCCCGACGATGGCCAGAGCTACGCCTACACGGCGCCGGCTGAGCATCGGTCGATCTGGCAGGCGGTGGCGTGATGGAGGTCAAGAACGGAACCACCGTGCATCGCATCTGGAAGACCCTGCCTGACGCCGAGTTGCGGGCAGTTTTCCAGTATGAGTCCGAAGCGAAGACCTTTTGCCGGGCCATTATCGAGGAGCAGCCCGAAGGGTGTTTCTTGGTCTGCGTCGACCACTACAAGGGCGCGATGTCCTGCTTCCACAAGGCGGCGGACATAGAGGCGGCGCGGCAATGACGCCCCTCATTCGCCGCGCCCTCATCCTCTGGCGAGCATGGCGCGCTCGCAAGGTAATCGGTCCTCAGATCGAGGCTTTGCGCCAAGCAATCGAGAGAGCCCGCAAGGCCCACAAGCCCCGCTCTCATCTCCTCCGCCGCCTTCGTGACGCCCGCTGCGCTCAACTGCGCATGGAAATGGGGATCAAGCAATGAGCACCCAAATCGAAGCCCTGCTGCCGAGCGCCATGGAGCGCTTCTGGGATGCCGATGGCGGCAACGAAGCTGGCGTTCGCGCTGTCCTGTCCGGCCTGATCGACGATCAGGGCAACGACGTGTCCGCCGAGGTCATCGAGTGGTCTGCCCGTCAGGCTCTTGAGGAGTACGCCCGCATCACGTCACCGGCCAAGGCTGCCGCACTGGCGGGAGAGTTCATCACCTCGGCTCTGAGGGGTGCGCGATGAACCCGCAGCTTGTGTTCCGCGTCGTCCGAGAGATCAGCGACCTCATCGCCGTCTATCCCGAACTGGAAGAGGACGAGACGCTTCGTGCCGACGTTCTCGAAGGAGAGACGGACATCAACAACGTCCTCGCCAAGCTCGTTCAGGAGCGCGAGGCGGCCTATGCGATGGCCGAAGGCGTCAAGGTCCCCGTCAACGATCTGAGGGAGCGCAAAGCTCGCCTTGAGCGTCGTGGCGATGGCTATGGCGAGGCGATTGAGCGCGTCATGGCGGCAGCCGGCTTGTCGAAGGTCACGCTGCCGAGCGCCACCATCTCGGTAAGCCAAGCGGCTCCGTCTGTCGTCATCGAGGACGAAGATTCGATCCCCGAGCGCTTCATCCGCATCAAACGCGAGATCGACAAGACCGCCATCAACGCCGCCGTGAAGGCTGGCGAGGAAATCCCCGGCGTCGTCGTCAGTAATGGCGGATCGCGCCTCACCGTGAGGGTGAAATGACCTTCAGCCCAGAACAGATCGAACAGCTCTCCGCGAAGCTCGACTCCTCGCACGTCAAGTCGCGAGAACAGGCAGGCCGCAAGCTCTCGTACATCGAAGGCTGGCATGCCATCGCGGAAGCCAACCGCATCTTCGGCTATGATGCCTGGACGCGCGAGACGCTCGAAATCCGCATGGTCGCGGAAGGCGCTCGGAAGATCGGTCGCCCCCCGAACCAGCGCGCCGGCTTCGGCGTGTCCTACATCGCGAAGGTCCGCGTGATCGTCGATGGCGTGGCGCGTGAAGGTATCGGCGCGGGCCATGGCGTGGATGCCGACCTCGGCCTTGCCCACGAAAGCGCGATCAAGGAAGCCGAGACGGACGCGATGAAGCGCGCCCTGATGACCTTCGGCAACCCGTTCGGCCTCGCTCTCTACGACAAGACGCAGGAGAACGTCGAAACACATTCCGCGCCGTCCGGCCGGAACGCGACCCCCGCTGTTCCTCGCACTTCCAGCGGAACGGTCGCGCCCCTTTCGAAGCTAGGCGAGACGTACAAGTCCGTCATGCTTACCGCCAAGACCAAGAACGATCTTGGCGCTTGGATGAACGCCAATGCCGACGAGCTGAAGGAAAAGCTCGGAGAGGTTGAAGCGTCTGTGATCCGCACGATGGCGGCGGCCCGTTATCCGAACCTGCCGGAAGGCCAGCAGGAGGCCGCGGAATGAGCCGCGCCCTTGTCATCCTCGATAGCCCTATGGCTCGCCAGCGCGCCTCGTCCTGGGTCATGAAGGCGCCGCACGGCACCCGCTGCGAGTTCAAGGCCAGCAAGCGCAGCCTCCCGCAGAATGACCGCATGTGGGCGATGCTGACAGACATTGCCCGGCAGGTGCCGTGGCACGGCCTGACGCTGAAGCCCGATGACTGGAAGCTGATTTTCCTCGATGCGCTCAAGCGCGAGCTGCGCGCTGTTCCGAATTTGGACGGCACCGGCTTCGTCAACATCGGCCGCTCGTCGTCTGACCTCACCAAGCAGGAGATGACGGACCTGATCGAGCTGATCTTCGCTTTCGGCGCGAAGCATGACGTCGTCTTCTCTGACGACCGGGAGGCCAGCCATGCGGCGTAAGCGCTCAGACACCGCCCGGCGCGCCATCTGGGAGCGGTTCAACCGCATCTGCCAGATGTGCTTCCAGCCGACCGACGAGCGCGGCTACGACCTCGATCATCATATCCCGCTGGAGATCGGCGGAGACGATAGCGACGACAACCTTCGCCCGCTTTGCCGGCCGTGCCACCGGCTGAAGACCAAGGGCGATGTGACCGACATCGCGAAGGCCCGTCGCCGCCAAGATCGCCACACCGGCACACATCAGCCGCGCGGAGAACTGCAATCACGAGGCTTCGACAAGAGGCCACCGCAGCGCAGTGCGTCGCGCTTCCTCGCCAAGCTTCTGCCACCTCGGAGGCTCGGATGATCCCGGCCCGCACGCTCAAAACCCTATCCCGCGTCATCTCCAAGGACGCCTCTCGCAACCTTAAGGGCCGAGCGAAGAAGCGCCGTCTCGTCACGGCTCGCGAGCTGAAGGCCATCGCACGGCAGATCGATGCTGTTTCTACGGAGAGAAGGACATGAACGCCCTCGCCATCACAGCCAAGCTCGCCGCCTTCAGCTTCTTCATGGGCTCTGTCGGCGCCTTCATCTCGATTTGGGGGGCGTGAGATGCCAACCGGATACACCGCAAAGGTTGAAGACGGCTCGGTCACCGAACTACGCGACTACATGCTGATTTGCGCCCGTGCTTTCGGTGCCCTGGTCATGATGCGCGAGGACCCGATGGACGCGCCCATCCCGACGAAGCTGGAGCCTGATACCTGCTATTACGATAGGCGCATCACGGAGCTCGCGGCGGAAATTGCCAAGCTATCGACCATGTCGGCGGACGATGTGCTGACGGAATCTCTTGCCGCAAACAACGAAGCGCGGCGGCGTCACCGTGAGTATGAGGCCGAAGATAAGCGGCGCCTGGAGCGTCATCGCGCGATGGCGGCCAAGGTCGAGAAGTGGCGCCCGCCCACTCGGGAGCACGTCGAATACAAGCAGTTCATGCTCCAGCAGCTTGAGGTGTCCTCTCGGCATCTCGGCAGCACGCTTGATCTGCCCGCAATGCCCATCGGCGAAGAATGGCGCACGAAGCGTCTTTCCGATCTCCAGTCGCAACTGGCTCAGAACCACCGGAGCCGAGACGAGGAGATTGAGCGCACGGGTGGCCGCCAGAAATGGCTTGACGCCCTGTTTGCATCTTTGCCGGAAGGAGACTCGGCATGAGCACGACCATCATCGCCCTCTCGATAGCCATCACGTTCGCGGCCTGCCTGATCCGCTTTGCGGTCTGGGTGATGTTCCGGCGAAAGGTCGAGATAGATCCCCTCTCCGAGCCTCATGGAGATGTGGTGAATGCTCCTAGGAGGTCAGTGTGAGTGGGGGCATCCGCGAGATTCCCCAAGAGCCTCCGACCGCTCCGCTGAACGGCAAGCAAATCAGTTGCTCGACCTGTGACGGTCACGGCATTCGCTCGGTCTGGTCATTCGGTGGCGTCAAAGAGCCTGACGAGTGCCCAGACTGCGGCGGTAGCGGCCGGAACTGGCAGTATCCGCGCGGCGCAATCGCTCGGTACTACGGCGGGCCGCTCATCGGACGGGAGCCCCGCCATGACGCTTGACCCTCAAGCCCTGACGACGGCTGCGCTCTGGGAAGCAAAACACTCGTACTACATGACCGTGGGCAATTACCACGCTAGCGATTGCCACCACAGCGTTCGCTCTTGGGCCGAGTTCATCGAGAACATGGGCGAGAGCGACTTGGACCTGAACTATGTCGTCCGCTGGGATTGGCTGGAGGACGACGAGTTCAACGGTGACGCAAACTACCGCAACGGTCGGTTGCTGATCCAGTTCGTTGGACAGCGCAAGGCGGCGCTCTGGTCCTACGAGGTGAGCGTCTGCCGCGCCGACGAGCCTCGCGTTCGCGAGTGGCTTCAACCGCGCTTCGCCTATGCCATGGCTCTATGGGCGCCATTCGTGCTCGCGGATGCCAACTCCAAATCCCCCATACAGGCAAGGGAAGAGTAGATGGGCAACCGTCTCATCGACCTGAAAGAGGTCAGCCACAAGACATCGGTCGGCAAGTCCTGGATCTATGCCGAGATGAGGGAAGGGCGCTTTCCGAAGCCGGTTAAGCTTGCCGAGCGCTGCGTGCGCTGGCGCGAAGCGGACATCGACAAATGGATCGAGGACAAGTTCGCCAAGGCATCATAGCGCGGGCAGCAGCCGATCAGCAGGGGGCGAACCCTCCATCAGAAGATCGGCCCAAATCTGCGCAAGCTCGCCACGGCGCTGGATATGCAGAGCGCGGTTATAGGCGCCCTCAACCTGGTCCTTCGGAGAGTGCGCCAGCATCAGGTCAATGACCTGTCTGTCCTTTGGGTAGCGTTCGTTCATCACGGTCGAGAAAGTCGAGCGCCAGCCATGGGCAACATGACGATCCTTGTACCCGGCCTTCGCCAACATCAGCCGCATTGCACCCTCGGTCATGGGCTTGTGCGCGTTGCGATAGTTCGGGAAGACGAGCGGGCCGTACTTGGTCAGCGTACGAGCGGCCTCGATGATCTCTATGGCTTGGCGAGACAGCGGCACGACATGATCCCGCGCCGTGTCGGTCTTGTACCGGAGCGCGAGCTTCATGCGCTGAGCGGGGATCGTCCAGAGCGTCGCGCCTTGCGGGAGTTCGGACCACGGCAAGCCAAGAATGACACCGGGTCGAACGGCAGTCAGCGCCAGCAGGCGGTGCGCCAGTTTGGTCAGCGGGTGGCCGGACATCATCTCGAAGCGCTGGACCAGCTCGCGCGCATCGTCGAGCGTCGTGACGGCTGGCTGCCGACCGCGAACGAATGGGGTGAGGGCGCCAGCAACGACAAGGGCCGGGTTTTGATCTGCCTTCCCCGACGCAATGGCGAACGCGAAGATCGCAGCGATGCGCTGCCGCAGGCGCCGCGTCGTCTCGAACGATTCGCGGGCTTCAACAGCGCGAAGAGCCGCCAGCACATCGGGTACGGTGATGTCCCGAACCGGGTATCCGCCGATTGTCGGGAAAACGTCCCTGACGAGAGAGGCCAAGATGTCGTCAGCGTGGACGGCGGACCAGCGCGGCGTGTTGGTTCGGTGCCATTCACGGCCGATGACCTCAAAAGTCTCGGTCGATTGCTGGCCAGTCGCAAGGCGCTTCTGCTTTTTTGCGATGCTCGGATCGCGGCCTTCCGCGAGAATCGCCTTCGCCTTGTCTCGCGCTGTGCGGGCTTCAGCGATTCCAACACCCGGGTATTTTCCGAGCGTCAGCAATTTCTCTTTGCCGCCGATCTCGTATCGGAATCGCCACGATTTTCCGCCTGCCGGGCTGACGAAAAGGTGCAAACCGCCGCCATCGGCCAGCTTGTAAGCCTTGTCGGATGGTTTAGACTTGCGGATAGCAGCGTCGGTCAGCACAGCCAGGGGCTCCGAAAATACCCGGTTTCGTGCTTGATTTACCCGGAAATATACCCGATAATCAACTGGATTGACGGCGACGCTTGCGCACTGGTGCGCACCAAGTTCGGCCCTAACTCTCTAGGAAACAACCCGAAAACTGGAACGGAGAATACCGTGCTGGAAGCTGCGATGGCGGACAGGGCGGGATTCGAACCCGCGATACGGTTTCCCGTATACACACTTTCCAGGCGTGCGCCTTCAACCACTCGGCCACCTGTCCGGCGCGCTGCTTATGACTGCCGGCCCGCCATCTTTCAAGGCCCGAGATGCAGGGTTTTGCACAATCGCGGTAAATCGTGCCCACCCGGTTGCGATCTCCGGCGGGCAAGGCCACATCTGGTGGCTTGAGCCGGCATGCCGGCCGACGGCACGCGGCGCAGCCTGTCGCGGCGGATGCGACAGGGAGCGGGTGGTGCGGTTTCTTCTCCGGTTGATCGGGTATCTGGCCGTCGCTGCCGGCTTCGTCGCGCTGGTGATCGACGGTGCCAGGTCGATCGCGAACGCTGGTCTGCGCTTCACGCCGGTCGGCGAGGTGCTGAGCGCTGTCATCCAGGAACGCTATCAGCTCATCCAGCCGACGATCGAACGCAACATCCACCCCTGGCTCTGGGACCCGGTCCTGCTGACGGTCCTGCGCTCGCCTGTGGCCCTGGCCGCACTGCTGTTCGGCTTCGCGTTGCTCTGGCTGGGGCGGCGTCCGCAGGAGGCTATCGGCATCGTCACGCGTCGGTGATGGCGCGTCCGCATTCCCACCCCTGTCCGAACGGGCTCCAGGCGCTTACATAGGCGTCGAGCCCGAACGAACGGAGCCAATGATGTTCTCCCTGCGCAAGAAGACCGAGATTCCGACTGCCGCCGAGGCGCTGCCTGGCCGCCCCACGGCGATCCGCACCGCCGAAACTCATTTCGTCAACGGCCGCCCGCTGGCCGGTCCCTACCCGGAAGGACTCCGCAAGGCCGTCTTCGGCCTCGGCTGCTTCTGGGGCGCCGAGCGCAAGTTCTGGCAGAGCGGCGAGGGCATCTGGGTCACGGCCGTCGGCTATGCCGGCGGTTCGACGCCCAACCCGACCTATGAGGAGGTCTGCAGCGGCCTGACCGGCCATACCGAAATCGTCCTCGTGGTCTTCGATCCCGCCAAGATCGCCTATGAGGATCTGCTCAAGATCTTCTGGGAGAACCACGACCCGACCCAGGGCATGCGTCAGGGCGGCGATATCGGCACGCAGTATCGCTCGGCGATCTACACCTATGACGCCGAGCAGCAGGAGGCGGCCGAGCGCTCGCGCGCCGAATACGCCAAGGCTCTGGCCGCTGGCGGTTACGGCCCGATCACCACCGAGATCCGCGCGGCGCCGACGCTCTATTTCGCCGAGGACTACCACCAGCAGTATCTGGCGAAGAACCCGGGCGGCTATTGCGGCTTGGGCGGCACCGGGGTCGCCTGCCAGATCGGCCTCGGCGTCGAGGCCTGACGACAAGGGGAGGCATTGCCTCCCCTTTTTTTTTGCCCTGTTGAGTTCCTGATATGTTCTTGCGTTGCTGCTGAAGCTTCGCTAGCTTTCCCGTGGGGCAGGGGAGCGAAGCCGAAATGGTGGCGCGGGTCGCGACGGTGGCGTTCGAAGGCATCGAGGCACGCGCCGTCGACGTTCAGGTCCAGATCGCGCCGGGCGGCGTCGCCTTCGTGCTGGTCGGCCTCCCCGACAAGGCCGTCGCAGAGAGCCGCGAGCGGGTGCGTGCTGCACTCCTTGCTTCAGGGCTCGCCCTGCCAGCCAAACGCGTCACCGTGAACCTAGCGCCGGCTGATATGCCCAAGGAAGGCAGCCATTACGATCTGCCGATCGCGCTTGCCGTGATGGCGGCGATCGGAGCGATTCCCGCCGATGCCCTCGCGGGCTATGCGGTGCTCGGCGAACTCGCGCTCGACGGCTCGATCGCGCCGGTCGCGGGCGTCCTGCCCGCGGCGATCGCGGCCTACGCGAAAGGGCAGGGGCTGATCTGCCCGGCGGCTTCGGGCCCGGAAGCGGCCTGGGCGGCGGCCGATATCGACATCCTGGCGCCACGCTCGCTGATCCAGCTCGCCAATCACTTCAAGGGCACGCAGGTGATGGCCAGGCCCGAGCCAGCGGTGGCGCGTCAGGCCGGGCCCTTGCCCGATCTCGCCGACGTCAAGGGTCAGGAAAGCGCGCGGCGCGTGCTCGAGATCGCGGCGGCCGGCGGGCACAACCTTCTGAGGTTTGGGTACATTTCTGACCGCGCCGTAAGCGCCAGATATCATTAATGTATTCGGCCGGTCAAAAGGATTGACGGCGCAGTTCTTTTTCGCGAGCTTCGACGGGCTGGGGATGGCCTTGCGCTGCCCCCTAATTCAGCTCCGGCCTAACAGCGCATAGCCAAAAAGTGAGGAGCGTATCCACCTCTTCACGAGCAAGAACTGAGCTTCTCTAACGTGTGAGAGGTAACTTACCGGCGTACATGTCCTGCCTTGGATCGGCGACCTCGTTTGGAATGTCGAAGAAGCCGTCCGACTTCGCGTGCACCGCTATCGCATGGCTTCGTATGATCTGACGGTCCAACGGTCTGTCGGCCAGGCGGCGGCGATCGAGACTAAACGGGCCGCCCGGGCATTATATGATCCCGGAATGCTGGTAACGATTTCTTAACACTTCCCACGGATAGTGTGGGGCATGAATTCCTCAGCGCTTCGTGAGGAACTCGTCTGAGAACCACTCGATCGCCGCGGAAGCTATGATCTCCCTCGACCAGCCGGCTCTCACGGCGCGGTCCACCACCGAGCGTAGGGACGGGTCTAGCGCCCGCTTGGCGCCTTGCTTGCTCGTGTAGTCTAGTGGTGTTTCTGGGTTTGGCGAGGGAATGGATGCCCTCAGCATGTCCGTGAGAATGTGCGCGAGGAAATCTGGGGGGCCTATCCGCACCCAGTTTTCAACCGTCCGGATGTGGATCCGATAAGCCCGCGAAAAGCTGGCCTGGGTGTAACCCAGCTCGCCCAGCATCGCTTTAAAGGCTGCCCCGTCCATCCACCAACCCGTTGCGTTGCGCAAACCGCGAGCTTCGTTCGGCACTGGTAGTGCCCGACACGTTCCGCAGTTCTCGGGCAGACTGCAAGCTCCAGGGTTAATCAGTCCTTGCTGATCAACAGCTGAGTCCTTCGGTTGCATTAAGGATTTGAGTGCCAATCCCACACTCCATGTGGGATCGCGTCCGGATCGCGGGCAAGGCGAGCGCGCTCTCCCCCTCCACATCCACACACGTCGACCGCACCATATGCTGGTGTCGGTCCTATAACGCCTCGAGGACCCTATGGCCTTCAATGATGCGACGACACGCGAACATGCCCTGGAGAGAATTGAGCTCCTTCGGACCTTAAGCTGGGATTTGGCTGCCATCTTTGATGGCGGGATGCCCACCACTGAGCAGCTCCGAGAGGCACCGCTTCTGCGCGATCACAAATTCGCGGAGCACCAAGTGACATGCATAGAGGGCGTCGTTGTTGGCCACCCGCTTCTGGGAGACGGCCGCAGGATCAAAACGTCCCAGATCTTCTGCGTTGATCCCAGCATGCGGTGGATCAGGTCTCTATCACGGTTCTATCGCTTGGAAGGCGCATAGCCATGAAGTTGCGGTCGTCAAAGGCAGCTGGATCGTTCTGCTGCGCCAAGCTCGGCAGTTTTGAGCTGCTCATCAATATCGAAGCTGACCCGCGCATCCACAGCTTCTGCGAGTTCGACTTCCATGCCGAGCTCCCTCCAACCGAGGCCAGTGAGTTCGGCTTTCTCGCCGCTTACTTCCTTCGCCACCAGGCCGGGAGGTTTGTCATTTGTGCGGATCCGCTGCTGGATAGCCGTTTATCTCGCCTGAGAGACAGCTGGGACAAACTCGACTCCGCGCTGGCGCAAAAGGAGACGTGGCTCTTCGCGGTCGATCCCGAGAAGCTGCGCCAGGAACCCGGCTGGCATAATGCTTTGGAACTCGCCAGGTGCGCCCAGGCTGAAATCGATATCGAGGATGAGGAACGGGTCCGGCAATATGTCCGGAGCGTTGGCCGGTGCACCATCCGCGAGGTCATGAAACTCTGCCGCGCGAGCGCGGACTCATTTGACGCGATCCTGAAGCTGATCGCTTCGGGCATCCTGGTTTGCGAAGACGAATTCGAGCTCTCGCCCGGCAGTCGTGTCGGCCCGACGTCTCCTCATTCTCCGACTGGGTCTCTCGGCTGGTTCTAGCCGACACTTCTTCCTCTGACAGTTGCGTAGCGTGGCATCGGCCGCTCCAGGCGGCTCGGTGCGCTTCGGGAGTGCCGAATATGAATTCCGACTGTCCCGAGCCCAGGCGACCAAAGGCCGTTCAGGTCTCACTCGAAGGCCCGGACGCGCTAGGCCCATCTGTCAGGCGACTCGCAAACAGCTCGGCCATTGCGGTGACCTTCCCAAGAGATGCGCTTAAGAGGGTCTCGGCCTGGCCAGAGCTCAGCCGCCGCGGTGTCTATATCCTCATAGCGCCAGCCGCCGGCGACCACGCATTCAGAGTCTATGTCGGACAGGCCCAGAACGTCCTGCAGCGGCTCAAGAAGCACGAGCGCAATCGGGAGTTTCCGCGATACTTGCAGGTTGCGGTCGTCGTCAGCACCGACGATCAGATGCGGGGCGATGTCGCCTTTTATCTTGAGCAGCGGATGATCCAGGCCCTGGTGATGGTCGACATGGTCATGGTCGAGAACCGATCGCTCCGCTTCCCGACGCTGCACGAAGCCGATCAGATCGTCGCCGAGCAATTTTTTCGTGACGCGCTGCTGCTGCTCGGTCCGGTCGAGCCCATGGCCGCGATGGTCGCCTCGACCATCGCCAGCCTGGAACGCAGGAATGAGCTGTTGGACCTGAATGCGCACCGAGGCCGGCCGTTTTTGCAGAGCGATGTCATCTATGAGTTCCGCAGGGACGGGTGCCAGGCTTTCGCGATCCATACCGAGGGGCGCCGTATGCGTGTGCTCGCTGGCGCCAAGATCCTCGACGAAGAGCATTGTTCGTTGCCGCTTCGATACCGACAGCTTCGCGACCGTCTCCGCGCCGCGCAATCCCTGGTGCGGGGCCCTGAGGATGGCTGGTTGATCCTGCTCACGGACGTCGACCTGAACTCTCAGCTCGGGGCTGCCGACTTCGTCGCTGGCCGCCGCATGTCGGGCACACGGCTCTGGAAACTCGCTGATTTTACCTTCGAGGACGAAGCAGATGTCTGAGTCTGACCTGCCTGAGCTCCTCATCGACGATGACGATGTGCCAATCGAGGGGACGGCCACCTTGTCTCGCCCCAAAGGTCTCCGGGACCGCTTCATCAACGGAGGCCTGAAGCCGGCCGCGCTCCTTCCGCGCTTGATGCTGTGGGCAGCTTGTGGCGCCATACTTCGGCGGGAGATCGAGATCCGCAAGATGATGGTCATCGTCATCGGAGTACCTGCGGGGGGCTGGGCCGATTGCTGTCTTGAAGCTGCGAAGGCCTTGTTTAGCCGTGCCGTGCTGGTGTCGGCTGACAAGAGCACAAAGGCGGGGGAATATGCAGTTTCGGATCTCGACTTGCGTCTCGCGGTCTCTGCTGGACAATCGTTGGTGATCCTGAGCTCGAATGGGTTGGTACGCATCAGCCCTGCGGTTCAGGCGTCGGTCGATCATCACGTCCAGCTCCTGCCTCCGACCTCAGCCATGATCGGCGCGACCATTCGCGCGACGTATGGCAACAAGAGCGTCTCGGGCGTGCCGAAGCTCGTCGGGCAGAATGTGCCCGCGAGCGCCATCTTGGCTGCGATCAGGCCTGGAGAGAATGCAGCGCGGACAGTGGCGCGCCTGGTCGACCTGGACAGGTGGTTCACTGATAAGGCGGCTGCTGGCGTGTCAGCGGGGCCAACGCTCTTGGAGCTGCATGGATATGGTGAGGCGAAATCTTGGGGCCTCGATCTGGCAGCAGATATCGCAGCCTACCGTGCGGGGCAATTAAAGTGGTCGGCAATCGGTGGCGCTGCTGTCCTTCATGGGCCCCCCGGATGCGGAAAGACGTACTTCGCCTCAGCGCTCGCCCGGAGCTGCAATATGCACCTGGTGACCACCAATCTCGGAGCGATGTTCAACACAACCCAGGGCTACATCCACGACATCGTCCGGCAGATGACGGATGCCTTCAGCGAGGCTCGCAACAAAGCACCGAGCCTCCTTTTCATCGACGAACTGGATTCGATCCCGGACCGAGCCACGCTCCATCAACGCAACCGCGACTACTGGACGACGATCATCAATCACTTCCTGAAGCTCATCGACGATAGCCGCGAAGGTGTCGTCGTGCTCGGGGCGACGAACATGATCGACCGGATCGATAGCGCGATCTTGCGAGCAGGCCGCTTGGAGCGTCATTTCGAGATTGGGCGCCCCGCCGAGGCCGACCTTGTCGGCATGTTCCGGCTTCACCTGGGTGATGACCTCCCGGGTGCGAATTTGGAGACACTGGCTCGGTTCGCGTCCGGGTCGACGGCCGCAGAAGTCGAGTTGTCAGTGAGAAGCGCGAGAGCGACTGCACGACGCGCCGATAGAGATTTGGCGCTGGATGACCTCTTTGATCAATTCAATCGCGAGGACGTCTCGCCCGATCTCCTTTGGCGAGTTTGCATTCACGAGGCTGGGCACGCGGTGATGGCGTCAGTCTTTGGTCGCCGAGTTGAACTCGTCTCGGCTATGAGGAACGGCCCAGCGGGAGCGCGGGCTGTCTTTGCCGGGCTGGAGGGCGGCGCGACACGCGAGGACCTTGAGAACGATGTTGCCATCAGCCTGGCCGGGCTGGTTGCGGAACGGCTCGTCCTGGGATCGGCATCGACCGGCTCGCACGCTGACCTGGCAGTCGCGACACGGATGCTAGCCGCGCTGCATGGATCTTTCGGATTGGGCGCGAGCCTGGCCCGAAGGATCGCCCCCGACCGGGCAGAGGAATTGCTGGATGAGCGGACGTTCCGCGAGCTCATCGACGATGAGCTTCAGAATATCGAAGGTCGTTGCTCCGAGTTTCTCACGGACAGACTCTCTCAGTTGCACACAGTCGCGGAGGCCCTGCGCACCAAGCGGGTATTGGGGGCTGCCGAGTTCGCCGAGCTTGTCGCCTGATGACCTTCGAGGAGAAAAGGGCTCTGGTCCGCGCCGCCCTCCAGATATTCCACAACTGGAAAGTCGATGACGCCCGAGCGTGCCGGATACTCGGGATCGCACGATCCGGCCAGTTCGCGGTTTTGCAGGAAGGCTCCATCGACGGAGTGTCTGCGGACGTCTTCGATCGCATGGCGCTGATCCTAACGATCCATACCAGCCTCAGAATATGGTTTCGTGATCCGGCTCGCGGCTATGGCTGGATGTATCGCCCCAACCTCGTTTTCGACGATTGGGCTCCAATCCAGATGATCGAAACGGAAGCCGGCGCGCGCCGGCTCAAAGCATATTTGGATGCGAGCATCGTAGCTGGCTGAAGGTGCATTCGCGGGCGGCAGGCAACATACAGAGTGTGGCTACCCAGCGATGACCGGTGCCGCACCAAACTGCCTTCAGCGCCTGCCGGCGCTTTGATTCACACAACGGAGGCTGGCGTGAGAGTTGTGTCGCGCGCGTTGGCAATTTCGTTGGATGAAGAGCGACTCCTCGCAGCATGGCGCATGATGGGGCCGAATGCGCTTCTCGAAACGATCGACAGCTGCGTGAACATTGCGAAGAAGGTGCTCTCGGCGCCTGTCGGCTCTGTCGTTCGGCCACTCTCGACCAATCGAGTTCTGGCCAGGCTGGCTATGCGGCACTTCTCTACGCCGCGCCAGTTCGATGCGCTTTGGACGCTTATCGCGAAGGACGCGCTTCGCGGTGACCCAAAATGCAAATCCTTGATGGCAATCGAGCTGGCTTGTGCGCCGCTAGGAGCTGAATTGGCGGCGTCATGGCGAACGGTCGTGGCGCCCGGACTTCCTGCTATCAAGGTCGACCTGACCGGTCGCAAACGGCTTCGTAAGCGCCCGCGGCTACGGAAGCACCATCGGTCGCGTGGAAAGTAATCACCGCTCTTCTAGCTCCTTCTGCGGCCAGAAAATCGGCGCCGATCGCATTCCGCTATCCACGGATATCTGAGCCTACGCACGGGTTTGGCTGCGGGTACTTAAAATGCAAGGAATTTCGTCAGTAGATTATTATATCGGCAATCGTGAGCCTCGAGGCAGTCTTGATATCGATTTGCCCGAAGAGAAGAATTTGCGTCGGCCCCTGAAATCCATTGATCAGTTTGCTTTCGATTTTGCAGCTGCCCGAATTGGAGCGGTCGAACCGGAAGAACACGCTGCGTCGATTGTACAGGGCGATAAGCCAGAATTTCCGACGACCTCTTCCCTGCCGGTTTCAAGTGCGGTTCCTGAATCGCTGCCATGTGACGGATCCGACTGCAACTCTCCGGCGATCGGCAAAAAGCCACGCGTCCAGTACGGACCGAAAGCGGTCCAAGACACGTTGGTCATGCTCGAAGCACTGGAAGTACGCCTGATCGCAGAAGGGCGCCGCCTTCCGCGTCGGCAGCGAACAGTCGAAGACAAGGTATCGATGGCGGCGCTCGCCATGGAACTCGGTGTGTCAATAAACCGATTGCATTTGCCCGGCATTCCGGAGGCGATTGCCGCGATGGCAAAGCGGGTTGGGATCGAGCCTGTTGAAGAACGGGCTTACGTCAAAGACATCCTTGAACGCGTCGAGAATTTGGCGGGAAGCCTGCGCGAAACGGGCGGCAAGATGCCGCTCAATGCGATGACGCCTTCCGAGCCAAGCTACAAGGCCGTTCGTAGGCTGCTCGGACTGCCTCAGGGCAACCGACTGCCGCTACCTGTCGAACGTCGCATTGTGGAACTGTACAATGAGTTCGGTGTCGAAGACGCCCCTGATCCAATTGCCAAACGCAGGTTGCTGGCTTGGGGGGAGCGAGCCAGAGCTGAACGGCTTCAAGTTTTGGCATGTTCTTCAAAGCCGGAAGAGCCCTTCATTCCCGCTTGCGCCGAGTTGATGGGGGTCGACCCGCATGAGCTCTATCACCCGCCAAATCGGGCTATTCTCACGGATTTGGGGCGCGAGCTCGGTTTCGAGATCGTTGCGACAGCCCGAGAGCTGCGTCCGATCCCGAGCGTCGTTCTGGTCGAGGAGTGGGCGAAGCGAGAAGGACAGAAGGTCCCCCAGCATCCGTCCTATCCTGGCCGTCCCTATTTTGCCGTAGCCTGCGAGCAGATCGGCATCAGCACAAAAAGCGCCCTACGGCCTGCGGTCCGAGATGCGATCATCAAAGCCGGTACGACTTTAGGTTACGAGACCGTCATCGCGTCAGTTGAGCCGGAGGCTGTGCTTCTCCAGGAGCTGAGTGAGAAGGCGATCATTATGCGTCGCAAGGAGGTACTGGGCACAAAGTCCGAAAACGCTCAGATCGACAATCTGAAGTGGCGACTGAGACAGCTGGCCGAGCTTCATCCTGACGGTGATCTGGCCAATGCGAAGCTGCTGCTGGCTGAAGCGTCAACGATCAAGCCCAAGGATTCCAAATTTCACGGCGAGATGGACGTTCTGCAGCAATGCCTGAATCAGATCGAACTATCTCGGAGGCTGCCAGACGATTTTTGCCAGGCACTCAGCGAGCTCTGCAAAAGAGCGAAGATGTCCTACAAGGCCACGTCCCGAGAGGCAGGGCTTCCCAAAGGGACCATCGGGGCATGGGTAAATGGTTGCCCGGCCCCCAATCGTCGCCGTGAGGTTGAGCTTGTCGAGCGAGCACTGAAGGCGGAGCCGAATACGCTCGTCGGCCGTATGGCTGGGAGTTCGCGGCGGCCGAAGTACGTCCTGCTTTCTCGTTTTCCAGAGCACATGCGCTCGAACAATGCGCTCCGCACTCGCATCAAGAGGCGACTGGATCCTACCGATTTCGCTCTTCCGGACGAGGATTTTTTCGCTCGTTGCCTGGAAATCGAGCGAGAGCTCATTGCCGAAGCGACGAAGCCGATATCTGCCTTTGTGAAGGCAGCTGAACACGCTTTGCCCTTCTTGCCCGAGCACGTTGATCGTCAGTTCGCTATCGTCTGTGCCATCGCTGATGCCGATGGTCCGAGGCGCCGTGACGCCATGAAGCGATACGGTGTTTACGACGATGGGCTTCGTTGGGTTCACTCAACTGTGGAGGGACATCAGCGAACGCTCAGAGCTTTTTTGGGATATCTGTCCCAGAGCATGGAAGGCCGACCAGCGATCGCCGAAACTGACATGTCGCTGGCGTTGGCGCTTGTTCCAGAGCTCTCTGTGGACTACGCCATATGGCTCCCCTCCCAAAGAACAGCGATTATCCCGGGCCGGACGGTGAGCGTGACCGATACTGCAGCTATGCGGCTGTTTGGAACGCTGCTGCGTGAGAAAGGCATTTTGCGGAAGATGCCCCAGCTCGCCGAAACGCTGAGCCCGATCCCAGGGTATCTCGATCGCGCTAGAATCCAATGGATCGAGGCGAACTGGGAAGCAGCTTGCCAAGCTGCGTTCGAACGATACCGGAGCATGTGCAATAGCTACTCCGATGACGAGTTCGATCGATCGATTGAGATCGCGAGCTTGATGCCGATCCTCAATCTTTCAAATCCTAGCCAGGCTGTAACGCATACCATGCTGCGCCGATTGGGCGAGCAGCGTCGCCATCTGGCCGAGGGGACCGTCACGTGGGCGCTCGCTGTCCGCAACGAGATGTATCTGCATACCCAGGATCAGATGGCACTTCGTGGCGGTACATTGCGTCAGGTTGGTACCCGCCATTTTCGCGCCGCAGGCAACGGTATCGATCTCCATCTTCCACGGGAGTTCTTCAAGAACCGCCTGTCTGAAAAAGTTTGGAAGAATGGTCGAACGTGGATCGATTTTCAGCGTACTTTTGACGATGAGCTTGGAGGTCACGCCGTCTTCGATCTTTACGTGAACGATGCACGCCCCATTCTCGCCGGCGTAGCCGATAGCGATTGTGGCGCGTTTTTTCTGAACTATGACGGTACGGCCAAGCAGGGATTTTCCCAGCTCGCGACAGAACTGAGCAAGGCTCTTTTGATTGATTGGCCCGACACTGACTTATTCTGGAGGCAGCAGCGCGCTCTCCGCAACCATGATTTTCGGCATATTTTGGCGACAAGCATCCTGCGTCGTAAGGACGATATGAGGTGGGCAGCGAGAGCGCTGATGGACACGATTGAGACGACGGAGAAGACCTACGCATTCGTGCGCGCCGAAGACGAGAATGCGAGGTTCCAGGAGGTCATGCGGGGGCGCGGCGGGGCGACTGTCTGAACCCGGCACGCCTGAAGATAGTTAAAGCTCCAAGAAGGCCGCCTCCAAGGGCGGCCTTCGTCGTTTCCGCCGGGCCAGAATGCTGAGTTCGGGATAACGTCGGGTGGCCAGAGGCCAACGCGAGCGCCTCGCCGCGACGCTTCGCGGGAGTACGGCTTTCTGCCGCCGAGCGATTTGAGCTGAGCTTGTCAAAATCTCACTGACGGATGAACGCAGAACGTTTGGCCATATTCTGTTCACACTCGCAGAGCGGTTCCAGCTTCTCTGGAACAAATGAAAGTTACGACCGAACGGCACGGCTTAGCTACCGTATGCTTGCAAAGAGTGTCACCAACTCGAATGCCAAAATGAGGAATTGCAAGCACTTGATCGGTTACCGCGTTATTTAACGATCTTGGGCCAGCACTCACCCTGTTAGGATAAAAAAATCCCGGACGATGCCCGGGGTTTCGCTTCACTAATGCCGTGCGCCCGCATGGCTCGCTAGGCTATGCCTCCGCCCCGGAGGTCTTCGTCCCCGCCATAGTCGTGCGGGCGACTGCGCAACTCGGACCAACTATGCCGTCCGCCTAGCCTCCAAGCCAGCCGTCCACCAACGATCGGGTTGGACCAGCCAGCAAGGGTGGATCAATCTGGTTGCTCACCGGCGTTATAGGGAGCGGCCGACTACGGCGCGAAGACGAACTCTGCTCCGTTTGGCCTAAAGAAAAAAGGCCGGCGTCCCAAAGGGAGCCGGCCAAGGAGAAGCCATGGCAATGAGCCAAAAGCCTCGAGGGGAACGGATGCGACCAGGAACCGGCGGGAGGGGGCCGGAGCGGTCAGCGAACCGTACGCTCGATATGGCGACTGCCTCCGCATCCGCAATCCATCATTTAGATGACCGCGCCTTGCAGCCGGCGCAGCCTATACCCGTCCATAGGATCGCTACCATCTCGGGCTTGGCTGCAATGACAGATGGCGGGCCGGCAATCACGACCTTGGTCTGATTGCCGCCAAACAAGGCCCCGCGCCATGTTGTGCCGCCCAAGGGGAACGGCGGATGATGGCTTGGCAGTGCTCCCTGAGATGAGCGCGCCGGCCTCCTCCCGCCGATGCGACAAGTGCTAACGAAGCAATCCTTCGGCTTGGAACTCGTCCCAACCAGCCAGGTCTGGCGAGATCCCACCATCTGGGTCTGGCGACTTGTTTCGGGATTTGCCGGCCTGCTTTCCAGCGCGCGTTAATGCTGCCTTTCCCGCAGCTCGCCGTCGGTTCTCGGCCGCGGTCACGACATCCTCTTCCCGCCAGATTTCCGCCGACCCGCTGTCGAGGACATGTTCAATGAAACCCGGGGTGAAGACGTGGAAGGTCACCGCTTTGGCCCGACCACGAAGCTTTACTGTTTTCGTGCCTGCGCTCTGGAGGCGGCCATCGTCGAGCCATTTGTGACGCTCGCGCGGTGATATCGAGAGGATGTCTTCGGCTTCGCTGGGGAGTATGCCGACGCCGCCCGTGAAACCAACGCGGCCATCTACGATTAGCAGCTTACGGTGCGTACGGTTGTTGACGCGGTCGAGCGTGTACCAAGTGACAGGGCGGAACCGCACGACCTCGACGCCCGCGTCCTGCATGCGCTTGATCAGCGCTTCGTCCATGGGAAGGCTGCCAACCCAATCGAGCAGCACTTTCACTCTCAGCCCCTCGCGGGCTTTGGCGGAAAGAGCATCCGCGAATTTCACCGCGATGTCGCCGCGCCAATAGATGTACGTTTCGAAACTGATTGTCTGCCGGGCTTCACGGATCGCGCCCAGCATCGAGGGAAAGATTTGGTTGCCGTTGACGAGCGTATCGACCTTGTTGCCGGGGATGTAGTTCGACCCGAAAAGGGCGCCCATCGACGTCTTCAGCTGGCGATCGGACGAAGCCAGGTGATGCGGAAGCGGCTCCCTCAGCTCTTGGGGCTCAGGCATCAGGTTATAGACGACGAGGCATCCAACCGCACCCGCCAATGCCGACAGGAATCCTACGGCGACAAGGTTTCGCCGATTGTTCACGGCCGCGAGGCCTGGCAGGAGAAGTGCTGATAGCCCATTCCGATTGATGTTCCGCGATCCTTTGGAGCGCGCCGTGTTGTGCTCCCGATGGAACTGAGAAGGTTCGGGCGGGGAGTGGGTCTTGAAGGGCGACGCCTGATAAATATGCCCGCCTCCCGATGGAGGCGGGCTGTCGCAGCCGGCAGAAGTGGCCGCGCCGCTACGCCGCCTTGAGGTTGTCCGCCGACTGCTTGCCCGACCTCTTGTCGGCGACCATCTCGTAGGAAACCTTCTGTCCCTCGTTCAGGCTGCGCAACCCGGCGCGCTCCACCGCGCTAATGTGCACGAAAACGTCGTTGCCGCCGCCGTCGGGGCTGATGAAGCCGTAACCCTTGGTCTCGTTGAACCATTTCACAGTGCCGGTAGCCATACGCATCTCCATAGTGGACCGGCAGGATGCTGGCTCCATCCGATGAGCGCAAGTGTTGGCGACCTTGGCGGAACAATCAGAAGCGACACGCAGTCTCCCTAGCAGATGCAAATGGAGATGAGCGATGACCAACAGCCAAGACACAGATGTCCGCGCAGCCAACGCGCGTGCTGAGCGGCAGGGTGAAGGCCCCGGTGGGGGGATCGTCCCGCCGATGCGGGCAGACAAGCACTCGACGATCGAGCCGGCCGTGGAGACGCCCGTCGAAGGGCGGCAGGGTTTCCTCGGTCGTCCAGTGCTCGCGGTGTTGATCGGTGGGCTCTTCCTGGTCGCGATCGCTTGGATCGTCGTCCACTACGCTTCGCGCTAGGTCGACAAAGCAGCAGCCCGCCATCGTCATGGCGGGTCTACAACAACCCGCTGCGTCGCTGGAAGAAGGGTGGGGCTTGGGCCCTCACCACACCAGCGTCGGCAGCAGATATCCGAGGAATGCGAAGACCGACAGAGCCGCGACCAAAATGACGGCCGCTCGCAGACGGCTCAGCGCCAGACGGGAACCGTCCGCCTCGACGAGCAATTTGAGCACGCCACGCAGAGGAGAAAATCGCGGGCCGCCCAATGAAGGTCTCTGGGCAGTTTTGGGGGCTTCTTCCTCGGCCAATTCAGTCGTCCTTATTTGGTCTTCGTGGCGGCCGAATGCTCCGGGGATCGTTCGATCACCTGGGATAAGGTCAACTGTCGCCGTTCACCTCCAGTTCCGGTCTGCTCAACGTCCAGCGAAAGCGGTGGCGCCGCCACCCGTCGCTCGACAAGGGCGCCGCGCGCGAAGCGACGGCCCCCGCGAGCGGGACTCTCAAGTTCTGGCAGATGGCTGTCAGGGATTGGGCAGCGCCGCATTCGCAACCCGTCGGCAAGTCGGTATCAGCAGGCGGAACCGTAAGTCCAGCGAGGGCGTTTTCAGCCGCGAACACCCTTGGGACGACACCGATGGACCACGACGCAGACCACGCAGAAATCCGCAGGCTGGCTTACCAGATTTGGTTGAAAGAGGGGCAGCCAGACGGGCGAGACCGAGAGCACTGGGTCGCAGCCAAGGCTGCGTGGGCCATGCAGAGGCACGGGCTGAGCGATGCCAGCGAGCAGCAGGCCGGCGCGGGCGCCGAAAAGTCCATTCGCAAGCCGCGCTCGAAGAAGAGCTGAGTCGCCGTCTGGTGCCGCGCATCGCACTGCCGGTGTATGGAATGGATCGCGCAATCACGCGAGCCGCCCGGCTGCCTCCATCGAGTGCGCGTGTCGCCTTCTCTCTCGGGTGGCTAGCCGATGCGCGCGTGCTGCTGGGAGGGGGCGCACTTTGGCTTCTGGCGACGCCGGGCCAAAGCGCTGCCCGCAGTGATGCTGTTCGCTTCATGACGACTATCGCGGCCACTACCGCCTTGCACCATGCCGTCAAGCGGATCGTCGACCAGATACGGCCTGACCGAGTGATTGGATCCGGGCGATTGAAGACCGGTCGATCGCTTGACGCGATGCCTTCGGGCCACGCAATGCATGCCGGTGCAGTGGCGGCCCTCTTCAGTGACCGCGTGGCTCGTCCCGCGGTTTTGTGGTCGGCTGCTTTGGGTCTGGCGTCAGCCCGGGTGGCAATGCTCGCGCATTGGCCCTCGGGCGTAGCGCTGGGGTTCCTCGGCGGAGTGGCCGTCGCGCGTTGCACCAGGTGGGTTAGGCGCTCTCACTCTCGGAAGCCATGACTGCGACGACGCAAGTCGCCGCGATGATGAGCCACGCCAAGTCGCCGACCCAGGGAGCGCTCATAGCGGGGGATGCCAGAACAGAGGTGATGCCCACTATGGAGAACAGCGCCGAAAGAAACGAAAGACGCAACATTTTCGCCTCCACTTTGAGCGCATGACCGCGGCTTGAAAACGCTGGTTCCCAGAGCCCGCCAAGGAATTTTCGAGCCGCGGCGGATGGCGCTGGCGCGCGAGGGGAACTCTGACTGGGGCGGCCGGTTGTGATCAGCCCAGCTTTCGAGGTCTCCGCATGAAATCGCTTCTTCTTCTCGCCGCTGTCTCGATGGGCTGGAGCTCGTTCGCCCACGCAGCCGCGCCTCAAGGTGAGGCCGAGGTTCCTGTTCTCCGGGCGGCCGCAATTCCCCTCAAGGTGTGCGCGACCCCGGTGGTGGTGGATCCGCTGATCGAACATCCGCTCGGGTCGCACTCCATGCCGACCAGGGAAATCAACCAGCTCCGTATCGAAACACCTTTGGCTGATTGAAACCGCGAGCTGGCTGCTCATCCGACGTGTGATCGCCGTCGCTCCACGCGCCGCCACTGGAGCGCTAACGAAGCAGTCCCTCAGCATCGAATTCATCCCAGCCGGCTAGGTCCGGCGGGACTTCGTCGTTCGGGCTGCTGACGGCCTTCCGCGCTTTGCGAGGCCGTTTGCTCGCGCGGGTCTGCGCCGCCTTTCCCGCGGCACGCCGCCTGTTCTCCGCTGCCGCGGCGATATCCTCTTCCCGCCAGATCCCTGTCAGTCCGCTGTCAAGGACATGCTCAATGAAGCGCGGCTCGAATACGTGGAATGTGACGGCCTTGGCGCGGCCACGCAGCTTGACCGTTTTGGTGCCCGCGCTCTGAAGGCGACCGTCGTCGAGCCATTTGTGGCGCTCGCGAGACGAGATGGCGAGAATGTCCTCAGCTTCGCTCGGGAGGACAGGCAACGCAGCGATGCCGGCCAGTGTCTCGCCGACGATCGCTGAAAGCGCGTCGAATTCCGCCGCGTCGGCGCCCGGCGAATCAAGTGTTACCTTGCCGGCTTCGACCTTCAGGCATTTCTTCCATGCCCAAGGCAGTCGACGTTTGATTTCGCGTTCGATCCCCTTTGCGCGAACCGACGATCCCAAGGTGACGGACGAAGGAAGAGGCCACTCGGCCAGCTGCATTGCGATGCGCTTCACATGATGCTCGGCTCAGGCTTGCTTACTGCGGGTCGACCTCGACGCAGCAAAGCTCTGCCCCTCGGCGCCGGCAAAACCGAAGGCTGGGGATTCGGGCACGGCGGCTGAGGGACCGCAAGCTCGCAGCGCTGGGCGGAAGCGGTCAGACCGCGACCTCTCCCTCGTCTTCACCGTCCCAGTAGTGCATGCGCGACGCGTGCACCTGAACCAGGACGATGCCGGGGGTCTCAATGCCCTGCGGGAACCAGCGCTCCATGTCGTCGACCCAGTGCTCTTCGAAAGCGACCCGGTCTTTGGTCAAGCTGGCTTTGCCCTCGATGCCGATGAAGATGCCTGGCTTGCCGAGCAGGCTCTTGTCGCCTGAGAAGGTTAGGCCGACCTGATCGGTGGTTTTGATGTCCTGGATGAACCGCGCATCATCATAGGCGAAGAACCAGGAATCCCCGTCGTAGTCGACATCGCGGTTGTTGCTCATCGGCCGGCTGGAAAGCTTGCCACCCTCCGTCACGGTCGTGAGCATGCAGAAATCGATCTCCTTCATCTTCTCCGCGATGTCGGTGAGTGTGAGCTCGCCCATGGTATCCTCCAGCATGGTGACCGCTTTCGATGGAGATCGAACGGGCGGGCCAAGGTCGTGTTCCCTTCGGTGCGATCCCGTCCGGCTCGCGACGGACCTCGCGGCTTCTCAGTGGGCGCGCGAACCAACGACGGGCACGTCGCCGAGCCGCGTGGTGTAGTGCGGCGAACGGCGGTCGAACTTGGTGGCCCAGGCCTTCCGCTGGTTCGCCACCCCTGCCGCGGCCGGAAACACGGCACCCCGGCCGTGCTGGCTGTTGCAGGCGTCCAGCGCCGCCATCAGGCGTCCCGACTTCTCCCGATCGAGACTGCCTATCAGCGCGCGCTGCGAAGCTTCGAGGGGAACCAGGTCGACCGTCATGAGACCGGCCTTGGCGTAGCGATATCCCGGCTTCCAGATCCGTCGCGCCCCCCATTTGGCTGCCCTGACAAGCACCAGCGTGTCGTTGCTGGCCTCTGGGAAATCCACCGTGGTCGAGACCGAGCGCGCGGGCCCGCCGTCGAATGGCGAGGTGTGGTAGAAGACGGTGACGTGGTCCGTCGCGAGCCCGTGGTGCCGAAGCTTCTCGCCCAGGCGCGTGGCATGCGACGCGATCGCTTCCTGCATCATCTCCAGGCTGTCGACCCGCCCGGCAAAGGAACGCGTCACGGCGCAGCCCTTGCGGGTCGGCGCGACGGCCTCGAGGTCGACGCAAGGGTGCGCCCGCAGCTCCTGGATGATCCGCTCGCCGACGACGGTCAGCGTCTGACGCGCTAGTTTCGGATCGAGTGCGGCGACATCCGCCGCGGTCTGGCAGCCGAAGGCCTTGAGCTTGGCCTGGCTGGAAGCCCCAATGCCCCAGACGTCAGCGAGCGGCATGAGGCGGAGCCACTCCTGGCGGGCCTCGGGGCTGGTCAGGTCGCAGACCCCGCCGAGCTGCGGGGTGCCTTTGGCGATCTTGTTGGCGAGCTTGGCGAGTGTTTTCGTCGGGCCGATGCCGACGCAGGTCGGAACGCCGGTCCAGGTCGAGACGGTCGAGCGTAGGTCCTTGGCCCAGTCCAACCGGCGCTCCGGCTCCACCGGCGTCGCGTCGAGGAAGCTCTCGTCTATCGAGTACACCTCGATGTCGGACGCGAACCGCTGGTAGACGGTGTTCATCCGCCGGCTCATGTCGCCGTAGAGGGTGTAGTTCGAGGAAAACACGACGATCCCCTCGCGCTTCACCAGGTCGCGGATCGTGAACATCGGGGCGCCCATCCGGACACCGAGCGCCTTAGCCTCGCTGGTGCGCGCGACCGCACAGCCGTCGTTGTTCGACAGCACGATTACCGGCCGGCCCTTGAGCTTTGGGTCGAACACGCGCTCGCACGAGCAGTAGAAGCTGTTGCCGTCGATGAGGGCGAAGCTCGCGGTCACCGACGGAATCGCCGAACGCTGTTGGTAACGACGCCGAATATCTCGATGTCCGCATCGGGGCCGGGGTCGTAGTCGGGATAGCGGCGGTTTCCGAACGCGAGGCATGATCGCCCCCCGAACACGCGGAAGATTTTGACCGACCGCTCGCCGTTGACATCGACGACGACCGGATCGCCGTCGTGCGGCCGCAGGCTGCGATCGACCGTGATCAGGCTTCCGTCGAAGATGCCGGCGTCGATTGCGCTGTCGCCGGCGACGGTCATGATGAAGGTCGCTGGCGCGTTCTGGATCAGTGCACGCGACAGGTCGATCGGGGCGTCCAGGTAATCGTCGGCCGGCGAGGGGAAGCCCGCGCGGACTGGCTGCCGGTAGACTGCGAGGAAAGCCGGAGGACCGACGACGGCCGGATGCGTGAGCATGATCGCGTTCTCTTTGATGAGAACATAATAAGAACACTAGCCGCCCGATTCCTGTCAACGCGGATTCGCCCGGGTGCTCCGAAATTCAGCGCACAAAAAGGGGAGAACCTTCCCAGCGGTGTGCGCGGGATGCTCGCCAGCCGTCAGTCCGCGATCGAACGAGCTCACGGTGTTGGCCTAGAGCTCAATCATCACCGGCGCGTGGTCGCTGGTGTGCTCCCAGCCGCGCGGCGAACGCCGAACCTCCGCCCGCTTGAGCGTATCGGCCAGCGCGGGGCTCAACAGGAAGTGGTCGATCCTCAGCCCAGCATCGCGTTCGAACGAGTTCCGCCAGTATTTCCAGAACGTGTAGATTCGTTCCTCGGGGTGAAGGTGCCTGACGGCGTCGACCCAACCCTGTTCCAGGAGGTTAGCGTACGCCTTCCTCACCTCGGGGCGAAAGAGAGCGTCCTCTCTCCAACGATCGGGCGCATAGACATCGAGCTCCGTGGGCATGACGTTGAAGTCACCAACAAGCGCCACCGGCACGTCGAGCGATAGCAGCTCCTCGGCGTAGCTCTGCAGCCGCTCGAACCAGCGAAGCTTGTATTCGAACTTCGGGCCAGGGGCCGGATTGCCGTTGGGGAGATAAACGCACCCGATGAGCATTCCGCGCGCCGCGGCCTCGATGTATCGGCTATGACTATCGTCGGGATCGCCGGGCAAGCCTCGGCGCGTCAGGACTAGTGGGCTGCCGCGCTTCGCAATGATGGCGACGCCGTTCCAGCTCTTCTGGCCCTGCCAAACTGCCTCATACCCCACTTGCTGCAACTCCCGCTCTGGGAAGCGGGAGTTGGGACATTTCAGCTCCTGCAGGCAGACCACGTCCGGCTTGTCCTGCTTGAGCCAGCGCAGCAAAACCGATAGGCGGCCGTTGATACCATTGACGTTGTAGGTGGCAATCTTCACCGGCGCCTGCCCTCACGAACCGCTTTCCCGGCCAAGCCCGTCACAGGCGTTCCCGCAAGAACGCCTGCGTCTTCGCTATCGCGTCAGGCCAGCTCGCGACGGATAGTCCGTGTCCTTCGCCTCGATAGATGTGGCTCTGGACGTGGCCTCCATTGCCCTTGATCAGCTTCTCGATCGCGACTGCGTTCGACAACGGAACAATGCGGTCGGCATCCCCGTGCAGAATGAGCGTCGGTGGTAATGATGCCCGCTCTAATCCAGGCGGGAGGAAGCCGAAGAAGTCGACAACGGCCTTGATCCTGCTGTCGCGAGCGGCGAGTGCCAAAGCCAACGCTCCGCCGAGCGAGAAGCCGACAACGGCGAACCGATCCTGTCTTTCGACCTTGATGGCCTCGATCGCTTCGAGCCAGATCGGAAACTTGGTCTTGATCTCACCGTAGCGGGCTAGGCGATCACCGGTGGCTTCGAAATACCGGGGTAGCCAGACGGTGTAGCCGGCAGCGGCGATCATCTCCGCGGCGAACTCGTATCGACCGCCGTTGGTCAAGCCATCCGAGCCGTGGAGAAGGATGACGCTGCGCCCAGGACCTCTCGGACCGAAGCGATCGACTGCGATGCTCGCGTGAGCCGGGCCAGCGACGATTGCCGCGCCTGCGCCTGCCACGAAATGGCGTCTGTCCATTATTCGGCCGCCTCGGACCATCGTTCTTTAGCTTCAGCGGCCGGGACGATCAGCTTGATGGTGTCGCCCTCGAGACCGATGACGAGCCCCAGGTCGATGTAGTGGTGAGCGCCGCCCGACTCGGGATCATTCTTCTTGAGTTTGATGAGCTGGCCGCTGAGAGCGTCGACGGTTCCGACGTGACCTCCATCGGATCCGATCACCCGTTGGCCATCCCTGATTTGCTCGACGAACATCATCGCTGGATTTCCTTCCTGAAGCTGTGCCGGAGCAACGGAGCGTCGCGTGCGGAGGTTCCGGCCGGCGCAGCGGAACCATCGCTCGCCCGCGAAGTTTGCAGCGGCGGTGTGGTTCGTCAGGACAGGCGTGATGGGTGCGGACGGATTTCGGTGCGATAGTTGCGGCTCGCCGAGTATCGCGGTGCCATCGGACCTACGGCCCACCAGCGATGTGTGTTGCGGCGGCTGCTCCCGCCGCCTGGCGACCTGGTCGGAGTATCGCGCCTTCGTGGCGACGGCAGTCAGAAAGGGCGCGAAGGGCCGTCAGCCCATCGTCGCTGATCCGCTTTCCGCATAAGTTTCTCTCACGGCTGTGAAAGCTTGGCGAGCCCGACGGCACCCCTTTGCCTGCGACGAATTAAGACGAGCTGCAATGTCGAAATGCATCAAGCTGTTGAGCGGTCGGGAGCTCAGGCCGCTAACGGCAGCGAAGGCCTATTTCAGTGGATTGCGGGAGAGCACCCCGATCGGATCGCCTCTAAGGGACCCCGAGCGGTCCGATGCTCTGGATATCTACCAGCGCTATTGCAGAGTGACCGGCGGATCTCCCGTAGCCGCTGTAGGCGTAACCGTAATCAGCGAGAGAAAGCTGCGGCCAGGTGGAAACTATGCGCGGATTGCGAGATCGTTCGCCGTTGTGACCGCGGCCGGCGAAGCGGCCGCCTTCAATATGGAAAAGGCCCTGAAAGCGATTGCGGAGTAGCTTGGGCCCGACACATTGGAACCAGTTATTGCAGGCTTTCGTTCACTGCCACGGGGTGGTTCGCGAGGCGCCATTGGTCGCAATCTGGAAATCCGACGGACCGAACAGGCGGCCCATGCAGGTGAAGCGCGCGCTTCACACAGAGGTTTGCCAGGACAGCGATGGCAAGCGTTACAAGGTCGTCGTGTGGCGCGAATGGCCCGGCCTCTCGCTGACATCGTACACGCTCGAAGACGGTACTCCCGTCCATTACGAGGACGAGTGCTACTTCGCCCTGCCGTCGGGAAAAATGCTGACACGCTGCGAGGAAGAATGAGCGAGATCGAAGATGGCGAGGTGATTGTCGTGCTGAGGCAGAACGTCAAGCGTGGCGGCGAGCTAATGGCGACCTATCAGATGGACTACCCGGACTGGGCTACCGCGCTGCGCGAAATTTCAGTCGACCTGGAGGCTGGCCGCGTTGAGGCGATCCAAGTTGGAAGCAGGCAGCTAAGCGGCGACGAGATTGCTGCGCTATCGCGGCGGCGAAGTTGAGAAAAGAAGCCGAGGAGTTGGTGAGAACTCCGCGAAGACACATCCAAGGCCAAGGCTGCCTTTTAGCCGAGCAGCTAGGCGCTGCCAGCGCCGGCGCAGCTTCGCCGATCGGTCTGGAACTTTTGTCATTGGATGCTGTTCGCAGGGCTTAACCCCCAATTTTGGAGGCAGCCATGCCAAGGGGCGACAAATCCAAGTACACCGACAAGCAGGAGCGCAAGGCCGACCACATCGCCGAGGGCTACGAGAAGCGCGGGGTCTCCGAGAAGGAGGCCGAGCGCCGGGCGTGGGCGACCGTCAACAAGGATGACGGGGGCGGGAAGAAGGCGGGCGGCTCCGGGCGGGGGAAGGAAACCGGCCATCCGGCCGCGCACAAGGGCGGAGAAAAGGGCGGCAAGGCCTCTGCCGAGCGGAGCGCCGCCGATCGATCGGCATCGGCAAAGAAGGCGGCGGCGACGCGAAAGCGCAACGCCGAGCACAGAGCTCACCACTGAGAAGAAGTTGGAACAGCCCAGCGCCTGGGTCGTTCACTCCAAGACCGCTCAGTCGGTCAACTCACCTCAAACCGAGATTCTCCGGCTCTCCGGAGAGCAACCTATGGAGCGAGTGATGGCCAATAACCAAGGCTTCGCCAATAATCCCGACAATGCCCGCGAGGCGGGAAAGAAGGGCGGCGAGCACAGCCACCAGAACGAGCGCGGGCAGCAGTCCGCGTCGAACAGCGACCGCCAGCAAAGCGGATCGCACGGCACCGAGCGTGGCGGATCGGGCAACTTTGCCAATGACCGCGAGCGCGCGTCGGAAGCAGGTCGCAAGGGCGGCCAACACTAGTCACCGTCGTTAGTGCGGATTGGGTGGGCGGGTCCTCCGGGGCTCGCCCTTTTCGCAACAGGGAGGCCGAAATGCTGCAGGTCCAGACGATCACCAGAACCTACAAGACATTCGAGGATGCCCGGAACGTGGCGGTCCGCTTGGCCGAGGCTGGTATTCAGCCCGAGAGGATCGGTCTTCTGGGACAGCAAGCTGGCGGTGACGACAACACGGCTACGGCAGCAGGCGTTGGAGGGGCTGCCGGCGCCGCGACGGGGCTCGCACTTGGCCTGGGGGCACTCACCCTTCCAGGCGTCGGGCCGATCGTCGCGACTGGGTGGTTCCTGTCCGGCGCTGTGACAGGGGCACTGGCTGGAGGTGTTCTGGGCGCACTAGTCGATGCCGGCGTGCCGGCGAATGACGCTGAGCGCCACGCAGGCGAAACGCGGCGGGCCGGTCTGTGGTCTCGGTGCGCGTCGAGGAGCCCGACGCCGCGCTGGCGACGCGAATTATGGATGCCGCAATGCCCCTCGAGGTGGGCAGATCTGCAAATGGCGACCTCGGCAAGGTCGTTTCCTGACGCCCGTTCTCGGTCGCAAAGCGTCCGGGGGAACTAGTCCCTGCCGAGAAGGTTCGACGACAAAGCGCTGGGGGGCGATTTGGCCGGCGGCAGCGCCGCGGTCCGACACAGGGATCTTGAATGCCAGTCAAAGACGCCATGATCCACGAAGACGGTCTTCCGGGGCACGAAGCCGCCCTGACGCCGAAGCCGGACTGGGAGCCGCGTTATCTTGGAAGCGATCGACTCAAGGGAAAGGTCGCGCTCATCACGGGAGCGGACAGCGGCATCGGCCGCGCGGTCGCAGCACTTTTCGCCCGGGAAGGGGCGGACGTCGCGATTGTCTACCTCAGCGAACACGACGACGCCAAGGAGACGGTGCGCATCGTTGAGCGAGAGGGGCGGCGAGCCATCTCGATTGCTGGAGACATCGGGGAGAAGGCGTTCTGCGGCGCTGCCGTGTCCCGGACTATCGAGCAGTTCGGCAAGATCGACATCCTCGTCAACAACGCCGGCGAACAGCACCCGGACAAGGACATCACCGACATCACCGAGGAGCAGCTTCGGCGCACGTTCCAGACCAACATCTTCGGCATGTTTTTCATGACGCAGGCCGCGCGCCCACATCTCAGAAGCGGTGCCGCCATCGTCAACTGCACTTCCGTCACGAGCTACCAGGGTTCGAGGGAGCTGCTCGACTACAGCTCGACGAAGGGCGCGATCACATCTTTCACGCGAGCCCTCTCGGAGAACCTGGTCGAGAAGGGAATACGCGTGAATGCGGTGGCTCCCGGGCCGATCTGGACGCCCCTCAACCCGATGGGCGGAGCAAGCCCGGAGAAGCTGAAGCATTTCGGCGAAAGCACGCCGATGAAGCGCCCGGGGCAGCCGAACGAGGTCGCCCCGAGCTTCCTGTTCCTGGCGTGCGAGGATTCCAGCTACATGTCCGGGCAGGTGCTGCACCCGAACGGCGGCACAGTCGTGAACGGATAGGGCATGCCAATGCCGATCGACAGTTCGCCTCCGCCGGAGAAGGCAAGAAGAGCAGCCATCGGCGTCGTCGCCGTGCTCGCCTTCATCATCGCGGCGATATTCATCGGCTTCAACCTGAACCACGCTCAGACGCAGCGCGAACTGCAGTCCGGCCGGGTCGATCCAAGGGACGCTCCCAAGAGCTCCACGGATCTGCAGGCGCCGAGGCCGCCTCAAAAATGACCTCGGCACTGAACGCAAAATGCCCGCCGTGAGGCGGGCATTCGCTCTTCGACCGAGGCTCAAGGGGAGGGAGACACGAGCCCCGGGAGAAACTCTGGCAATCGCTCGATCAGGCCGCGTTCGCGCGGGCGATGAAAGGGATTTCGGAGCGCGAGACGCCGAGGTCCGCAAGCTCGCGGTTGGTCAGGCGGGACAGCTCGCTGACGGTCTCGCGATAGCGGAGGTAGGCGCGGATCTTGGCAGCGATCATGGTGACGAACATTGTGGTCTCCCTAAGTTTCCCGACCGGGGCGGCGCCCACAGCGACAATCTCGTTGTGGGCTGCACATAAGCCGAGCCGGCCGGCACATTTAGGTGGGGCGCGGCAATTCCGACATGCATCTAATGCATGGATTAGGGCTATATTGGCGTGTTTTCGAGTTCGTTATGTGTTCAATGCAGATCTAGTTGCGATTGCAACTGAATCCTCCGCACCGGTAGCTGAGACCGATGGCTGCATCGAGCCCTGTCCCTGCGTCCTCCTAAAAGCCTCCTTCGATCTCGGCGGCGATATAGGCCTGCACGCGTAGGATGAGCACCAAGTTTACGCTGCAGGTCGATTGATGGCGTTGCCTGCCGAATCCTACGGGTTCGCAATCCCACGTGCTGGGCGCGCGTTGGCCTTCAACTGGCTACCCGGTCGCACCCGGTCGGCGTCCCGACCGGGGGAATGTCGGCTATTGTAAAAACAGGGAGGAATGCGCTTTCCGACGGCAATCGGCTTAAAGTGCCATGACGTCCGGCATGGCAGCGTCGAACGTCGCAGTGAGGCCACGGGAAGACCACTCCTTCGCGACGCCGCCCTTCCCGACGAGTCCCATCTGGATCAGGCGCGAACCGAAGCTGCGGTCGGTAGGCTCGCTAGTTGGCGGGCCGCCCGTTTCCTTCCAGATCATCCGGAGCACTGCTTCGACGCCGCTCTGGTCGATGGTCCAAGACAGGTCGACCTTACCGGCTGGCACCGAGAGCGAACCGTATTTGGCGGCGTTGGTCGCCAACTCATGGAGAAGCAGAGAGATCGACAGCGTCGCCTTCGGCCCAAGGTCGATATCCAGCCCCGATGCTCGGATGCGGCCGCCGTCACCGTGCAAGAGCAGCATTGGCCGCACCACTTTCTCCAGCGACGCCGCGGCCCAATCCTCCTGGAGCAATTGGTCATGGGCTCTGCCGAGCGCCGCGATGCGGCGGGAAAGCGCCTCGACGGCGTCCCGCTCCGTCACGCCTTTCAGAGTCTGCGTCGCTATAGCCTGCACCATAGCCAGGGTGTTCTTCATGCGGTGCGCTATCTCGGCGTTCAGGACAGCCTGCTGGGCCTGGGCCTCGTCGCGCTCGCGCAGCGTCCTGCGCAACTCCAGCTGTCGCATGACCTGGCGAGCCAGCACTTTGAGAGTGGTTTGCTGGATGCCGGACAGATCGCGCGGCTTGAAATCGAGCACGCAGACCGTGCCGATCGGGTGTCCCTCACCGGTCTTCAGCAGCGCGCCGGCATAGAACCGGAGACCGTTCTCGGCGGTGACCAGAGGGTTACAGTCGAAGCGAGCGTCCTTGGTCGCGTCCGGTACGAGCATGAAGTCCTCCTCGAGGATCGCCCGCGCGCAGAACGATGAATTGAGAGGCGTCTCGCGGACGCCCAGTCCGACCTCAGCCTTGAAGAATTGCCGCCCATTTCCGACCAGGTTCACGACTGCGATGGGCGTCTCGCAGATCTGGGACGCCAATTCGGCGATCTCATCGAAGTCCTGCTCCCGCGGCGTGTCGAGCATGGCGAAGCTGGCAAGCGCATCGAGCCGCGCGCTTTCGTTCAGATCGAGATTCAACACGTGCCAAGCGCCTCCTCGCGCGAGCCGGCGGTGCGAGCGCGCGGTAATTCGCGGTGCGGGGACCGGACTTTCCCTCGCGGGGGAGAGGAGCCGCGAAGTTGATTAGAAGCCGGCTTCACGAGGACGCCAAGCTCGCGGTGAGGGTTGTCGAGGCGACAAGGTCGCCGGGCTTGCCGATCGACGGCGGTGGGGAGACCAACATCTCGCCGAGGTACTGGATCGCAGACATGAAGGTGTTTCGCGAGAACGGTTTGGCGATGATCCCGTGGGCGCCCGCGAAGTCCGGTGGCACCTTCGACGGGTTGGCCGTCACGAAGATGATGATCGCGTCGGCCCAGCGCTTTCGGATCAGCGCGCAGACATCGAGGCCGTTCGTCCCCTTGGCCAGGTGCATATCGACGAAAGCGATGTCGGGAGCGATATCTCTGTCCAACGCCTCGACGTCGTAGAGCGACGCGGCCTCGCCGACAACGCAGTGGCCGCTGTCCTCGACCATGGATTCGACGTCCATCGCGAGAAGAGCTTCGTCCTCAACGATCAGTATCCTCAGGGGCTTCGACCTCGTCATTTTAGAGAGGACTCTTCTTTTCAAGAGTGACGCGCGTACCGTTGGCGAGGCGATCCCAAGTCACCTTTGCGCCTGCCTGCTTCGACAGCCGAGAGATCAAGGTCCGGCCCAAGCCGTCGCTCTTCTTGTCGAGATCGATGCCATGCCCATCGTCCTCCACCGCCAGGAAGTAGTCGGAGCCGCTGCCGCGCGCGGTCAACTTGATCGTCCCGCCGCGGCCATCTTTCAGGCCATGCTTGATCACGTTGGTGAGCATCTCGTTGAGGATCAGGCCCAGCGACGACGCGTAATCGGACGGGACCTCGATCGGCTCGATATCCGCGATGAGCTCGATGTCGCTGCGGCCGCTGGCCCCGATGACACCTGACGCCATGCTCTCGGCGAAGCCGGCGATGTCGAACCTCGTGACGTCGTCGGACTGGTAGAGCCTTCGATGCACGGTGGCCAGGGCATCGATCCGTTCCATCATGACATCCAACTTGGCCGTGATTCCAGGATCGTCGATTTGGCGTGATTGAAGCCGGAGCAAGGCGCCGATCATCGTGAGGTTGTTCTTCACCCTGTGATCGACCTCGTGGAGCAAGATTGTCTTGGCTTCCAGGGCCGCCTCCAAGTCCAGCGTGCGCTGCCTGACTTGCGTCTCGCTGGCGGCGAGGGCGGCCTGCTCCTCCGCGAGGCGCCTCTCCACGACGACGCGGGCAGTCGTCTCCGGCGTAATGTTGAGCACGGCAGCAACGCTTCCGTCCTCTTCGCGAAGAGGAGACAGGGAGTAGTTGAAATAGGCGGTCTCGATGCCACCACCGTCGAGGCGCGCCATCGCAAATGGAGCGTCCTCAAAATGGACCGGCTCCCCGCGCTCCCGGACGCCCTCAAACTGAGGTTTCAACTCCTCCCAGATCTCCGCCCAGACGACCGAGCCTGGCTGCCCCAAAGCCGCAGGGTGCTTGGCGACCAAGATGCGGCGATACGCGTCGTTGTATATCAGTGCGAATTCCGGTCCCGACCACAAGCAAATTGGAAACGGGGATTCGAACATAGACCTCACCACCGTTCGAATGGCGGGTGACCACCCCGTCGTCGGCCCTAGCGGTGTGCGCGACCAATCCAGCTCCCGCGCGTGAGCGCGGACTTCGCCGGCCCCCGCGAAGAGTTTGGCGGCGTCTGCCAGAGCCTCTGACCAAGAACCTTCATCTGCCACGTAAAACAGCCCCCAGCTCCCGACGAACGGACACCAATGCATATCGCGTTCCGGGGTGTCCGCGGGAACCGTGAGCACGCATTCTCGATTGCACTAACACGCTTGCGTCGTTCTCGTTTCCCCAAGAGTGGATTTTTTTCGCGCCGGTCTCTTCGGTGCTTTGAAGACTCCGCGGCTACGGCATGCAGCTGCAGACCGAATACACGCGCTTGACATCGCTCTAGATCCCGTCGCGTAGAAACCGCGTCAGCGCTTTCGCCACCCCGGCAGGAGCCTCGCGCGTCGGAAAATGCCCGACCCCCGGCAAGCCGACCATCTCGAAAAGGCCTGAGAATTTCTCCGGCACCTTCGCGAAGCTTTCCTGGGCAGTCACGCCATCCTCGTCCCCCTTGATGAAAAGCGTGGGGAGGGAGAGCGACTGTGTTTCCTTCACCTTCACTGCGAGCCATGCGCTCCGCGAGTCCAGGTCGGCGAACCCCCAGCGCGACCGGTAGCTGTGCAGCGTGACGTCCACCCAGTCCGGATTGTCGAATGACCGCGCCACGGCTTCAAAAGTTGCCTCATCGAACCACCCCGGCGGCGACCAGTTCTCCCACTGGATTCGCGCGAAGCCGCGGGGATCGCGGCGAACTGCGTCGGCGCCGCGATCCGTGGCCATGAACCATTGGTACCAGTAGAGTTTGGCCTGCGCGAAGGTGGGGGTAGCCAGTCCGCCCATTCGTGGGGTCGTCGACAGCATGCAAAGGCGTTGGACCCGCCCCGACCAACCGACGGCCAAGGCCTCCGCGATGCTTGAACCCCAATCGTGCCCGGCCACAGAGAAATTCTCGATGCGGAGTGCATCCGCCAACGCAATTATGTCCATCGCGATGATGGCGCTGTCGCCGGTGCGAGCCGCCGTGTCCGACAAGAAGCGGGTTGCTCCGAAACCGCGGAGCGTCGGTACGACGACGTAGCAGCGCTCATGCGCGATAGCCTCGGCGATGGACGACCACGTCGAGGCGTCGTCTGGCCAACCATGGATCAGCACGACCGCAGGATCGCCCGGGTCCCCATACTCGTCATAAGCGAGCGCAAGTTCTCCGATGTCCCGGATTGGCATGGAGGTGCTCCGTATTTTGCGAGAGAAGGATTGCCGCCCGGCGCGGGCGGCAATCCAGACGCATCTGCGGTTAGCCGCCGAAGCCCTTCTTGATTTGCGAGGCGGCGAGATCCTGCGCTTCCCCTGCCTTCGCGACGACCGCATCCATACCGAAGAACTCGTGCGTAACACCCGGATACAGTTGGTGCGTAGTCTCAACGCCCGCCGCCTTGAGCTTCTCGACGATCATGTCGCCGTCGGATTTCAGGGGGTCGATCTCGGCATTGATCACCGTGGTCGGAGGCAGGCCCTTCAGGTTTGCTGCCACCAGATTCAGGCGCGGGTCCTGAGTGTCGCTGCCGCCGTTCGTGGCGTGCTGGACGAACCAGGCCATCATCGGAGTATTCAGCGGCTTGGCCGCCGCCTGCTCTTTCTTGGAGGGCGTGTCCATGCTCGTCGTTGCGACCGGATAGACCGAGACGATTGCGACTGGCTTGGTCAGGTTCTGATCACGGGCGGCTATGGCGGTGTTGATGGCCAGGTTGCCGCCGGCACTCTCGCCTACCAGAGCGATCTTATCGGGGTTGTAGCCCCAGCCCTTCGCATTCTTCAGGACGTATCTGTAGGCCTCGACCGCCTCGTCGTGGGCGGCCGGGAACTTGTTCTCCGGCCCCATCGGGTAGTCGACGGAGACGACGGCAGCGCCCGTCTTCCTTGCAAGCGCCGAGGGCGTTGCGTCGTACACGTCCAGGTCCGCGATGACCCAGCCACCGCCCCGGAAGTAGACGATCACCGGAAGGTTCGACTCCTTAGTAGCTTTCTCGGGCACGTACCAGCGCAGGCGCAGGTTGCCCATGTCGGCGAAGCGCTGGTTGGAAACCTTGAGTCCCTCATGCGGCTTCGCGTCGATTTTCTTGTCCTTGATGATTTTCATCACCGCGTCGGTTGGTGTGGGCTGCTTGCGCGCCTCGCTCGGCTCGAGGCTCTCGATCGGCTTCGGCTCAAGGCCTGCAAGCACCCCCAGGACCTCGGCCATGTCGGCATCGGGCTTGGACGGCGTCGGTTGAACGGCAACGCTTGGCGAGGGCGTCGTCTGGGCAAAGGTCGGCGTGAGAGCGCTTGTTGCGAGGAGAAGCGCGAGCGGAAATGTGCGCAGGGTAGGGAAAGGCGTCATGAGCAGGTCCTTGGTCAGGGTTTGGCTGATCAAACCTTTGAAAAATCGAGAAGTTCCTTTCATGAGGCGCTCTGGGGGACGCGTCATGCGGTCCGGGTTCCGCTGGCGGAAGACTAGCGCGCTGCAGTCGGAAACGCGGGAGTCGGAGATCGGGGAAGTTGACGTTCGACTGCAGCGGGGATCAATCTGACGCGTGATTACCCTGGGACTTCTCTCCCTATGAAAAACGCCATCCTGCTTCTGATTTACACGGCAGCCGCTTTCGGCGTGGCCGTCCCGGCCAACGCCGCGCAGATTACCCGCCACGGGACAACGGTTACGGTGAGCGGCCTCATCGGCCCGGGCGATGACGAAGCGTTTGCAAGCGCCGCTCCTCAAGGCAGCTTCAGAACTGTTGTGCTATCAAGTGGTGGCGCTGGCGAAGGCGGCCTTCCGGCGGCGATTGCGATGGCCCGCAGCATCAAGGCGGCCGGTGCGGCAACCGTCGTGAACGCGTCGGGGAACACTTGCGGGAGCGCCTGCACGCTGCTCTTCGTAGCCGGATCGCAGCGCTACTACGTCGGAGGCGATCGCATCGTCGAGGGCGTACGCGCAAAAGGCAAACCTGGGCTCGGCTTCCACCAAGGGCGCTCGCCGCGGGGCACGGCTCAGATGGCGTCCGTCTAATCCGAACTGGGAGCGCCGGCTGGCGGCGACTTGTCCAGCCGATCGCCGTTCGAGACTTTTTTTTATGTGTCCGGTTCGACGGCTCTTTCGACAGGGCTTGCGACGAGCCTCAAGCGCCCGTGAGCGGGGCAGCCACGCACCCCTGGCATGTCTTTTGATGGGGCGCTCAGCTCTGGTGAACTGTAGCTCCTTCCGTAAGACGGAATCGCTATGTTCCTGGGATGCGTGTAGCCTGCGCCGACCAGTTTGCGGGGAGGGGGGCTATGACGAGCTATTCGCATTCGCTTCCCGCTAGCCGGGTGGCGATCAGTTTGCCTCCCGAGGTCCGAGAGCCGACAGATATCGATCTGCTGCACAGCATCAGTGTCCAGCTGATAGCGGAGCACGACAGCGAGGAGCTGTATCGCAAGATTGTCGCGGTGGCCGTCGCGATTACGGGCTCTGAATTTGGCACAATGCAGGTTCTCTGCTCAGAGGCGGAGCATCCCGGTCACGGGGGCGAGCTTCGCCTCCTCTGCCACCACGGGCTACCAGACGAAGCTGTGTCCTTTTGGCAATGGGTCAAACCGACCGCGTTCAGCAGCTGCGCTGTCGCCCTGAAGGCTGGACGGCGCGCTGTCATCGCGGATTTTGAGGCATGGGACGCCATCGCGGGGACTGCCTAGCTCGCGGCATTCCGCAGGGCTGGCATCCGGTCCGCGCAGACCACGCCGCTGATCTCACGCGCAGGCAACCTGCTTGGAATGCTCTCGACCCACTGGACGCAGGCGCACCAGCCCTCCGAGCGCGATTTGCGGCTGCTGGATATCTTGGCTCGGCAGGCCGCGGACTTGCTGGAAAGGACCATTGCGGAGGAAGCTCTGCGAGCGCGAGAGCAGGCTCTGCTTGAGAGTGAGCGGCGTCAGTCCATGTTGGCTGGGGAGATGAGCCATCGGATCAAGAATTTGTTCGCGCTCGTGAACACGATGATCCGATTCGGCGCTAAGGGAGCCAGAGACCCCGAAGATTTCGCGGCAAGCCTGTCAGGTCGCTTGTTCGCGCTCGCAGAGGCTCACCAATTGGTCTTGGCCGGTGAGGCGACTTCAAAAGCCGCCGAGCTTCGAACTGTGATCCAAGCTGTCATTGAACCCCATCAATCGGAAGCCCGCTGTCGGGAGCGGGCTCGTCAACGATGCGCTCCGAGGAGCAGCATCATCGACGCCGCGCAGCAGTCATCGCCGCAGATGAACCGTTCCCACGCATAGCTCGGCGCGTTACGAGAGTGGTGCTTCGCCAACTCGGAACGCCACGCCGGCGCGCACGTTCGTCATCCGAGAGGTGACTTCATGGATGACGACAAGAAACCGGACGAAAGCAGCCTGAGCGAGAGCATTCTCGAAGGTACCCCTCTGCACGGGCCCGACGGCAGTAAGATCGGGGCCGTAGGGCAGATCCACGGCAAAGGCGAAGAGATGCAGGTCATCGTGAGCCTCGGCGGATTTCTCGGCGTGGGCGCGAAGGTTGTAGTCCTCCGACACGGCGAAGTGCAATTCGAGCGGGGCGACGATGCCTCGTTTCGGGCTGTGACTAAGCTAACGAACGACGAGCTGGCGGAGAGGTCGCCGGTTTAGGAGCGACCGGCTCCTCCGGCCGCAATAGCCGCCTTTGCTTCCAGAAAATAGCAACTGGGTAGTTTCCTCGACGCGGCCATCCGGCCTCGCTCCGGTATGGCGAGCACCAGCAAGCAGGCGACCAGGTCAAAAGAATAGCCACCACCGCCATGCGCGCTATCCGTGTCGCGACCTGAGCTTGCGGTCACCGGTCCAAACAAGCGTCGTTGCCCGCCGGCATCGGTCTTCATGGAGCTTCCAAAGACTTGTGGGGCCGGTTCAGCTGAGTGTCTGCAGCTCCAAGGCGCCGGAAAGGAACGGGCGGGATGCCGGGCGCGTTTGAATCCGCGACGCTTTCGGGATCGATGGAGGAATGCATGGCAAACGATAACAGCCCCGCGGTGGAGAGCCTGCGCCAAGAGCAGAAGGCGCAACGCAAGGAGGAGCGAGAGCTAACGCCCGATCAGAAACTGGAGAGAGCGCTGAAGGACACATTTCCGGCAAGCGACCCAGTCGCCGAGCAGGTTCCGATCACACCGGGGGCAGCCGAGGAAAAGAAGTGATCCGCGCCGCATTCTCAAGTCTGGCGGGTGCTTGGATTGCCCGGGGCGTCGAGCGCGGGGACATTCCAGAAAGACTCTCGGTTCCCTTGACGGTTTTGGCGACCAGGCTGCCCGCACCACTCATCCTCGCGGCAGCCGTCGGCTACGGCTTCTACCGCTTGAATGCCGAGGCCCGCGCCACGCGGGCGAGGGATGTCTCGCCGAAGTCCGGCTCCAGAAGCAATGCTCGCCTCTCGACAACGCGGCTCCGCTCAAATCACACGGGTACCCGCCAGAGTTCGAAAAAGCGGGCGAATGCGTAGACGCATCAGCACAAGGCTCGTGCGGACGCCCGACGCTACTTCCCACAGGGGCCCGCGATGAACTGGATCGCAGTCGTCGGAACCGGCGCCGCACTTTGTTCGACCATCAGCTTCGCCCCCCAAGCCTGGCGGATCGTCAGGACGCGCGATACACAGGCGATCTCGCCGGCGACTTACAGTTTCACCGTCACGGGCTTCGCGTTCTGGACGGCCTACGGTATCGGCCTCGGCGAGTGGCCACTGATCGCCACGAACAGCGTTTGCTTCGTTCTCTCCGCCTTCATCCTCCTGATGACGCTCCTGCCGCGGGCAAAGAAGGATGCCGTAGCGGATCGGATCGATCCATCGTCCTGAGCACGGATAGCTACGGCTTGCGATCCGCCGCGTCAGCGCCGCGCGCTCCGATCGGCATTGGAAAACCCTCCGTCGTATCCCGGTCTGTCTGCCGTTCGGCCTCGGCATTGAGTTCCGCACCCACGAGCAGGATCGTCGCGGACAGCCACATCCAAGTCAGCAGTCCGATGACCGCGCCGATCGCCCCGTACGTCTTGTTGTAGTCCTCGAAATTGGCCACGTACCAAGAGAACAGGATCGACCCAATGACCCAGGCTACCGCAGCAACCAAGGCGCCCGGGCTCACCCACTTCCACTGCGCATCATCACGGCTGGGTCCGAAACGGTAGAGAATCCCGAGGCCGACCACGAGCGCGATGAAGAGCAGAGGCCAACGACCGACCGAGATGAGCCATTCGCTCGCAGACGCCAGGTAGACGTAATCTAGGATGATCGGAATTGCCGCGATCGCGCCCAAGGAGATCAACAGGAAGGCTATGATGCCTGCCGTAAATGCAAGAGAAACCGCATTGAGCTTCAGGAATCCCCTTTTTTCGTCCTCGCCGTAAGCGACATTCAATGCATCAAACAAGGCCTTTACGCCGGCGTTGGCGCTCCACAGCGCCATTGCCAGGCCGAAGAAGAATGCGAGCCCGAGGGTCGCGCCTTTGCCGCTGCCGATACGGGTGACCTGGTCGGTGAGAAAATCGGTCGCCCCTGCCGGAAGGAAGGCGTCCAGCTCTCGAAGATGGTCGGCGATCGCGCTTGGATCGTTGAAGAGGGCATAAAGCGAAACGAAAGCTGTCAGAGCCGGGAAGAGAGCGAGCAGGCTGTAAAACGTGACCCCTGCCGCCACCGCCTGCACGCGGTCGCGATTGACCTCCGAGTAGGTGCGGGCGAGGATCTCGTGCCAACCCCGTGCCGGAATCTGCGTGGGTGCTGATGCCTCGATTCCGGCCGCGGAACGGCCCTCCGCCTTGGCTGCGTATTTCCGTTCGCGACGGTCTGCGCGGGGACTGCCCACGGCGAGTGCTACGGCGCCGACGATGCCCACAACTCCAAGGGCTAATGGAAGCGCGCGGTAGCATGCGCGACATCCGCGGCGCCGCGTGCCCTCAGTCATCACTGTCGATCTGACGGCGGAGTTCGATGTCGGCCGCGCCATTGACCGCCTCAGCCATACGCGACGGAAGGTCTGGGAATTCCTCTAGGATTTCGCTTTCCGAAATTCCCAGAGCCTCAGCTGCACTAATTGCCACTCCTGCCAGCTGCTCCAGCCGAGCATCGTTCCCATCTTCCAGGAACGCCTCAGTGGCCACGTTCTCCGCGATCCACACTTCGACAAACGCCACGGCTCTTTCGGACATTGGTGCCTCGCCATCTACTACCTGGCCAAGAACGCGACAGCGGCTCTCCAGTTGCCTTCGACGCGGCATTCTGTCGGGAGCTGCTCAGGTCTTGCGCAACTTGCCGAGGTTCCCTGGAAGACCCGATATCCGAAGGTCATCCGGCCGGTTCAAACCCTCCGAAGGCTCGGGACCATGACTGTTTTCGCCTTTGTGCTGCTCATCCCAAGATCGGATAGCTGCGACCAGTTCGGCATGCTCGGCCGCGGAAGGAGAGCCATCTGGCGCGTCTGAAAGCGAGCTCGCCCGAGCGACCGCCGCCTCGTACTCGTCGTGGTTCGAGATTTTCAAGCTATTCTCCTTTCCCGTCATGCAGCCAACAGCTTGTCGATGGTCATGGGAAGGCTGCGCAGGCGCTTGCCTGTCGCGTGGTGGATCGCGTTGGCGATGGCGGCCGCAGTGCCGACGATGCCGATCTCGCCGAGTCCCTTGACGCCGATCGGGCTCGCCTTGTCGTCGTGCTCTTCGACGAAGACCACGTCGATGTCGTAGATGTCGGCGTTTGCCGGGACATGATATTCGGCCAGCGAGTGGTTCACGATGCGACCGAGGCAATGATCGGTCAGGGTCTCCTCATGCAGCGCCATGCCGATGCCCCAGACCACACCGCCTATGATCTGGCTGCGGGCGGTCTTGGGATTGAGAATGCGGCCGGCCGCGACCGCATTGACGATGCGCGTGACACGTATCTGCCCGAGTTCCTCGTCGATCCGAACCTCCGCGAACACGGCTGAATGAGTGTAGGAGGCGTAGCGCATCGCCCCGATCAAGCCGGGGCTGGCGCTCTTCTCCGCCTCCAGTTTCGTTTCGCCGGACGCCGCAATGACCTCTGCCAGAGCAACGGATTTCGCGGGATTGGTTCGTAGGAGTATGCGGCCATTCGCGAACGCGATGTCATCCTCGCCGGCATCCGCGAGCGGCGAGCCATCGACTTTCCGCGCCAGCTTGAAGAGCTGCGCCTGCAACTCTTGGCACGCTGCCATCACAGCGCTTCCAGCTGAGGCCGCCGTCCACGACCCGCCCTGCACCGGCGAAGCCGGAAGGGTCGAGTCTGCCAGCCTCACGGTGACCTGCTCCATCTCCAGGCCAAGCGTCTCGGCGCCGATCTGGCTCAGGATGGTGTAGGTTCCAGTGCCGATGTCGGAGGTCGCGCAGGAGAGCTCCAGGCGGCCATCGGCCGTGAAGACCGCGCGCGCCGCTGTCTTCATCATGCCTGCCTCCCAGACGCCGCTTGCCATGCCCCAGCCGATCAGCTCGCGGCCGTCGCGCATCGAGCTCGGCTGTGCGTTGCGCTTGCTCCAGCCGAACCGTGCTGCGCCCTCGCGATAGCAGGCCCGGAGCTCCTTCGAGGTGAAGGCCTTGCCATTGTTCTCATCATGGTCAGTGTAGTTCCGCAGGCGCAGATCGATCGGGTCGATATTCGCGGCGATCGCCAATTCGTCCATCGCGCTTTCGAGCGCGAACAGACCGAGCGGTGCGCCCGGCGCCCGCATGTCTCCGGGAGAGTAGATGTCGAGCTTGGCCAGTTCGTAGCGCAGGTCGACATTAGGCGCGTGGTAGAGCATTCCCGACCAGTTGACGACGTTCTCCTGGTGATCCTCGAACTGCGAGGTCGCGGCGACCGCGTGGTGCTGGATCGACACCAGCTTGCCGCCGGCATCGGCGCCGAGCGACACGGCATTGATCGTCTCCGGCCGGTGGACGTGGCTGAACATTTGCTGACGCGTCAGCTCGACGCGCACCGAGCGTTCGAGCGCCAGTGACGCCATCACGGCGAGGAAGAGCTGGTGCTGTGGGCGCAGGCCGGAGCCGAAGCCTCCACCGACGTAAGGCGCGACAACGCGGACTTCGTCGCTCGAAAGCCCGAAGACGCTGGCGACATAGGCTTGGCTGTTCTGCACGCCCTGAGTCTTGTCGTGGACCGTGATCTTGCCCTTCCCCTCCCAGATCACAGTCGTCGCGTGCGGCTCCATCGGATTGTGGTGCTCGGCCGCGATGGAGTACTCCGCACTGACGCGGACCGTAGCCTCGCTGAACGCTTTGACGGCATCCCCGCGCGGGTCGGGCGGAGGGGCGATGCCCATACGCTTTTTGGGGGGCTCGTAGGCATCGCTGCGGGCAATGCTCAAATCCGTCATATGCGGCTCCTCCTCGTAGGAGACCGAGACGAGAGCGGCAGCCTCGCGGGCGGCGTCGAAGCTGGTCGCCACGACCAACGCGATGGGCTGCCCGCTATACTGGATCTCGTCGCTGTATAGGGGGCGGAAGGGCGAGCCGGGAGGTCCGACCTGGTCGCGGTACTTGTAGGTGAACCAGGCGGTCTGAGGCCGATTTTCGTGCGTGAAGATCATGATCACGCCGGGTGCCGCTTCCGCCGCGCTGACATCAATCGAGCGGATGCGCCCGCGGGCGATCGAACTCTCGACGATATAGCCGTAACCGAGACATTCGGCGGCGAACTCGGCCGCGTAGGTCGCGGCGCCGGTTACCTTGGCCGGCCCGTCCACGCGGTTGCGGGGAGAGCCGATATGCGGATCGTTTCTCAGCATGGCGTTCTCCTCACGCGATCCGCTTGTCGGTCAAGGACTGCGGTGTGCCGGCCGCCGCCTGAGATAGCGTGCGAACGATCGCGCGGCGCGCGAGATCGATCTTGAAGGCATTGTGTTCGTGCGGCTGGGCGCCTGCGAGCAGGATATCGGCGGCGCGGGAGAAGAATGCGTCGTCAGCGGACATGCCAACGAGAGCCTCCTCGGCTTCCAGCTTCCGCCACGGCTTGTGCGCGACGCCGCCCAGCGCCACCCGCGCCGCAGCGATCCGCCTGCCGTCGACCTTCAGTGCCGCCGCCACCGAGACCAGCGCGAAGGCGTAGGACAAGCGGTCGCGCAGCTTTAGATAGCTATAGTTCCCGGCGAAAGCTGACGCCTCTCGCGGCAGCGTTACCGCGACGACGATCTCGCCTGGGCGCAGGATGTTGTCACGCTGAGGCTCGTCTCCGGGCAGGCGATGATAGTCGGCGAAGGCGATCCGCCGCTCGCCATCCGGCCCGACAACCTCGACCTCAGCATCGAGCGCTGCCAATGCGACGCACATGTCCGAGGGGTGCGTCGCGATGCAGTAGTCGCTCGCACCAAGGATGGCATGGATGCGGTTGACGCCACCGATCGCGCTGCAGCCCGAACCCGGTTCGCGCTTGTTGCAGGGCGTGGCGACGTCGTTGAAGTAGTAGCAGCGGGTGCGTTGGTTGAGATTGCCGCCCGTCGTGGCGGCGTTCCGCAATTGCGGCGTCGCACCCGCGAGCACGGCATGGGCCAGCAGCGGATAGCGCGCGTTGATGCGCTCGTCATAGGCGACGTCGCTGTTGGGCACGAGCGCGCCGATGCGCAGCCCGCCATTCGGGGTCTCGGAGATGCCGCGCAGTTCGTCGAGACGGGTCACATCGACCAGTTCACCCGGGCGCTCTACCTCGTATTTCATTAGATCGACGAGGTTCGTCCCTCCTGCGATGATCGCTGCGGCCGGGTTGCCCTTAAGATGTGAGATCGCGTCCGCAAGGGTTTCTGCGCGATGATAGGAAAAGCGGTTCATTCAGCGGCCTCCCGACTGACGCCCGAGCGCCGGACCAGCACGTCCTCGATCGCGTCGACAATGTTGGGATAGGCGCCGCAGCGACAGATATTGCCGCTCATCAACTCGCGGATCTCGTCTCGCGTGGCGGCATGCCCTTCCTCGATCAGCGCGATGCCGGAGCATATCTGTCCGGGCGTACAGTAGCCGCACTGGAAGGCGTCGCGCTCGATGAAGGCCTGCTGCAACGGGTGCAGTTGGCTGGCCTGCCCGACCCCCTCGATCGTGGTGATCTCCTTGCCATCCTGCATGACGGCAAGCTGTAGGCACGAATTGATGCGACGGCCGTCGATGAGGACGGTACAAGCGCCGCACTGGCCGTGATCACACCCCTTTTTCGTGCCCGTCAGCGCCAGATCGTGCCTGAGCAGGTCAAGGAGCGTGGTCGAGGGTTGGACCGCGATGCGGCGCGGCTCGCCATTGATCGTGGCCTGGATTGGAATACCGGACGGGCCGGGTTGAGTCTGGGACATCCGGAACGCTCCAATCCAATGATGATGACCCCCCGGCCGCTGATGTGGTGCAAACAGGAAGCTGCTAGCGAAGTTCCATGGGACTGAAAGATGTGTGCTGCGGCCGGTGCCGTTTAGCCCGATCCCCGATCCCGCCAGGCCAAATCCTTCAAACAGATCCGTTCGAAGAGCGCCCGATTGCGCGCGGGGCGTCGCCCGATTGTACGTCGTACCGTGCTACACACCGGCTGTTGGTCAGGTTGCCGGGCAAAGTGTCCGTCCAGCTCAATAATCGGCTCCGAAGATGCAGCTCATGCTGCGTTCTTGCCGCGCTGGATGCGGTGGACTATATTCGGACCGAATTTAGACCGGGTGGTAGCTATGAGATATTCGACCCAGGTCAAGCCGATCAGCTATCTGAAGGCGAATGCGGCCGAAATCCTGCTGGATCTCGCTGAGAGGCGGGAGCCTCTGGTCATCACGCAGAATGGCGAGGCCAGGGCGGTGCTGCAGGACGTGGCCTCCTTCGAGCGGACGCAAGAGACGCTCGCGCTGTTGAAGCTGCTCGCCATCGGCAATCAGGATGTGGATGCAAGCAAGACCAAGCCAGCTCGCGCTGTCGTCGAAAGATTACGCGGGAAAGCGGCTGATCGCCGATGAAGGAAGGGCGGTTTGAGGTCGAGCTGACGCGAGGCGCGGAGGATGATCTCGAAGCCATTCACGCCTACCTTGCCGAACATCGATCAATGGACGCGTCCGAGTCGCTTCTCAATGCATTCCTTGAGAACATCTCCACACTGGAGCGTTACCCCGACCGGGGCATCTTCCCGAAGGAGCTTGAGGCGTTGGGCGTTCGGGAGTTTCGGCAGATTTTGCTCGACCCGTATCGCCTGACCTACCGCGTCATCGGTGGCAAAGTCGTCATACTGGTCATCGCCGACGGTCGCCGCGACATGCAAGCTTTGCTTGAACGCCGCCTACTTGGCCGGTGACCACGAGCAGAAGGTCGGGCCGCCTGAGACGAAGATAGCTCATCTACAACACCTAATCGGGCTACACGGCGCGATTATACGGGCTAAACGACGGCCAATGGGCTACACGGCAGCCGGCGGTCAGGCCGGCAGATCGACGTCCTCGAGGTTCCGGGGCTGGCGCATCGGGCAGCCGCTGTGTTCCGAGCGGAAGCGCGCGGAACTGCGGTAGGCTGCCTTGCGCAGGCGCATGATCGAACCGAGCGGACGATGCGCCGCGAGCCCATGCCAGGGACTGAAGAACTGGCCGTCATCGATCGCGCGCGACTTCTCCTCGTCCCAGGCGATCTGCGTGGGGGCACTGATCGTCGCGACCGTCCGATAGGGGCTCTGTTCCTCCGGCCACTCGACGCTCGCATCCTCGATCGGCATCGTCTCAAGGTCGGTGCACAGCTGGACACGAAGTTCCCAGCGGGCGCCATGATGGGCGAAGAAGGCGTTGCAGGCCTCGCGCAGCCCGTCCGGGTGCCCAAAGACCTTGACCGGCTGATCGGTGAGGCTGGTCAACTCAGGGAGGACGGGGACGAGCTGGACCTTGGCCATGTACTCGCCAAACAGGATCGGGGCGGCGCTGAAATAGGTCTCGCCGAGAGGATGCGTAGCGGGATGCCCGCCGAGCTGCTTCAGAGTCGCGCTTTTGCCGCCGACACTTTCGACCGCGGTCTCGATGCCCCGTAACGTGTAGCTCAGGGCCTTCTTCAAGAACTGGACCTTGTCGGTGGTCGCCGCCAGGAGCTTGAGGTTTCCGAGGAAGGCCTTGCCATTGGGGGCGGCGAAGACTGGTCCATTGACCAGCACGAAATCCTGAACGGCCTCGGTCTCGGAGCCGGGGAGGCGGTCACCCTCGACCCCGATCACCTTAATGGCCAGCCCGCGAGGCACCGAGACGTCGTCGTCGAGGACGTCGCCGGGGATCGTCGAGAGCCGCATGATGACGGGGTAGCGGCCGGGCGTGGAAAACAGGCCCTGGGCGAGTTCGGGCGGAAGGTCCGGGGCTACCGTCAGTTCCCCTTGGAGCAGCGCGTGACTCTTGGCGTGTACGCTGCGTAGCGGGCGGCCCTCTTCCTTGAGTGTCGTTTCGCTGATGCCGCGAAGCGTCGACACGAGCCCGTCCTCAGTCGCGCGCTCCTGCGGCTCGGGCTGCTCGAACTCTGGGCGATAGGCCAGGGGAGGGGTCGCTAGCTCACTACGATCGGACATTGAGGGCTCCTGGGGAACCCTTGCCAAACACCCGTCAAGCTCGACCTGTTCCAGATTGCCGGCTTTCAGTGCTCATACGCCCGCATATCGAGCTGCGCCCGGTGCGGTGCATCAAAATTCGAGCATCCGTGCGTCGTCTCGCTGCGGCCGCTGCAAAAGGGGAACCTCCCTTGAATCGGGCTGTTCAGCTCAGAGTCAAAGCGCTGGGGGAACAGCGCTCGTGGACGACGGAACCATTTCCCGCGTCTGCGCTGCCCAATCCTTTGGAGAGCCTAATGGCCCACACCGTCTCGGATTTCATCTGGAGCCGACTGCACGAATGGGGTGTCAGGCGCGTTTACGGCTATCCAGGTGACGGCATCGGCGGACTGATCGCGGCCCTGCAGCGGCGAGAGAGAGACATCGAATTCGTCCAAGCCCGGCACGAGGAGATGGCGAGCCTTATGGCATCGGGCGAGAGCCGCTTCACGGGAAAAGTCGGGGTGTGCATCGCGACTTCGGGACCGGGAGCCGTGCACCTCCTGAACGGCCTGTACGACGCGCGGCTCGATCACCGTCCGGTCGTAGCGTTGGTCGGGCAGCAGGCTCGCTCGGCGATGGGCTCCCACTATCAGCAGGATCTCGATCTTCAGTCGCTGTTCAAGGACGTTGCCGGCGCCTATGTCGAGACAGCTTCTGTCGCCACCCAGGTGCCACACCTCATTGACCGCGCCTTCCGGATCGCTGAAGCGCAGCGTCGCGTTACCTGCGTCATTCTACCGAACGACCTTCAGCTCGAAACCATGGAGGAGCCGACGCGCGAGCACGGCATGACCCATTCCGGTGTCGGGATCGAACTCTCGCCGGTCGTTCCCGCCGAGCCGGCTCTGCAGCGCGCGGCCGATGTGCTCAACGCAGGGAAGAAGGTCGCGATCCTGGTTGGCGCCGGCGCGCTTGGCGCGACCGATGCCGTGCTTGCCACGGCGGAGAAGCTGAAGGCAGGCATCGCCAAAGCGTTGCTCGGCAAAGCCGCTGTCCCGGACGACGTGGCGTTTTGCACCGGGTCGATCGGATTGCTCGGCACAAAGGCCAGCTGGGATATGATGCAGGGCTGCGACACGCTGCTGATGGTCGGTTCGGGCTTTCCATACACCGAGTTCTTGCCGAAGCCGGGACAGGCGCGTGGCGTCCAGATCGACATCGATTCAGGCATGTTGGGCCTGCGCTATCCCATGGAGGTCAATCTCATCGGCGACGCCGCGGCAACGCTGGAAGCTCTCCTGCCGCTGCTGAAGCCAAAGGGGGATTGTGATTGGCGAACGACGATCGAGGCCAGTGTCAGCGAAGGATGGCAGGAAGCCCGTGAAAGCGCGATGGTCGACGCCTCACCGATCAATCCGCAGCGTGTTGTGTCGGAATTGTCGGATCGCCTGCCCGACCAGTGCATCGTAACGGCGGACAGCGGAACGACCACCGTCTGGTATGCGCGACATCTTCGGTTTCGGCGCGGGATGATGGGGTCCGTTTCCGGAACCCTTGCCACGATGGGCTGTGCCGTTCCCTACGCCATCGCCGCGAAATTTGCCCACCCCGACCGGCCCGCGATTGCGCTGGCGGGAGACGGCGCGATGCAGATGAACGGAATGTCCGAGCTCGTTACGATCGCGAAGTACTGGAAGCGGTGGAGCGATCCCCGCTTGATCGTCATGGTGCTGAACAATCGAGAGCTGGCCTATGTGACCTGGGAAGAGCGCGTCCAGGCCGGCGACCCGAAATGGCCCACCAGCCAGGACCTCCCGGACATCCCCTACGCCGATATCGCGAAGCTCATGGGTCTGGGCGGGCGTCGCGTCGAGGACCCCGAGCAGGTAGGGCCGGCATGGGACGAGGCTCTCGCGGCCGACCGGCCCTTCGTTCTCGACATGGTCACCGATCCAAACGTTCCGCCACTACCGCCTCACATCAACTTCGCTCAGGCGCGTGGACTGGCGGGCGCCCTGATCAGCGGCGATCCCGAAACCGGCAACGTGGTGACCAACACCGCTCGTTCGCTCATCGGCACGCTTCTGCCGTCGCGAAAAGATCGCTGACCGCCATCCGCCGCAGGTGGGGGCGCCTGGACGGCCTTCAGTCTCCAAAAACGATAGGATTTCGAAATGACGCTCAAAATCCTGGCTCTCAATTGCACCCTGAAAGCCGAAGGTCAGTCTTCAACCCAGCGCATTCTTGAATTGGCTCTCGCTGAGTTCCCCGACAACTGCAAGCGGGAGATCGTTCGAGTCGCCGCGCTCAGCATCAAGCCGGGCGTCTCCTCCGATGAAGGGAAAGGCGACGACTGGCCGGCACTCAGGCGCAAGATCGATGCTTGTGACATCCTGCTGATCGGCACCCCGATCTGGCTCGGGCAGACGTCGAGCGTCGCCAAGCGGGTGCTGGAGCGCATGGATGCGTTCCTCGACGAAGCGGACGATCAGAACCGGACGCCTGCCTACGGCAAAGTCGCTGCCATCGCCGTCGTGGGCAACGAGGACGGAGCCCATCACGTCTCCGCCGAAATCGCCCAGGCATTGTTCGACGTCGGGTTTACGATCGCGGCCGGCGGCCCGACCTATTGGGTCGGGGAGGCTATGGGCAGCGTGAACTTGATCGATCTCGACGAAATTCCTGAAACCACCGCCAAGACGAACCGAATGCTCGCGCGCAATGCAGCACATCTAGCCGGCTTGCTGAAGCGGCACGCCTATCCGGGCTATTGACTGAACAGAACGCCAAGAAGCTCGCCTCCGGCGAGCTCGAATCCTACTCGACCAGCTTGGCACGCCTTTCCCGCCAAGCGGCAGAGGTCTGCGGTTTCACAAAGACCGAGACGATGTCCGAGCGGCGTTTCCTCAGCCTCGCCTCGATGCGCTCAACGCAATCCTCGATATCCCCCGTGGAGCGGTCGTCCTTGAATTCGAGGCTAAGAGCCACGACGATCTGGTCGGGCCCCAGATGAACCGTTGTCATGCCGTTGACACGCTCGACATCCGGATCACCCTGGACCGCAGCCCTGATCTCTTCCTGCACATGGGGCAGAGCGGCTTCCCCGATAAGCAGGGCCTTGCTTTCCCGAGCGAGAAGCACCGCGGTCGCCGCAAGAATGACGCCGATCAGGATCGAGGCTGCGCCATCGAGCTCGGGCCGCTCGAAGTAGGCCGCTGCGGTGATGCCAGCAAAAGCGATGAGCAGGCCTAGCAGTGCTGCGGTGTCTTCGAACAGCACCGTGAAGACGCTCGGGTCCTTGCTTTGCCGCACGGCTGCAAAATACCCGAGCGCGCCCTTGGCCTCCCTGAACTCCTTCAACGCAATCCGCCAAGAATAGCCCTCGAACATGGCCGATAGGCCGAGCACGACATAGTTCGCGGTGAGGTTCGTCGCTGGATGCGGCGTTACGACATGGGACACCCCCTCGTAGAGCGATACGCCGGCCCCGACCGCGAAAACCAGCAGCGCGACGATGAAACTCCAGAAATAGAGTTCACGTCCGTGTCCGAAGGGATGCGTGAGATCGGGCGGCCGAGCCGCTCGGTTCAAGCCATAGAGCAGAAGCGCGCCATTGCCTGTGTCGACCAAGGAGTGGACGCCCTCCGACAGCATCGCGGAGCTACCCGTCCAGGCCGCGGCGATGAATTTGGTCGCCGCGATCAGGAGATTGCCTGCCAGCGCCGCATAGATGACTTTTCGCGATCCCGAATGCGCCGCCATACCGCCCCCCGCTTCGGCGCAACGAGCGGTCACGACGAGGGTTCCCGACGCGCATCGGAGAGTACAAATAGAGATGGTCTACCACCGCCTTTGCTCAGATAACCCGTCTAGCGCCGCTCTGCTCGGCGACAAGCGAGCCGTGATTTCGTAAAGCGCGGGGGCCGCCCCCGAAATGCACCACACTGGGCGGGAACTTAGAAAGCTTCCACGTCGTTTGCACAGGACCACCCCAAGGCGGGTTTGCTGTGCCTGGTCTTCGCACCGTCGCGGTAGGCGAGCCTGTTTCGCGTCGTTTCCCAGCGCCCCGCATGCGGCCGTGATCTCGTAACGCGGATCAGCCGCTGGTTAGCCAATGAAGGACACAGTGCGATGGCCCGCTCCCCCCGCGACGTTGCCTCCGGTTCGAAAGCCAAGATCGGCGATGGCGGTGAGCTGCACCAGACGGCCGCCCAAGCCGAAGCCCGTATCACCACCAATCATGGTGTCCCCGTCAGCGACAACCAAAATTCACTCAAGGCTGGGGCGCGCGGTCCGACGCTGCTGGAAGACTTTGTGCTCCGCGAGAAAATCCAGCATTTCGACCACGAGAGAATTCCCGAGCGCATTGTCCACGCGCGCGGCTCCGCGGCCCACGGCTTCTTCGAGCTGACGGAGTCCCTCGGTGAGTTCACGCGCGCGAGGGTGCTGACTGAAGTCGGCGTCAAGACCGAGGTCTTCGCGCGGTTCTCGACGGTCGCCGGCGGCGCGGGCTCGGTCGACACGCCCCGCGACGTGCGCGGCTTCGCAGTGAAGTTTTACACGAAGGAAGGGAACTGGGACCTGGTCGGCAACAATATCCCGGTTTTCTTCATACAGGATGCGATCAAGTTTCCCGACCTGATCCACGCGGTGAAGATGGAGGCCGATCGCGGCTATCCGCAGGCAGCCAGCGCCCACGACACCTTTTGGGATTTCGTGGGATTGATGCCGGAATCGACCCACATGATCATGTGGGCAATGTCAGACCGCGCCATTCCGCGTTCGCTGCGGATGATCGAAGGCTTTGGCGTCAACACCTTCCGCCTGCTGAATGAGAAGGGCGAGCCGACATTCGTCAAGTTTCACTGGCGGCCCAAGCTTGGAACGCAGTCGACTTGCTGGGACGAGGCCGTGAAGATCGCCGGGGCGGACCCCGACTATCACCGCCGCGACCTCTATGAAGCAATCGCCAACGGCGATTTTCCGGAATGGGAGTTCGGAGTCCAGCTCCTCAGCCAGGATGAGGCCGACGCTCTTCCCTTCGACATCCTCGACGCAACCAAGGTGATCCCGGAGGAGCTGGTGCCGATCCGCACCGTCGGCCGTATGGTGCTGAACCGCAACCCGGACAACTTTTTCGCCGAGACCGAGCAGGCTGCCTTCCTGCCGACCAACATGCCGCCGGGGATCGACGTCTCGGAGGACCCGCTTCTGCAGGGGCGCTTGTTCTCGTACCAGGACACTCAACTCTCGCGGCTAGGGACCGTGAACTTCCATGAGATTCCGATCAACAGGGCCAAGGGCTGCCCATTCCAGAACATGCAGCGAGACGGGCAGATGCAGACCCAAGTCTTTGCCGGCCGGGCTAATTACGAGCCCAACAGCCTTGCCGAGGCTGGTGAAGACGGCGGCCCGCGCGAGGATCCCGTCGGCGGCTTTCGGACAGCCTCGGTCCCGGTCGAGGAGCATAAGGTCCGGCTGCGCGCGGAGAGCTTCGCGGACCACTACAGCCATGCGCGGCTGTTCTACCGTTCGCAGACCGAGATCGAGCAGGCCCATCTGGCGAGCGCGCTCGTCTTCGAGCTCTCGAAGGTCACGCTGGAGCACGTCCGAAATCGCGTGATGGCCAACCTCGTCAATGTGGACGAGAGCTTGGCGCAGCGCGTGGCGGACGGGCTCGCGATGCCGTTGCCGAAAGGGTCAAAGCCGGCCACGGCGCCGACTGACATGGAGCCATCGCCCGCGCTTCGCATCGTCGGAAAGTATCCCGAGATGTTGAAGGGCCGGACAGTCGGCATCCTGGTTTCGGACGGCGCGGACGGTGGCGCGATCTCCTCCCTCAAGGCAGCGGTTGAGCGGGATGGCGGGGCCGTGAAGATTGTTGCGCCGAAGATCGGCGGCGTGAAGCTCAAGGATGGCAAGACTCTCAAGGCCGATGGCCAGCTCGCTGGCACACCCTCCGTGCTCTTCGACGCGATCGCGATCATTGTCTCGGAGGCCGGTTGCGCCGCGCTGCTGAAAGAGGGTGCGGCGATCGACTTTGCAAAGGACGCTTTCGGGCATCTCAAGGCGATCGGCCACAGCGCAGAGGCCAAGCCACTTCTGGACAAGGCCGATGTAGTGCCGGACGACGGAGTGGTCGCGCTCGGCAATTCAGCGGCTGATTTCCTGCAGCCCGCGCGCACGCGCCAATGGGCCCGCGAGCCCAGTGTCCGCACTCTGGCCTGAACGGGATCCCAAGCTGCCGTGTCCGCTCTGGATGAGATGGGTCTGCCGGTCGTGGCCAGCTTTGTGTGAGTAATCTCACCGCAAGTGAAGGGCTGTTTTTACAGCAAAGCTAGCTTCGCGCTGGGAACGCCAGAGAAGGTCGCACAGCGAAAGTGCTGCGGCGAAATCGCCGGCAGCAACTGGCCCGCGATGCTGGCCGCCGACCGGCGGGGCGGCTACGCAAAGGGCCGGCTTAGGTGAGGGGACCCGGCGAGGCCGAAGCGCCAGAGGCGGTCCAGAGCTCTCGAAATTCCGATCCTCGGGCCGCACACCAGTATCGGCGGGCTGCTCCTATCGATCAGAAGAAATGGCGGCTCCGATAGGCTCAGCCCATTGTGGCTGGCATTGACGCCGAGGGCTTGCGCAAGCCGCCCGGGACCCGAGCAGAGGTTTTTTGGGCCGCCGCGGCGATCCGCCATCCGATCGATTCCTCGCTCTGGAGCGAGCGCGCGAATGAGAACCGCGCCTCCGTCGACCGCGACGGCGTTGAGGCACCAATGCAGGCCATAGGACCGGTAGACGTAGGCGTGAAGAGACGCCCCGAACATGGCCGCGTTGGTAGGAGTGGGCCCTCGGAAGCTGTGCGACGCCGGATCGTCGCGCGTGTAGGCCTCGGTCTCCACGATCGTTCCACCTACGCCGTCGACCAGCAATGCGACCCCGATAAGCCGCTGTGCGAGGGCAGGGGCATCGAGTTCCGTCATGGCAGACATTGGCTGATGGTGATTCCGTGACATGGAGGCAAGGTTTCGCGCCGCCGCAGTAGAAAATCCCGGGTCCTGGAAATTGCTCGGGCCGATCCGGCTAGCGAGAAGCCGTGAAGATCGTCACCGTCGTAGGAGACCCTCGGCCGCAGATATTCAAAATGCCTGCACGCAGACGACGCCGGTTCCCTACCGGGCCGGCCCCAGAAAGGTCCGGCCTCGCGTCACGGGACCGGACCTTGTCATAGATTATCAGTGTTTAAGTCTGGCGAAGTGATCCGTCATTCAATGACCTGAATGATCCTTCGGGACTGTGGCTCGACGATCACCGTGCGATCGTTGACGACCGTATAGCGATAGCCCTTGGTGCCGAACTCGGACGGCACTTCGCGATAGGTTACGCCGCTCTCGGGCAATACCGCTCCAACCCGAACGTCTTCGCGGTAGGTGTAGGAGGGCACTTCGTTGGCGCGCACGTAGGTCTTGAAGCGCGGCGTTGCATCGCCGGCGATCCCGCCAACGACCGCGCCGCCCACACCGCCCACAACCGCGCCGACCGGGCCCCCGACAATCGCGCCTCCCACGGCCCCCGTGGCTGCACCCGCCGCCGCGCCGCCGCGCGCGCCTTCCGGGTTCTGCGCATGGGCCAGAGCGGGAGCCATCAGAACCGCCGCGATCACAATATACTTCTTCATGGGTTCGTCTCCTTGGAAGCCCCCCGACTGCCGAGACAACTTGAGTGGCTGTCGCCTGTTCCACGGCCCTAGCGCCCAGGCGATCCAGCCAGACAACGCGGAAGCCTGAGCTGATGCTGACTTGCGTTGGCCAGCTACAGTGCTGATCTCAGGCTCATGGAGCGCATCAGAGTTATCGACCTGGAGACGGCCGGCGAGGGGCCGCACGATGTCTGCGAGGTCGGCTGGCAGGATGTCGCTATCGGCGCGGACGGCCGGTGGGAGCTCGCCGAGGAGCGCGGCGCCCACCTCGTGAACCCCGGCAGGCCGATCTCGCCAGACACGATGGCGGTTCACCACATTCGCGACGAGGACGTGGCTGGAGCACCGTTCTGGAAAGAGATCGCATCCTCCGTTCTACGCCCGGCGGGCGGCCTTGCGGCGCTGGCGGCGCACCGAGCGGCCTTCGAACAGCGCTTCTGCCGGCCCGGACTAAGCGGAGGCGCGCAGTGGGTCTGCACCTGGAAGTGCGCCTTGCGGCTCTGGCCTGACCTGCCGCGCTTCTCGAACCAGATGCTCCGGTACCTGAGGCGGCCGACCGGGCTCGTGCACGAGGTCGGGTTGCCCGCGCACCGAGCCTTGCCTGACGCCTACGTCACGGCGCACCACCTGCGCGACATGCTGAACGAAACCTCGCTCGCCCAGTTGCTCTTTTGGAGTAGCGAGCCCGGCCTCCTACCCCGCGTCCCGGCTGGTCCAGACCGCGGCAAGAGCTGGAATCTGGTGAGCGCAGCCTCGCTGCGGGAATTGGCCGCTAGTCGCGACTCCGATCTCCGCTTCAGTGCCCTGACCGAACTCAGACGGCGCGAGGCAGATCTCCCCGAACCCGCAGCCCCGGCGCAGCCGAGGCTGCTCTAAGGCGCGGCAGTTCGGCGGCCCTCTCCAGACCACACGCCGAGGCGCAGGCATTCAACGGAGAAGGAGGGCCGGCGTGATCAATCCGGCGGCGAGCGCGATGACGACAAGCATCCTCAGCCAGACCGCGCGGGTACGGGGTGAGAAGATCCATGAACTCTGCATGCTTTTTACGACGCCGCTGGCCGATTTTAACAGAACGCCACATCCAGTCGTGAAGACTGGCCGCGGGTCAATATCGGAATTCACCTGCATAGGGGGTGACCCTGCCGGTCTTTGCTCTCGCACCGCGGTCGGATGAAAGCTCCCGGAGGCTGGCTTCCCCTCGGACAACCTCGAGGGCCTGCTCTGCGCGCCTTCCCCTTAGAGGATCTTGTCCTGACACCCTGTTTCGGAATGGAGCGCCCTTCTTGGCGGTGCTCTTGTCCCCGTTCACTCCCCACTTCCCATCATCGGCCGCTGACCGACCGAACCATCGACGCGCGAGCGGGTTGCGTTCACATGGAGGACTACGCGGATGAAGGCCGACGACTTTTCGGGGATGCTGCCCGCTTTCCAACCACGGGATTTCTTCACCGGCCGGATGGTCGGCTGGGCGATGCTCGAAGGCCCGTTGGGCGGTTTGAAGCGACGAGCCTCACTGAGGGCAGCCGGTCGGGAGCTGCCCCACGGGCAAATTGCGTTCTCGGAAACGTGGACGTTCGACGATGGTCAGGTCGATGAGCTGCGGTGGCTTATAAAGCCGGTCGGCGGCGGCAAATTCGAAGGCTCGGAGCCATCCTTAGACGGCACAGCAGAGGGGTGCGCGTCCGGCTGCGCTTTCCACTGGGTCTACACCCGCAACGTTCCCGGCATTGACGGGGAGACCACGAAGCTGAACTTCGACGACTGGTTCTTTCGAATAGACGAGAGTGGGACGATGGTGAAGGGCACGGCCGGCCGACTAGGCCTGCCGTTTCTCACGGCTGTCGTGACCTACCATAAGCTGTAGCGGAGCTGTCCGCATGCCGATCGACAAGACACTTCCCCAAAGACCGTTCAGAAGGATGGGGGTGCGCGTTGTTGCGATGATCGTGTTGAAGCAGCACTTTTCCGAAGAGGGGTGAATGGCGGACCTTATCGAAAACGACGCCGCGCTCGTTGCGCGCCTCCTCGAAATCATCGCGAGCGAAGGATTGGTAAACCGCGACAAGCTGGACCTTAGCGCAGAGGTCGAGGACATCGGGCTTGAACTGGATGATCTGACCCTCATCGGGAACGCGATCGAACGCGAGTTCGACTGCGACATGCTACCGGACGAGGAGATGCAAGCCTGCACGACGGTTCGGCAACTCGTAGCACTGATTGGCCGTAGGCTGCAGGAGCGAGCTGCGGATCCATCGAAACGGGCACCATGACGAAGTCGCGGCAGTTGAAATCGGCTTTCGCCCATTCGCTGAACCAAGCTCTGCGTCACACCCACTATTGACCCGGCCGCGCTTAGGCGAGCGGCGAGCGCATTCCTCCAGCGCTATTCGGCGTCTGGATTCCGCCCATGGCGCCTGTCCAGCACTCGCATGAGCGGCGTGACCGTTATTCCGTGCATCACCACCGACATGAAAATCGTCAGTCCAACGATCGACCAGAGGCGAGCGCCGCTGTCGACCTCGCCGATGTGGTTGAGGCCGTAGGCGAGATAGTAGACGGAGCCGACACCTCGGATACCGAAGAAGGCGATGGTCGCTTTCTCGGCCTTGCTCGCGTCGTGGCCCCAAAGCCCGATCATTCCAGCGACCGGGCGGATCACGAGCAGGATCACGAGCGAGGTCGCGATTTCCAGCCATCCGAGAGGGGCCAGCAGCCCGCTCACCAACGCGCCTCCCAGGAGCAGAAGAAGCGCCATCATGGCTAGGCGCTCAACCTGTTCGGTGAGCTCGTGCATATTGAGCTGGAAGTCGTGATCCCTGTCGGCATGGCGGAATGTCAGGGCTGTCACGAAGACGGCGAGAAAACCGTAACAGTGAAGCATCTCGGTCAGCCCATATGAAACGAAGGTGGCCGAGATCGCGATCAGCCCGTCGCCCGTCCGAGCGAACTTCGCCCGAGCAGGGGCGTGGAAGGTCAACCACCCGAAGGCTTTCCCAACGACGTAGCCTCCCGCGACCCCTGCGCCGATTTCCCAGAGAACATTCAAGGTTAGCCATTCCACCAGCCACGGCTTTCCGGTCGAGGTCGCGAGCGACAGGGCGATGGCAAGGTGAACGAACGGAAAGGCAAAGCCGTCATTCAAGCCCGCTTCCGAGGTCAGGCCGAAGCGTACCTCGTCCTCTTGGCCAGACCCCGGCGGCCCGACTTGGACATCGGCAGCCAGCACAGGGTCGGTCGGCGCCAGCGCGGAGCCCAGTAGCAACGCCATTGTCCACGACAGGCTTAGCCACCAGCCTGACAAGAGGGTAATCGCGGCGATGCTGAGCGGCATGGTGATCGCGATCAGCCGCCACGTAATCCCCCAGGTCCTGAAGTCGAACACCCGATCCAGCTTCAGGCCCGCGCCCATGAGCGCGATGATGACCACGATCTCCGAGAGGCGCTCTGTGATCCGCGGGTAGCGCATGGGCAGTGGGTCCAGTGAGACCCAAGGAAGAGAGAAGATTGCCGCGCCCAAGCCGAGGCAAACGATAGGGAGAGAGAGAGGCAGCCGCCGCAGGGCCAATGGCAGCCAAACGACGAGTGCGACGAGCACCCCCACACCGGTCAGGACGAGGATATAGGGGTCGGGAGCGAGGTCAGGCTTGAATTGCATGGTAATCAAACCTGCGGCCCATCGGATCGATCCCACGCGATCGAAGCCCGCCGCCTTTCCTTTATCCAGCCGGAGAGCGCCAGGGATACGAGGGCACCGTCGACGCGGCCCGAGCGCCGCGAGCGCGATGCGTCGACGCACCCGTTCCCAGTTAGGCGGCCAGCTTGGCGGCGGCCATTTCGATTTCTGCGACGAGGCCGGAAGCGCGCCAGTCGAACTCCATGCGGGCCCCAAGCTGCGATTTGGCCGCGCGGTCGACGAGCAGGCTCCCGAAGCCCTGCCGTTCGGGATTGCCCACGATTACAGGCCCGCCTTGCTCCTCCCATCGCAGCAGGACGCGCTCGCCGGAAGCCTGAACGGTCACCCGCACCTTGCCGGCATCGGTAGAAAGAGCTCCGTGCTTGACGGCGTTTGTGGCGAGTTCGTGGAACACGAGGGCGATGGCGGTCGACGAGGACTGGCCCACTTCGACATTGTCCCCGTGGACCTCGATGCGGCTCTTTCCGCCGCCGTTGTAGGGCGCGACCAGCCGGCCGATCAGGCCCGAGAGTATGTCGGGTGAATGGTCGCCGACTTTGTTGAGGACGATGCTGTGCGCCCGGCTGAGGGCCGAGATCCTTCCGACGATTTCCTCGGCGAAGCCAGCGGCTGCCGGCTCCTCCCGCGCAGCCATTGATACCAAGCTGCCGATCACAGTGAAGATGTTGCCGATGCGATGCTGGAGCTCGCGTGCAATCAACTCGCGCTGCTCCTCCGCAGTGCGGCGCGCCGTGATGTCGATATGGGCACCGATGAGCTTGATTGGCTTTCCGGCATCGTCGCGATGGATCTCTGCCTTGGCCAAGATCCATCGCAACTCCCCGTCCGCGGGCCGAATGATCCTGTACTCGGCCTCGTACTCGCAGTCGAAACCGAAAACGCTGCGATGGAAGTGGCTGACAATACGCTCACGGTCCTCCGGGTGAATCCGCGCGACCCACGCCTCGTGGGTTTCGTCCGCGGCTTCCGGCGGCAGGCCGTGCACCGCGAGATATTCAGGCGAGCGCTTATTGCGAAACGCCCCCTGGCGGAGGTCGACCTCGAGGCCCCCGATCTGGCCGATGCGCTGAACGCGCGCAAGCTCCGCCTCGCGCGAGCGCAGCTGCCTGAGGGCCTCATCTAGCGGCAAATTGGCCCCCTGCTTAAACTCACCTTCGCCTCGGTAACTGCCGCAGCCGCCCATTGCCACCGTTTTCTTGCGACCCGACACTCGGTTCTCTCGAAGAGGCCTGCCGGGAGCCGGCTGCCGGCCGCAGGCGAAAGCTCCGCTGCGACGCGGAGCCTGGCGGGCCGTCCCCTGAACCTCTTTGCCCCTCTGTGGAACCAAATAGGAGCGGCTGGGTTTTTCGCCGTCTGTCAGGGGCTTTCTGCAAAATGGCGCAAACGCTGGTCGTGTGCCGGGTGGGCACGCAGTGGGCATTCCGCGATGTGACCGGAGCGTTCTACGGGCATTCCTCTGAACTGCATTCCACCATGGAATTCGCGCAGCACATGGCTGCGCGGGCTGGTAGCCATGTCGTCCTCAGCGCAGAGGCAGACGAGGCGCTTCGCTCCACTACACGTTCCAAGGCGATTGACTCCAGAGAAGCCCCCGGGAAAAAGTCTCGTCCTCGTTTTGGATTGCTATGGGCGCGCCTTGGACAAGCGCGGCGGAGAAAGTGAAACCGACAGTCGACGCATACACGGTCGCTCTGCCTTGGTACGAGCGCGAGGACTACGAGCGGCTTTGGGATCTCGCGCATGACAAGGCGGAGATGCCGAGGGATTACGACGCCTGGCACGCCGCCGCGACGAGGGTCATTAACGAATGGCTGGCCCGTGGAAGGGCGCTTGAGATCGTCACGGTAAGGCCGGACGAGTTCCTGTCGTGGCTCGACACGCAGGGTCTTCCGAATACGGCAGCCGCCCGATTGCGGTACGTTGAGGAACGAGCGTCGCGAGCCTCCCCCTCCAATACGCCTTAGGGCCAGCGGAACGCCGCGCCGTCGCTGCGTTAGCGCCGGTTTCGACCTTGTTGCTCCAAGAATGCGTCGACCTGTGCGTAAGGTCAGCCGGAGACCCTCGCGATACGATTGGGGACACCATCCAGGCCCGTTGCCAGCAGAAATGGAACATCGGAACTAGTAGCCTCGCGATCCATTGATCCGCTCAAGGGAGGATCGAATGGCAGAGGACAGGACCAACCGCGGCTACCGGGACCGCTCCCGCATCGATGTGAGTGAAGACTGTGAAGCCCGCTACTGGACCGACAGGCTCGGCGTGTCCAAATCGCAGCTTGAGGAGGCAGTCCGAGAGGTTGGCCCCGCGGCGGAAGCGGTGGAAACCGAACTTCGCAGGAAGACCCTGGCAGCCGGTCCGTGAACGAGACTCTCACGATCCGCAGACTGGGTGACGACTGGCTCATTTGCGAGCCCGGCTCGCGCACCCGCATTGTTTCGCCCGGCAGCGGCGTGGTGGAGCGCATCGTGGCCGACTGGAACGCAGAGGAGGCGAAGCCTGTGAATATCGATTCGATCGCGGCCTACGAAGCGGCGGCGGCCAAAATCCACCAGCTTGCCGATGCCAGAGAAGGGTCGCCGGAGGCGGCCGAATTGGCTGCTTTGGTAGCGGCGGTGAAGGATTGGGAGGAACGCGGGCAGTGCGCTCGCTCAACGCCAGCCCCCGGAAACTACAAAACGCCCGCGCGGCCGGGCCAGCCAGGCAATGAGCGTGAAGAGAGGCAAGGCCCCAATCCCCGCTCAGCCCACTCCAGCGGTCCCCATCCGCCATACGACGTCAACGATCAGGAGGGCGCGGCAGCGGAAAAGCACGCCGCGGGGGCATCCGATCACCAGGAGTCGGCTGCGCCCGCCAATCGCCCGAGCGGAAACATCAGGTCGACGTAGCACGAGCGAACGGCAATCTCACATGACGACGGATCCAATTCGGACCTTCGAGGAACTCGCGCTGGCTTTGAAGCGCTTCGAGGAGCTGTTCGGAGCCGTCGAAGGATCAACCGAGGCTCGCGATCTGCGCAATGTGTCTGCCCGCCTCAGGAGCTTCGAGGATAGGGTCGCGGCCGGGCTGGCAGTACAAAAGGCCCGATCGCGATGCACACTCGATCGATTCTCAGCCTACTGTCAGAAGCCAGCGAACATGCCGTAGCCGCAATGCCACCGCCAGACCCCCCGTATCCCCCCGGGCCCAACCATACCTCTGACGAGGAGGGCGTTAGCGAACTACGCTTAGACGGGCTTGAAAGCGCCGGGATACTGGCGGAGCGCCTCATCTCGCACTGCCTTGCGAGAAAGGAGCGCATTGTGGTGGCGGAATCGTGCACAGCCGGCTTGCTCGGCCAAACGCTCTCATGCTGTTTCGGCGCTGCGACTGCATTCGAGGGCGGTTTCCTGACCTACACCAAGGAGCCAAGTCGCAGATGCTGGGTGTGCCGAGGGATTTGCTTAGGGGCTGTACCGCGGTTCACCGCCGCGTGGCGGCCTCGATGGCCGAGGGTGCGCTCGCACGGAGTCCCGGCACGGTCTCTCTGTCGGTTACCGGGGTTACCGGCGACGCTCCAGACGAGGACGGCAACCCAATCGGTCGTGTGATTGTAGGTTGCGCGACCGCGGCAGCGACGCAGACAATCCACTGCGAATTCGGGCGACTGACTCCCTCCGCGCTCAATCAATTGGCGGTCGCTGCCGCTCTGGCATTCGCCTTGCGCCAACTCGGGGACATAAGCGTCTCTCCGGCCTTCTAGACTTTCGCGCTGTCGCGGTTGCCCTCAAATTGGTCCGTGCCCTGCAAGGCCGAAAGCCAGTGCTCCCGTCGCGGCACCCACAACTCGTACTGGGGGGTAAGCGTGCTCGGAGCGTCGTCGAGGGAACCGATGCGGATCTCGATCTCGCTGCTGCCATCGCTGGACGCGAAGAGCGTCGATCCGCAACTCGGGCAGAACGTCCGGTGGTCGGTCGAACTTGTCCACTGATTAGTCCGGCCCGTCACCCGAACCGCATCGCTTGGCCACACCGCGAAGGCCATGAAAGCCGACCCCGTCTCGCGCCGGCACGTCTGGCAGTGACAGATTCCAGTCCTCATCGGGTTCCCGGCCGCCCGGTAGCGCACCGCGCCGCAATTACAGCCGCCGCTCCTGACCACCGCCATCGGCGCTACTTCCTCGCGACCGGGCGGCCCGGGTCGATCGGGCTCCACGATGCGGAGGGCTTCCGATCGCCGTCCTCCGTCGCGGGAGGATTCTGTTTATCCGGTTTGGATCGCTCTGCCGCAGGCGTGCCCGAGCCGGGCCGAGGCCTGCTGTCCGTCGCTCGCCGGGATTGGCCGACTGTGTCTTCCTTGGGCTTGGACATTTCGCTCCCTCCTTGTTCTGAGCGATGAATTGCCGACCCTTCTTTTGGTTCCGATGTTGCCGCGAGCACGCGACCAGACAGACGTTGCAGGGTACGCCCTCAGCGAAAGCCCAGCATCAAGAATTCCCCTGCGGTTTGGATCCCGGAGCCCGACCTCGGTTGTGTGCGGCCTGGCGCCGTAGCCGCTGAAGGGCCTCGTCCAGCAAGTACACCAATCGGTAAGAAGCCTTCTGTGACGGCCTCCGCCCTCAGCGTCTCAAACTTGGCGATAAGCCTCTCCGCGCGGTGTGCCGCCGTACCGGGTGCGCGGGAGTCCATCGTTTAGACCAGCCGCCCGCATTCCCGGGCGGCCGCCTCGAATGTCGATCTGGCATCGGCTACAGACGCGCCTCCCTTGAGGGCTGCCATGCAGACGGCGACCGCTTCGCGCCAACTCTCGCCAGCTCCGGAATGACGCCAACTCAGGAGGTACTCCGCGGCACGCTCGACATTGCTGACAGCGTAGCGCTCCCCGGGGTTGGAGGTCGCGACATATACCGGGGGTGAGAACCAGTGCAGCGGCATGAATCCCAATACGTCGGCATTGCGGATTCGTTCCGCCAGACGCCGCATCTCAGCTTCGCGACCCCTGCGCTTATCGCGATCGAAGCGCTGTCCAGTCGTTCCGCTAATCGATGTGCCACCGGCCTTTGAGCGCGAGCCTGGCGCTGTAGATCGCACGTCCCGAATTATTCCTCACGGATACCGAAAACGTGCGCTCGTCCCCGTCGGGCATCTCGTCACGCGCCATGTCGGGCAACAGGCTGAGCGCGGCTTTACGGGCAGCTTGGGCGTCCGGATACTCGCAGCCCTCATTGTCGATAATGGGAACGGCGCCGTCCGATGAATCGATGTAGAAACGCGGCATGCACTGATTGATAGCACTCTAATATGTTTTTCCGCAAAGAAATGCACCGAGGCGAACGGAGAACCCGAGTTGATCGGACACGGATATTCAGCAATCGGATGGCCGAAAGGGCCGGTACTTTAAGAAAGCGGCGCCCGATCTTTATCGGCCTGCCGACATTGGAAGCAGCTGTGCCGAAAAGGCGGCGTGGCTCTGCAAAGAGCCGTTCCTGGCCGCAAAGCAGCAGGTGCGGTTCCGCGATAATCGGAGGCGGTTCAAATGCCTGAAATCTCGCCAAAGGCGGGAGGAACAGCGGCCATCCCGACGTGTTGCGATTTACTGAACGTCACCATCGGGATCGCAGCATGGATATCCGCGTCGGCTACCGCATCGAGATCACCACGACGCAGCCCCTCTCGTGCATGACGCTGCTCGACCCGCACCCCAGCCGCGACGGAGATGTGGTCGGAGGCCAGACGCCTCAAGTCACGTCGCTTGTCGACGGCACGGGCGTGCCGGTCCGCGAATACACCGACGGGTTCGGGAACAGGTGCCGGCGGCTCATGGTGCCCACTGGCGGCGCACTCTTCACAAACGACATGATCGTCCGTGATGCCGGCGTCCCCGACCAGTGGGACAAGGACGCGCCAGAGGTCCCACCGGACGACCTCCCGTCCGAGGTCATCGAATAGATGCTGTCCAGTCGTTACTGCGAGGTCGACGAGTTGTGGGCCACGGCTTGGAGCTTGTTCGGCAACTTCGCTCCTGGCTGGAATCGCGTCCAGCAGATCTGCAATTACGTCAACGCGCAGATTAGGTTCGACTACCAGTTCGCCAGGAACACTCGCACCGCCGCGCAGGCGATGGATGAGCGCGTCGGCGTCTGCCGTGACTTCACACACCTCGCCATCGCGCTATGCCGGGCCATGAATATTCCCGCCCGCTACTGCAACGGATTCCTCGGCGATATCGGCGTTCCCCCCGACCCCGCGCCGATGGACTACAACGCCTGGTTCGAGGCGTATCTCGGCGGCAAGTGGTACGTTTTCGACGCGCGCCACAACATGCCGCGGATCGGTCGCATACTGGTGGCGCGAGGGCGGGACGCTGCCGACATCCCCATGATCCACACCTTCGGGGCTCACGTGCTCCAGCGCTTCGAAATCGTAACCGAGGAGGTCGTCGCCGCCGCGGCGTGATCCGGAACATCCCAACCAAGGTGGCGTTGGATCCCACGACGCCGCATGGGCGGTAAGGTTATATGAGATGCTCCGATGGGTAGCACGACCGACAAGATCAAGGGCATGGCCAACGAGGCCGCCGGTAACGTCAAGCAGGCCGCCGGCAAGGCGATGGACAAGCCCAGGCTGCATGCCGAAGGCGTCGCGCAGGAGCGCAAGGGCGAGGCCCAGCAGGCGCTCGGCAAGGGCAAGGAAGCCGTGAAGAACGTCGTCGACAAAGCCTGAGCGGCTACGACTTCGCAAATGGGCGGTCGCCGAAAGGCGCCCGCCCTTTTTCTTTCGAAGCCTCGGCGAGAGCATCGCCGAGGCTTCGCAGCATCAAGCAGCCTTCGCCACGGCAGCGCTGTTGGCCGGACCGCCGAGCTGCGTCAGCATCTTGTCAGTCTTCGTTTCCTCGGCGAGAGTTGCGTCCAGGAGCTTCACTGCACCCTGGTGGCCAAGCTGCTGCGCCCACGCTTTAAGCGTGCCGTAGCGGGCAATCTCGTAGTGCTCGACAGCCTGCGCGGACGCCACCAGGCCGGCGTCGATCGCGGGGCTGTCGCCGTAATCCTCGATGACCGCCTTGCCTTCCTCGATGATCCCGAGGATTGCGTCGCAGGTCTTGCCGCGCGGGGCCTTGCCGATCAGCTCGAAGACCTCCGCGAGGCGCTCCACATGGCCCTCGGTCTCCTCGCGATGGGTTTCGAAGGCCTTCTTGAGTTCTGCGGACTGAGCCGCTTTCGCCATCTTGGGCAGCGTCTTCAGGATCTGCTTCTCGGCGTAATAGACGTCCTTGAGCATGTCGTGGAACAGGTCGTCGAGCGGCTTTGGGGTCGTGGCCATGGTCGTTCTCCGGCGATGGGTGGGTGGTTGAGGCCAAACGGGCGCCAAGCCCCCGTGTTCCTTCCCCTTTGAGGGCTGGGCGTTGGAACTTTGGTGGGCAACTTGCCGTTTGGTTGTGCATCGCGGCAAACGCCGCCGCCTGCCTGATGGAGACCATCATGAAGAAGCTGCTCATTGCCACGTTGATCGCCTCCGCGACGTCCTTCGCCGCCATGGCTCAGACGTCAACGACATCGCCCATGCCGGCGCCCAAGGCCGATGCTGACAAGAACGCCCCGCTGCCCGGTGCCAACAGCTTCACTGAGGGCCAAGCCAAGAGCCGCCTGGAGTCGAACGGTTATTCCAGCGTCGGCGCCCTCAAGAAGGACGACAACGGCGTCTGGAAAGGAACGGCCACTCATTCAGGCGCGCAGGTCAATGTGTCCGTCGACTATCGCGGCAACATCACCCGCAACTGACCCGTGCCGCTCGCACCCCGAACTTTGGAGAACGACATGACCCGCACCTTGACCCGATCCTACGATAACCACGCCACGGCCCGCTCGGTCGTCGAACAACTGGAGGCAGCCGGCGTCTCTAGCAGCGCCATAAGCTTCGTGGGCCGAGACGGCGACACCGGCGAGACCAATGCCGCAGAGGGCGCCGGCATCGGCGCGGGCGTCGGCGGCGCCGCTGGCCTGCTGACCGGTCTCGGACTTCTCGCGATCCCGGGCGTTGGTCCCGTCGTCGCGGCCGGCTGGCTCGCGTCCACAGCGGCGGGCGCCGTCGCCGGCGCCGCCGCCGGCGGACTGGTCGGCTCCTTCGTGAAGGAAGGCCACGACGAGGATGAGGCCAACTACTACGCCGAGACGGTTCGCCGTGGCGGCTCGGTGGTCTCCGTCCGGACCGAGCCGGAGCACGAGGCCACCGTTCAGGCGATCCTCGACGGCGCCACGCCGATCGACCGCTCGACCCGTGAGGCCGACTACCGCGCCGACGGCTGGTCGCGCTTCGACCAGAACGCCGATCCTTATGTCCGCAACGCCACGGCGGCCGGGCGCGTGCCGCCAGCGGTCATCTGATCGAGCCCACCCTCGGATTGATGAACGGCCCCGGTAATCCCGGGGCCGTTCCGTTGGCAGGGCGTTGGTGACAATGGAGTCTAATGTTCGCGGCTATGACAGGAAGCCGGCGGAGACGACAATACGGCTGCAGCGGCGGGAGTCGGAGGAGCTGCTGGTGCCGCAACGGGGCTCGCTCTTGGCTTGGGCGCGCTGACCATTCCGGGCGTCGGACCGATCGTTGCCACCGGATGGTTCCTGTCCGGCGCGGTCACCGGCGCATTGGCAGGAGGCGTTCTGGGCGCGCTGGTCGATGCCGGTGTACCGGCGAATGACGCCGAACGTCACGCCGGCGAACACGCGCTGGGTCGGTCTGTGGTCTCCGTGCGTGTAGAAGAGCCCGACGTCGCGCTGGCAACGCGGATCATGGATGCCGCAATGCCTGTCGAAGCAAGTGAAGCTCCTCAAGCCGACCTCGCCAAGGTCGTATCCTGACGCCCATTCTCGGCCGCAAAGGGGGAACTAGTCTTGGCCGAGACGGTTCGACGACAAAGCGCTGGGGGGCAATTGGCTGGCGGCAGCGCCGCGGCCCGAGCCAAGGAATGTCGAATGCCCGTCAAAGATGCCATGATCCACGAAGACGGTCTTCCCGGGCATGAATCCGCCCTGACACCGAAGCCGGACTGGAAGCCGCGCTATCCGGGAAGCGATCGTCTCAAAGGAAAGGTCGCGCTCATCACGGGAGCGGACAGCGGCATCGGCCGAGCGGTTGCCGCGCTTTACGCTCGCGAAGGGGCGGACGTGGCCATCGTTTACCTGAGCGAAGATGATGACGCCAAAGAGACGGTGCGCATCGTTGAGCAAGAGGGGCGGCGAGCCATCGCGATCGCTGGCGATATCGGTGAGAAGGCGTTCTGCAGCACCGCCGTGTCACGGGCGATCGAGAAATTCGGGAAGATCGATATCCTGGTCAATAACGCAGGCGAGCAGCATCCGGACAAGGATATCACTGACATCACCGAGGAGCAGCTTCGCCGGACGTTCCAGACCAACATTTTTGGAATGTTTTTCATGACGCAGGCGGCACGTCCGCATCTCAAAAGTGGCGCCGTCATTGTCAACTGCACATCGATCACGAGCTACCACGGTTCCAGCGAGTTGCTCGATTACAGCTCGACGAAGGGCGCCATCACCTCGTTCACGCGAGCCCTTTCAGAGAACCTGGTTGGGAAGGGAATACGTGTGAATGCGGTGGCTCCCGGGCCGATATGGACGCCTCTTAACCCGATGGGCGGAGCAAGTCCCGAGAAGCTGAAACATTTTGGTGAAAGCACGCCGATGAAGCGGCCGGGACAGCCGAACGAGGTCGCGCCCAGCTTCCTGTTCCTGGCTTGCGACGATTCCAGCTACATGTCCGGACAGGTGCTTCACCCGAACGGCGGCACGGTCGTGAACGGGTAGGTCACGCTAATGCCGATCGACAGACCGCCCCCACCCGAGAAAGCAAAAAAGGCAGCTATCGGCGTCGTTGCCGTGGTCGCCCTAATCATCGTGGCGATATTCATCGGCTTCAACCTGCACCATGCTCAGACGCAGCGTGAGCTGCAATCTGGCCGGGTTGACCCAAGAGATGCTCCGAAGAGTTCCACGGATCTGCAGGCGCCGAGGCCTCCTCAAAAATAACTACTCTACGCTGAAGACGAATTTTATGGGTGGAAGGACGCCGAATCAGTGATCTAGCGGCTCACGCGGCTCGATCGATATGGAGCTTAATGGCACTCATTTCGGCCAGCGCAACGGTGTGCATTTTGCCACGAAGCTTGACTCCTTGAAGGCGATAGTTCTCATTATGTTCTCATTCTTGAGGACGCAACCATGCCGCCAGTCGTGCTGAAACAGGCGCGTGCTCCGAATCCTATGGAGCAACAAATCGATTCCGTTCTGGCGGAGTTCGAGGGCGATGCCCGGGCTGCCATTGGGGCTCTGCTTCACAACCGTGATGAGCTCTTGCGAGATGCCGATCGCGCGGCCTCACTGGGCTTCCTGCGCGGTCGGTTCTCGAAAGGAGCGCGGCCAGTTCGGGAATCGAAGGTATGAACGGGGTCGCCCCGATCAGCTATCTCGACACACTCAATCCGGCGCAGCGCCACGCGGTTGTGCATGGCGTCGGCGCCGTGGCTTCGCCGCCGTTGCTTGTCATCGCCGGGGCAGGCTCCGGAAAGACCAATACGCTGGCCCATCGTGTCGCCCATCTTATGGTTAGCGGGGCTGATCCGCGGCGGATCCTGCTGATGACGTTTTCGCGCCGCGCGGCATCCGAGATGGCGAAGCGCGTCGAGCGGATTGCGCGCAAGGTGCTTGGCGATGGCGCCGGAGTCCTCGCCGATGCCCTGACCTGGGCCGGCACCTTCCACGGCATCGGCGCGCGCCTGCTGCGCGACTATGCCGAGCAGCTTGGCCTTGATCCCGCTTTCACGATCCACGATCGGGAGGACTCGGCCGACCAGATGAATCTGGTCCGGCACGAGCTCGGCTTCTCCAAGACAGAGTCGCGGTTTCCGACGAAGGGCACCTGCCTGGCGATCTATTCCCGCTGCGTGAACGCCGAGCTGCCGATCGAAGAGGTTCTGCGCCTGTCCTATCCTTGGTGCGCCACCTGGGCGGCGGAGCTAAAAGAGCTCTTCGCGGCCTATGTCGAGGCCAAGCAGAGCCAAAACGTCCTCGATTACGACGATTTGCTGCTCTACTGGGCGCAGGCCGTGACCGATCCTGATATCGCGGCGGATATCGGCGGCCGCTTCGATCACGTCATGGTCGACGAGTACCAGGATACCAATCGGCTCCAGTCGTCGATCCTGCTGGCGTTGAAGCCCGACGGCCGCGGCCTGACTGTGGTCGGCGACGATGCCCAATCGATCTATTCGTTCCGAGCAGCGACGGTCCGCAACATTCTCGACTTCCCGGCAGCCTTCGTGCCGCCGGCCGAGGTCATCACACTGGATCAGAACTACCGCTCGACCAGTGCCATCCTCTCTGCTGCCAATGCCGTCATCGATCTGGCAGCCGAGCGTTTCACCAAGAATCTCTGGACCGATCGCGCCGCCGGCTCGCCGCCGCAGCTCGTCCATGTTCGGGACGAGGCCGACCAGGCTCGCTTCATCGCCGAGAAGGTGCTGGAGAACCGGGAGGGCGGCTCGACGCTGAAGCAGCAAGCCGTGCTATTCCGTGCGTCGCATCACAGTGGCCCGCTCGAAATCGAGCTCACGCGTCGGAACATTCCGTTCGTCAAATTCGGCGGGCTGAAATTCCTCGACAGCGCCCATATCAAGGATTTGCTGGCGTTACTGCGGTTCGTCGAGAACCCGCGCGATAAGGTCTCTGGCTTTCGGGTGCTGCAGCTCCTGCCTGGCGTCGGCCCGACATCGGCGCAGCGTGTCCTGGAACATGTTGCCCAGGCTTCAATGCCCCTCGAGGCTCTTGAGAACGCTCCGGCTCCGCCGCGGTCTGGTGACGATTGGGCGTCGTTTGTCACCGCCGTCGGCGAGCTGCGCGCCGGCACAGCCGGCTGGCCGGCCGAGATCGAACGCGCGCGCCGCTGGTACGAGCCCCACCTGGAGCGCATCCACGAGGACGCCAGCACCAGGCAGGCCGATCTCGTCCAGCTTGAACAGATCGCCAGCGGTTATCCGTCGCGTGAGCGCTTCCTGACTGAATTGACGCTCGACCCGCCAGACGCGACCAGCGACCAGGCCGGCGTGCCGCATCTGGACGAGGACTATCTGATCCTGTCGACGATCCATTCGGCAAAAGGGCAGGAATGGAAGTCGGTCTTCGTGATGAACACGGTCGACGGCTGCATCCCAATCGACCTCGGCGCCGGCGCTAGGGACGAGATCGAGGAAGAACGCCGCCTGCTTTATGTCGCGATGACGCGAGCCAAGGACGATCTGCACCTAGTCGTGCCGCAGCGGTTCTTCACGCACGGGCAGTCGGCGACCGGCGATCGGCATGTCTACGCCAACCGGACGCGCTTCATCCCGAACGCGCTGCTCGGCCAGTTCGAGCGGACGGCCTGGCCTATCGCGGTAGCAGACGCGCAGCGGATGCCGTCAGGCGGGCCCAAGGTGGATGTCAGGGCCAAGATGCGGGGCATGTGGCGATGATCGGGCAATGGCTGCACCAGGTCGAAATCAAGCTTGATAGGGCGTCCGCCGCCGAACGCCTTCGCCGGATCGAAGCATGGTGCACCGATTGGCAAATTGGCTTCCGCGTTCTCGGCACGATGACCGAGGACCTGATCCGGGTGGCGTTCGAAGAGGCCCGTTTCTCACGGGCCTTCCACGCTCATTTCGGCGGCGTCATAGCGCCGGCCGGGGAGCTCGACATGGCTCTGGCGGCAGATGCCGCGGAAGTCGACTTGTATGATCGGCTTGCCCGCGACTACCCTGATTGAGGAGGGCCGGCATCATGGCGGATGTGGTCAGGATTGGATCGGGAGTGCCGCGCGTTCCGCTTCGCCGGGCTGACGATCTGGTGGACAGGATCGGGGCGCTGAAGAGTGAAGCGACCGCCCGCGGCTTCGGCACGCTCGCCTACTTTCTTGATACCGCCCTGATCGAAGCCAGGCTGCAGGAACAACACATCATCGACGACACGGCCATTGCGCGAGCTAGGCCCGACGAACTTTGGCGCCCTGTCGAGGGTCGAGATTGATGGCCGAGCCGACGGAGCTGCCGGAAATCGATCTCGACGTGGCTGACGTGAAGCGGATCGCGCTGACGACCGATTTGCAAGGCGAAACGATGATCAGTTTCGAGATGGCCAGTGGCCAGATGATGAACCTCGTATTCTCGCCGGAGATATTTGCGAAGCTCGAGGCCATGATGGCTAAGGCGAATGAGGCGCAAGCTCAGGTTTCACCGATCCAATAGGAGCGGAGCGCATGTGCGGACGGTTCAGCCAAGCTTACACCTGGGGCGAGATCTACGCCTTCAGTCAGCCTCTCACTGAGCCCCTATTGCCCGCCCGCAATCTGCAGGCCAGGTACAATATCGCCGCTACGACGACGATCGATATCCTGGTCAAGACCGACGCCGGTCGGGAACTATGGAAGGCACGTTGGGGCCTGATCCCCCCTTGGCACAAGGGGACGGCAAAGCAGATCAAGCCGCATATCAATTCCCGCGTTGAGGGCATCGACACCAACGGCCTGTTCAAACGCGCCTATGTGAAGAACCGCTGCATTATCCCGGCGAGCGGCTTCTATGAGTGGACGGGCGAGGAGAAAAACAAGACGCCCCATTTCATCAGCGCGAAGGATGGTGCGATCCTCGCCTTTGCCGGAATTTGGGAACGCTGGCGCGACGAAAACGGAGAAGAGGTCATCAGCGCCAGCATCATCACGCGGGATGCGAACGACTGGATGTCGAAGATCCACACCCGCATGCCGGCGATGCTGCATCCTGACGACTTTGAAGCATGGCTGGATGGTGCGGCCGGCAAGGAGGTTCTGATGCGCCCGCCGCCGGAGCTTCAGGAATGGGTCGTCGATCGCCGGATGAACAAATCGGGGGCCGGTGATGACGATCCTGCGACGGCCGCTCCAGCCGAAGAATGGGAATCCCAGCCGCAGGAAGCGCCCGCCCAAGGCGACCTGTTCTGAGGCTCGGCGCCAAGGGAGCGAACACGCCGGGTGTACTCGCTTGCTCGTTCGGACTCGTCGATGTCGATCCACGAAAACCAGATCCTGTCTCCAGCGGACCTCTTGTTTGACGCCGAGCTACGACGCAGCGTCAGGGATTGGCCCCTAGCCGACGTTGGGAATGTCCGGTTCTGGGCTGTTCAATTTGCCGACGAGTTTCACAGCCGGGGATGGCGCGTATCGGGTTTGCGCAAAGGAAGCTTCGAGTGCAAAATTGGCTGACGCGCGATAACGACGTTATCCATCACGTTGATATTCCGTAAGGATCGGTGTGATAGCCAGCGAATATGCGAGCGATACAACGACGACACCGACGAGAGCCTATAGTTGAAATGGCCAAGCTCGTTACCGAGGATGGCCTTCAACATAACTGCATCATTCGCGATCTGTCGCTCGGTGGAGCAAAAATCCGGATTCCAGCCGGATCACGCATTCAAGGCCGTGTTCAGGTCTCCGCTCAGATTCTGGGGCGGGAGCGAACGGGCCAAGTTAGATGGCGAGATAAGACCTTCGTCGGCATCGCTTTCGACGAGTTATAGTCGTGGCGTACGCGCAAACTCCGGTTCGTTTCTACAACCTCAATATGTTCGAGAGCGAGAAGAGCAGGCGGGCGTCCTTCTTCGGTGCGAAGGGCGAGTTCACCATGATTGGCTGAGCTATGCCGACCGAGAGATGGAGATCATCCGTCAGGAACAGGCGCACGCCTGCCCCCACGGACGCGAAGCTCTGGTCGAGATCATGGCCTGGTAGCTTGATCCGCGCGGCTCCGCCCTCGACGAACGTGAACAGCTGATAGCCCTTGAGGAACTTGAGCGACAGCGACTGGTCGTAACGCAGCTCGGCCGAGCCTGCGATGGCGTCGTCGCCGGAGATCCAGCCGGCGTCGAAGCCGCGGCCGAACGAAAGCCCGCCGAGGGCATATTGCTGCGATGAGAGAAGAGGACCTGATGCCAGCTGCCCCCCTGCCGCCAGCTTGACCGACCAGTTCTCGCCGAAGTTCTCGTAATGCGCCAGCGCGCCGTTGATCAGTGCAAAATGCGGTGAGGCATCGTCACGAGACAACCAATCGGCACTGTCCGGCTGGCCGTCGATGAGGCCGAGGCCCTTGCGAGCCGTCGCGGTAACATAGGTCCAGCTGCTGGGGCGAAGATGCAGCTTGTAGTCGGCCGTTAAGCTGGCGATGCCGATCCGGTCGGCGAAGAGCGGCCCGATGAAATCCCGCTCGGAGGCGCGCGTCACGCCGAGCGACGCGGTGAGCCAGAGCGACTGCATCTGGCTGAGAATCGGCGCGTAGGAGATCCTGGCTTCGACCGTGTCGGCCTGCGAGCGGTTCCTCAGATAGCGGCGGAGGTCGCCCGGCCAGTTCTCGCTATGCGATGCCGCTATGCCGATGCGCCAGCTATCGGAGCCGAGCGGCAGGTCATAGGCGATCCTGCCATAACGCATTTCGCGCGGCGAGCCGGGGACGAAAGATCCGCTGACCGTCAGGCTGTCGCCCGGCATCAGCATGGAATTGAGCGCGACACTGCCCGATGCTTGCCAGGGCCCCGACGACGAGGAGCCCATATTGTCGATGGCTGTAGCGCCGTAGAAGCGCCAGCTGTCGGTCTTGACGCCAAGGCGGAAGCGGCCCGAACCGGGCGACGTCTCGTCGAGCGTCGTGTCGACGACCTTGATGCCCGGCCGCTCGTTTATGAGCAGCAGCTGGCGTTCCAGGGTTGCGAGGCGCGACGGTCGCTCCTCGGTGAGCGGCGCGAGCAGGCGCTCCAACCCGAAGGCCGCGGCCGCTCCGGAGACGCTGACCTGCTCGATCGCGCCCTCTACGACGGTTATCCTCAGCACGCCCGAGCGCATGTCCTGAGGCGGAATCAGGGCCCGGCTCAGATGAAAACCTCCGGCACGGTATCGTGCGGTGATGGCGGCGGCGATCGCAACCAGATCCTGCGCGGAAAGCTCGCGATCGAGATAGGGCTGATAGGAAGCCGACAGCTCGGCGGCGGGCAGCGCGCTGGCGCCTTGCAGCTCGACCCGCTTGAGCCGGAACAGCGGCGTGCGATCTCCGTGCTCCGTCCCGGAGCCGATAGTCGGAAGCGCGACCGGATTGCGGCGCTCATCCGCCTCGCGTCGCTCTGATTGCGTCTCCGCACCCAACAACGCCGGTCGCTGCGGATTCGCCGGGGGCATCGATTGCGCGCAAACCGGCACGGCAAAGAGCTGCGACAAGGCAATCGCAACAGCCGCCTTGCCCTTGAAGCACGAGCTTTTAGTCATTGGTGAACGCCCGCCTGCCCCGTTTATTATTTAAGGAGAAGTGAATGGAAAGGGTTAACGAAGTGTAAGTATTAAGGATCGCGATGTGTTCGGAGACTAAGTTTCTCTTCACGGCTTCATGCTTAGGTGCACTCCTACGCTTCCAGCACGGAAGCCTTCCGCCTCAAGGAATGAGTGCATGACGGGCCGTTTCGCGTTCTGGCTCGCGGCTGCAACCGCGGTGTTTTGCCTCTCGATTTTCCCTGCGGCTGCGCAGGACAATACCTGGACAGTCGCGAAGAGTTCGGGGGAAGCCTGGATCGGCTCCGGTGCTCACTCCGCTTCGCTAACGCAGAAGACAGAACTGCGGCCTGGTGATTCCGTTCGCACGGGGCGCAACGGGCGCGTTCTGCTCGTCCGCGGGCAAGAAACGATCCTCGTCTCGCCGAACTCCGCGATCAGCCTGCCCGAGGCTGGGCGATCCGGCCTGTCGACCGTCATACAGCAGGCGGGCACCATCATGCTGGATGTCGAAAAGCGGAACGTGCAGCATTTCGAGGTCGAGACGCCTTATCTCGCGGCAGTGGTGAAAGGGACGCGTTTCCGCGTTTCGATCGTCGGCGGCCAGACGAAAGTCGATGTCGTGCGCGGCCAGGTTCAAGTCACCGATTTCCGCTCCGGCGACTATACGGTGGTGAACCAGCAGCAATTCGCGCGATCCTCCAGCGGCGCGGCGCCCGGCCTTAGAGTGGGTGGCAGCGGCGAGCTGGGCACCGTCCTGCGCGGACCTGCGCAGGCCTCGCGCGTGCAGCCATTGTCCGTGCCGCCCGGAGGGCTGAGGCCCGACGCCGGCGCAGTTCCCTTAAGAAATGCCCAACCCACGACCTCGGCAGCCGCCAGCGGTTCCGGCCAGCCGGTCATCACTCGCACACCGGGCGGGGGAGCGCGTATCGTTGCTCCGATCGGCGAGCTGCATCTCAACATCCGCGAGGTCACTAAGGGGATGGCGCGCAACGACAGCGCCGGCAACGAGAAGAGGAAGGGCTGGTCGGCTCGCCTCCAACCAGGCAACGGCGGTAATGACATCCGATCGGACAATAGCGGGTCGGCCGGACCAAACGGCAACGAGTCGGGGTCGAGTTCGACAGCGGCCTTGACCGCAAGCACAGCCCCGGTCGGTAGCGGAATTGTTTTGAATGCCGCAACGAATGACTTCGACGGTCCCGGTGGTGGCAACGGAGGCAAGGGCAAGGGAAAGGGCGGTGGCAAGAATGGTGGCCCTGGGGGGGCTTCAGATCTGATTGGGCAGGTCTCAGCTGGTCTAGACGCTCTCATCGAAAATCGCGGCCGCGGCAAGGCACACGGCCACAATGGTGGGAACGGCAATGGCAAGGCGCACGGCCTAGGCAAGAAGAATTGAAGGCAGCCATGCAAGCTAGCCGGGAGGCGATGCGGGGGTGGAGTGTGGAAGCCTCTGGGCTCCTGCTGTCATCCCGGTCTTATCTCTTCGCCCTTCTAGCCGTGGCGCTCGTCATTCTGGCCGGCGCGCATGACCGCCTCCGTGAGACGGTGCTGGATGCCCGCTTTCAGCTGGTTAAGCGGGCACCGTCCGGCACAATAGCCATGGTCGAGATCGACCCTCGTTCAATTGCCGCGATCGGACGCTGGCCTTGGCCCAGGTCACTTCACGCCGAACTTATTGGCAAACTCACCGAACTCGGCGTGACCGACATCGCCTTCGACGTCGATTTCAGCGCACGGTCAATCGACGCGGAGGACCACCGTTTCTCGGAGGCCCTCAAGGGCGCGGGCGGCAGCGTCATACTGCCTATCTTCCGGCAGGTCGCCTCCGATGCCGGCGGGGCGCGGCAAGGCTATGTGAACCGGCCGCTCGCCCTGTTCGAGGCGAATGCCTGGCCCGGGATGGTCAATGTCGCGCCGGACAGGGACGGCGTCGCGCGCGATTTCGGTTTCGGCGCAACGATCGACGGTCAGTTCATCCCCTCGATCGCTTCGCTGCTGGCCGGATTGCACGAACCTGCCACGCCGGAGTTCCGGATCGATTTCGGCATAGATGGCCGTGCCGTGCGCGGCGTTTCCTATATCGACATCCTGCGCGGGAACGGGGATCTGGGAGCCGTCCTGCGCGGCAAGAAGGTCATCGTCGCCGGAACGGCTGCGGAGCTCGGCGACCGTTTCGTGATCCCTGGCGGGCGGATCATTCCCGGCGCCTTGCTGCAGGTTCTCGCAGCGGAATCGATGCTGCAGGGTCGAACCCTGCGAACAACAACGTTCGCGCTGTCGATCGCGCTGCTGCTCGTGCCGCTCCTGATCGCTTTCGTGCTGAGGCGACGCCGCACGCGGCACCGGATCCTCGCCGTGATCGCGGCGGCGCTCGCAGCCGAAGCAGGCGCGATCGCGATCCAGTTCGTCTCTCCGATCGCGATCGACACATCCCTGCTCCATGTCGCGGCTGTTGCCTATGCTCTGATCGCGCTCATCGAAGAGGTCGACCTTCGCGGCCTGCTTCGTCTTGCTGCGGAAAAGCGCTTCAACAACGTCGCCATGTCGCTGTCGGACGGGCTTGTTTGCATCGGCCGGGACGGCCGCATCTCGATGTCCAACCCGGCAGCGAGCCGGATTTTCGGCTTCGATCCCGCTCAGATGAAAAGCATGCAGTTCGGCCAGTTGCTGGCAGGCGATCCAGCCGGTCGCGACGCCGGCGCGCCTCCGACCGCCGATGGCCAGGTCCGCGAGGAGATGGGGAAGCGCGCGACCGGCGAGTTGTTCCCGCTCGAATGCAGCTGGTCGGTCTGGGAAACGCCCTCCGGCCGGCAATACGGCGTCGTGCTGCGCGACATCTCCGAACGCCGCCGGCAGCAGGAGCGCATTCGATATCTCGCGGAAACGGATCCAGTCTCCGATCTCCCGAACGGCAACAGCCTGATCGCCGCCTTGAGCGACGCCCTGCGCCGAGACGAGCCGCAACGCCTAATGCTCGCAAGCCTCTGGCATTTCCGGCGGATGCGAGATCTCGAAGGCCAGACCTTCGCCGACGCGCTCATCCGCGCCGCGGCGGCAAGGCTGAAATCCAGGATCGGCCAGGGCGTGATCCTGTCGCGGAGCGACAGCGACGAATTCGCGATTCTGCTGCCGGCAAGCCAGGTTGATGTCCATCGTCTCGCGGCATCGCTTATCGAGACGTTCCGCAACGAGCCGCTCGAAGCCGAGGGCCGCGCGGTACGCGTCCCGATCGTCCTCGGCCATGCCGGTTCCGAGGAGGCCGCCGATCCGGAGGTCTGGCTAGGCAATGCCCGCTTCGCGCTCGCCGCGGCTCAGCGGCAGGAGGCGGAGATCGCCGTCAGCTTCGCGCCGGGGATGCGCGACGAGGTCGAGAAGCGAATGGCCCTTGAAAACCGGCTCCGTCAGGCACTGACGGCCGAAGAATTCGAACTGTTCTATCAGCCGCAGGTGGATCTCCAGACCCGCTCGATCGTGGGCGCCGAAGCCCTGATCCGCTGGCACCACCCCGAGCGTGGCTACGTCTCGCCCGGCGAGTTCATGCCGGTGATCAACGGAAGCTCGCTCGCGGACGGGGTCTCGGCCTGGGTTCTTGAAACCGCGATCCGCCAAGCCGCCATCTGGCAGCAACGGGGAACGCCCTTGCGTGTCGGCATCAATCTCTCGCAGTCCCAGTTCACGGCGGGAACGCTTGCGGTGGACGTCGCCCGCCTTCTGGAGACCACCCGGCTCGATCCGGCCTGGCTCGAACTCGAAGTGACGGAAGACATCATTCTCGACGATATCAGCCGCGTCAGGGCGATCCTCGGGTCGTTGCGCGAGCTCGGTGTCCACATCGCGTTCGACGATTTCGGAACGGGCTACGGCAGCTTGACCTCACTGCGGGACTTCCCGCTCGATACCATCAAGGTCGATCAGACCTTCGTTCGGAACCTCGAGCCGGCCAGCGAGAATGCCGCGATCGTCGCGGCCACAATCGATATGGGGAAGGCGCTGGGGAAATCGATCATCGCCGAGGGTATCGAAACCGAGGCGGTTGCCGTGCTCCTGACAGCGCTAGGCTGCCAGGAAGGTCAGGGCTATCTCTTTGGCCGGCCGATGCCGGCGCACGAGGTCGAGAAGACCTGGCTACGTTGGGCAGCGTAGGAAGCCTACTCGGGCAAAGCTGCGCATCTTGAAGAGAGTCTTTGATCGAGCCCGATCCAAGATTTGCAAGCGAGCTGATTGCCCGACGTGCCGATTCGGCAGAACGAAATTCACCCGTCCAACCGATGAACACACATATCTCGCGTCGTTAGCGCTGTCTGAGCACCCCAATCCAATTTCGCAAAGGACTATTGGGCCGACATTCGCGGAGAAAAACCCGCGTCCGCATTCTAGGATAGATTCTACGTCAATTTATGATGCTCATCCCGAATTCTCTGTTTGTAACGGATGGGTGAGATGCGCTCAAATCTGTGATCTGGCGAGGCTGGATATCCAGTCAGACACCTTCTGGCCAGCTGTGCGGCCTTGCCAATCCGAGAAGGTGTAAGGTTTCGAGGCCGCCGCATCCTTGTCGAACAGGGCGGTCTGGGCGCGGGCGAACTCCCGATCGAACAGATTGATATTGGCCTCGTCATTGAGTCTGAGAGCGCGATCGTCGATGTTCGTCGACCCGACCGAAGTCCAGATATCGTCGACGATGACTAGCTTACAGTGGAAGAAGGTCGGCTGATATTCGCTGATCTTCACGCCGGCCTGAAGCAGATCCCCCCAGAGGTGCCGTGACGCCTTCCTGACGATGCGCGCATCGGTCTGTGATCCAGGGACGATGATCTGGATGTCGACGCCGCGCTGGCGGGCTTCAAGAAGCTGCCTGCGCGTGAGCTCGTCGGGAACGAAATAAGGCGTCGCGATCCGGATATTCTTTTGCGCAGCGGCAAGCGCCGTCATGAGCATGAGATGCATGACGTTGCGCTGATGTGTTGAGCTTATAACGACCTGCGTACTGCGCTCGCCGATTGAGCTTATTTTGGGGAAGAAGCGGTCACCCAATAGCAATTCGCCGGTCGCCTCGATCCAGTGCTCCGCGAAAGCCGCCTGAAACTCCGCCACTGCGGGCCCCTCCACACGGTAGTGATTGTCGCGCCACTCACTCGGCGAACGAGCATCGCCATTCCACTCGTCGGCTATACCGACACCGCCCGTGAAGCCGATGCGGCCATCGATGATCAGCAGCTTTCGGTGAGTTCGATTGTTAACCCGGTCCAGCGTGTACCAGGTGACCGGGCGGAACCGGACGACCTCGACGCCGGCATCCCGCATCCGCTGGATGAGGCGCTCGTCCATCGGCAGGCTGCCGACCCAATCGAGCAGCACCTTTACGCTAAGCCCCTCCCGGGCCTTGATCGACAGGGCATCGGCAAACTCTTCGGCAATGGCGCCGCGCCAATAGATATAAGTCTCGAAGCTGATCGTCTGCCGTGCCTCGCGGATGGCGTGCAGCATCGCTGGGAAAATCTGAATGCCGTTGGCCAGCGTGTCGACCCGATTGCCGGGGATATAACTCGACCCGAAGAGCGCCCCCATAGAAGTTCTGAGCTGTTCATCCGAGGAAGCCAGGTGATGGGGGAGCGGTTGTCTCAGCTCCTGCGGCTCCGGGAGAAGGGTTGAGGCCACCAGGCATCCCAACGCTCCGAGCGCGGCCGATATCATCGCAACCCACAGAGGCTGTCCCCGCCACTTCACGACCACCTCATAGAAATACCGTCCAGCGCGTCGATTGAGGCGAGCATCCTAGCCCTCAGATTATGCCGCATTATGTTTCGTGGCCAAGGTCAGGCAGGCTCGGCAGACTCCTCGCAAGGATGTTTCCACCGTGTCGCCCGGAGTTTGAAGATCCGAAGCGAGAGGCGAGTCTACCGAGAACTGCCCTAACACGAGCGCCGCGGTCGGGACCCGGCGCCGCAGGCGCCTGACGGCATACTTGATGTGGGCCGCCCCCTGCGGGCCGATGTAGCAAACGCAGATCAAGGCGGGGCTTTGCTTGGCGAGACGCTCCAGACCGGTGGTCAACAGAGTGGTTGGAGGCAGCGCATCAGCAGCTAACCCATGCTTGCCTAGTATTTGGCTCAACATCAGCGCGGCAGCCTCATCAAGCTGCGACCTCGCGCCTATGCAGACGACACGATCGCTACCCTGGAATGCCTCGTTAAGGTCAGTCGCGCCGAGCACCGGCAAGTCCGAGGTTCCTTCGCTTTCGTCGGTCTGTTCGACGGCTGCCTCGGTCTCGGGATCGGACGTCGCATTTGTCAATTCTGGGCGGCGATCCTCATGATCAGAGAGATCCTCCACGACCTCCCGAATGCTCGCGAGAATCTGGTTTCTCCTAGGCGCGTCGAGGACACCTCGGGCCTCGTCCGCAGCGGCCAGACGCAGTCCTTCGAGCGCGACCTCGTCGTAATAGGCAGATAGCGAGCGCTCTTTGAGCACCTCCTCAGCCTTGTCGGCTGCTTCCGCGGGGTCTCCAGCCAGAATGCGCTGATAAAAAATCTCTGCTGCCGAGAGGGCAGGTCGATCTCCCAGCATCACGTCCAGAAATTCCAGTCTTTCGACATGCCGGCCAATGACTACGAGACACACGGTCAAGGGTGTCGCCAAAACCAGCCCGATGGGCCCCCATAACCAAGTCCAGAATGTCGCGGCGACCACGATCGCTACGGGCGAGAGCCCGGTAGAGCGGCCATAGGCCAACGGCTCGATCACATGCCCGGCGAGGGGCTCGGCGATCACAAACAAGGCCGCCGTCCACGCGAGCATCGTCCAACCGGGATCGACCGATGCGGCGATCACCATCGGAAAAACGGCCGAGAGGACGGCGCCGAGATAGGGAATGAACCGTAGGATTGCCGCCAGAATTCCCCAGAGCAGAGCGCTGGGAACGCCTATGGCGGCAAGGCCGCAGCCAATCACCACACCGAAGCCGGCGTTGACGATAAGCTGAGTGAGAAACAGGCGGCTGAGGCGCTTGCCGGCGTCATCGAATGCGGCCGTCGTCTTCTGCAGGTCGTAGGTGCCGGTCAGTCGGATGAACCGGTTTCGCAGGTCTTCACGCTTCAACAGGATGAAGATCACGAAGATGAGCACGATTCCGGTCGTCGTCAGAGGGTGGATCAGCGGAGCCAGAATGGCCTGCAGCGTTTGGATAGCGCCGGGCTCCGGCTGATGCACTTCGACCGGGATCGGGCGTCCATCCCGCGCTGGGCCTGGGGTTCCACTTGAGGCTGGAGCTTCTGCCTTCGGACGGTCGAGCTCCTTACCCAAGTCTTGCAGGACATCCGCGGCCCGGCTCAAAACCCCGCTTCCAGCGCCCGATCCTTTCAAGGCGGCGATCTTGGCGCGGATAGTGCTCTGATAGGTCGGCAGCTCACTCGCCAACTGCGTCGCCTGGCCAACCATGGCCATCGTCAAAGCCGCCAACGTTGCAAACGCAATCAGGACGACGACAAAAACGGCCAGCGCTCGTGGCACGCGCAGCTTCTGCAGACCTTTGACCAGCGGAGCCAGGACGAAGCTGAACAGGATCGCGAGCGCCACCGGGACGAAAACCTCGCGGCCAAAATAAAGCGCCGCGACGATAAATGCCCCGATAGCTACGTTCGAGATGACGTCAGCAGGGGATCTTGCGGATGGAGCCGCAACGGTAGGAGTAACCTCAATCGCGGGCATCGATAGTTTCCTTCATTCTCGACGCCAGCATGAAATGGTCGACGGCGGGCGGCCTTCCGGAAAACCTATTTCTTCGACGATTGCAGCCCGGCGGCGTCGCCGGGAGGCACCGACCAGGTCGCGGTCCAGGTTTCGCTCAAGGTGCGATTGCGCGCCCTCAGGAACATGCGTAGCTCGGCCGACTGACCGTCCGGCAGCGTTGCGTCGACGATGGCGCGCACGCCTTTCAGCGGCGCGTTGAACGCCAGGATCTTCGTGGTGATCGCGCCGGCCGTCGTCGTCGCGACCAGCTCCAGGCGATCGGGCTCGCTCTGATAATAGGCGAGGTCACCACCCGCGAAATCGACGATGAAGCGTTTGGTGCCGTTTCCGTCGACGACGCCGTCCTCGATGTCGGAGCCGTTGAAGGTCTGTTGCACCTGCGCGTAGGGATGCAGGTGCGAGGTCGTCGAGATCGCCGAGATGCGGTAGCGGAACTCGGCCGCCTGCCCGCTCGGCAGCGGCTTGCCGGGTGTCCAGCACGCGACGATGTTGTCGAACGCTTCGTTGTCCGTCGGGATTTCGATGAGATCGATCCGGCCTTCGCCCCAATCGCCCTGTGGCTGGACCCAGTAGCCCGGTCGCGCATCGTAGCGTGCTTCCAGATCCTGATAGCTGCCGAAGTCGCGGTCGCGCTGCATCAGGCCGAAGCCGCGTGGGTTCTTGTCGCCGAAGCTCGATATGCGCAGCGCCTTGGGATTGCGAATGGGCCGCCAGATCCATTCTCCGCCGCCGGACTGCAGCATCAGCCCGTCCGAATCGTGGATTTCGGGGCGGAAATCGGTTCTCTGGCCGAGATCGCCCTCGCCAGCCTGGAACATCGAGGTCAGCGGCGCGATGCCGATCCGCTCGATCTCCCGGCGCGGGATGATGGTCGCGGTGACGTCCATATGGGTTTCGCGGCCCGGACGGACGACATAGCGAAAGGCTCCGGCGACCGACGGGGAATCGAGCAGGGCGTAGATGACGAGCTCTGTGGTGTCGCGTGACGGCTCCTCCACCCAGAGCGCCCGCATGAACGGGAATTCCTCGGGGCCTTCGCCGCCGACATTCAGCGCCAGCGAGCGCGCCGACAAGCCGTAGCGGTGCCCCCGGCCGATCAACCGGAAATAGCTCGCGCCCAGGAAGGAGATGACCTCGTCCTGCACCTTCGGGTCGTTCAGGTTGGTGGTGACGGCGAAACCGGCGAAGCCCAGCGCCGGCGAGAGCGCCTTGGGGACGGGCACCTTGCCGTATTCGAACAGGCCGGTCGTGAACGGGATCGGGATCGCGTTGCCGTGGTTGATGATGTGAACCTGGACCGGCTTGTTGTGCAGGAAGCCGAGATGGAAGGGCAGCAGGCGGAAATCCGATCCGTTCTCGCGCCAGAAGGCCTTGTCGCGGCGAAACCGGATCTCGCGATAGCTGTCATAGGTCAGCTTCGACAACTCGTCGGGGATCTTCGGACTCTCGACATCGAAGGGCTGCTTGGCCAACGCCGTTGCTTGCTGCAAGACGTCTGCATAGCTGAAGGTTCCTTTGGGTGCCTGGGCCTGCACGGAACGGCTTGCGAGCGCATAAGCACTCGAAGCGAGAGCGAGAAACGCGCGGCGGGATAGTACGTACACGGATAATCCCCCCGGATTGAAATTGACCTCGATGGGCCGACTTTAGAACGCTGATAATCTAAGCGGGTTCCGCGGACCCACTTCCCTCTGCTGCCTCCGATCGTCGACCGCTTAGCGTTTTTGTAATCGAGCAGTTGGCGACTGATCCCAGAGGGCAAAGCGGCAACTGCAGGTGCCGAGACTGCGCCATCGGCTGGGAACGACGCCGGTCTGATCATCCAACAGCAGCCGGCCAAGCAGAACGAATTAACGCGAAAGGGGGTACACAATGCGAACGTTTCGCGCCTTGGGCTCCGAGGCCGACGTACTGGCATCGTTGCCAGGAGACATCGCATTGGCAGGTTGTTCAGTGTTTGCGAGCCTGGACTTAAGCCGCTCGCTGAGCTCCACCTGCGCGATCCCCAAGTCCGTTCTCTTGTGCACATCATTCGCTTGCGCAAGTGAGCTGCCTGCGAGCAGTACCAAAACAACTAGTGCCGAACGCCGCATATCAACCTCGTGGTGAACGTGGGTTTCATTATTTTCGGAGCGCATTATCGCGCCAAAAGAAACGAAGGATGGCCCATTGGCCATCCTTCCAAATTCTTCAGTTGACCTCACGGGTCACCTTGCGGGTGATGCGGTCGCCGTAGGCATTTGTGTGAGTGACCTTCTTGGTGACGCGGGTGGTGCCGTGGTGCCCAACATCGCGGCGGATCACGACTTTGCGGACACCCTGCCGATGACCGTGACGCCAGCCGCGATGAAGGCCATTGTCGACATGGCGGCGTTCCTTGACGATCACGGTCTCAGCCGAGGCCGGGGCAGCAGCAATCGGGAAAGCCAGAATGGCCAGGGGAGCCAGCAGCAGATACTTCTTCATCGGTGCACTCCAGGTTTGCATCGTGGAGTTCACAGAACCGCTGCCGTTTGGAATGGTTCCAAATAGAACCATACCGAGTCTTCGGGCCCGTCGGCCCGCTGCAATTCAAACGATGAAAGGGGCTTGAAGTAGCACCGCAAGCCAGGGCGGCGCCGGAATGATCTGCATCCGCTGAAGAGTGACCTAATTTCACCCCAGCAATTTTGCTGGATATTTCTCGCACTCGTGAATGCGGTACGATGGATCTCAGTCCTCGCAAGGGAAGAGCAGCTTTCCAGTGGGGACGATCCTGAAGATAGAGTCGCTCTTGAACTCAACCGGCGTTCCATCATCGAGCGTGTAGAACGTCCGCTTCAGCTTTGAGGAGGCACGCCACACAACGACAGTGAAGACGTTCCCATCTTCAGCGCACCAGCGTTCTCTGAGAAGTTCGCGCGTCGAAGGGGTCGAACCGACCTCCCGCCAGTTGGCAGCATCCCTTCGAACGATGCGTGAGATTGTCATTTGAACGGCCCCCAAGCGTGCTCAGGGATGGCCCTCACCTTCAGTAGAAGGTGAGGGCCATAGATCCGCTACTCGATCACCTGGATGATCTTGCGGGTCTTCGGCTCGACGATCACGGTCCGATCATTGACCACGGTGTAGCGATAGCCCTTAGTGCCGAACTCGGCCGGCACCTCGCGATAGGTCACACCGCTCTCCGGCAAGACGACGCCGACGCGGACATCCTCGCGATATCGGTAGGATGGCACTTCATGCGCCTGGACATAGGTCTTGAAGCGGGGTGTGGAGTCACCTGCGATGCCGCCGACGACGGCGCCACCAACTCCGCCGACCACTGCCCCTACCGGGCCGCCAACGATCGCGCCGCCGACGGCTCCAGTCGCAGCGCCAGCGGCCGCGCCACCGCGCGCACCTTCGGGATTCTGGGCGAGAGCAGCCAGCGGAAGCATCGCGATGGACGCAGCAAGAATGATCTTCTTCATCGGTCGATCTCCTGAATTGCCCCCAGACGCAGGCCGCAACTTTGAACCACTCCAAACTGTTCCTCACTCCGCCCAGATTTTCGTGATTTTCCCTCTTAAATGCCGATTCTGAACAAAAATTCAGGAAAACCTGAATATCCATTCAGAAAACTAGCGTTGAAGAGGCCGTTATATTGTAGTGGATATAGCGATCCCCAATCGGGGTTTGTTCGTACCCGTGCGCCAAATCCGGGAAAGTAAGGAAACGAGTCAAGCCACACGATGTTTGTGCTTCACGCTTGGCCTGTCCGGGTCGGTCTGTCCTGCTGCCGGTTTCGTGGACGGTTAGTTAAGCTAACCCGACCTTCTTTTTGAACTCTACCGGGCTGATGTAGCCGATGGTCGAGTGCCTGCGAACGGCATTGTAGAAGCGCTCTATGTAATCGAACACGTCGGCACGAGCATCGTCCCGTGTCCGGTAGACCCTGCCTCTGATCCGCTCGGTCTTCAGCGACGAGAAGAAGCTCTCCATCGCGGCGTTGTCCCAGACATTGCCAGAGCGGCTCATCGAGCAGGCGACGCTGTTATCGGCCATGAAGTTCTGGAACTGCTCGCTGGCATACTGGCTGCCCTGGTCCGAATGGTGCAGCAGGGCATCCGGCTTTCCCCGACGCCAGATCGCCATCATCAGCGCATCGGTCACGAGCCCGGCGTTCATCTCGGCCTTCATCGACCAGCCCACCACACGGCGGGAGAAGAGGTCGATGACGGCGGCAACGTACAGCCAACCTTCTGCGGTCCAGATATAGTTGAGCCGAAGGCCCGCGAAGCAAATTCGGCGATCCAGCGCTGGTTCGGACGCTCGGCATGGAACTCCCGGCCGAGCGTATTCGGCGCGATGGTCGACCGCCGGCCCTCATCCCTGGGCAGGCTGCGCCGACGCGGCCTGGCACGCAAAGCCTGGGCACGCATCAGCCTCTCGATGCGATGCAGGCCGCAATCGATGCCGTCCGCCAGCACGTCCCGCCAGACACGTCTGGCACCATAGGTCCGATCCGAACCAAGGAAGCTTGCCCGGACCCTGTTGCCGATTTCCTCGTCGTCGCGTGCTCGACGGCTCGGTGATCGGTTGAGCCAGGCATGGAAGCCCGAGCGCGACACATCCAGCGCTTCGCAAAGCATGCCACCGGCCAGATCCCCCGGTGCTTCGCAATGAACGTGAACCTCATGTCACGTCCTTCGCGAAGTAGGCCGCGGCCTTTTTTAGAATATCGCGCTCCGCCTTGAGCTTGGCCACCTCGCGCCGCAGCTTCTCGATCTCAAGCTGCTCCGGCTTCATCTGGCCATGGCCGGGAAAGGCTTGCGCAGGGTCGGCCGAAAAGAGCTTCACCCATTTGCGAAGCTGGTTCTCATGGACATCCAGATCCCGAGACGCCTGCGCCACACTCACTCCGCGGTCCTTGATCAGGCGGACCGCCTCGATCTTGAACTCACGCCCAAATTGCCTTCGTCGCATACCCCACCTCCGGTTTCTTGAAACACCCAATCTCGGTGTCCACGAAACCGGCAGCAGGCCACACACAGCTGTGAGCCTGGTGTAGGTTTTACGAGCTTCAGGCCGCATCTAGGTTTGGACCATCTGTGCCTGTATCGGTCGCAAATGCCCGGACTTCGTTTGCTGCTTCCCTATTTAAAGACCGTCGCGCTCATGGCCTTGGCCACGGCAGTTGCGGGCTTCGTGGTCTGGTTCGCTCCGCTCGATAGCGTCTCGGCGATCTACATGCTGCCTATCCTGATTTCGGCCATCCGATGGGGTACCGGCCCTGCGATCTCCGCGGCGCTCCTCGGCGCTTTCATGACTTCGCTGTTCTACCTGAGGATGTGCCTCCCTCCCAACTGCCATCATGCATTCAAGATCCAATCCCGGAACGCTGCGATCTTGGGCTGCTGCTGTCGGTTGTCCGGACTGACGAGGTAGTAGGCAAACTCCTCCATTCGAGCGGGCGGAAACAACTGGATCAAACGCCCGTCGCGCAGTTCGTCCTCAACCAGGGCAGCCGGGAGCAGTCCCGCGCCTTGACCGGCGAGGACCGCTTTGAGCAAGAGGCCGCTGTCATCGAAGGAGGGGCCACGGGCCGTGGTTCTCTCAGCAACGCCCTGCGTGTCAAACCACAGGCTCCAGCCCTTTCGTTCGGCATCGTGAACCTGCGGCCAACGCACGAGATCTGATGGCCGGTTTGGACGGCCAGCTCGGTCGCTGAGGTCGGGGGTTGCCACGGCGATCATCTCGACCGTGACGACGCGGTCGCTGCGAAGTCCGGGATATCTGCCCATCCCATGGCGGATCGCAACATCCACGTCCGAGCGAGAAAAATCCACCAGTGCATTGCTGGTGATGATCTGCAGATCGATTCCGGGTTGCGCCGATCGAAAGGATGACAACCGCGGCACCAGCCATGCCGACGCAAAAAAGGGCGTGGCGCTGAGGGTGAGCAGCCCAGAATCCATCTGAGCCGCGATCCGCTCGGATGCACCGGCGATCTGGCGGAATGCATTGCGTATCGATGGCAGATAATCGCGGCCCGCGTCGGTCAGTAAAATCCCTCGCGTCACCCGCTCAAAGAGCTTTACGCCGAGATTTTCCTCCAGGACCCTGATCATCTGGCTGACGGCCCCCGGCGTCACGCACAATTCCTCCGCGGCCAATTTGATCGAGAGGTGGCGGGCAGCGGCCTCGAACGCCTTCAGCGCGTTAAGGGGAGGTAATCGGCCTGGCATGAGTTAGAAAATCTGATTCATCAGAGTTAATTCTTCTGGTTTGTCCAAGCCGCGAGCAGAAGATAATTCCTGCTGCTATCAAGCGTCAATGCTGCAAGCAAGCCGCCGTAGCTCGTATGAATTCTAAATCATAAGTCCGTCGTTTTTGAACGTGCGTGGCCGGAGAAGGGGTTAGGTCGGATGTATGTCGACGTGGAGTTCTGCGGTCTCACAGAGGTGGGAGAGCTTATCGCTCGCCGCGCCATCACCTCAAAGGATGTCACTGAGGCGCTCCTTTCGCGCATTCGGCGTCTGGACGGTGAATTGCGGGCCTATGCACACCTCCTGGGCGACGGCGCCCTCCGCCAGGCTGAGATTGCCGACCGCGAGATTCAGGGGGGACTTCGCCGGAGCCCACTCCATGGCGTTCCCATAGCCGTAAAGGACCTTTGCTGGATCAAGGGCATCGCGACGGCGGCCGGCACCGCAGTCCACAAAGACTATGTGCCGGCGCGCGATGCGACCGTCGTGCAAAAGCTCATCGACGCAGGGGCAGTGCTGATCGGCAAAACCCAGCTCACCGAGGGAGCGTATTCCGACTACCACCCATCGATTCCGCCGGTGCAAAACCCATGGAACGGCGACTATTGGGCCGGCATCTCCTCCAGCGGGTCGGCGGTCGCGACTGCCGCCAGCCTATGCTTCGGTGCGATCGCGTCCGACACAGGCGGGTCGATCCGCTGGCCCTCGGCTGCCAACGGCGTCAGCGGCCTGAAGCCGACCTGGGGGCGCGTCAGCCGTTATGGGACATTCGACCTCGCCCCCTCGCTCGATCACATCGGCCCGATCGCCCGGAATGTCGCCGACGTCGCGGCGATTCTCAAGGTCATAGCCGGACACGACCTCAATGACCCCACGACGAGCGTTCGTCCGGTTCCCGATTACTTGGCCGACGCCAGCACGAATGTGCGCGGCAAGCGTATCGGAATCGACCCGCGCTGGAATTCCGAAGACGTAGACGATGGGACACAAGCCGCGCTGACGGAAGCTTGCGCGATATTCTCGAACTTAGGCGCCGAGATCGTCGAAGTGTCATTTCCCGATGTCCGCCAGACCGTGGCGGACTGGACGCCGAACTGCGCGGTTGAAGCGGCAGTTGCTCATCAAGCGACCTATGCCCTCCACAAGGAACAATATGGCGCCATCCTATCGTCCGTCGTCCAGACCGGGATGGCCGTTTCCGCGATGACCTATCAGGAAGTCCTCCTTCGCCGCGCGGCATTCCGTGGCCAAGTCGAGGCCCTGCTATCATCGGTCGACGCCATCCTGACGCCCGTCCATCCTTTCGCGCCGCTCACGCTGAAGACGATCGCAACCCTTGGCGAGCAGCCAGAGCTGATCGCCAAGCTGCAACGCTACACCTGTCCCTTCAACATGAGCGGCCATCCAACGCTGGTCTTCCCCGGGGGCGCCTCGGTGGAAGGCATGCCCATCGGCCTGCAATTGATCGCCGCTGAATTCGGCGAAAGCGCGCTTCTTGCTCTCGGCGCAGCGTTTCAGGGCGCAACGTCTTGGCACCGTCGTCAACCGGACCTCAGTGGCACGCGGCAGTCCTAAGGCCTTGGGAGCAGCCCGCATATCGCACGCCGAGACGGCTCCGCTCGCCAGCAGAGGATAATCATGAACATGCAAAGGCCATCGACGATTTTTTACGGCTGGCTCGTGGTCGCCGCAGCCTTCGTCATAACCTTCGTCGGCTTCGGGAGCGCCTACACATTCAGCGCGTTCCTGGACTCGCTGCAGCACGAGTTCGCCGCATCGCGCGGCTCGGTCTCGGCGGTTTTTTCGCTGGCCGGATTTCTTTACTTCGCGCTCGGCATCGTTTCCGCGCCGCTCGCGGATCGACTCGGCGTGAAGGCGCTTTCCGCAATCGGAATGACGCTTGTCGGCCTCGGCCTCATTCTGGCCGGACAGGCGCGAACCCTTCTCCAAGTCTATGCGGCCTATAGCATCGGCGTCGGCGTCGGCGTCGGCTGTGCCTATGTGCCCACGCTTGGTGCTGTGCAACGCTGGTTCGTTGAGCGCCGTGGTCTCGCATCCGGATTGGCGGTCAGCGGCATTGGCGTGGGGACGCTCGTGATGCCGCCATTTGCGATTTGGCTGATCGCGGGCTTCGGCTGGCGCAGCGCCTACACGACGCTCGGCGTCCTCGCGATCGTGGTCGGCCTGGCGGCGGCGCTCGTCATGGAGGATGACCCTAGCCGCCGCGGCCTGCAGCCCGACGGCATCGCACGTACCATGGTCGTTGGCTCCCTGGAGGCGGGCAATGTTACGCCCGTGGGCCAAGCAATCCGGACGCGACGCTTTGCCGGACTTTATCTAGCGTCGTTCCTGAGCGCGCTTGGTGTCTTCGTACCGTTCGTGCATCTCGCGCCCTACGCGCTCGACCATGGTGTTCCCGCTTCGGGGGCAGTCTGGCTGCTTGGTGCCATCGGCATCGGCAGCACGATCGGCCGCTTCTTCCTCGGCGGCATCGCGGACAGGATGGGCCGCGAGCGCTTCCTGATCGCCATGTATATCGGCATGGCCGCCTCACTTCCGACCTGGATCCTTGGTGGCTCCTTGGGCCAGCTCTTACTTTTCGCGTTGATCTTCGGTCTCTTCTACGGAGGGTGGGTCGCGATTTTGCCGGCAGTGGTCGCCGATCTGTTCGGCGTGCGCCATGCCGGCCGCATCATCGGGGTTCTCTATTCGAGCGTTGCCCTAGGCACGCTCGTTGGCCCAGGCGCGGCAGGCTTCATCTACGATCTCAGCCATAGCTACGTCATACCCATTGCCGTCAGCGCTGTCGCAAACGCCGGCGCTGCCGCGGTCATGATTCTGGCGGCACGCCGAACCTCCGCTGGCAGGGTGAGCAGATGAACCAATCCATTCCACCCAAATGAGCTGCGGTGGAGTTCGGTCGCCTTGGCCACACCGCCGAAGACCCCTTCGCAGCTTAATGCAGCGTATTTGGTGACCCGGAGCGCGCGCGCCTTTGAAGCGCATCGCTATTCGCGAACAAAGTTCGGTTCTAGTGACGTTCCAATGTCACCTAATGGCGCGACCCGGCCAACCACGCCGACTCTGGTCGACGGTATAAGATCTTGTCGATCGCCTTCCCTCGGGCGAGTTCATCGATGAGCTTGTCCAAGTAGCGGATTTCCCGCATCACCGGCTCGGCGATTTCCTCGACGCGGACACCGCAGACAATTCCCCTTATCCCGAGGCGCGCGAGATTGAGTGCCGGCGCCTGGGGGAAAAAGGTCTCATAGTCTGAGTTTTTCGCCAGCTGGGAGGCAAGTGCCTCTTGGCCGTAGCCGGTTAGCCAGTGGATGATCTGGTCGACCTCCACCTTCGTGCGCCCCTTCCTCTCCACCTTGGCGACCAGAAGCGGGTAAATCTTGGCAAAGCTCATTCTGTAGATTCGGTGATGCGTCATCACTTGCGCTTTCCCGGCGCTTCTCGTGGGGTCTGCCGGTATCCATCTTCATATCGCGATTCCGCCGGGTGTTTGCTCGCGACGCGCCGGCCCATCGACCTGCCACCGATAACAAGCTCTCCCTGCCTGCCGAGTGCGTTGACGGCAGCGATATATTGCGGGTTTAGCTTTTCAGCGCGGGGCGGTGGCATGCGCCCAACCCCGGTCCGCCGCGCCGCCATTTAGTCGATCTCAAAGCGGGCAACGCGAAAGCCCTTTCCGGCTATGGCCTTTGCAGACACCGTCATTGACGGCGAGTCCATCGGAGCTCCGGCCCCATGCGCCAGGAGGATCGGCACGTCGGCCTGGTCGGGGCCGTCGAAAAAGAAACATTGCGCTGTCCCGCTGGGCCGCTGTCAGCCGCAAACGTACCGCAGCAGATCTCCCGCGTCGAAGCCATCCAATGAGCAGTGGCGGCGACTCCTTCGGCACTGTTCGGCTTACGGCCGGGCCCGTGCTCTCTGGGCCGGTGCTGGCTCTCCGGTTGCGTTGTCGAGGTCTCTTGCTGTCAGCTTTCGTGCTGACCATGAGTGTCCGCTGCTGGCGCACGCCTTTGAACGCGATCGTCTCCATTCTCAGGCCAAAGCTCAGCGGCAATCCACCTCTTAAAGGCCACCATGGCGCTCGTTTCGGTCCGTGACCTCAGCCGCGTCATCCAGTAGGCGCCGGTGACGATACCGACGTCGAGCGGCTGTACAATTCGTCCGGCACAGATATCACGCGAGAACATCGCGGCGGGGACCAGCGCAACGCCGAGACCTTGCGCTGCCGCTTCGACCAGGGCCAGCGAGTTATCGAAAATCCAGCCTCGGGCAACCGGAGGGGTCAGCCCCGCGGTAAGGAACCAGAGCGGCCATTCGTCCTGACGATATGAACGCAGCAGGTGCTGCGTCAGCAGGTCAGCCGGAGCGCGGACTGACAAGGCCAGTCCAGGGCTGCAGACTGGTGCGAGCGGGGCTTGCATCAACTCGACCGCCTCGGTGCCGTGCCAAGCACCGTCACCGAAGCGAATGAACAGATCGAGGCCGTCGAGGAGCGTGTCGGCGCGGTTGTTGTTCGTCTTGATCCGCACCTCGATCTGCGGGTGCCGCGCGTTGAAGTCATTCAGCCGCGGCAGGAGCCACCCGAGGGCGAAGCTGCTGACCACACCGATCGTGAGAATCTCGGCGGTGCCGCCTGTACGCAGCTGGTGCACTTTGTCGCTGACGCGTCGGAGCGCATCCGTCAGCACCGGCAGCAACGCCAGCGCCTCCTCGGTTAGGGCTATGCCACGCGGCAGGCGCTCGAACAGCGAAAAGCCAAGATCCTTCTCAAGCAACTTGATCTGATGACTTATGGCAGTTTGGCCGACGCGCAGCTCCATCCCTGCCTTGGTCAGGCTCCCGAGCCGTGCCGCCGCCTCAAAGGCGCGCAGCGCGTTGAGCGGCAGTCTCGAAACATCCATCCGGGAGCCCCAATTTTTCTCATATCAAATCTGAGTAACGATCATTTGGCTAGGGTCATGCGGGCTCGCTACCTCTGCGCCTCCCTATGGAGACAAAACGCACATGACAACTCGCACTATCAAATCCCTTGTGGCGGACCGGCGCTCGTTCTTGGTCGGCGCTGGCGCCGCTCTTGTCGGCGTCAGACATGCGGCGGCTGCCCCATCGACTAGCCTCGATCTAAGGTCTCTGGAAGAGAGGCATGGCGGCCGCCTCGGGCTATTCGCAACGCGAGAGAGCCAGCGGGTCGGCTGGCGCTCGACCGAGCGCTTCGCTTTCTGTTCGACATTCAAATTGTTTCTCGCTGCCTATGTGATGCAGACTGTGCAGCAGGGGCGCGATCGGCTCGATCGAGCCGTCCCGATCACAGCCGCCGACATGGTGCCGCATGGGCCGGTCACGCAGCCGGCGATTGGCAGAACGCTCACGCTGGAAGAGCTGTGCAAGGCGGCAGTCGAGGTCAGTGACAACCCGGCGGCAAATATACTGATCCGCGAAATGGGTGGGCTCGCTGCTTTCCAGCTGTGGTATCGCAGCATTGGCGACCAGGTCACTAGCGTTGATCGAATGGAAATCGAGCTGAACAGCGCTTTGCCCGGCGACACGCGCGACACCACGACAGCCGAGCAATATGTCGCCAATCTCGACCGCGTCGTGCGCGGCAACTTGCTTTCAGCGGCGCACCTGCAGTTGCTTGTGCGTTGGATCACCGAGACGCCCACCGGGGCAGGGCGGATCAAAGCAGCCGTCCCCGCCGGCTACACTGTCGGCCACAAGACCGGCACCGGCGCGCGGGGGACTCACAACAATATCGGCATTATTTGGCCGCCAAGCGGACCATCGATTCTGATCTGCGTGTTCTTCACCGGCGCACAAAACGCAACACCAGGCGCCATCGATGCCGTCGTTGCGGACGCGACGCGTCAAGCCATGAAGGCATTCGGGCTTCCATCTCGCTAGGGGAGCCGGTCGTCAGCACTCGCCGATATATTCCGTGGCAAGCTGCAACCGCTGTGGTCATTGTAACAGTTGTCGGTGGAAGGCCAATGCCCATTGATAGCGGATGATCGATGCTAGTCGAACGTGATCTACGATGATGCCCGCGCATGGATCACGCATTGGGGGCACCACCGACGCCTAATGGCTTTCACGCCTCAAATCGCGACCGGAAGCCCGTGCCATACGCACTTTTAGAGAATGGTTCCTCGCGGAGATTGAGCCCGCTGCAGAATAGCTAGGTTGATTATAAACAAACGAGGCGAGGGCCCACACTCGCGCAGAGTATCGCACGGGAACGCTGACCGGCATAGCGGGCCAGCAGCTTCTCCATCTGAGGCGTAACGCGCCAGACCCACCAGAAAGCCAGACGCCGATGCATTTCTCCGATGCCAACACATTCGCTCGTCAAATCCACTTGCGTGCGGCCCAGGCGAATGGGCTCTATGTGATTGCGCTCGACGGACGCAGCGGCGTGGGCAAGTCGACTCTGGCAGCCCTGCTAGCAGATAAGGTGGGAGCGGCGCTCATTGAGGGTGACGACTTCTTTGCCGGCGGCACTGGGTTGCGATCAGATTCCCCTGCCATCCGCGCTGCCGACTGTATCGACTGGCCCCGCCAGCGCTCAGTGCTGGACGCCTTGCGGCAGGGTCGCGCCGCCAGTTGGCGCGCGTTCGATTGGGAAGCTTTTGACGGCAGGTTGCAGTCAAGCGTGTCTGAGCTTTCACCGCGATCCGTCGTTATCCTCGAGGGCGTCTATTCGGCTCGGCCGGAACTCGCCGACCTCATCAACATGAAAGTTCTCATGACCGCTTCAGACGCTTTTCGCAAAGCAAGACTGCTTGAGAGAGAGGCCATTATCGGTCCATGGGAGCGCCAATGGCATGAAGCCGAAGAGCACTATTTTCGTGAGGTTATGCCCTTGGCCCGGTTCGAGGCGGTCTTCGACGCGGCCAATTCGGATGATTGAACGTGATTGGACGTGATGAAGCTGCTGAAACTCGTGGCAGAGATGCCTGCGCTGACACGGGAGCCTGCGGCGAGCTTCTCGACCGCCACCCCGGAATGTCGGCATTCTGGCAGAGTGCCAAGTTCCCCAAGTGGCGCAACCTTCTATCCGCCGGAAAAGCTTGGAAGCAGCGAATTGAATTCGCCGCCGAGATGGTTCCACGCCATGGAGCTACGTCAGATCAGCCCGTCAGCGAGTTTCTCCGACAGCATGATGGTTGGGAGGTTGGTGTTGGCTCGCGGTACGCAGGGCATGATCGAAGCATCAATCACATGCAGTCCCTCGACGCCGTGGACGGCGCCGTCTTGTGGCGAGACGACGGCAGTCTCGTCGTCGGCGCGCCCCATTCGGCAAGTGCCGGAGGGATGATAGCCGCCGATGGTGTGTTTGCGGATCATCTCCTCCATTGCATCGTCATCCTCCAAGGCGGTCGGGATGTCGTCGCCGCTGGCGAAGAGGCGGTCGACAAGCAGTTTGCGCAGAGGCGCCGGCCCCTCGGTCAGAAGCGCTGGACCGAGCGTGACCAGCCAGTTGCGCAGGCTGACGCCTCCGACGAGCTTGGCCATGGCACCATGGGTCGCGGCAAAAGGATCGCTGCAGGCTTGCCGCAACTCGTTCGAGGCGTAGAGCGACCACATCCGCCGCACCGCCAGCTTCATCCGTGCCATGTCGCGCGGGTCGGACAGCATCTGGAAGGCGATCTCGGGGCGCCCGGCCGGGTTTTCCGGATTCAGCCGCAACCAGCCGGTGGAATAAGGCTTGTTGATCCAGCTGAAGAGCGAACCGATGCGCCTGCCGATTGGATGCCACGCCGATTTCGATACGACGACCATGAACATGTCGCCATGCCCGCAGCCCTCGACCTCGGAAGAATAGCGCCAGGCCGCCTGGACATGGCGCCGGGGCGTTTTGCCCAGACGATACCCGCGCCGAATCCAGGAGGACATCGCCAACGAGGGATGCTCGTTGAGGTTCTGGCCGACGCCCGGCAGATGATGGAGGACCGCGACGCCTGCGTCTGCCAGGCGGGTGGCCTCGCCGATACCGGCCCGCAGAAGCATCGCAGGACTTTCCAGTGCGCCGGCGGACAAGATCACCCGGCGCGCCGCAATGCGTTCTTCCCCGATCTGGACGCCGATGCAGCGCCGACCTTCCATCATGACGCGATCGACCTTGATGCCAGAGCGGACCGTGAGGTTCGGGCGACGGCGGGTCGAGGCGTCGAGATAGCCCATCGCGGCCGAGCGGCGCGAGCGACGATCCGTCGTCAGCGACATCGGGAACCAGCCATCCTCGAAGACGGCATTCTGGTCGCCGATGTTGCGATAGCCCTCGGCCGTCAGCGCCTGCATCGTGGCGCGGGTGAAGCCGGGCCATTCCTCGGGCATCACGCGGCTGATCGCGATCGGGCCGGACGAGCCGTGCTGCGGCCCATCATAGTCCATGTCGGTCTCAAGCTTGCGGAAATAGGGTAGAACCCCTTCCCAGCCCCAGCCCTCGGCGCCGAGGGCGGCCCATTCGTCGTAGTCGGCCGGGAGGCCGCGATTGCCGATCTCGCCATTCATGCTGGAGCCGCCGCCGATCACACGCGGCTGGATGTAGGGTTTTGCCGGTGATCGCTCCGGATCATTGTGCGAGACCGGCATCAGCCGGGCGCGCAGATCGCGCCACTGATAATCGGGGTTGAACGCAGCGCGATAAGGATAGACGTCGCGGATCTCCTCCGGCTCCTGGCCCGGCTCGAAATCGGGGCCAGCTTCGACCAGGAGAACACGGTTTTTCCCCGAAGCCGAGAGCCGGTTGGCCAGCACGCAGCCCGCCGGCCCGGCGCCGACGATGATGTCATCATAGGCTGCGGTCATTTTGCGGTTCCGCCGCCCTTCTTCAGGGTGAATTCCTGATAGTCAGTGCGGTTGGCAAGGATGTAGTCCCAATCGTACTCGACGCCGAGGCCGGCACCATCGGGAACCGGCATGCAGCCGTCCGCGCCGATATCCTCCAGTGCATCGCTGTAGCCGGAGCCGAAGACCGGCGGCACGGGGTTGGCCACACCGGGAGCGACAAGAGAGAGCTCGTACCAGCTCGAATTGCGCATCGCGGACATGCAATGACGCTGCGCCGGGCCGGCGGCGTGGATCTCGCAGTCGAGACCGAAGGCCTCGGCCAGATGCGCGACCTTCATCGTGCCGGTGATGCCCATGTCGTAGTCGGGGTCGACGCGCATGTAGTCCGTGGCCCGATCGCGGAGCCAGGCCGCCTTGCTTTCGAGGCCGCGCACATGCTCGGTCAGCATCAGCGGGGTTCGCACGTTCTCCTTAAGCTGCCGGGCTGCATGGGGGGACCAGCCGGCATCCATGAACGGGTCCTCGTACCAGAGATAGCCGCCCTCATCGCAGGCCTTGCCGACATAGATCGCGTCGGCCAGCGTACGCAGCTCGCTCGCGGCGTCGTACATCAGCTCCATCCGATCGCCGACGCGCCTGGCGCAGAGCAGCAGATTCGCGGCCTCCTCCTTCGGGTCGCCCTCGCCCCAACCGTGGATCTTGTAGCCGCGATAGCCGAGCGCGAGACATTCCTCGGCGAAATCGGCATAAGCCTCGATGCTGTCGAGAATCCCGTCGCGGCCGCCGTTCAACGTACTGGCGTAAGTCGGAAGCCGCTGGCGATAACCGCCCAAGAGCCGCCAGACCGGACGATCGACCGCCTTTCCGGCCAAGTCCCACAGCGCGATGTCCAGGGCCGAATGCCCGATCGCCATGTAGTGGCGGTGGGCACGCTTCAGCTTGTTGTAGATCGCTTCGCGCTCCTCAGCATCCTCGCCCAGGATCAGGCCGGCAGCGGCCTTCACCTGCCCGACCATGACGCCGTTCTTGCCGCTATGGACGCTGCAGTATTCGCCGCGATGCCCACCTTCGGTCTCGATCCGAACCGCAAAGGCGGTCAATCGCGACTGCGCGCCCTTCATCACGCTGCGGTTGCCGCTGGCATCCACGCCGAGGCCGTCGACCGTATAGCCGAACTCATGGACCTCAACCCGTGCGATCCGCGCTTCCGGCCGCGAGCCGATCAATCTGTTCATGGCGGTTCCTGACAATTTCAGCTTGCAACTGGAAAATCTGTATGACAACTTGATTTTAAGCAGACTGATTTAGCGCCGTCAACGGGACAAGCCGCCAGGATGGACACGGAAGAAAGCCGCTCCGCGGTCGCGTACAGGCAGATCGCCGGCTATATCGACAATGTCGCGGATGGCGCGCGGTTGCCGCCCGAGGCAGATTTTGCCGAGATGTTCGGCCTGTCGCGGGCCAGCATTCGGGAGGCGCTGGCGCGGCTGCGCGCCGAGGGTGTTGTGCGTTCGCGCAAGGGCTCTGGCACCTATGCGATGCGCAGTGGCGGCGCGCCCGAAATGGTCCGGCTTTCGGCAATTTCCTCGGTGCGCGAACTCGCCCAATGGCATGAGGTTCGGCTCGCCCTGGAAAGCGAGGTCGCGGCGCTGGCCGCCGATCGGCGGACCGAGGAGGACCTCGCGCGGCTCGTGGCGGCGCAGGAGGCGCTGCTCGCCAGTCTGCTGACCGGGCGGGGCGAGCGGGAGGATGTCGCCTTCCATGCTGCCTTGGCGGTCTGCGCCCATAATCCCAAGCTGTCCGACGCACTGGGGCGCCTGACCTCGCACATCTTCAGCTGGGGCAATCTTTCGGCGCAGCGCTCCGTGCTCACCATGGCGGAGCGCCGCGAGCTGATCGCTCTCGAGCACGGCGCCATCGTCGCCGCCGTCGCCGCGCGAGACGGGGATCGGGCCCGCGCCGAGATGCGCCGCCACCTTCTGGCCGGCCGCACGCGCGTGCTCAGCGACCTGCAGATGTAAGCCAAAGAAGCAATCGGGGAAGAACGCTCATGAAATCAATGATCTTCGACAGAAGGTCCCTGCTGCGCACGGGGGCCGCGGGGTTGGCGCTGGCGGGCCTGCCGAAGCAGGTGGCGGCACAGGCTCTTTCGGGTACGGTCCGAGTCTGGACCTTTTTGGGGGCCGACGGGCAATCGCCGCGTGAAGTCGTGCTGCGCGAGATCATCAAGCGCTTCAAGGCGAAACATCCCGGCGTCGAGGTCAGGATCGAAGCCCAGCCCTTCCAGGAGCTCGAGGTGAAATTCGTCGCCGCCTCGGCCCAGAACCGCGCGCCCGACGTGATCTGGATGCGCGACACTTTCCTCGATCTCGTGCAACAGCGCGGGGCGCTCGCCAATCTCGACGACCTGCTCTCGGCCGATTTCAAGGCGAAGGCGCTTCCTGATCTCTTCCCGGTCTTCGTCGAGAAATCGGTCTTCAACAAGAAGCGTACCTCCCTGCCGATCTGGCCGAGCCCGGCCCAAGCGATCTTCTACCGCAAGGATGCGCTGGCCGAGCTCGGCCTCGATGCCCCGCCCCTCACCTGGGATGCCTTCATTGCCGCCGCTGGCAAGCTGACCAAGGGCGAACGACTGGGCTTCGGCCTGCCGACCAACGACAACAGCGTCTCGGCCTTCATCAACATCATGACCGGCTTTGGCCCCTCGATCTTCGATGCGGCCACCGGGCAATTCAACGTCACCGGCTCCGAGGCCAAGGAAGCCGCCAATGTTGTCAGACAGCTTGTGGCGAATGGCGCGCTCTCGCCAACGCTGCTGAATGCGATGGGCGACGATATCCAGGACCAGTTCGCCTCCGGCCGCTTCGCCATGGTGCAGGCCTTCGCGCCGCGCTTCCAGCAGTACAAGCAGATCGCCGCCGGCTATAGTGGCAAGGACCTGGCTGTCTCGGCCTGGCCTGCCTTCGGCACGCGCCCGCCCGCGGTTCTGCTCGGCCCGTACTGGACGGTGGGCGTATCCGCCAAATCGGCCAATCCGGCCGCGGCGACTGCTTTCGTCGAGAGCCTGTTCGGCGAAGAGGCATCGCTGGAATGGGCGAAGACCGCAGGCCTCGTGCCCGATCGGCGCTCAGTGCTGAAGGACCCCTATTTCGCGACACCGGCCGCGTCCGACATCCACGCCTTCAACGCGCTGCTCTCGGCGCCGGGCGTGATGACCTTCCCGCAGCGCATGCCCAATATCACCAAAGTCTTCCCGGTGATGAACACGGCCTTGCAGGAGCTGATCGGCACCAAGGAAAGCGTGGACGCCATTCTCGAACGGGCCAAATCCACGTTGGGCTGGTAGCGCGCCATGCATACCATGCCTCTCGCGAAGCCGCGGAGCCTCGACGCCGTCGCGCGCCAGGCCCGGCTGGTGGGTTCGTCGCTGGTGGCGCCGGCCCTGCTGCTGGTCATCGCCATCAACATCCTGCCAGCGCTCTATGGATTCTACCTGAGCCTCCACAAGGTCTTCTTTTTCGGGAACGAAGGCTTCATCGGCCTCGGCAACTATGTCGAGCTGTTCCGCGATCCCTTCACCTGGCAGGCGATCGGCCGGTCGCTGCTCTTCACCTTTGCCGCGCTGACGGTCGCCGTGCCGCTGGCTCTGCTGGCGGCGATGGGAATACGGCGGCTGGGCCGCTGGGGCAGCGTTCTGCTGACGGTCCTGCTGGTGCCCTGGGCGATGAGCCCGATCGTCGTCGCGCTCTTGTGGAAGTGGATTCTCGTGCCGTCGCCCGGCGGGCTGGTCGGCGCGGCCTTCAATGCCTTCGGCCGGCCGCCGCAGGACCTCCTCACCGATCCGCTGCTGGCCATGCCGACGCTGGTCATCGTCGCGGTCTGGCGCAATTTCGCTTTCGCCACGATCATCCTGATCGGTGGCCTGGGTCAGATCCCGCGCGACCTCTACAAGGCAGCGGCGGTCGATGGGCTCGACGCCTGGGAAAGCTTCCGCAAGATCACATTGCCGCTGCTCGCGCCCTCGCTGCTGATCGTGATCTCGATGCTGACCATCAGCTATTTCAACGAGGTGCAGCTCATTATCGGCCTGACCGGTGGCGGCCCGATCCGGCAGACCAGCACATTGGCTTACGCCCTTTACCACACCGGTTTCGTCGAGCTCGACCAAGGGCGAGGCAATGCCATCGCGGCGGTGATGTTCCTGATCAATATGGGGCTGATCGCCATCTATATCCGCATCCTGGGCAAGCAGCCGGGAGCTGCCGCATGAAGATCCTGTCGCGCGTCTCGCTGCTGATCGCCTGCCTGCTGGCCGGCATCGTCGCCCTCGGTCCGATCCTCTGGGCGGCCTCGACCTCGTTCAAGGCGACCAATCGCATCTTCGCGGTTCCTCCAGAGCTCCTGCCGCACAGCCCGACCGTGGAGCATTACGTCAAACTGGTGGCGGAGGGCGTCCACTGGGCCTTCCTGAACAGCTCCGTCTATACGGTCGTTGCCGTGCTGATCGCCCTAATTCTCGGCGCGACCGCGGGTTACGCGTTGATGCGCTACCCCGTAGCGGCGAAGCCCGCGGTGCTGCTCGTCTTCCTCGGCACGATGGCGGTGCCCGGCTTCGCCGTACTCCTGCCGACGCAGATGCTGGCGACCAGCATCGGCCTGCACAACACCTGGGCGATCCTGCCGATCCTCTATGCCGGGCACATCCTGCCCTTCGCGGTCTGGGTCACCCGCTCGCATTTCGCCACCGTCCCGCGCGAGCTGGAGCAGGCCGCCGAGATGGACGGCTATTCGCGGGCCCAGGCCGTCTGGAAGATCGTGCTTCCCGGCGCGAAGCCGGCGCTGCTGGCCGCGGCGACCTTCGGGTTCCTGCATTGCTGGAACGACTACGTCACCGGATCGACCATGGTGGATGCGCCGGAGCTGCGCACGCTCCAGGTCGCGCTGATCTTCTTCCAGGGCTTCCACGGCCGCGACTGGGGCTCGCTGATGGCGGGCGTGATCATCGCGACGATCCCGCCGGTGGTGGTCTTCCTCCTGTTCAGAAAATTCCTGATCGGTGGTTTCGCCGACGGGTCCGTCAAAGGCTGAATCACATGACCGAGGTACGGCCGAACACGGCCCAATCCGTTCGCTTCCGCAATGTCGGGAAGAGCTACGGCTCCGGCTGGGCGGTGTCGGGCGTCAATATCGCCATCGAGCCCGGGCAGTTCGTCACGCTGCTCGGCCCCTCCGGCTGCGGCAAGAGCACGACCCTCAACATGATCGCCGGGCTGGAGACGCCGACCGAGGGCCAGATCATGATCGGCGACCGCGACGTCACCACGATGAAACCGGCCGATCGCGACATCGCCATGGTGTTCCAGTCCTATGCGCTCTACCCGCATATGACGCTCTACGAGAACATCGCCTTCCCCTTGAGGGCGCGCCGGCGCCGCACGCCCGAGGCGGAAGTCGACCGCAAGGTCCGCGCCGCCGTGAAGATGCTCGGCCTCGAGACGATGCTCGACCGTTTTCCGCGCCAGATCTCGGGCGGCCAGCGCCAGCGTGTCGCCCTCGGCCGCGCCATGGTGCGGACGCCGACCGTCTATCTGCTGGACGAGCCGCTCTCGAATCTCGACCAGCAATTGCGGGTTCAGATGCGTTCCGAGCTGAAGGACATCCACCAGCGCCTCGGCGCCACCATGCTCTATGTCACCCATGACCAGAGCGAGGCGATGACCCTGTCGGATCTTGTCGTGGTCATGTCTAACGGCCGGATCGAGCAGGCCGGAAGCCCGCGCGAACTCTACAACAATCCCGCAAATCTCTTCGTCGCCCGCTTCCTCGGTGAACCCGGCATGAACACTCTCGACGGCGAGGCCGAGGCCGGCAGGCTGCGGGGGCCCGGCTTCGATGTCGAGCTACCGGCGCTGGCGCAGAAAGCTGGGCGCAGGATTTCGATGGGAGTCCGGCCCGAGGACCTCCGGCATGATATGAGCGCGGCAGCAGCCATCCGCGGCACGGTCCGCACCGTCGAGTATCTGGGCTCGCGCAGCCTTGTCCGCGTCGAGGTGGGCGATCGCCTGATCGCAGCCTTCCTTCCGCCTTCCATCGACCTTCCGAGCGGAGCGGCCATCGGCCTGTCGCCGGCCGATCCGGACAAGGCGCGCTTCTTCGAAACCGAGAGCGGCGCCTCGCTGCACCATACCCAGAACCTTGCGGGCTGACCCCATGAACAGGATTTCCCTTGACGATCAGGTCGCGGTCGTCACCGGCGGCGCCCAGGGACTGGGTCTCGCCATCGCCAAGCGGCTGATTGCGTCGGGCGCGCGCGTCAGCCTCTGGGATCGCGACGCGGACGAATTGAAGAAGGCGCTGGCGCTGCTGGGCGCGGCAGCTTCCGCCAAGCAGGTCGACATCACTGATCTCGACGGCCTGACGCACGCCCATCGCGAAGTCGAAGCCGAAACCGGCCCGGTCTCGATCCTCGTCAACTCGGCCGGTATCGCCGGCGGCAACGCCCCGCTCGACGCCTATGACCCCGACGAGTGGCGCCGCGTCGTCGAGGTCAACCTGAACGGCACCTTCTATGTGAACAAAGTCGTCGTACCCGGCATGAAGGCGCGAAACTACGGCCGGATCGTCAATATCTCCTCGGTGGCGGGCAAGGAGGGCAATCCAAATCTCGCCGCCTATTCCGCCGCGAAGGCGGGCGTGATCGGCCTGACGAAATCGCTGGGCAAGGAGCTCGCCGGCTACGACATCGCGGTGAATGCGATCTCGCCCGCCACGGCCAAGACTCGCATCCTCGACACGCTGAAGCCGGAGTTCATCCAGTACATGCTGTCGCGAATTCCGCGCGCCCGCTTCCTTGAAGTCGACGAGGCCGCCGCCATGGTCGCATGGCTGGTCAGCCGCGAAAACAGCTTCACCACCGCCTCCGTCTTCGATCTCTCGGGCGGGCGCTGCACATACTGAGCACGGGAGGCACCATGACTCTGGAACGGGCGCAGGGCCTGATCGCCGCGGCTTTGGCCGCTGGCCGCGCACAGGGCGCACAGCCGCTGGCGGCCGTGGTCGTCGATGCCGGGGGCCATATCGTCGCATCAGCCCGAGAGGACGGGGCCACGATCGCCCGGCACGACTTCGCCCTGGCGAAGGCCTGGAGCTGCATCGCGCTCGGATTGGATACACGCGACCTCGTCAAAAGAGCGGAGGCGAATACAACCTTCTTCTCCGCAGCCGCGACACTCTTGTCCGGCAGGTTGCTCCCTGCTGCCGGCGGGGTATTGGTTCGCGAGGATGAACAGATCCTAGGCGCGCTCGGCGTCTCCGGCGACGCTGCTGGAGTGGACGACGCCTGCGCAGTCGCTGCGATTGGGCGGTGAACCAGCAAGCGCACGGGTTTCGCGAACGTCACTGTTTGGCGCGAATCAGAGTTGACCGCCCTTGGGGGCTATCGGGCATGCGCCCGATGTCCGCTTCAGGGCAGATATTCAAGGTCTGCTTCTGGCGCATACCCTAGGCGGCATCACATTCATCATCGTCGAGGCGGTCCGGGCGTCCTTCCAACGATCGCTGGAAGGCCAAGTCGGTATCGGGGTCGATACTGACGGCGTCCTTGCGAGCGATAATGATCGGGGGCGGTGACGATGCTCCACCATCAAGCCGGCGCACGGGTTTGAAAAACGCTTCGACACTGGAGCCCCCGAAAGCCAGTTTATCGATGCTCCTTCGAATGGCCTGAGCCATCTTCATGCGAATGTCGGCGACCTCATCGTCACCCGCGGCTTCCAGCCGGCTTTGAAGGGTGGCCAGCATTCGCCGATTCTCCGCTGCGGTCGGAAGAGCGGCCTGCTTAGCCTCTGACTCCGCAAATTCGCGGAGCTTCTTTTGCAGGGCAAGGATGGCGCGGGTGTACTCCTTGGAACGTTCTTCCAGCGTATCGTCGCCGTTCAACGCGAGACGGTTCGCCAAGTCTCGCTTTCTGCGGTACTCGGCGAGCTCATGCCGCCACCCTTCGGCGGTTTCACCAGTCACTGCTGGTGGAATAGCGGACGACCAATTGACCCAGCGGCCGCCGTCCAGGACCGAGGATTCGATGGCGTCTACACGCCACCGCACTTGGTTGCTGCAGCCAGCTCGGCGGTCGAAATTCGAACATAGAAAGTAGCGGGAGCCCTTGGGGTGCTTGCCCTTGTTGATTGTCTGCATTCGGCTCCCGCATTCACGGCAGACTCCGAGCCCAGTGAGCATGTTCACATAAGTCGACGGCACGCGTCCGCCGGCTTTGCGGCGGGAGCTAACTGCCTGCGCCGCCCTGTAGAACACCTCGCGGGGAATGATCGCTGGGAAATAGGTTGGAACCGGATCGCCGCTGGGTTCCCGGGCATGATGTCGCGGCTTGGTATGTGGCTGGACTTCGCCCAACACCGCGCGGTTCGTGAGGATCTTGTTGACCGCAGAGGCGTGCCATTTCACGGCTCTTCCAAAAGGCGGGATTGCGGGCCTCGCATCATTAAAGGCCCGCACGATCTGTCGCCGCCCGTAACCCTCAATTGTCATGTCAAATATGCGCTGGACGATCTCGACCCTACTGTCGATCACGACAATTTTTCGATCTTTCTTTCGTCCGACCACCTCTAGCCAGCCGGGAACGAGCTCGGTCATGACGCTCTGGTCTTTGCGAGCCATGGCCCGTTTGTCCTCCCAAGCCTCCTTGACCCGGATTGACTTGAGCACCGATTCCTCATGCGACCGGCATAATGACGACATCCATAGGAAGAGTTTGCCGTTGTCCTGAAGAGATTCGTAGGAATATTGCTGGCCGTCGATCAGCGAGACGATGATGACGCCCTTCTTAATCAGGCTCATCGTTAGCGGCATCGCATCCAAAACGTTGGATCGGGTGATGCGATCGAGAGACTCAACGAGCAGGTAGGTTCCTGAAGGAATCTGCCCAGCTTCCACCATCTTGAGGATCGAACTGAATCCCGCCGCGATGTTATTGAAGGCCGACTTGCCGGCATCCGTAATCGTTTCGTTAATGGGGATCCCCATTCGAGCGGACCAGTCGAGGGCCTGCTGCCGTTGCCGGCGGACGGTGTCGCCTTTTTTCTGCTCAAGGGTCGAGAACCGCATGTAGGAAATGGCGTAGGGACCGGCACTCTCAGGGGCCGATTTCGCTTTCGATCTCGCTGTTCTAGCCATCGTCCGGTCCTTCCAGTCCTGAAGGGCTGCGGCGCAATTCCTGCCGCAGAATCCTGAATTAATGCCGAAGATCGCCAAGGTCGGGAATGTGTCCAAACCTCCTGATGAACGGGCCGCCGGGGGCCGGCAAGTCGATGCTGGCGAGCCGCCTGCCCTCGATCCTGCCGCCGCTCGCGCCGCGCGAGCTGCTCGAAGTCTCGATGGTCCTCTCCGTCGCCGGGAAGCTGGCCGATGGCGCCTTGACCGACCGGCGGCCTTTCCGGGCGCCGCACCATTCCGCTTCGATGGCAGCGCTCGTCGGGGGGGGCTTGCAGGCTCGTCCGGGCGAGGTCTCGCTGGCTCATCACGGCGTGCTTTTCCTCGACGAATTGCCGGAATTTCAGCCGCAGGCGCTCGATGCCCTGCGCCAGCCGATGGAGACCGGAGACGTCCTGATCTCCCGCGCCAATCACCGCGTCGTCTATCCCGCGCGTTTCCAGCTCGTCGCCGCAATGAACCCCTGCCGCTGCGGTCGGGCGACCGAACCTGGCTACGCCTGTCGCCGCCAGCCGAACGACCGCTGCATGGCGCAGTACCAGGCGCGCGTCTCCGGCCCACTGCTCGACCGGATCGACATTGCGATCGACGTGCCTGCTGTCACGGCGGCGGATCTGATCCGGCCGGCCACGGGCGAGAGCTCGGCGACGGTCGCGGCGCGTGTCGCCGCCGCTCGCCGCATTCAGGCGGCGCGTTTCGAGGAACTCGGTCTCGGCCACGTCCTGACCAATGCCGCCTGTCCGGTCCCGGTGATCGAAGAGGTCGCGCGGCCGGACAATGCCGGGCTCGCGCTCCTGCGCGACGCCGCCGAGGCTTTGCGATTGACCGCGCGCGCCTATCACCGCGTATTGAAGGTCGCCCGCACCCTTGCCGATCTCGACAACGAGGCGAAGGTCGGCCGGCGTCATCTCGCGGAAGCCTTGTCTTACCGGGCGCGTGGCGAGGATCTCGTGCAGGCCGCCTGAGGCCGAGGGTTAACGGACCCTCCTCTCCAACCGGTCGAATTCGCGGCTTTCCCCGGCCGCTTTTTCAAGGCGATCTGCGTAGATCGAAGGGCATGGCTTCTTCGATCTGGTCATGGCTTTCTCTTGCGCTCGTAGCGCTGCTCCTTTCGGCTGCGTGGGGCGTTCTGTCGCTGCTGCGCCAGCGTGACGGCCTGCGCCGGCAAGTGACGGGCCTCGCCCATGATGCCGAGGCCCTCAACGACCGGCTCTGGAATCTCGCCGACAGCGAAGAGCGCTATCGCAGCCTGATCGAGGCCCAGGGCGACCTGATCGTCCGGCGGGACGGAGCGCTGATCGTCTATGCCAATCGGGCCTATGCGGCTTTGTTCGGTGCGGGAGAGCAGGATCTCGTCGGCAGCGAGATGCTGCTGCCGCAGCTCGCCAGCCGGCCGCTCGTGCTGCTGGAAGGCGGCGCCCGCAGCTTCGACGAATGCCTCGCGACCTATGAAGGCGAGCGCTGGATCTCCTGGGTCGAGACTGCCGTGCCCGGCCCGGACGGCCGCACGCTGATCCAGCGCGTCGGCCGCGACATCACGGCGCGCATCGCCAGCGAAGATGCGCTGGTCGAGGCGCGGGCGCGGGCGGAAGCCGCGAACGAGGCGAAATCGCGCTTCCTCGCGACCGTCAGCCATGAATTCCGCACGCCGCTCAACGGTATTCTCGGCATGGCCGACCTCCTGACCGATACCGGCCCGGATGCCGAGCAGGCGACCTATGTCGCGGCCCTGCGCACCTCCGGCGAGGCGCTGCTGGCGCTGGTCGACGACATCCTCGATTTCGCCAAGGTCGAGGCCGGCAAGCTGGAGCTGGTCGCGGAGCCCTTCGACCTCGTCCAGCTCGTCGAGACCGTCGCGGAGCTGATGGCGCCGCGCGCACAGGCCAAGGGGCTGGAGCTCGCCGCCCATATCGCGCCCGACCTGCCGGCGAGGCTGGTCGGCGATCGCGACCGTTTGCGCCAGATCCTGCTGAACCTCGTCGGCAATGCCGTGAAGTTCACGGAAGCGGGCGGTGTGGGGCTCAGCCTCGTCCAGGTTGGGGATCGCATCGAGATCACCATCGCGGATACCGGGCCGGGCATTCCGGCCGACCGGCTCGACACGATCTTCGGCGAGTTCGAGCAGCTCGACCACGGCGCGGCCGCGCGGCAGCCCGGCACCGGGCTCGGCCTTGCGATCGTGCGCCGTCTCGCGCGCCTGATGGGTGGCGAGGTCAGGGTCGAAAGCCGGCTTGGCGAGGGCGCCACCTTTCGTGTCATCCTGCCTCTTCAGGCCGCGTCCGACACGCCGGAAGCGCGGATCCCGCATTGGCCGGACCAGCATGTCCTGCTCGTCTCGCCGGCGCCTTTCGCGGTCCGCTTTCTGGCCGAAACCATCCGGACGACCGGCGCATCCGTCTCGGTCGCCGGCACGGTCGAGGCCGCGCGCGCGAAGCTTGCCGGGGCAATCCCGGTCACGGCTGTGCTGATCGATCATGCGCTCGGTGATGTGCCGGCAAAGGAATTCGCGGGAGCCGTGGCGGAGGCTGGCATCCGGGACTGCCTGATCCTGTTGTCGCCCCATGCGCGCCGCCAGTTCGGATCGCCTCAGGCGGCAGGTTTCACCGGCTTTCTGATCAAGCCGGTGCGGACGCGCTCGCTCTACGAGCAGCTTGGAAATCGCTTCCAGCCGGGGCGGCCGGTGATGGTTGGTGCTGCGTTATCCGGCGCTATGCCGATGCGGCAGCCGGGCACTGGCCTGACGGTACTGGTCGCGGAAGACAACGAGATCAACGCACTGCTCGCGACACGCACGCTGGAGCGCTTCGGCTGCACGGCGATCTGGGCGCGCGACGGGCGCGAGGCCCTGAAGCGCGTGGATGCGAGCTTTGCCGGCGTGGCGCCGCCACTGGCGCTGGCCCTGCTCGATGTGCGGATGCCGGTGATGACAGGGCTCGATTGCGCCCGCGCCATCCGCGCGCTGGAAAAGCGCCTCGGCCGCGGTGCGATGCTGCCGCTGGTGGCCGTCACCGCCAATGTGTCGGCCACCGACCGGGCCGCAGCCTTTGCGGCCGGGATGGATGATTGCCTGGCGAAACCACTGGAGCGCGAGGCCTTGCTGCGCTGGCTGGAGCGCGTGTCGCAAGGGTCGGCCGGCAGCCTGTCGGCTTGACGGCCGTCATCGCTCCGACGCAGTTTCGTCGCGAAGTTGTAAGATCATCGGAGCAAGCCTACCTCATGCCGGTAGCGGCAGGAGATGAGAGAAGCGATGGCATTGCACGTTTCTGGAAGCAAGAACGCGCTGCCCAGCCGGTTTTCAGCCGGCAATCCGTTCTCGCGCTTCGCCCCGTTGATATTGATGAAGGGCGGAGCCATGCGCCGGTCGGGCGCCGGGATCGATGAAGCGCCGCTGTCCGGAACCCTGGGCCGGATCGGCTCGCTCGAGGTGCGGCTGGCCCGCGGCCCGCGCGAGGTCTGGCGGGCGCAGCGCCTGCGCTATCGCGTGTTCTATCAGGAGATGTCCGCCAAGCCCGACGTGATCTCGCGCATGTTCCGCCGCGATGCCGATCGCTTCGACAAGGCCTGCGACCATCTCCTCGTCATCGATCACGCTGCGCGCGGGCGCTTCGGCGGCATCAAGCCCAAGGTCGTCGGCACCTATCGCCTGATGCGCCAGAGCGCCGCCGAGCGCCTTGGCGGCTTCTATACCCAGGGCGAATACGATCTTGGCCCGATGCTGGCGCGCCATCCCGGCGGCCGCTTCCTCGAACTCGGCCGCTCCTGCGTGCTGCAGCCCTACCGCACGAAGCGGACGGTCGAATTGCTCTGGTCCGGCATCTGGGCCTATCTCCAGCATCACCGCATCGATGCGATGTTCGGTTGCGCCTCCTTCGACGGCACCGATCCCGACGCCCTGGCGCTGCCGCTGAGCTTCCTGCACCATCAGGCCCGCTCGGAGGGCGACTGGGCCGCGACCGCCCATGCCGATCAGTTCGTCGGCATGGATCGACTGCCGCCGGAGATGGTCGATGCCAAGCTCGCCCTCAAGCAGTTGCCGCCCCTGATCAAGGGTTACCTGCGCATCGGCGCCCGCTTCGGCACCGGCGCGGTCGTCGACCGCCAGTTCGGCACCACCGACGTACTGGTCGTGCTGCCGGTCTCGGCGATCGACAAGCGCTATACCGACTACTATGGCGGCGAAGGCCCCCGGCACGCCGCCTGACTATTCGCCGGCTGCGGCCAGGGCTCGCAGCGCCTCGCGATAGGTCGGGTAGCGGAAGGCATAGCCGAGTTCCCGCTTCACCAGCGCATTCGAGACGCGTTTGCTCTCGCCGTAGAAACTTGCCGCCATCGGCGAGAGCTTCGCCTGCTCGAACGGGATTTCCGGCGGCGGCTCTAACCCCGTCAGCTCGGCCGCGAAAGTGATGACGTCCTGCGGCGGGCCGGGCTCGTCATCCGTGACGTTGTAAATCGCTCCCTGCCGCGGCTTGGCCAGCGAAGCCATGAGCACGCCGGCGATGTCATCGACATGGATGCGGTTGAAGACCTGCCCCGGCTTGATCAGGCGGTTCGCCGTGCCGCTGCGCAGCTTGGTGATGGCGTTGCGGCCGGGGCCGTAGATGCCCGACAGGCGGAAGATCTGCACGGGCTTGCCGCTGTCACGGCCGAGCTGCAGCCAGGCCTCCTCGATATCGACGCGCTGGCGGGTGCGGGCATTGGTCGGCGCCGGTGGCGTGTCCTCATCGATCCAGGCGCCGCCCTGATCGCCATAGACGCCGATGGTCGAGAGATAGCCGATCCAGCGCAGGTTCGGCGCCGCCATCAGCGCTGCGCGCAAGGGGCCGAGCGCCGGGTCGCCGTCCTCGGCCGGCTGCACCGAGACCAGCACGGCGTCCGCCTCCGCCACCGCCTTGGCGAGCGGGGACGACACCGCGAAGCCGCCGAAGACCAGCGTCCGGATGCCCTGGCGGCTGAGCTCTGCCGCCTTCTCGGCGGAGCGGACGGTGCCCGTCACCTCCCAGCCCCGCGCCAGTGCGGCGCGCGCGAAGAACCCGGCGGAATAGCCGAGGCCGAGGATCAGGATATTCATGCGGCGTCTTCCGTCTGGGGCATCAGCGCGTGCCACTCGGCGCGCACCTGCGGGTCGGCTTCATCGCCAAGGCGGGCGATGGCAAGTTGCCGGGCACGTTCGGCATCGAGCCGTCCCAGCGCCCAGACCGCCATGGCGCGGACGAGCGGCGAGGGATCGGCAAGATGGGGCAGGGCGCTGTCGATAAGCGCAGCCCGGCCGCTGTTGCCGATTGCGATCAGTACATTGCGCAGAAAGCGGTCGCGGCCGGTGCGCTTCACCGGCGTGCCTGCGAAGAGCGCGCGGAAGGCGGGATCGTCGAGGCGGGCGAGCGCGGCGAGGTCGAGCCCATCCAGTTCGTCCTTGAGCGCGAGACGGGTTTCCTGTGCAGCCTCGGCGAACTTGTTCCAGGGGCAGACCGCGAGGCAGTCGTCGCAGCCGAACACCCTGTTGCCGATGCCGGGGCGCAGTGCAGCATCGATATGGCCGGCGTGCTCGATGGTGAGATAGGCGATGCAGCGGCGGGCATCGAGCTGGTAGGGCGCCGGGAAGGCATCGGTCGGGCAGATGTCGAGGCAGCGCCGGCAGGAGCCGCAATGGTCGCGCTCGGCCGCGTCTGCCGGCAGTTCGGCGGTGGTGTAGATCGCCCCTAACAGCAGCCAGGAGCCGTGCTCGCGCGAGACCAGCACGGTATGCTTGCCCTGCCAGCCGAGCCCGGCCGCCTGCGCCAGCGGCTTCTCCATGACGGGAGCGGTATCGACGAAGACCTTGACGTCGGCGCCGCCGCGCGCGGCGAGCAGACCGGCGACGCTCTTCAGCTTGCCCTTGATGACGTCGTGATAGTCGCGTCGCCTCGCATAGAGCGAGATCGCCGCCTTGTCTGGCTGGGCGAGCATGGCGAGCGGATCGCCTTCGCCGGCATAGTTCATGCCGAGCATGACGACGGAGCGGACCTCGCTCCAGAGCTGGCGCGGATCGGCGCGCTGCGCCTGCCGCTCCGCCATCCAGTCCATCTCGCCCTGATAGCCATGGGCGAGCCAGGCTTCGAGGCGCTCCGGCGCCCGCGGGATCGCATCGGCCGCGGCGACGCGCATCACCGCGAAGCCCTCAGTGAGCGCCCGTGCTTCAACGGCGCGCTTGAGTTTCTCGCCGTTCAAAAATCCAGATTGTCGTAATGGGCGCTCGGAGCCATGCCGGCTATGCGGTCGCTCAGGAGCGGCCGGAAGCTCGGTCTCGACTTGATCCTCGCATACCATGCGCGAGCCGCCTCATCCTCTTCCCAGGGCACGTCGCCGAGATAGTCGACGCAGGAGAGATGCGCCGCCGCCGCGAGATCGGCATAGCTCATCTGCGCCCCCGCGAGCCAGTTCCGCTTGGCCAGCAGCCAGGAAATATAGCGCAGATGATAGCGCACATTGGCGCGCGCCGCGCGGATCGTGCTCATATCGGGCGAGCCGCCGCCATCGTCGCGGCTCATGAAGCGCTTCATCACCTTTTCCAGCACGAGCGGGCCGGTGATCTCCTCATGAAACTTGATGTTGAACCAGTCGAGCAGGCGGCGCACCTCGACGCGCTCGCCGGGTCCTTCCGGCAGCAGGCGGCGATCGCCGAGCGCGAGGCCCCGCGTCTCGTCGAGATACTCCGAGATCGGCCCGGCGCCGGGGACGGCGAGGCCGTTCTGCTCCTGGAATACGGGCGTCGTGCCCGCGGTGTTGAGCTCGATGAACTCCCGCCGGCGCTCCCAGACGCGTTCCTCGACCAGTTCGGCCTCCATGCCGAACTCGCTGAGCGCGAGGCGGATGAAACGCGAATGCGGGCATAGCGGGTAATGATAAAGGGTCGCCATGGCACTCATGAGGACTGTGAAGCAGGCAAAATGCGACGGAAGCAGGGCCGCCGGGCTTGCAGCGACCCGATAGGCGACGGGGGCTTGCTATAATCATGCCGGAAAAACGCCACAACCCGCGACGACGGCGATACCCGCAATTTGCCGCTGCTGCTTCGCAAAGTGGTAACCAATTTGCAAAGAGCTGGGCGTAAGCCGGCGACAGGCCGGTGCGGATCGAAATCCGCGAGGCCTGATTCGCGCGAGGAAAGTCTTCCATGCACAACCTGATCGAAGCCTTCATTCTCGGCATCGTCGAGGGTCTCACCGAGTTCCTGCCGGTCTCCTCGACCGGGCATTTGCTCCTGCTCGGCCATTTCCTCGGCTTCGAATCCAACGGCAAGACCTTCGAGGTCCTGGTCCAGCTTGGCGCGATCCTGGCGATCACGCTGGTCTATTTCCGGCGCCTGCTCGATATCGCCTTGCGCATCCCCAGCGACCCGTCGGCGCGGCGTTTCGTCATCGGCGTGCTCATCGCCTTCCTCCCGGCGGCCGTGATCGGCGCCTTGCTGCACAGCTTCATCAAGGGTGTGCTGTTCAACCCCTTCATCGTCTGCTGCACGCTGATCGCTGGCGGCCTGATCCTGCTCGTCGTCGACGAACTGGAATTGCAGGAGAAGCACACCGATGCGACGACCTTCCCGCTGCCGATGTATTTCAAGATCGGGCTGATCCAGTGCCTGGCGATGGTGCCGGGTGTCTCGCGCTCGGGCTCGACCATCGTCGGCGCCATGCTGCTCGGCGCGAGCAAGCGCGCTGCGGCGGAATTCTCCTTCTTCCTGGCGATGCCGACCATGGCCGGCGCCTTCGCCTATGACCTGCTCAAGAGCTACAAGTTCCTGACTTTCGACGATGGCGTCATGATCGGCGTCGGCTTCGTCGCCGCCTTCATCTCGGCCCTGATCGTGGTGAGGAGTTTCCTCGACTTCGTCTCGAAGCGCGGCTTCGCGCCCTTCGCCTGGTGGCGCATCATCGTCGGCATGGTCGGCCTCGCCGGCCTCTGGATCGTCGGCTGATCAGGCGGGCCGCGCCGGGTCGTTGAGCGAGTCGGCGAGCGTCGGCGTCCGGCTCGGCGCCAGTTGCGGCAGCGAGGCCGTCTGCCGCTCGATCATGCGGTGGACCACGGGTGGGTTCGGGCCGCTATGCAACGCGCGGACCTGCTCGCCGATCTCGGCATCGGCCTGGGTGACGCGCTGGTTCTGGCGGACATACTCGACCCAGGTCGGGCTGTCATAGCGCTCGATCCAGAGCGTCGGGTCGGTCAGGTCGCGCAGCAGCGTCCAATGCCGGGCGCCGTCGCGGCGCCGGATGCGTCGCCGCTCCGCCATCACGGTCAGGAAGGCGACGACGTCCTCGGGCTTGATGATGTACTCGATGGTGACGATGACCGGGCCGGAGCGCGGCTCGATATCGACCGCGACCTTAGGCTCGCGCCAGCGGCTGAGCGGGTCGAGATTGAGTGCCTCGAGCGGCGGCAGCCGGTAGCGCAGACCCAGTATCGCTCCGGCGATCAAGACAACAGCCGACATCAACAGCGCCTTCTCGACGCCGAAATGCTGGGCCGAGCGGCCCCAGGCCCAGCTGCCCATCGCCATGCCGCCAAAGGTCGCCATCTGGTACATCGCCAGCGCCCGGCCGACGACCCAGCGTGGCGCCGAGAGCTGCACCGTCGCGTTGAAGGTCGAGAGCGCCAGCACCCAGCAGGCGCCGCAGACGCACAGGCCCGCCATGGCCAGCCAGATCGTCTTGCTGAAGGCGATCAGGGTGACGCCGCAGGCATAGGCGATGAAGGTCGAGCGCACGAGCGCCTCCGTGCTCATCGCCCGGCGCAGGCGCGCGCTCATGAAGGCGCCGGCGACGGCGCCCGCCCCGAAGGCGCCGAGCAGCACGCCATAGGTCAGGGGGCCGCCGCGCACGAGGTCGCGCGCGATCAGCGGCAAGAGCGCCAGCCCCACGATGGCGCCGAAGCCGTAGACGAAGGCGCGCAGCGTGACCGTGCGGATGTTCGGGGACATCGCGACATAGCGGATGCCGGCGCCCATCGCGATGAACAGCGTCTCGCGCGGCAGGAGCCGTTCCACCTTGGGCGGCGACCAGCGTGCCAGCACGATCAGCAGGGGGATATAGCTGAAGGCGTTGATGATGAAGGCGGCGACCGCGCCGGCCGCCGCGACGATCGCGCCGCCGATCGCGGGGCCGACGCTGCGGGCGATGTTGAAGGCGACGCTGTTCAGCGTCACCGCCGCTGGCACGTCACGACGCGGGACCATGTCGCCGACCGAGGATTGCCAGGCCGGGTTGTTCAGCGCCGTGCCGCAGCCGATCAGGAAGGTGAAGGTCAGCAGCAGCCAGGGCGTGATCAGGCCGAACCAGGCACTGACCGCAAGCCCGATCGAAACCAGCAGCATGAAGACCTGGGCAGTGAGCAGGATCTTGCGCCGGTCGTAATTGTCGGCGATGGCGCCGGCCGCCAGCGAGAACAGCATCACCGGCAGTGTCGTCGAGGCCTGGACCAGCGCCACCAGCTCGGCCGAAGGCGAGATCGAGGCCATCATCCAAGAGGCGCCGACCGCCTGGACGAGGCCGCCGAAATTCGAGACCAGGCTGGCGAACCAGACGGCGCGGAAGATCGGCTGCTGCAGCGGAACGAAGGGCGAAACCCGGGCCTGGGTAGGCTTGATGCCCTCCGAGGCGAGCTCGGCTTCTACGACATCGGCCGTGGGCTGGGCGTGCTGGTCGTCAGGCATGTCATAGGGTTAGAGCATGAGTGCTGGAGGGGGAAACCCTTTCCATCCGGAAGATGTCGAAACTTGGAAAGTTTTTCTCTCACGTGGCCCGCGCGGCAGCGGTCTCGCGCGCCTGCCGTGGCGGACGGGCCTTGCGGGCGCGCAGGCCGTGACTGAGCGCCACTGCCAGACCGGCGAGCAAGACCCAATGCGCCGGCCGGATCGAGGCGTAATCCTGATAGGTCAGGATGTCAGCATTGGCCTGGAAGACCAGCCAGGCCGAGACGCCCGAGGTCGCCGCATACCAGCCGGCTTCGAGGCCGGCGGTGAGCAGTCCAGCAAGAAGCGCTAGGCCCGCGAGCAGGGGCACGGATACCGGCAGCTTCCAGCGATAGAGGCCGCGATAGAGCATCAGCAGCAGGAACAGCCCGCTCATCAGCACCGGCTCGGTGACGTCGATCTTCGATTGCAGCGCGAAATGCAGCAGCGCCAGCATCGCGATCGGATAGACGAGATTGTGCAGGCGCTGCCAGTTCTTGCCGAGGCGGCGGATCATGCCGTCGGTCGAGGTTACGCCCTGCGCGACGAGGCCGATCAGCGCGACGAAGCCGATGGTCAGGTAGAAGCGCTTGACGATCTCCGAGACGATCAGCCCCCAGTCGAAGGCCATGTCGATGCAGTAGAGCCCGAGATGCCCGAGCGCATAGGCCATGACGCCGAGGCCGAGCATGCGGCGGATGCCGATCAGCTTGCCCCAGTCGAACAGGCGCCGGAACGGCGAGACCGCGAGCGTGGCGATGAGGATTCTGACCGTCCACGTCCCGGTCTGGTGGATCGCCTGCGTCCAGGGCTTGGAGCCGAGCTGGTGCATCCAGGCCGCATAGAGCAGCATGAGCGCGGGCACGAGCAGCAGCGCGAAGGCGGCAGCCCGCAGGCCGGAGAACCGGCCCTGCCGGTCGGTCCAGGGCAGCCAGGTTCGTAAGCCGGTATTTGCGGGGCGGGCGCTCATGACCCCGGCATAAACGATGGGGTCGGCCCCTGTCCTGCACGTCTGGACACAAGCGCGTGAATGGGTTGTCCTGCCCGCCCTTTCAATCGGGTTTGGTCATGGCTTCCAGCACTCCCATCGTCGTCTTCGATGTCGGCAACGTCCTGCTGCGCTGGGATGCGCGGCTGATCTATCGCTCGCTGATCCCCGAGCCCGAGCGGCTCGACTGGTTCATGCAGAACATCTGCACGGGCGACTGGAATCTGGAGCAGGATCGCGGCCGCTCCTGGGAGGAGGGCGTGGCGCTGCTCGTCAAGCAGCACCCGGAATGGGAGCGCGAGATCCGCGCCTTCGATGAAAGCTGGCACGACAGCGTGCCCCATACCATCGCCGACAGCGTCGCGGTGCTGGAGGAGCTGAAAGGGCAGGGCGAGAAGGTCTACGCCATCACCAATTTCTCGCGCGAGAAATGGGCGGAATGCCTGGTCCGCTTCCCGTTCCTGCAGAGCTTCGACGGCGTCGTCGTTTCAGCCCATGAGCGGATGCTGAAGCCGGAGCGCGCGATCTACGAGGTGCTGTTCGATCGCTATGGCCTGACGGCCAGGGACTGCATCTTCGTCGATGACAGCGAGAAGAACGTGGTGGGGGCCCGCGCCGCCGGCATGCGGACCGTCCATTTCGTCGAGCCCATCGACCTGCGCGCCGAATTGCGCGGTCTGGGCGTCAGGCTCTGACGAGCAGAGCCTGACTTGTGAGAGCGCGGGCGTTCAGGCCGCGCTCTTGATCGCGACGGTCGGCACGAGGCCGGCGGCATCGACGCCGCGGGCTTCGCCGACCAGCCGGGCGCCGGCCTTGGTCGCGAGGAAATCGGCGAGGACGGCGTCTTCCTGGCGCACGAAGCCCTTGGCGGGCAGCTTGCCGGCGAGGAAGAGCTCGACCATCGCGACGCAGCCGGCGGCGGTGGTGAGCTGGATCGCGCCGAGCTCGTCATTGCCGTCATAGCGCAGCACGACGCTCTCCTCCTCGAGGCGGCCGCGGCGCTCGCCGACACCGGTCACGAAGATCACGACCACGTCCTTGCGGGTGAAGGGCGCGGAATGCGTCAGGATACGGCGCAGCGTCTCGCGGTCGTCGGCGAGGTCGAGGTCGCGCAGCAGCAGCTTCATGATCTCGGCATGGCCGGGATAGCGCAGCGTCTTGTAGCTCATGTTGCGGACCTTGCCGGCGAGCGTCTCGGTCAGGGTGCCCAGCCCGCCCGAGGTGTTGAAGGCTTCGTAGGCGACGCCGTCGATCATGACGCTCTCGATGCCTTCGAGCGCCGGCACCAGGGTCGGCTGGCCGTCGAAGACGATCTCGCAGGGGTTGCAGTATTCGTTGATCAGGCCGTCGACCGACCAGGTCACGTTGTAGCGCAGCGCATTGGTCGGATAGAGCGGCAGCGCGCCGACACGCATCTTGATGGCGCGGACATTCTCGAAGCGCGCCGCCATGTCGGCGCCGAGGATGCAGATGAAGCCCGGAGCCAGGCCGCATTGCGGGACGAGCGCGACATCGGAGGTCTCGCCGAGTTCCTTGATGTAGGCGGTGGTGGCGACGTCCTCGGTCAGGTCGAAATAATGGGTCTTGGTCTCGGCGGCGACCTTAGCGATGCCCTTGTTCAGGAAATAGGGGCAGGCGCTGACGACGATATCGCGGTCTTTCAGGAACACGCGCAGCGCGTCGAGATTGGACGCATCGACGGTCTCGGTGGCAAAGCGGCCGCCGGCCGCGTGCTTGAGCTGCGCGGCGGAAGCGTCGGCCAGCGTCACCTGATGGCCCTGCTCGGCCAGCATGCCGGCGATGATGACGCCGATCTGGCCGGCGCCGAGCACGGCAATGCGCTTCTGGATGGTCATGTGCGATCTCCTGGTGGGTCTCGGGCAGGCCAGGAGCCTCCCCCTCGATGCGGAGCATCGCCGCAAGCCGTGCAGGCTTTAACAAGCGGATCGCCGGGGGAGGGGGTTATGATCAGTCAATTCGATGGGATATGCTGAAGAATGATGAGAAACGGTACGGGCCGCGACGGCCTCGTCCTCAGCGTTCGAACTTGCGGGCCAGAATCACCGAGGAGATGGTCCGGCGTACGCCTTCCATTTCGGCGATCCAGTCGATGATCGTGTCGAGGTCGCTGGAGGTCTCGCACTCGATCTTGACGCTGAGGTCGAAATGGCCGCTCAGCGTGTGGCATTGCACGATTTCCGGCCGTTTCTTCAGCGCCGCGACGACGCCACCCTGCTGTTTCATCTCCAGCTCGATCATGATCAGCGCCGCGATCGTGGTCGCCGGCCGGCTCGCCTTGCCGAGGATCGTTGTATAGCCGGCGATGACGCCGTCGCGTTCGAGCCGGCTGAGCCGGCCCTGCGCCGTCGCGCGGGAGACGCCGAGCTGCTTGGCGATCTCCGACAGCGGCAGGCGGGCGTTCTCGGTGAGGATGCGGATGAGCTCGCGGTCCTTTGCGGCGTCTGACGGCCGTGCCATGTCGTCTCCAGCGGTTCGGCGGGCCGTCATATAGCAGGGAAATCCCACAGTCTCGCAAGAGCACGGATCGCGGCGGCCGTCGCGAAGCTTTCACCTGCCAAGCAGCGGGCATTCGCCCGAAAAGGAACATCTTGTCGTCCGAAGCATTGTCGGCACGCCGGAGGGGACTTGCTTCGAGGTGCAAATCGGAGTGGCATGCCGTCCGGCGGCAGCACGCTTTGCCATGGAGAACGCCATGTTCAGGACTTTCATTCTCGCATCAGCATCGGCCTTCGCTTTCGCCTCCTTCTCCGTGGCGCCCGCCTCGGCGCTGACGATGAAGGAATGCAGCGCCAAGTATCAGGACGCCAAGAAGGCCAATACGCTGAAGGGCCAGAAGTGGAACGATTTCCGCAAGGCCCAGTGCGGCGATGACGACGCCAACGATGCCGATGCCGCTGCTGCGGTGCCGGAGACCGCGGCCCCCGCGACGACGACCGCTGCGGCCCCCGCTGCCAAGCCGGCCGGCAGGGCCAAGGCTGCCGTCTTCCCGAAGGCTGTCGCGCAGAAATATTCGAACGAGAGCGCCGGCAAGGCCCGCCTCAAGACCTGCGCCGACCAGTACAACGCCAACAAGGCGGCCAATGCCAATGGCGAGCTCAAGTGGATCGAGAAGGGCGGCGGCTACTGGAGCCAGTGCAACACCAAGCTGAAGAGCTGATCCTTAGCCAGACGCAAGTTTCCGGAACGCCGCGCCGCAAGGCGCGGCGTTTCCATTTCTACAGCGATTGCGAAGGGCGCGATCCTGAATCGGTCGGCCGGCTCGGTGCCGTATTGTCCGGCCGCTGCCCTTTGCCGATCATCTCGCCGCGCGAGCGGATGATATGCGCCGTGACCGCCTCCTGGACGCGCTTCTCCGCGGCATCGCGCACGGCGTTGCGATTAGCCGGCCGCCCGTCCTCGTTCTCGATGATTTCGATCGTGGCATTGGTCAGGGCATCGACATCGCCCTTGCAGAACAGCATCGCGGCCTTGGCGACGACCTCGGCTTTTTCGTCGGTGAGCAGCATCGTCGCGCCCTCGCGGCCGATGCAGGCCAGCATCTTGGTGCGGATCAGGTCGCGCGTTTTTTCCAGCAGCGCCTTCTTCTCGGCCCGCGCCGCGCGTTCCTGCTCCGTCGGCTGAGGCGTCTGGGCCTGGGCGGGCGCACCGGGCGTGACCGGCCCGCGCACATTGGCACTCTGCTTCACGCATTCGACCAGCGCCGGCAGCATCTCGCCGGTCGAGGTCAGCGCGAAGGTATAGCGCGCGTCATTGGCGACGAGTTCGAGATAGCGCCCTTGCCGGAAGGCATTGATCAGGGCGGATTGGGCGGGCATGGCGATGGTGACCAGCGTTGGCGATTTGATATTGGCGGTCACGTCGATGGTCGAGCTGCGGTCAAAGACGAGCTGGAGCTTCAGCGTCTCGCCGGTCCTGAGTTTCCATTCCGGCTTCGAGAAGCCTAGCAACCAGGAGAATTGCGCGGTCACCGAGGTCAGCATCGTGACGCCGCTCTTGTAGCGGGCGCTGACGGCGCAATGCGAGAAGGCGCCGGTCTGGTCGTTGGTGAAGGTGCCGCCCGACCAGTTGCCGACGACGATCTTACCGAACGGACCGGCGGCTGCCGCCGGCAAGGACAGAAGACAGCTCAGGGCGACGATCGCGGCCCGCATCCAATTTCCTCCGTTGAGACGCCGTCTCAAGGCTAAAGCAGGATGGCGGCCGGGGGGAACCCGCTTTTTCGTCAGGCGGCCTCGCACCGGAGCGGGCGCAGCAGCACGGCAAGGAGATCGCTCTGGCTGACCAGCCCAACCAGGCGCTCCCGGTCGTCGACGACGATGACGGCATGGTGGCGGCCATCGGTGAGGGCGGCGATGAGGTCGACGGCCGGCTCGTCCAGGCGCGCGATCACGGCCGGGGACATCACATCATGGATGCGCATACCCGGGTGGGTCAGTTCGCGCAGGCCGACCGTGCCGAGCACCTTGTTCTCGCGATCAACCACCGGCAGCGTCCGGACCGCATGGTCGAGCAGCAAACGGCGGGCGGTCTCGATATCGTCGTGCTGGTCGACCCGGATGAGATCGCGGGACATGATGTCGGCGCAGCGCGGCAGGTCACGATTGCGGGCAAGGGCATGCAATTCGACGCGCCGCATCAGCCGATCGAGATCGTCCCGGTCGATGTCGAAGGCCTCGCCGACGTCATTCAATGCGGCGTCGATATCGGCTTCGGTGAAGCCCACGCGCTGTGCCGAGGGCAGGTCCTTCGTGCCATGAGTGTTCGCCGAGGCCTGCGCGCGGTGCGGGTAGCTATGGCTGGAGAAGCGGTGGAACGCGATGCCGAGCAGGGTGAGCACCAGCGCATTGAGCCCGACCGGAACGAAGGCGAAGCCGAGCCCGTAGGTCGCAACCGCAGGCCCGCCGAGCGCGGCGGTCAATGCCGCTGCCCCGCCCGGTGGATGCAGGCAGCGCAGCAGGGACATCGCCGCGATCGAAAGCGCCACCGCGCATCCGGCTGCGATCGCCGGCTCCGGCACATAGCGGCTGACGAGGAGGCCGATCAAGGCCGAGACGGTGTTGCCGCCGACGATCGGCCAGGGCTGCGCCAGCGGGCTCGACGGGATCGCGAAGAGCAGCAGCGCAGACGCCCCCATCGGCGCGACGAGCAGCGGCAGATGCGGGTCGTTGCCGAGCAGCAGGCTGCAGATCAGCCCGGTTGCGCCGACACAAACGAGCGCGCCGACGCAGGAGACCAGACGGTCACGCCAGGTCGCGCCGGCCAGAAGCGGCACGAAGAACCGGAAACGCGAGCGCTCTGGAGAGGGAGGGGAAACCGAACTCATGACGGCCGATTGGGCTGCTCAAATTGTGTGCAGGCTCAATAGGCGGATCGTGTTTGGCGGGGCAACGTCATTCTGCCGTCGAACCGGCCGTTTTTCTGTAAAAGGCAGAAACGTCTTTCCGCGCGGCGCGCTTGGGAAATTTCGATCTAGCGAGGTCGCCCGGTCGGATTGGCCGGGCGACCCGCAATCATCAATCGACGACGCGCACGGCGCCGCGGGCCGCGCTCGTGGTCGTCGCGGCATAGGCCTTCAGCGCGGTCGTGACCTTGCGCTTGCGCGGGGCGGCCGGCTTCCAGGCATCCTTGCCCTTCGCCTCCATCGCGGCGCGGCGGCGCGCCAGTTCCTCATCGGAAACCTCAAGCGAGATGCCGCGATTGGGGATGTCGATCGCGATGATGTCGCCGCTCTCGACCAGGCCGATCGCGCCGCCTTCGGCCGCTTCCGGCGAGACATGGCCGATCGAAAGGCCGGACGAACCGCCCGAGAAGCGCCCGTCGGTGATCAGCGCGCAGGCCTTTCCGAGGCCCTTCGACTTCAGGTAGCTCGTCGGATAGAGCATCTCCTGCATGCCCGGCCCGCCGCGCGGCCCCTCATAGCGGATCAGCACGATATCGCCTTCCTTGACCTTGCGATTGAGGATGCCCTCGACCGCCGCGTCCTGGCTCTCGAAGATCACGGCCGGGCCGGAGAACTTGAGGATCGAGGCGTCGACGCCCGCCGTCTTCACGATGCAGCCGTCGAGCGCGATGTTGCCGAACAGAACGGCGAGACCGCCATCCTTGGAATAGGCATACTCCGCGCTGCGGATCACGCCCTTCTCGCGGTCGGCGTCGAGTTCCGCGAAACGCCGGTCCTGGCTGAAGGCGGTCTGGGTCGGCACGCCGCCGGGGGCCGCGCTATAGAAGGAGCGCACCGCTTCGCTCTGGGTCTGCGTGATGTCCCAGCGCGCCAGCGCGTCCGCCATCGTCGCGCTATGGACGGTCGGCAGGGAGGTGTCGATCAGCCCGGCGCGGTCGAGCTCGCCGAGAATCGCCATGATGCCGCCGGCGCGATGGACATCTTCCATATGCACATCGGCGACGGCCGGCGCGACCTTGCAGAGCACCGGCACGCGCCGCGACAGCCGGTCGATATCGGCCATGGTGAAATCGATCTCGGCTTCATGCGCCGCCGCCAGCAGATGCAGCACGGTGTTGGTCGAGCCGCCCATGGCGATGTCGAGCGTCATCGCGTTCTCGAAGGCCTTGAACGAGCCGACATTGCGCGGCAGCACGCTCTCGTCGTCCTGCTCGTAATAGCGACGGGCGAGATCGACGATCAGGTGGCCAGCCTCGACGAAGAGGCGCTTGCGGTCGGCATGGGTGGCGAGCGTCGAGCCGTTACCCGGCAAGGCGAGGCCAAGCGCCTCGGTCAGGCAGTTCATCGAATTCGCCGTGAACATGCCCGAGCAGGAGCCGCAGGTCGGGCAGGCCGAGCGCTCGATCACGTCGACCTGCTCGTCCGTATATTTGTCGTCGGCCGCCGCGATCATCGCGTCGACGAGGTCGACCTTCTTCAGCACGCCTTCGGCGATGTACTTGCCGGCTTCCATCGGGCCGCCCGAGACGAAGACGGTCGGGATGTTCAGGCGCATCGAGGCCATCAGCATGCCGGGCGTGATCTTGTCGCAATTGGAGATGCAGACCATCGCGTCGGCGCAATGGGCATTGACCATGTACTCGACGCTGTCGGCGATCAGCTCGCGCGAGGGCAGGCTGTAGAGCATGCCGTCATGGCCCATCGCGATGCCGTCATCGACCGCGATCGTGTTGAACTCCTTGGCGACGCCGCCGGCCTTCTCGATCTCGCGCGCGACGAGCTGGCCGAGATCCTGGAGATGGACATGGCCCGGCACGAACTGAGTGAAGGAATTCACCACCGCGATGATCGGCTTGCCGAAATCGCTGTCCTTCATGCCAGTGGCGCGCCACAGGCCGCGGGCGCCGGCCATGTTGCGGCCATGGGTGGAGGTGGCGGATCTCAGCCTGGGCATCTCATGCGTCTCCGGTCTCGGGCTCCTGATGTCCCGTTGCGCGGCAGGCTATCGCCCCCGCGCCCTGCGACAAAATTGAATTCTTCGATTTCCATGATCGGCGCTGCGCATGGCGACCCCCGGCCTGCCTATGGGACAGATGGTTTCCGAATTGCCATAACGGTTCTCGCCGAACCGCGAGGGAAGTGAGGACACCGCGCCATGCTGCGCAATATCGACGTGGACCTGCTGCGCAGCTTCGTCACGATCGCGGAGCTCAGGAGCTTCACGCGGGCCGCCGGCGCCCTGTTCCGCAGCCAATCGACGGTCAGCACCCAGATCCGCCGCCTCGAGGAGCTCGCCGGACAGACCCTGCTGCAGCGCTCGCCCCACGAAGTCTTTCTTACGCGCGCGGGCGAACAGTTCCTGGGCTATGCCCGCCGCATCGTCGCGCTGCATGACGAGGCGCTCGACGTCATCAATGCCCAGAGCGTCAGCGGCCGGGTCCGTCTCGCCGTCATGGACGATTACGCCACCATCGTCCTGCCGGAGACCCTGGCGCGCTTCGCGCGCTCGCACCCGGATGTCGAGCTGGAGGTCACGACCGGCTTCACGCGCGATCTCCTGAACAGCCTCGGCGAGGAATTCGATCTGGTGCTCGCGACCCAGAAGGCCGGCGACGGTCGCGGCGAGGTGCTGCGCAAGGAGCAGACGGTCTGGGCCTGCTCGGACCGCAACGCCTTCTCTCTGGAGGAGCCATTGCAGCTCGCCCTTCTGAAGGCGCCCAACATGTTTCGTGAATGGGCACTCGACGCCTTGAACGAGGCGGGCCTGCGCTGGCGCATCCTGTTCTCGTCGTCGAGCATCGGCGCCGTCGAGGCCGTGGCCGCTTCCGGCGTGGCGCTGACGGTGGTGAAGGCGGGGACAGCGCGCCCCGGTCTTCAGTTGCTGGGTGCCGAGCATGGATTGCCCGCTCTGCCGGCTTCCGAGATCGCGCTGCATCTGGCGCCGGGCAGGGCATCGGCTGCTGTGGCTGCGCTCAGCACCTTCCTCGCGGAAGCCCTGAGTGACGCCGCCACTCTTCCCTGAGGCCGTATCTTTCGAGGCTCTATCCTCTGCCCTGAAGCGGGGCAGGTATGGCCGGCCGACGAGGAGGCTTCGAAACATGCCCGGCGGCAGCCCATTCGAGGCTCAAACCTTATCCTTTCGTCTTAAGCCTCTGGATTTATTGCGGAACTCATTTTTGTCGAAAAACTTTCAAAAAGCGCGTTGACAGGAGAAAGGGGTCCCGCCTATAAACCGCCCATCGAGACGGCGCCGCCGCTGAGCGGCGCCTCTTCTGCGCTTCCTTAGGACGCTGGGGCTTA